>MGBO01000022.1:19653-21794 GCA_001788295.1 Candidatus Roizmanbacteria bacterium RIFOXYC1_FULL_41_16 | reverse complement strand
GTTCAGGGCATGCATTGCGCCGCTTGCGAGTTGTTGATAGAGCGATATCTTAAAAAAATTGACGGAGTCATTAGTGTGCAGGCTTCTCTTGACCGGAAAACAGTGGTCATAAAAACTCACAAAGCCAATCGGTCAAAGTTGCTGGACAAATACAACCAGATTCTTCAGAGTCAAGGCTATCGCCTGACTGTTGAGCCAGGCGCGAGTGGTTATGATTTGCAAACAGTGCTTAATGCCTTGATTATTTTGGCTACCCTAGGACTGTTGTTTTATTTTGTGAATTCCAGCGGCTTGCTACCGTCGGTGAGCTTGAATCAAAATTCTTCGCTGATGGGGTTTTTGCTTTTTGGGGTGGTGGCGGGATTTTCCACTTGTGCAGCCCTGGTGGGCGGCTTTATGCTGAGCCTGGCTAAACAATGGCAAGGCCAATATTTGGATCAATCGACTGCCAGTCGTTCAGTGCCTTTTACCTTGTTTAATGTGGGCCGGCTGATCAGCTTTTTTTTGCTTGGCGGTTTGCTGGGTTTGTTGGGCTCGGCTTTTCAGCTTTCGATCAGCGCGGCCGCAATTCTGGCAATAATTGTTTCTCTGATTATTATTGTTTTGGGTTTGCAGATGATTGGTGTCAGAGCAGTAAGCCGGCTTCGAATTCAGCTTCCCGGCACTTTGGCTGCCAAATTGAGTGCGCCCGAAAGTTTTAGGGGCAAACTGATGCCGTTTTTGGCCGGCGCGGTAACCTTTTTTCTGCCCTGCGGCTTTACCCTGTTGGCGCAAATGCTGGCTCTGGCAACTGGCAACATGATAAAGAGCGCATTAATGATGTTCTTTTTTGCCCTCGGGACGCTGCCTTCGCTGGCGCTTCTCTCTTTTTCCAGCCTTAAGTTTCAGAATCACCGGTTTTTGGGTTCAACCTTTAATTTAGTAATTGGCATTTTGGTAGTTTTATTGGGACTCTATAACCTTAATTCACAATTGCTGGTTTTGGGATTGCCCAACTTAAACACTGCTTTTAGGTCCATTGGTAGTGCAAGGGCTGAAGCTCAAGCTGATCCTCAAGGCCTGGGAGCGGAAATCAAAGTAGTTAATGGCCAAGAAATTCAAAAAATGACCATTTTGGCCAGCGGTTTTGAATATTTACCAAAAAATATCAAACTAAAAGCCGGCGTCCCTACTGAGCTGACTGTAAAAGCTCAGAAAGTCTTGGGCTGCGCTGCGGCCATGTATCTCAAGGGGTTAACCGACGAGGTGATTTACCTGAATCAGTCGGAAACGGTGGTTAATTTTACGCCTCAAAAAGGAACCTATCTTATCAGTTGTTCGATGGGTATGGTGGAGCCCATTGAAGTCGTTGTGGATTAATGATTCGCCAAACTTATCCGGTAGTGGGAATGCATTGCGCGGCTTGCAAAACTTTATTGGAAGATACGGTTGGTAATCTTAAGGGGGTGAGCAATGCTAAAGTCAATTTTGCGACTGAAAAATTAACAGTGGCTTTTGATGAGAAACAACTGGACCTGACCAAAATCAGGCAGGCAGTGAAGAGTGTGGGCCAGTATGACTTGGTAGACTCGGCAAAATCTGAAAGCCAACATCAGCATCACGAAACCAATCATCTGACACACAAAGTGATGTTGATTGGTTTGACTACCATTCCTTTTTGGCTGATGATGCTGGGGGTGATCAAAGGCGACATGATAAAGCTTAATTTTTTACAGTTTGTTTTGGCCACACCGATCCTATTTATTGGCGGCCGGGATATTTTTCAAAGCGCTTTTTCGGCTTTGAAAGCCAAGACTGCCAACATGGATACTCTGATTAGTTTGGGGACTTTTACCGCCTGGGCTTATTCAACTGTGATTACTTTTTTTCCGAAAGTTTTTATGAATGTTGCCGGTGTTGGCGATGTTTATTACGAAGCCGCGGTTTTGATTATCTTTTTTATTATGCTGGGCCGATTACTTGAGAGTCGTGCCAAAAAGAGGGCGGCTGAGGCGATTGCTTCCCTATTTAAACTGCAGGCCAAAGACGCTCGGGTGATCAGAAATGATCAGGAAATGATGGTGCCTTTGGCGGAGGTCGTAGTTGGAGATGTTATTAAAGTGAAGCCGGGTGAAAAAATCCCGGTTGACGGCATCATTCTT
>MGBO01000022.1:0-19616 GCA_001788295.1 Candidatus Roizmanbacteria bacterium RIFOXYC1_FULL_41_16 | reverse complement strand
TACTTATAAAGTGCAAAAAGTGGGTGAGGCGACCATGCTGGCCCAAATTATCAAACTGGTTGAGGAGGCGCAAGCCACTGAGGCCCCGGTGCAAAAATTGGCCGACCAGGTTTCCAGCGTTTTTGTGCCGGTTGTGGTTTCAATCGCGATTCTTTCTTTGATTATTTGGCTCTTTTTTGCGCCGGTCCCCATGGCCATTTATATTGCGATCACTGTTTTAATCATTGCCTGTCCTTGTGCCCTGGGTTTGGCGACGCCGACGGCGGTGATGGTGGGGAGCGGCTTGGCCGCCCGCCGCGGGATTTTGATCAAAGACGCTAAGGCCTTGGAGCTGTCACATAAGATTAAGGTTTTGGTTTTTGACAAAACCGGGACACTCACTGTTGGCAAGCCACAGGTGACTAGTTATCAGGTGGTCTCTGAGACAGATAGTCAGCTTGTTTATCTGGCTGAGCAAGAATCACATCATCCTTTGGCTCAGGCAGTGGTGACTTATTTGCAATCGAAAATTAAAAAACCAAATCAGCAACTGTCTGTTTTTAAAGATCGACCTGGTTTGGGGGTTGAGGCCAAAATTGGTAAAAAGCGGATTTTGATCGGCACTGACAGACTACTGCGATTGGAAAAAATTGATCTTTCGGATAATTGGCAACTTAAAGCCAAGGCTTTGCAGCAAGAGGCGCAAACCGTTTCTTTTGTGATGATTGATAATAAAGTCGTGGGCTTAATCGGTATTGCCGACACTCTTAAGGAAGATGCTAAAGAGGCGGTGGCGCTGATTAAGGCTCTTAAAATTAAAACCGTGATGCTTACCGGTGACAATAAATTAGCCGCACAAAGAATTGCCGACCAACTGGGGATTGACGAAGTGACGGCTGAAGTTCTACCTCAGGATAAGGCGGACATAGTTAAAAAGTTGCAGAGAGAAAATGGCCAAGCGCGAGTAGTGGCTATGGTTGGCGATGGGATTAACGACGCGCCGGCTCTGGCAAGAGCGGATATCGGCATTGCCATGGGGACCGGCACTGACGTGGCCATTAATACCGGTGATATTGTCTTGGTTAAGGGCACTCTTGGAAAGATGGTTGAGGCAATTGATATTTCCCGCAAAACCTATGGCGTGATTAAGCAGAATTTATTTTGGGCTTTTGGCTACAACGTCATTGGTATTCCGATCGCGGCCGGACTGCTCTATCCTTTGACCGGCTGGCTGCTCTCCCCGGTTATTGCCAGTATGGCCATGGCTTTGAGCTCGACCTCGGTAGTCTTAAACAGCTTGAGATTAAAAAGCAGCCATTGACTATAATATCTTGGTATGATGCCAAAAATAATTCTAGTTTTGGGAATAATTCTGATTCTGGTAGGTGGTTTATATCTAAGAACAACCAGCAAAAGCCAACTGCTAAAGCCGGTTAAAAAAGAAGTGATTGGTTTTTTGCCTTACTGGCTGTTAAACAGAGCCAGAACCGATTATTCGGAGCATATTACCAACCTGACTTATTTTAGCTTGAATCTGAATGATAATGGCACGGTGCAGAAATATACTAATCCCGGAGAGAGCGAGCCGGGCTACTATGCTTTAGTTAGTGGCAAAGCCGATAAGTTTTTACAAACCGCCAAAGATAAAGAACTAACTTTGTCGCTAGCGGTTTTTGCCAGTGACGATGGAATCATTGCTGAAATTATTAAAAATCCTAAACAGAATGCCCGCAATCTGCTCAAAAGCCTTAAACCGATTGTGCAAAGATATGGTTTTACCGAACTTAATTTGGACATTGAGCAAGTGAGCGAAGCTTCTCCATCTGCCCGACTGCAATTTACCGAATTTGTTAAAGCCGTAAGAAACAATCTGAATCCAGAATTAATACAAAGTTTATCAATAGATATTACTGCCTTTTCACTAGTCAAAAAGACCAATTTGGTTAACCCCTTTGCCATAGCGCCATACGTGGATAAAATTATTATCATGGCTTATGACTATCATTACAGCGGTTCTTATGTCACCGGTGCCGTGGCGCCAGGAACCGGAGCCGGCATATTTGCCGAATTTGATACGGTTACAGCCATTGAAAAAGCCTTATTAAAACTGCCGGCAGAAAAGATTATTCTGGGAATTCCGACTTATGGCTATGAATGGGAGACTATCAGTAATCTTCCCCGCTCCGCCACCATTGCTGGCACTAGTTTGGTAATTAGCAACCAAAGAGCAGAGAAGCTTTTGAATGATAATCCGGATTTGCAGCCAATCTTTGATGATACAGATAAAGAAACTTATATTATTTATCCTGACAAAGATACTGGCACTTATCACCAAGTTTTTTATCCGGACAAGCGGGCAACACAATATAAAGTAAATTTGGCCAAACAATATGGTTTGGCTGGACTGGCGGTTTGGGCTTTGGGCTATGAGGGCAAAACTATTCTCGACCCCCTTGCCGGGTATCGTAATTAAAAACATAACTGTCTCCAGCCTCGAGTGTGAGAGTATTGCTTTGGTAATTAAGGTCGTTATAAGCGAGCTTGGCTTGACCGGATTTAATTGTGACTGTGACGAGGCTTTTTTCGCTATCTCTGGTAATTAATCCGGTTCCCTCAAGCTCGGTGAGTAAATAGGCGGTTCTGATACTGATTGGATTTTTGCCCAAAACCTGATATTGGATCTCGCCATTAAGTTGCGAAAAAACCACTGTTTTGGGCAAAGTTTGGATAATTTTTAGCTCTGTATTTTCTTTCATATTAAGACGACAATGATTTTTAAAAAATATAGTCAGTGCTGCTTCTTCTCCGGTAAAATAGTCTTCGCCTTGCTGAACTTGCCGATTAAAGTTGACTAGTTTGGCTGATTGCGTGGCGGTACGCGACTGATATTTGATTTCACCGGCATAGTCAATGATTTGGCCTTTTAGAGATTTGGCCGGCGGCTTGGCCAAAGAAAAGGGTGATTTAGTTTTTGCATAAGAAGAATTACCTAAGATCAGACCAGCAATGATCAAAAATAAAAAGAGATATCTGCCGATGTTCATTGACTTAGATTAACACACTTTTTAATGTGATACTATTAATTAATATGGGGAATGCTAATCAAAAACCAGCCAAAGAGCTGAGTTTAAAAGGTATTTTTAAATTTATTATTGGAGCCACTGTTCTTCTTTTCTTTGTTACTTCCGGTATTTTGACTGTTGGGCGAGGCCATTTGTTATTGGGAGTAATGTTTTTTATTCTCTCGGGCTCAACTTTTATTCCGCACTCTTATTTAAGAGTTACTCAGCCTTTGAAATGGGTGATTATTATTTTTCTGTATATTGTGTTGGCTGGAATTAGTGGCCGTGATATTAAGCCTGAGGAGCCTAAATATGAACGCTATAACTTGTTGCAGGAATTTAAAATTTCCTCTGGCGAAGATACTTTTTTAATGACTGTTAAAGAAGTACAGCAAGAGAGTAATATTGTGGCTCAAGACAAAACGGTGACAACTTCCGGTGTTTTTTTGATCGTTAAAACCGAAATTGAAAATCTTGGTTCGCAATCGGTTGATTTTAAATTCGCCAAAGACCCTGAGTTAAGAGACGGGGAAAATAGACTTTATAGTTTGTATGGAGCCAGTATTCCGGCAGGTAAACTAAATCCTAATGTTGCCAAAGAAATTTCGTATGTGTTTGAAATTCCCAAAGACGCTACTGAATTAAAATTTATTGTCAGAGACAGAACCAAAGCTATTAAATTGATTAATTTGAGTGACGTTAACTAACATCTTTTTTGGCTCTTAGTTTTTTTATTCGAGGAATTACCAAATAAGTAATCAGCAAGACAAGTAAGACAGTAGCAATACAAATTAGAATTATTATTGGCCAGGCAAAAGAATCTCTTTCGATTCGATCATCGTTTCGTACCGGTTGATTAATATTATCCTGGTTATTCATAATTGTATTTTCAGGAGGGGGCTCAATTATTTGAGCGCAAGTGGATTCCTGGAGATTTTGAAAGTTGTTGAGATCGATAATACTTTCAAAAAAGTAAACGGCGCCACTGGTACCGGCGGCAACATATTGGCCGTTAGCGGAAACATCGATTTCGCCAACGTATTCGTTAAGCGGGATTGTTGTTCTAACTCTGTTTTCGCCTTGATGAAAAATCCGGACTTTTTTGTCGGCCGAGCCGGTGACAAAAATTAAGGCATTGTCCGACAGATCAAAAGCGCCGATGGCCGAATTGATATTTATTTGTTCTATAGGCTGATTTGAATTTTTTTGGAAGAGTAAAACATCACCGCCAAAAGTGCCGGCACCGATAAATTTAGCATCCGGAGTCATGGCTAAGGCCCTGACAGATTGTTTCATGGGAGTATCGTATTTCCAAACAATTTTTTTAGTCTTTTGGTCCATAAGTATAATAGCCCCATAGCCAGACTCGGCTCCATAAACGGCCAGACTGCCTGTTTGGGAAATTCTGGCCTCGTCAATCGGCGATTCTTGAGAAAGTGGTTCGGACCTAATAATTGGGGTGGGGGAATTTATCGAAAAAAGATAGCCGCGCCGATCCGGACAGCCAGTGCTACCGGCTAAAAATTGGCCATTTTGCGAGAAGCTGACTTCGTGCCAGTTGCCTGAAGCGTGATATTGCCACAGTTTTTGGCCACTCTGATCAAGAAGAATTAGAACATTGGTATTTTGATCAGATTCTGACCCAGCCATAGCGATGGCTGCATGTAGTCCATCTTGACTGATATCAACTCCATAAGCTCCGCCACCGTGCGGTTCTAAATTATAACTCCAGACCGGCCGATTGGATTCTTGATGAAAATAAAGCGCCTGGCCATAAAAAGCGGCAAATATCTGCTTTCCGTCTGCAGAAATGGCGACTCCACCCTTAACGTCGCCGCCGATACTGGCTTGATTTGGGTTTTGGTAACTCCAGAGCGGCTTGTTGCTTTGGGTATTGAAAAGATAAACATGATTAGAGGTTTGAGCGGCCAGAAATTGCCCATTATTTGATAAAGCGACTGCGCCAACCCATTCTGCTCCAGTTGAATAGCGCCAAAGTACTTTGCCGGTGGCTGTATTAATCACCACGATTTCGTTATTTTTGAAATCAGAGTCAAAAAGAACCGGCCCATTATCCGGTGAGTCAATAATTGAAGCGCGGGCTTTGCCTAGACCGTTGGAGGCTTCAAAATAATAGAAATTGGATCCGTATTTGGTGGGGACATTTTGAAAAATATACTTTACCCCTTTTTGATAATCAGCATTATTTGGATCCTCTTTTTCCATATTAATCATTTGGCCATTAAAATATATTTGTATATATTGTGGTGGCCGGCCGTTTTTATCAGAATAAATTACCGAGTAAGTATAGCGCTGACAAAGAGGCCCCCAAAAGGGATAGACCTTGCCATCAGTGAGTACTGGATCGTTAATGGTTTTGGGAAGTTTGGGAATAACTCTCCCGGGAGCAAAATCTTCGGCGTGAACTGTATTGAAAAAAGAGAAACAAACAAGACTTAAAAAAATAAAGAGGGTCCAAAATAAACCTTTTCTCAAGAAAGTTTTAATAATTATTTATGGATCAATCCAGGTTTTGCTGCCATCGGTTCCTGGATTAGCTGTTTCTCCAGTGGATGTATTTCCTGGGCTGTTTCCTGAGGTTCCTGGAGCATAGTTAGGGCCATCTTGAACTGGTACCGGGTCGTTTACTGTCCCGCCGGTTTTTATTTCTACGGTTTTAATATCAGAAGTAGCATTTTCGCTGCCAGAGGAAGTTCCTGGCGCAAATATCAATTTTTCACCACCTTCATAAACAACTCCCGCTTCTCCTCCTGGCCCTGTCCCGGGCGCCCAGACGTGTTCAACTTTTTCAAAAAATTCAGTTTTCCCTTCAGATCCTTTGACCTCCACTACTTTGTTCGCAACTTGGTTAACAACTTGTTCCTGAATTTTAACAACGTTTTGTTTCCCGAGTTCATTAATCTTTGTCTTAATTTCTTCTAGGCTTTTTTGCTGTTCTATTGTTTTATTTTCAACTGCACCCAAAATTTCTTCATTATTAGTTTTTCTCAACAAATCATTTTGCTTGTTTTTTATCTGAAGATAGCTTTGTATCACCTTTTGCAATTTTTGATCATCCTTTTTGTTGATATAGCTTTGAGCCAAAGTCAATCTTTTATCCGCATGTTTTTCCAAAACCTGAACTTTATTTTCAATCTTAAAAGCCAAGAAATATTCAATTTTTTCCTGAATATTGGTGACAACGGTAGTAGCTGAATTTAGAACGCTTGTGAGGTTAGCGGCGTGAGCCACTCTTGGAACAGAAAAACTAATTAAAAGAAAGCTGACGATTAATAAAATCTTAGCTTTAAGTTTCATCTTATTTCATAATACACCCGTTAGTTTGAGAAAAGCAAATCAATTGCAATCAGCTCGTTTTTTACTCTAGGTAGGAATATAATTTGGATATATGGCAATTAGAACCACTATTCAAATTGGTGATCCCAGACTAAAAGCCAAGAACAAGAAAATTATCAATTCTTCTGCTCCTGAAATTAAGAAAATTATTCAGGATCTTAAAGACACCATGGAGAAAAACGGCTTGATTGGATTGTCTGCTCCACAAATTGGCGAAAACTACAAAATATTTATTACTCAACCCAGAAAAACAGAGGCTAGAAAACTATTATTTAATGACAAAATAAGAATTTATATTAATCCGAAGATCATTAAGTTTTCTTCTCAGACGAATATTATTTATGAAGGTTGCGGTAGTGTGATGGATGCTAACCTTTTTGGGCCGGTTAAACGAGCGAAGGAAATTACCATCGAGGCTCAGGGAGAGAATGGGGTAAAATTTCGACTTCGTTGCGACGGTATATTGGCAAGAGTTATTCAACACGAGTACGATCATCTGGCTGGTATTGAATTTACTGAAAAAATTTATGACTATAAAAAGTTAATGTCGAGAGAATTCTATATTAAAAATGTCCGCAATTCTAAAACGCAACTCACTGCTTCCAAGGTGACCACTCTTGAATTAACAGATTAAAGATAGATTTTGAAGTGAGGGCGCTGTCGCTTCCGGGGTGGATTATAGATTATACGATGATATAATTTATTCAATGAAGCTAAAAATAGTTAATGCAAGAAAACTTTGTTTCAAAATCCTCGGCGATCTTGGTTTCCCTGAAGAAGAAAAGACCCTCATAACCAGAAACCTAATTGAAGCTGAATTAGCTGGAAGGCGCAGCCATGGACTTTCGCGCCTGGTTTCTATCAGAAAATTTGTTAATTCAGAGAATTTGGGGCGCCGAATTGCAGTTGGCGGTGAGGCTATACAGATACTTAAACAAACTCCAAATTCACTTTTTTTAGACGCTAAGTATAAAGCTGGCTTTTATGCTATATATAAAAGCCTTGAACAAGCAATTCCTATGGCAAAGAAAGGCGGGATTGTATCAGTAGGAATAAAAAATGCAGGGTATGCGACAGGGTTTATTGGCGCTTATGCCAGAGAGGCAACAAGTAATGACTTAATCTTTATTGGTTTTCACAGTATATACGGTGATTTGGTTCCCTACGGGTCGACCAAGGCAATTTTTGGGACAAATCCCCTCACTGTTGGCATTCCCACTTTTACTGAGCCGGTGATATTGGATATGGCCTCTTCACTAACAACAATGGGAGATGTGGTTATTGCAAAGAACGAAGGGAAGCAACTAAAAGACAAGGTGGCAGTTGATGGTGATGGGAATATTACAAATGACCCCCTAAAAGTACTTACAGAAGGTGGGTTGTTGCCTATTGCCGGACACAAAGGTTCTGGATTAGCTTTTGTGATTCAGCTTTTGGCTGGTGCTTTGACGGGATCTTCTGTCGGTTATGCCATCCCTGGTGGTTGGAGCAGTTTTTATATTCTTATTAATCCCGTATTGTTTCGTTCAATTAATGACTATAAGACCGATGTGGAAAAAGCAATTGCCGAACTGAAAAAAGCCCCTAGGGCAAAAGGTTTTGAGGAAGTATTGTTTCCGGGAGAAAGAGCGTCGAGAAAGAGAAATGAGCATATGAAGTTAGGAGAAATAGAAGTGAGCGAGAGCCTTCTACAATTACTAAAATCTTGAAGTTATTCTTGAAGCGGGTGAATTATCTCTAGACATTCTATAGGGGATTGCCACAGTTTAAAAAACATCGTTTTGGCTGAACAACACATTGTTAGTTGTTTCCCAGAGACTTTATCATTACTATTTCAGCTGGGTCTTTTCCTGCTCGAAAGTATCGGTAACCCCAATGTTTGTAGATCTCTCTGGCTTTATGATTAATCTTCTCAACTTCGAGTGTTAATGTTTTAATTCCTCTTAATCTTGCTTCCTGCTCCACTGTTTTATTTAGGAGCGAACCAATTCCAGTTGTCTGATAATCTTGCGCAATTCGAAGGTGGTGAATCATTGCTGTTGTTTGACCGTTAGCCAAATCTACCTGCTCCGATTTGAGTACTAGTTGAATTGCCCCAATCACTAGACTTCCCTCTTCGGCGAACCAGATTAGGCGTTTGGTACCTATTTCCGGAAACTCTTTCTGAGCGTGTTTGGCCACTAACTCCAACTCGCTTTTTATGTTTTCTCTACGGTAAATATCGACTAGTTTATCCCATTCTGCTGGTCGGGCTTGTCGGATAAAAATGTCCATATGAATAGTATACACTCGTTGCAAATTGTTCTGTGGCCTTAGTTTAGCTCGTGGAATTATTAGCGTGAACTTTGCTTGACATGAGATTTTCGCCTGATATAATGAACGAATGATTATCAAATATAATTTTGAAAGATTTACTGGAGCTCCTGCTAGGGGCGATACTAGAATATCAATAAATCGGTCCGGTTTGATTAGATTGTCAGCTGGATTTTGTAGAGTCAATAATATTTTATCCTTCAAATACTGCATTTTGTTTTATGATCGTAGCAATGGGGCTATTGCCCTCAAGTTTATAAATAATAAAGAAGACGGCGTGCTTAAAGTCACTAAGGATAGAAAGGCAGCGACTCTTGCTGCTACTTCTTTTATCAAAAGCAATAAATTAGATCTCAGGAGTAATTTTAAAAGACATGACTGGAAGAAACTATCAATTCCGGATGTTGGCGAAGTTTTTGTAGTTGAATTAAGCAAGAGATGAAACGACTTTTTGAGGATTTATTTAAGACAACATTAACTAATCTTTTTCGCTTTTCTGTATCTAATTCTTTTAATAAAACTGAGTTTCATTTTCATGGCTCAATTAATATTTCAGAGAAATTACCGGCTCCGAAGCTAACAAAAGAGAAAGAAAAAAATCAGATTTTCCTTAATGAGATGAAAAGGAAAGTTAAGGTTGATTTGTAATTAACGCTTTCTTTTTGGCTTTTGACCATTTTTTTATCTGAAGTTCTCTTTTAAGAGCAGTTGATTTGTCAACACACTTTTCTTTGTAAATAAGTTTTAAGGGAGGATGGCTGCGGGTGTAGGCTCCACCCCTGCCTTTGAGATGATCTTTGAAACGCTGATCTACATTGTTGGAAATGCCTGTGTAATAACTATTATCCCTGCAAAGGAGAATATATAAATACCACATACAAAATTACACCATTTTACTTTTAGGTAAATCGAGTACGGGTAATATTGCAGCAATGAAAATAAGTAGTCCACTCAAATAAATATTAAGATGTAAAACTTCGCCAAAAAATAAAAATCCAAAAATTGAAGCAAATACCAACTCCATTGGTAAAATTAAACTGCCTTTTTGAGCATCAATATACTTAAATCCACGTATCAGCAAAAACGAGGATAGTATTCCTGAGATTGCAAAACCTGTAATCCATAACCAAGAATTTACATTTGAGAAGTTTGGCAATGTTTCTTTGATAAAAAAATATCCTATTAAACTGATGATAAAAGTTGAGAAGCTGTCCAGAAAAATCATCTGAAATTCGCCATAATTAGTAGACACTTTTTTGGTGAGAGTATTCCAAAAACCAACAATTAATCCTGATAGCAGAGCCAACAGCATATACTTATTATTAATCAAAGTTAAATCAGTTCGATATATAGATATTAAACCAATTAGGATCAAAGAAATTGATATCCATTTTTTCGCATTTAATTTCTCAGCAAAAAAAATTTTTCCTGAAACAATGCCTCCGGTAATCATGGTTGCATAAATTAGAAAATAAGTTATTCCTATGGGCAAATGAGTAAAGGCAATAAAAGTTAATATTGGTTGGAAACTTGCAGGCAAAATCCAAGTAAGAAACCATTTAACATCTTTTTTCTCTATTCTTTTCCATTTTAATCTTCCTGAAATAAACATGACTGAAATTATCAAAAGGATTATTAGATAACGTATCCATCCTTGAGAAAAAAAACCAAATTTAACTATTTGTTTTGAAAATATCCCAAATAAACCGTAAATTGCAGATGAACTCAATAAAAAAAATGCGCCTAGTATTTGCTGATTAATTTTCTTAGTGATTTTATTCATGTTCCTGCTCGTTTTAGTCTAAGGTTAGAAACGATCAAGCGCTACCTCTCGACCTCTTTCATCTTCTTCCTTGCTGCCCAGCAGGGACTCGAACCCCGATCCCCGCGTCCAGAGCGCGGTGTTCTACCTTTAAACTACCGGGCAAATTCACCTCAATTATATCATGTAGAAAGGTTGTGAAATAGACTGTGATAGAATGCTAATATGAATTGTTGTAGAAAGCTATTGCAACCAAAAACAATGGGTTTGATTGGTTTGTTAGGCCTGAGTTTGTTTATGTTGACAGTAATGGTTTTGAGTTTGATTACCCCCAACTATAATCAATGCGTGAATACCGTGAGCGCCCTGGCGCTTGGTAAATATGGGCAAATTTATACTTTAATTATGTTATTTTTTGGTTTGAGCAGTTTGGCTACAGGTTTGGGCGTTAGTAAAAGCCTGACTGGGAAGTATTTCAGTCGGGTTTTCTGGTTTTATTTGGCTTATGGTTTGGGAGTCTTGACTCTGGCGATTTTTAAGACCGACATGTTATTTGATCAGGAACAAGTGGATTTTGCCAAAGTGAATTTTTCCGGCAAAATTCATTATGGAACGACAGTGGCGGCGTTGTTTATGTTTCCTTTGGGAGTAATCATGATGATGAAAAAAATGGCAAGATTGCCTTATTGGAAAAAACTGATTCCTTATACCAAGGGAGTATTAATCAGCAGCTTTATTGCCGGAGCTATTTGGTTTATTTCTCGGTCTTTTGGCATTGGCTATTCTTATAAAGGGCTTTTCCAGAAAATAATTATTATTGATTTATCGCTTTGGTGCTTAGTGATGAATTATTGGTTGTTTAAAGACAAATCTCATGACCACGGAAAAACGGCTTAATAAAATAAACTTAGTTATGCAAAGCCGGCAGAAAAATTTAACGGTAGTGCTTGAGGATATTTACGATCCGCATAACGCGGCGGCAATTTGGCGAACCTGTGAAGCTTATGGGGTGGGTAAAGTTTGTTTGATTTTTGACAAACAGAAACCGTTTAATCCCAAAAAAATTGGCAAAAGCAGCTCGGCAACAGCCAATAAGTGGCTGGATTTTGAA
Source organism: Candidatus Roizmanbacteria bacterium RIFOXYC1_FULL_41_16 (assembly GCA_001788295.1). Classification (GTDB taxonomy): domain Bacteria; phylum Patescibacteriota; class Microgenomatia; order UBA1406; family UBA1406; genus UBA1406. The sequence continues at coordinate 8,032 of MGBO01000022.1, read as the reverse complement.
ATCTATCGAAAAACCAGTGATTGTTTGGACACTTTGAAAAAACAAAAGTTTAAAATTATCGCTACTGTTTTGAGTAAACAAGCAAAAAATATTTATGAATTTAAATGGCCTGAAAAAGTGGCTTTGCTGGTAGGCAACGAGCATTCTGGCTTGTCAGAAGAAGCGATTAGACTTAGTGATTATCAGGTGTATATTCCGATGCAGGGAATGGTGCAAAGCCTGAATGTATCGGTTGCCACAGCCATTTTTTTGTCGGAAATTTATCGGTCGCGGTTGGGCTAGTGAACGTATTTGTTGACCAGAGTATCCAGCTTCATCCAGCGTCTTTTTTTTACCGGAAACGGGACATCGTCTTTGAGGACTTTAGTGGCGGCAGTAAATGGTCGCTGTGAATACATGGCGATATAGGCTTTTTGAAAATTGACTTGCTGGCAAAGTTTTTCGGTATTGTGGTATTGCTGATCAGTTTCGCCACAGAAGCCAACGATAATGTCAGTGGTAAACTGCACTTTTGGGACTGCTTTTTTGATTTTTTTGACTAACTTTAAATATTGGGCTGTTGTGTACCAGCGGTTCATACGTTTAAGTATGATGTTGTCACCGGACTGCACCGGCAAATGCAAAGTGCGGGTAATATTGGGGTACTTGGCAATGACTTTGATGAGCTCGTCGGAAAAATCCCAGGGGTTACTGGAAATAAAATCGACTTTTTTAAACCCAAATTTGGCGACTGCTTCCAGTAAATGTGGAAACAGAGTTGGTAGCCTCAGCCGGCCCAAGTGTTTAACATATACCGGTTCCATTTCGGGAATGGAATGGCCTTTGGTAACAAGATCGGCGCCATAAGAATTAACGTTTTGGCCAAGCAACAAGACTTCGGAATAACCTTGTTTTTTGAGTTTTTGGCACTCGTCAATTATTTCTTGAAAAGGACGGCTGATTTCGCGACCACGGGTAAAAGGAACCACACAATAGGTGCAAAAATTATTGCAACCGTTTGAAATAGGAACAAGCGCGGTTTTTTTATCCATACGGACCGGCTGATGATTAAAACCGACTTCGTCGATGGGCATAAACTCGTCGACTGCGGGCATGATTTTTTTGAGTCGCAGAAGATATTTGCCTGTACTATCGCGGTAAGCCATGCCTACCATACAGCCGGTGACAATAATTTTTAGACTTGGTTTTTGTTCTTTGAGCTTGCTTAAATTATTGATTAAGCCGTAGACGCGGTTTTCGGCGGCTTTGCGAATCATACAAGTGTTGATGACAATGACGTCAGCACTTTTGTACGAACGGGCTTTACGGTATCCCCTGGCTTTAAAGCTCGAGGCAATCCGTTCTGAATCGGCATTGTTTTGGCTACAGCCGAATGTTTTAATAAAATACTTCATTGCCAAGATTTTAACATATAGGTATTTTTGAGCCGATAGCCAAGATGTCGATAGTACTCTCTGGCGCCAATGCCGGCAATAATGGCTAGTTGATTAATATGATGTTTCTTGGTTATTTGTTCGGCTTTGTATAAGAGATTTTGACCCAATCCGGCGTGTTGGGTTTTGGCTTGATCACGTTTTCCAATTGGATTAACCTCTCCATACACATGGAGTTCGCGAACAATCGCTTGATTGTCAAAGAGCCTAAGTCTGAGCAAACCGTAAAGCCGGTTTTGGGAATCTATATATTGCAAAAAATATTCCTGTCCGTCGCTGGCAGAATAAGTAAGAATTTCCAGTTTAAGCCGAGTTGATTTTTTATCTGACTTGATTTCGCGGCAGCGGATACACTGACAGCGAATTTTTTGCTTTTTCAGTTCTGTTTCAATTTTTTGGCGAAGATTGGAAGGAAAAGAGTCGACTACAATGTCGTTTACCGTAAGGTCGCGCACCAAGCGCTGAATTCGGACCCAGGGCGGAACAATGGTTTTTTTGAAAGCGAGAATAAGTTTGGTTAGGGTTTTTTCGTCGAGAGGTTGATAGTTTCCTTGTTGATACCATTTTTCTAGCTTTGAATATTTGACGACGCTAGTTGGGTAAAACTTGATGTTGTCTGGTTTGTAATTGGGATTTTGGAAAATTTCCCTAAGCATTTTGAGATCTTTGCGATAGTTGCTTCCGGGTAAACCGGGCATCAGATGAAAAGTGATTTTTATGCCGGCATTCTTGAGTAATTTGGTGGCGTAAACAATTTCTTTGAGTCCATGACCGCGATTAATCAATTTTAGGATTTTTTCGTCCGGAGCTTGCACGCCGATCTCGACACGAGTGACACCGAGAGTGCGCAAAAATTTGATTTCCTTTGGGTTGATAAAATCCGGTCGAGTTTCCACCGTGAGGCCGATAATTCGTTGCGAAGTAGTTTCGTTTTTTCTTTGTGCCTGCGATAGGTAGATGCTTTTTGAAACGGTAGTGTTGCCGGTTTTGATGAGTTTAGCAACATTGGTGTTAGCTGCGTCAAAACAGCGCCGAACAAACCATTCCCGATATGGTTTATCATAAAATGAGAAAGTACCGCCTTGAATAATCAATTCAATTTTATCTAGAGAGTGGCCAGACAGATAAAGCATTTGTAACCGGCTTTGGACCTGTTTGTACGGATCAAAGTGATTGCGGATTGCACGCATTACCGCCGGCTCATCGCTAAAATAGCTTTTGGGCATATCGGGCTCATTGCTACAATAGACGCAATTAAACGGACAACCAACTCCGTTGGTGAAAACCGACACTGGGACAATACCACTGGCGGATCGAACTCGGGTTTTAATCAACAGCTTGTTAACTTGTTGATAAAAAGCAGGATTAAATTTTTGTTGATGGCGCTCCAGGACGAAACGCATTTGCCAGCGAGAAATTGATAAACCGTCGGTTAGCTTCTTTCCGGTTTGCTCATATTTTTTTAATATCGCTAAAATTTCATTTTCTTTATTTCTTGGAAAATTAAGGGGGTAAAACATAGGGGTATTATATAAAATAGAGGCATGGAAAAAGCTTGGGTAAACAAATACGAACAGATTCTGGCCGATTTGTTTAGGAATTATCAACAGCAAATCAGCAATTCAAAAATTGGCGTTCTGGTTTCTGGGGGAATCGATTCGAGCTTAATTGCCTGTTTGGTTAATAAACATTTCCCGGACTCATATTTGATTTCTTTACAATCGGAAAAAAGTGTCGATGATGATTTTGTAGCTATTTTGTCTCAATTCCTAAAAAAAAACCCGTTTTTAGTGCAGGTGACTCGAGAGAATTTATTAGCAGTTCAGGACGAGATAAAACAATTACTTAATAAAGTCGGGGTGGAAACTAATCCAATGCAAATGGCTTTAGCCAGTGTTTATTATTGGCTGTTCAAGGCGGCGAATAAAAAAGACATTAAAACAATTTTTACAGGACAAGGTCCAGATATTCTATTGGGAGGTTATAGTAAGTATCGTCAACTGTCTGGCGAGACTTTGAAACAAGCAATTCGAACGGATTTACCGCTTTTGAAAATTGATCATATCCGGGACACGGCCATGGCTCAGAAATGGGGCATTAATGTTATTAATCCTTATTTAGAGCAAGTTAATATTGACTTTTGTCTGTCAGTCCCACCTCAATTCATCAATAAAAATGGTCAGGAAAAATATTTATCCAGAGCTTTGGGGAAAAAGTTTAACTTGCCAAAAAAGATTGTTGAGCGCCCAAAAAAAGCAATGCAGTATTCAACCGGAGTCTCAAAAATAATCAAATAAAGTCTGTTTTTGTAGCAAAATACAGGGAATGGGGTTTGGTCATTAGTACGGCTTGGCTTAATTCCTTACAGAACTTACACCGACCGCCTATCTACCTCGTAATCTTCGAGGGACCTGTGGATTCCTTATCTTAGAGTATGCTTCGTACTTAAGATGCTTTCAGTACTTATCAAATAGCAATTTAGCTACCCAGCAGTGCCCCAGATCAGGGACAACTGGTACACCAGGGATTGCTCCTTCTCGGTCCTCTCGTACTAGAGAAGGGCCTCCTCAAGAATCCAAACGCTTGTACCGGATAGAGACCGAGCTGTCTCACGACGCTCTGAACCCAGCTCGCGTACCGCTTTAATGGGCGAACAGCCCAACCCTTGGAACCTTCTACAGCTCCAGGATGCGATGAGCCGACATCGAGGTGCCGAACCGCGCCGTCGCTATGGACGCTTAGGCGCGACCAGCCTGTTATCCCCAGAGTAGCTTTTATCCGTTAAGCCCGTTCCGCTTACCACAGCGGAATCGAGGATCACTAAGACCGACTTTCGTCTCTGCTCGGCTTGTTTGCCTTGCAGTCAAGCACCCTTCTGCCTTTACACATTAATTCCGGTTTCTTTACGGAATAAGGGTACCTTTGTACGCCTCCGTTACAATTTTGGAGGTTGCCGCCCCAGCAAAACTGCCCGCCAAATATGGTCTCCCTAAAAAAGGGGTTAGAGTCAAGGTTTCTGAAGAGAGGTGTTCCATTGATGCCCGAAGGCTCCCTCCTACGCTCGACAGTCAGAAATCTCTTCTCAATATTAAGCTACAGTAAAGCTTCTGGGGTCTTTTTGTCCTGGTACAAGTAGGCCGCATCTTCACAGCCATTTCAATTTCGCCGATTAGCAGTTCAAGACAGTTGTCAACTCGTTGGTCCGTTCATGCGGGCCGGAACTTACCCGGCAAGGGATTACGCTACCTTAGAACTCTCAGAGTTAGAGCTGACGTTTACCGGAGCTTATACCAGGAGCTCATTCCACTATAAAAGTGGAGATCACTCCCAGTAGTTAACTTACCGGCACTGGTCAGGTTTCAGTCCCTATACTTCCCCGTAAGGGTTTGCAGAGACCTGTGTTTTTGTTAAACAGTCGGTTGACAAACATTAGCTGCGATCCCAACGCTCTTGCGAGGTTGGGACAAGGCATCTCCCAAAGGTTACGCCTAGCTTTTTTGCCGAGTTCCTTGAACTACTGTAAATCGCACGCCTTACCAGTCTACTGGCAGTCTACCTGTGTCGGATTACGGTACGGATTTCAATGGGCGACTCTCTAAACCTTTTCTGGGAATTCTTCCCCTCAACTTTCCCCTCACCTAAGCGAGAGGATTGATTCAATTCCGGTCTATCGACCAGAATCGTCTACATCACATGATCAAATGGTGATGCTTGAAAGTTACAAATCCGTCAATTTAGAGACAAAACCCACTAAAAGGACTGAAATATTAATCAGTTGTACATCGTGCTACCCCCGTCATAAACGGGGTTTGCCTTAGTTCCGCCTAACCCTACGTCGACGAACGTTGCGTAGGAAACCTTAGACTTTCGGCGTCCAGAATTCTCATCGGGATTGTCACGCTACTCATGCTAGCATTCTCACTTCCGCAAACTCCAACAAACCTTACGGTTTATCTTCACTGTCAGCGGAACGCTCCTCTACCACTATCCCACCAAAGGTGGGACAATTTTCGCTTTCGGTAAATAACTTAGCCTCGATAATTTTCGGCGCAAAAATCCTTCTTCGGTGAGCTGTTACGCTTTCTTTAAAGGATGGCTGCTTCTAAGCCAACCTCCCGACTGTCTATGGATTTTTACTTCCTTTACCACTAAGAAATTATTTAAAGACCTTAAACGGAAATCTGGGATGTTTCCCTTTTGCCCTGACTCGCTTATCCGAGCCGGACTCACTGCTAAATCATACGCTTTGTAATTCGGAGTTTGGTTGAGGCTGAGAACAATAAAGTCCCCAGCTTCATTCAGTAGCTCTACCTGCAAAGTTTAAGATTTAACGCTGTGCCTAAACACATTTCGAGGAGAACCAGCGATCTCCAGGTTCGATTGGCATATTACCCCTAATCACAGATCGTCCCAAGCCTTTTCACCGGCAACGGGTTCGGGCCTCCTCCCAAAATTAATCAGGATTCACCCTGTCCATGACTAGCTCACCTGGTTTCGGGTCTTCCAACCGCCACGAAGGCCTTTTAAGACCTATCCGACACAAGGTCGGATTCGCTTTCGCTATGCCTCCTCCCACTTATGGGATTAAGCTTGCGACAGTTGAAAACTCACTAGCTCATTCTTCAATAGGCACGCCATCACCCCGCCGAGGCGGGGCTCTGACTGCTTGTCAGCAAACGGTTTCAGGTACTATTTCACTCCCCTTCCGGGGGACTTTTCACCTTTCCCTCACGGTACTAGTTCACTATCGGTCACTAGAAGTATTTAGCCTTGGCCGGTGGCCCGGCCGTCTTCCCACAAAGTTGCCGTGCTTCGTGGTACTTTGGAACATCCGCATACTCTTTCTCAATTTGCCTTACGAGACTTTCACTCTCTATGGTCGTCCATTCCAAAACGTTCTGATATTGAAAAAGAATATTGATGCAGAGTCCGAAACCCCCCGCCAAAGGCGGGGTTTGGGCTTCTCCGTTTTCGCTCGCCGCTACTAACGGAATACCTATATAGGTCTCTTTTCCTTCGGGTACTTAGATGTTTCAGTTCCCCGAGTTCCCCTCCCGACGGCTCTTAAAGAGCATCGGGATACTCGATCCTTGCGGAAAGAGTGGGTTTTCCCATTAGGAAACCGCCGGTTGATAATGACTGCATAATGTCTCACCGACGCTTTCGTGATTTAGCACACGTCCTTCATCAGCTTCTAGTGCCAGGGCATCCACCATTTGCTTTATGTATCCCCAATCCCTGTATTCTGCTAAAAAAATTCAAAACAAAAAGACTTTTCGTTTGATATTTTCGAATTGCTTGTTAAAGTGCCAAAGGCCCAAGCGGCCTTCTTAGGGGTAGTAGTGAGCTCATCACTCTCTACTACTCTTAAAAAAACCTTTTCAATCTGTGGACCTGACCGGATTTGAACCGGTGACCTTTCGCGTGCAAGGCGAACGCTCTAGCCAACTGAGCTACAGGCCCAGATATTTGCCTAAAAGAGCTATCGCAGCACGCCAAACGGCTGCTAAGTTACACTACTTCTGTGACTGGGTTTTTTTGGAGAACCAAGAATGAGGTTCGCCATCCTGCCCGAGTTAAATAAATCTCATAAAGTTCTAGCATTATATATAAAGCTCCTTTGCCTGTCAAGCAATATTTAGGCTACAAAATTGAAATGAAACGAGTATAATTATTGTCTCATGAACATTTTTGAAATTGTCTTGATTGCTCCAATTGTGAATGCCCTCATGCTTTTTTATAAGCTTTTTTCTTTAATTGGGTTACCTGGGACGCTCGGTTTTTCTATTATTGCTGTTACTTCTCTTGCTCGTGTAGCTATTAATCCGTTTATGAAAAAGCAGATTGAGCAATCGGCTAAGATGCAAGAACTTCAACCAAAAATTGCCAAACTTCAGCAAAAGTACAAAAAAGAACCAATGAAACTGCAACAGGCGCAGATGGAATTGTATAAAGAATACAAGATCAATCCAGGAAGCGGCTGTCTAATTTTTCTAATTCAAATGCCGCTTTTTATTGGTCTTTATAACGCCCTTATTAAAGTGGTGAGTAACAGTGGTGAAATTGCCAACTTGAAGAATATTAATAATATGCTTTATTCGCCTTTTTTGAAAACCGAGGGTTTAAATTTATCTTTTTTGGGCCTTAATCTTACTAAGACTCCGGCCGAATGGCAGAGTTTGGGTTGGTGGTATTTGCTGGTTCCGGTGATTACGGCTGGATTACAGCTGTTGCAAGCCTATCTTTCGGGTAAAAGTATGCAGCCGGTTAAAAAAACCGAATTAGTCAAAAAAGAAGCGCCTAAGAAAAGTTCAGACAGTTCTGACCCAATGGCCATGCAACAAATGATGCAAAAACAAATGTTGTTTATTTTTCCTTTGATGATTGGCTGGATCTCGTTCAGCTTTCCGATTGGATTGGCGCTTTACTGGAATGTGTTTAATCTTTTTGGTATTTGGCAGTACTATCAACAGAATAAGGCCAAAGTATTGTCAAAATAACTCTTAAAACCGCCTTTCCGAACTGGTATTATGATATAATATGGAAAGTTATAAAAATAACGTGAACACGGCCAAGGTTAAAAAAACCAACGTGCTTCG
>MGBO01000021.1:271654-271991 GCA_001788295.1 Candidatus Roizmanbacteria bacterium RIFOXYC1_FULL_41_16 | reverse complement strand
AGTTGAGTTCTGCCATTCAAATAAACTAGCGGTTTGTGATGTGACACCTTTAATTACAAGCCCTTTTCGTGTTGTGGCTTGGCTTGAAATTAACAGAGCCTGGGTTGTGGTAGGAGCAATTCCAACACTAACAGGATTGCTGTTTGCCCCTAAAAACGTGCCCCCGGTAGCATCAGAACCAAAGTATGCGGTATTTGAAACCATTTGTAAGGTTGCATATCCTCCAACATAAACAACATTGTTTCCAGCAGATGCACTTCTAACTCTCATTACTTCTGTGCCTGCTTGAGTGGAAACTTTTAATAAATTGTCGGCATCGTTGGTACCAATAACATGA
>MGBO01000021.1:212864-271631 GCA_001788295.1 Candidatus Roizmanbacteria bacterium RIFOXYC1_FULL_41_16 | reverse complement strand
TCCAATCCCCACGTTGCCGTTGTAATCAACCATAAACTTGGTTGAACCGCTGGCTGAGGCTACTAATATTGGTTGGTTTTCGTATTGATCAAATATTGCCAGAGCTTTGCCTTTGGCAGTTAAGCCGGAATTACTAGTATGCAACCAAGTAATTGGTGCAGTTGTTCCAATCCCCACGTTGTAACTTGTGGAATCCGGGTAAAGATTGCTCCCAGCCAAAGTCCAGGGGCCGGCGGTGGAGGAGACATCGGTCCAAGTTGGGGGAGCGCCTGCGCCGGCGGATTGCAACATATAGCCACTCGTTCCGGCACTGCCGTTGGGCATGAGGGCGCCACTAAATTGCACGTTGCCCGCTACATCTAGTTTCTCGGTTGGAGCCGTGGTGCCAATCCCCACATTGCCTTTCAATGCTGTTTTGATAACCGAGTCATTTCCCAAAGTTACAGTATTACTACCAATACCAGTTGCGTTATAACCAATGACGGTTTCATTAGTGTCACCATTGGCTAAAGCTCGGGTATCATATCCTAAATAGAGAGAACTGCTTGAGGTTTGATTGGCGGTAACGCCACCGGAAATAAATTTGCCTGCATAAAAACCTACTGCAGTATTACTGTTAGCAGTGGTGATACTAGAGAGGGCTAGAGAACCTACGGCAGTGTTATAGATTCCGGTGGTGTTGGCAACGAGAGCTTGCTGACCTACGGCGATATTACTGCGTCCCTCGGTGTTTGCAAAGAGTGAACGATAACCCACAGCAACATTATCGTATCCGGTGGTGTTGGCAACGAGAGCTTCCGAGCCCAGCGCACTGTTAGTTCCACCAGTGGTGTTATTATAGAGTGCTTTCCACCCTATGGCAGTACTTTGAGTTCCATTGGTGTTGGAAAAGAGAGCTTGGTAACCAAGGGCACTGTTATAAAAGCCGGTAGTGTTAGCTTGAAGAACTTGATAACCCACAGCAGTATTGTATGAGCCATGAGCGGTGTTGGTGGCCGTAGACCCCATGGTAAAGTTACCGGCCCCGATACCTAAAAATGTATTACCACCACTTGTGGTAACAGTTCCATTGTAGCCATGATTAAAATCATGGAGGAAGCTATTCCCATCTTTATAGATTACTCCATATGGATTTCCACTATTGTAGGTAGTACTAGGTAATCTAAAGTTTTTTGTAATTTCTAACTGTTGATTTGGAGCCGTTGTCCCAATCCCCACATTGTAGGTGGTGGAGTCGGGGTAGAGGTTAGAGCCGGACAAAGTCCAGGGGCCGGCAGTGGAGGAAACATCAGTCCAGGTGGGGGGAGCGCCGGCGCCGGCGGATTGCAGCATATAGCCACTGGTTCCGGCACTGCCGTTGGGCATGAGGGCGCCACTAAATTGCACGTTGCCCGCTACATCCAGCTTTTCAGCTGGGGCAGTGGTGCCAATCCCCACATTGCCGTTAGACGCAATTCTCATTTTTTCAGCCAGTGTTCCATCCAGTCTTGTTAAAAACGACATACTTGAATCCTGTGTGCCAGCCGATGTCCAAGCTTGTTCTTTTGCCACAATAATTTGGCCAGCGCCTAAGGCTGTATAGTCGCCTTGGGTCGACATATTAAAAAGTAGAGCAACAGCTTCGTTGCCCACTGAATAACCTCTGTTTTCAGCGATTAAAACATTTTCAGTGCCGTCGTCGTCATAGCGGCTGGTTAGTACTCCAGAAGAACCGATGGTAACATATCGATTAGTAGAGGTTAATCCGGCTCTAAAATCTCCAGCAACTTGGAGTTTGTATGCAGGCACCGTGGTGCCGATACCCACGTTGCCGCCATTTAAAAAACTGGCACCGTTAGCACGTAGCATTACAGTATTGCCAGAAGTACCATAAATACCTAGCGAATAGTCATTTGAGGAGTTATCTCCCAAATATACTGTTCGACTTACAGGCATTAAATACAAGTGACCAGTAGAACTACCGGTTGTTGTATCAATATAGCCTCCGTATACAGAAGATCGTAATTTTATCGAACCTGTGCCTGCGCCAGACGTCACTACTTCTAAAGTCGAGCTTGGAGCGGTTGTGCCAATACCAACATTGTAGCTGGTGGAGTCGGGGTAGAGGTTGGAGCCGGATAAAGTCCAGGGGCCGGCGGTAGAGGAGACATCGGTCCAGGTACCCACGCCGTTAGCGTCTGAGCTAAGCACGTAGCCGGCACTTGGAGAAGTAGTCAGCTTAAAGCCGGTCATAGTCACTGTCCCGTCGACATCAAGCTTGCTACTTGGGGTGGTTGTGCCAATCCCCACATTGCCGCTGTTGTTAACAATAAACAAGTTACCGTCATTGCTGTCATCACTTGAGAGCTTAAATAAGTCAGTGGCGCCACCATTTGCCGAAACTTCCAATCTTGCATCGGGACTATTGTCTCCAATTCCAATATCGCCAGTTGTGGTTTTTGCAATTAAAGCACTTACTCCTCCAACATCCAAGTACAGGTCGCTTAGTCCGGTACTACCAACTCTGGTAAAATTATTTCCATCTACTCCGATTAATGTTCTTGTTGTTCCACCGGTATCTTTTCCATAAACGTAGTAGCTATTATCTAACAGCATACCGCCTCCTGAGATATGTAATTTTGCGCCTGGACTTGTAGTTCCAATGCCAACGTTGCCAGTGCTAAAATAATGAGGGCCACCGCCGGTAACTGTAAAAGTACTATCTACTCTGAATGGTTTATAACTTGTGTGGCCACCTTCGGCAAAAGCTACCCAAGCGTTACCAGTAGTTCGGAGCTGGATTGAACCACTGGAGGCGGCCTGAATATATAGATTATCGTCAGAACTTTCAAATATACCAGTATCAGCGTCACCAAAGACAATTCCAGTACTTATACTACCAGTGCCACCATTCAGATGTAATTTACTACTTGGTGCCGTGGTGCCAATGCCGACGTTGTAGCTGGTGGAGTCGGGGTAGAGATTGCTGCCGGACAAAGTCCACGGGCCGGCGGTGGAGGAAACATCCGCCCAGGTTCCCACACCATTGGCATCTGAGCTTAAGACATAGCCGGCACTTGGAGAAGTAGTCAGCTTAAAGCCGGTCATAGTCACTGCCCCGTCGACATCAAGTTTGCTACTTGGGGTGGTTGTGCCAATCCCCACATTGCCGTTATTGGCAATATAGAGCCGAGAATTGGCATCGGTTTCGCCTCCGGTTCGCAGATTAATAGCGCCGCTTTCAGTCGCTTGTAAAACCAGGTCGCCAGAACCAGCCGAAACGATCGTGATGGCGTTGGCGCTTGAGAGTCGGAAGTTAGCGCTGGTATTGATCGAGCTCACACTAGGGGTAGCGGCCCCAATTAGCAGATCACCATCGCCATTGATAAATGGCACTGAAGCTGATCCTGTCCCTAGTGGGTAGCCCTGCAAAAGCTCCGCATTGATAGCATAACCCACATTAGCAATTTGCTGTCTGTCAGTCATCTCCGGATCTGTTCCCACTGTCACACCAAGATAAACGTTAGGGTTCATGGAGAAAACTTCAGCCGGAATTTCATTGCCATCCCAGCAGGCACCACCGGTAGGAGAGTTAGTGCCAATCAAAACATTTACGATGCCATCGTTGTCCGGTTCCACAGAACAGGTGCTGGTATCGTACAAAACATCACCGCCAGATGCAGCGTTGTAGAGCCGATATCGCATGTTGATCGAGCTTACAATCGGTGTGCCGTTGCTGTCAGTGAGAAAACCCTGAAAGTTAATGATCCGGCCGGCACGCACCGGGCCGGGTTGAGCGGCCAGGTTGATCTGCGCCCGACTAAAAAATTGGTTATAAATACCAATACCGGCCCCGACAGCAAAAGCCAGCAAAAGCAATAAGCCAAGCAAATTGATCAGGCGGCTGGGAGATACCAGCTTGCCAAATGATAACAATTGTGCCCAATTTCGTGTTTTATTTGGGCGATTAGAGCCTGTTTTAGAAGCCAAGATTTTCCGGATTTCCTGAAGCTGATTATGGTGGATTCGGCCTGTTTCGTAAGCCCAATTAGCAAATTTAAGTACGGACGCAATTTTTCGCTTGATTGTGGCTACAGAATAGCCCTTATTCTTTAAAGAATTTCGATATGTATTTAGGTTCTTGGTCGAGAAAAAATGGCTTTGTTTGCTCATGGTTGGCTAATTTCTCCGACCAGGCTTATGTGCCGGCGTCGGAGTGATTAATCAATCAATATTTGCGAAACGCCCACTTGCTCCTCAGCCTAAAGCTGATAAAAGAATCCAGTTTTGGCAGTCTTTCCTTGGGCATGGGCAGATAAGCGCTTCCTTGGCTTGAGGGGTCTAGTTGCTTCCAAAGGTTGTAGATAAGTTTCATATCAAGCAATTAATTTGTAATGGTTAAAAACTCTTTAATGTCAGCCACATAGCTACGCAAGCTGTTTTTGGGAGTTTGCTTCTCCTGTAGATGCAAAGTAAAATCAGACAGTACCTGATCAGTGGTTTTTAGCGCTTGGTGAGTAGTCTCTGCTAAAGTCTTAAATACGTTCAATAGGCTGCTATTAAGCCATTTTTCTGCACACGCGTATTTTAGAAAGCTAGAAAGCGCTGCTAATCTTCGCTTAATCGCCGAAGGACTCTCCGAGCCTTGAATTTCCAAAAGATATTGTTCTAAGGCCCTAGAGCTGAAAAAGGTTGTTAAAGAGTTATGGTTGCTTAATTTGCTATTAGCTCGTTTAATCTTTGTAGCAGCCCAATCTAAGTAATGTTCCAAATCCGCCAGATAACTTTTCACAGACAAACTACCATACTTTTTGGTCAATAGGAAATCGGCGAATTTGGCTTGATAACTGGCAGTATTATGATCAGTATTTAACATATATACATTATTAATAGAGAAGAGATATTTGTCAAGAGGCATTTTAATATATACTGATATACTTAGATACATTATCAAAAAACATCAACTACTATCCTGTAATACGTTTTACATAGATTTATACATATTACCGCAGGAAAAAATGGTTCATTTAAAGCGCATATAACTGTATCAAGACCTATAATATATTCTTTATAATGTTTTTTGCCCTTACCAAAATACTGGATATCCTATAGAACGAGAAGATTAATAAGAATGCCTATAGTAAGACGCTGGATTGTCTTGGCAATCCAATCCTAATTTATTATCTTATAGTGATGTATTTGTTAGTAAGCGTATATTTTTTTATAGTTTCAGGTTAATTTCTTAGGCTTATTAGCACCAGGCTACCACTAGTGCCAGGATATGGATATACTACGCTTGTCCTAGTGTTTGGCCCTACTTGACTAGATTTGTCAGTTTACTATAATTAAGCTATGAATAAGCGTCTTTTTCCGGCTTTGGCAGTTTTATTAGTAATGTTATTGTTGATGAGCGTCTTTGCCAATGTCAGGCTGATTATTTCAAGTCGAGCGACAGGCAGCGGTAATTATTCAGCCGAAAACTCATATCTTTTTGCTTCGCCAATTGTGGCCAGGGCTAATAGCATCGACAGGATCCGAATTACAGTCTTTGTGCTCAATAATCAGGGTTTGGGAGTGGCCAATCAGCCGGTAATGCTTAGCAAGTCGCCGGAATTAGTCATTGAGCAGCTTAATTCACTGACAGACTCTTATGGTCGGGCCATCTTTGATCTTTCAACCACCACTTCGGGCGAGTACGTCATTGAGGCGGTACTGGACAATACTAAGCTTGGCCAGGCTCTAAAAATCAAATTCAATTAAAGCGGGCAGTAATTCTTTTCTGCTTTCACAATACTGTTTTGCCGGTAAAGGATAATGGCAGTCCGTTTGTGGTGCATCAGGCTTAGCCAGTTAAAGATCAGGCGCCGTCTCAGCAAGAGATAAAGGACGAGTAAAAACTGCAAAAACAGAATAAAGTTAAGACTAAACAAAGACCGGAATAAGCCCAAAAATTGGATTAATAAGGCCAAGAATAGGCTAAGGATGTTGAGCGTCAGAGTCACGCTTTTGGGAGTTTTGTTCTCATTTTCTTCAATATTAAAAGTTGATTGAGCAAAAACGCGCTTTTTACCTGGGTTAGTGCCGCTTAGAGTGGTACTAAAGCTGCCGTCTGAAGCCGAATCAAGCTTAATCACTTCGGGTTTGGTGGCGGCATAGGCTGTTTTAATTAAAATAGCCAAAGGCTTTTCTGCTTGATCAAAGACGTTAAGATTCACGCTCGCTCCGGGAATGGTTTTGCCGTTCACTTGGGCTTGCTGCCCGGTCTTAATATCGCCCTTATCCAATCTGATTGTCGGTGGCAACAAATAGGGTCCGTATTTGCGGTTAGCCTCAACCGGTGGCACCGGAACACAAAGAGGCGGTGACACCAGGTTTTCGGTGTCAACGCTCAGCAGACAAAACTCCAGATTGCGGCTGGAAGCTCTGAAATTAACAAACTCAAAATAACCATCTTGGTTAGCTTTGGTGCCTTCCAGTAACTTAAGCCCTTCTAAGCGCACGTTGGCATGGCTTGAGGTATAGCCAAACAAAGAATACACAAAAAACTGTTCGGGTTCCTCAGCCGGCTTGGGTGTTGGTGGTATTGCCGGAGTCGGGGAAACCTGGGCAACAAATGAACCATAAAGATTAAGGGTGGTTTTTTGATCTGGCAACTTAGTAGTGCCAAAAACGCTGGACAAAATCAGGTCATTAAGCACTGGATCAGTAATTGCCGTGTTTTCCAGTACTCGTAGTTTCAGACTGACTTGGCTGGGGCTGCTGGCGCTTGCTAGAGAAGCGATGTTCCAAGTAATGAGATGACTGTTTAAATTAATACTGGGCGTGGCTCCTTGAGGGCTGGTGCTCGCTGAGCCACTGATATAGCTTAGAGCTTCAATCAGGTCAAGGGGCGAGTCATTGATCCGGCCCAAGGGATAATTAAGCGACAGAGTCAACGGTTGTGAAATTGGTGTTAAAGAGCGATAAATAATAGTAATGGTGATAATTTCGTCTGCGACATAATATGAGCCGTTTAAGGGCGGGTTGACAACAAAAGATAATTCCAGATTAGAGAGTACTGTGGTTGGCGTGGGCGTCAGGGTGGTAGTGGGCGTCAGAGTCGAAGTTGGCGTCGGGGTTGGGGTGCTGGTAACCACTGGCGTGGGGGTTGGGGTAACCACAGTCGCAGAGTTAGTCACGTCGGCCAGTACTGCCGGCTTAGGCTGTTCTGGCTTGAGAATTCTCGGCGTTACCATCAGTCCCAATAACAAAAACAAACAAAAGAGAGAAAATTGCGTTCTGCGCATAATAATTAAGTATATATGATTTAAATGAACTTGACAATTCCTGCAAATTATATTAATTTAGAGGAATAAGTTCCTGAAAACTATGTATTATTCACGAATAATCGAACCAGAAATCAAAAAACAGTTATTCAAAAACAGGATAATTATTATTTATGGGGCTCGTCGAGTTGGTAAAACTACTTTAGTAAAAAAAATTATGTCAGAAGTTCCTCAACAGAGTGTATATTTAAATTGTGATGAACCTGATGTCCGGCAGGCCTTAACTAATAAAACCTCAACCGAACTAATTAATTATTTAGGTAATAAAACCCTAGTGATTATTGATGAGGCACAAAGAGTCAGAAATATTGGCTTAACCTTAAAACTAATTAGTGATAATAGTAGTAAGCAAATAATCACAACCGGTTCTTCATCTTTTGATCTGTCTAACCAAATCAAAGAACCTTTAACAGGACGAGCTCGGGAATTTTATCTAGCCCCCTTACTATTATCAGAGCTTCATCAGGAGCCGCAAGCCGCTCAGCGTTTACTTCATGTTCGTCTGCGTTTTGGCACTTACCCTGAAGTAGTTAATATGCCTGAAGAAGCTCAGGAAACCCTACGTCACCTTTATCAAAATTATCTTTATAAAGATGCTTTAGAGTATCAAGGTTTACGTAATAACGAGCTCATTCCACGTCTTTTAGAAGCATTGGCTTTACAGATTGGTAGCCAGGTTTCCTATACTGAGCTAGGTAGCTTGCTGGGGATTGATCAAAAAACTGTCAGAACTTATCTGCGTTTGCTCGAACTATCTTTTGTTATTTTTACGCTTCGGCCATTTTCTCGCAATTTACGCAAAGAGATCTCTAAATCGCGCAAAATCTATTTTTGGGACTTAGGAATTAGAAATGCCATTATTAATAACTTTAATCCTTTAAATTTACGTAACGATATCGGGGCTTTATGGGAAAATTTTGTCATTGCCGAAAGGATTAAACTTAATCAGGCGCAGCGACAATTTTCCAATAGTTTTTTTTGGCGGACCTGGACCAAGCAAGAAATAGATTATCTTGAAGAAAAAGAAGGCAAACTTTGGGCTTATGAAATAAAATGGCAAAAATTCCAAAAAACCCCTCCTAAACTATGGTTAGATACTTATCCTCAAGCCAGTTTTCAAGTTATTAATCAAGAAAACTATTGGTCTTTTTTGCAGACAACTCATGTTTAGTAGGATAAACTTATTCGTTCTTTTTGCGTAAGAGTTTTTTGAGTTCTTCAAGTTCTTCCTCTTCCTTGCTTAGCCGCGATTCCAGCTCTGACACCTGTTCATTAGAAGAGAGAATTACTTTTTTGATTAAGATATAGATCAAAATAATACCTAGGATCACGATGGCAATAATCCGCCAAGGCATCACCCACACATAGGTCGTTGCTTCAAGTGATTTGCCATTGGTGCCATATGATCCCATCAGAGAAAGTTTGTAGCGGCCAAAAAGCCATTTTGGTCCAATCTCATTTGTAAAGATGCGGGTGGCGTCTGGAAAAATGTTTTCATCTCTTAATGAAACCTGGTCAGTGAGCGTGCCAAAAGCATTGCTCATGGCAATGACGGCTTTGGGAGTAATGTGATAGTCACCGCGATTAAGAATCTCAGTGTTGACTGTGATTGGGCCGTATTCAAAAAAGCTCGGGCTGTAAAAACGGGTGATCAAGGCGTTTTCAGTAATTTCGCCATTGACTCTGATATAGAGTAAACCGGCAATTCTGGAGGCGACACCCGAACCACTGCTGGTTGGTGTGTTGTTGTTTGGCTGAAAGTAAATGGCCACATAGCGGCCGCCTGGTTTGGCATTATTCGGTACCTGAATAGAAACAGGCACATTAACGCGGTTGGTAGCGGCAATGGTAATCTGATCGTAAGGCAAGCTGATCCAGCTGGTGCCGGAGAATTTGGGTGACGCTTGGGAGGGGTCGTCCAAAAGAGTGGGCGCGCCGTCTGAACTGGTCACAATAAAATCAACCGCAGTTAGTTGTCCGGTAATCGGTCGTTCGGATTGATTGTAAAAACGGATTTCCACCTGATCGTTTTCACCCGGATTTAAGAAGATCTCCTGGCGCACCGGACCCACAATCATCTGCAACTTTTCTTGAGCCAAAGCTGAGCCGGTCAAGCTTAAGAATAGGGAAGTGATTAAAAGAAAATAAATAATTTTTTTCATGTTTAAAAAATCGGTACGGCTGTGTACTTAACAATATTGTAATAATAGCCTGAGGGTTGGTCGCCGGGAATGTTGATTCGGAAACAAACATAAACGCTGTTAGCCGCTACCGGACCGGTAGTTTCGACCATTAATTGTGCGTCAGCGTCGGTTTCGCTTTCCGGTACTTCTTTATCGGCAAACTGTTTGGCATAAAAAGTACCGCTGTCGTTATAAAGGAATTGGGCTGGCGTGCCGGTCGCGTTTTCCAAAGAATAACCCAAGCCATAATTAGTACCTGGGGTGCCCCAGTCAAAAGCAGTGGTATGAGTGGCTGTGGGAATGTCGCGAATGCAAGTGCCAGCTACAAAAGTATACTCGCCAGCGCTTGGAGCCGCTCCAGTACAGGTATTGCCGTTTAGGCCCATTTGGTCGTTTTCTTGAGCATATACTTTGTAGCCGCTGGAAGAATTAGTGCTTAAGGTTAATTGTTGAGCCGCATTATGAGTGCCGGCGGCATAAGTAGTTGAGAGCACGCCCCAGGGAACTGTGGTGGCAGTAGTTGTAATTGAAGTGGCAATATTGCAGGAGGTTGTGCCAGAGGCACGGCCAGCCACAGTAAAAGACAAAGTTTCGTCAACATTAGCCGAAACCAAAACACCTTCAACAATGGCTACCGACACATCGCGAGATTCAATTATCACACCACCGCTGGTTTTGGTGTAAATATTCATTTGATAAATATCAGCTGAGCCTATTGCACCGACTCTGGCCGGATTCACTAAGCCAGTCGTCCCATCACCCACAGTCATGGTAATGGTGCCTGCAGTGCATTGAGTAGTTGTTACAAAAGAATAGGTATGGCCGGCACCAGTACCGGCAGTGAAAGTTTCGGTACCGCTCCAGGTACAGCCAGTGCCGCCACTTGTGGTGGTGTTGGTGTTGGCTATGCCATTAGCGTCAAAACCAAGATTGGCCAAGGTAGCGTTATAATCCGGCTTGCCGTCGTTACCGTTAGACGGCGGATCAGGAATGACTAGTTCCACATAGCCATTGGCCGGAATCGCCGAACCAATGGTAAAAGTCACAGTTAAAGTGCCGCTTTGAGTGGCAATAATATCAGTGTTGTCACTGGCGCCCACATTAAGGCCGCCGTCAATGACAAAATTCGAGCCAGTGGTAGAGGGAATCGAAGCCACAGTTTCGTCACCGTTTGGTCCGATAACCACGGTGTCGCCAGGAAATAAACCGGCAACAGTTGTTTCCGGTCCGGTGCCGCCGCTGGTTTTAATCGGAATAATAGCAGTACTAGCAACCAGCGGGCCGCTCACTGAGGCATAATAGGAACGTCTGGGGTTAGAAAGCGTCGCGCTGGCCGCCGTAATCACAGCGTCGTCAACGCTCAAAGGCTTGATTAAGGTAAAAGAAAATAAAGATTGGCCAAAAACCAAACCAATAAGGAGGCAGCTCAAGATCTTTTTCATATACCATCATTTAATTAAAGCTTGAGATATTTGTCAAGCGCATTATTAAAACTTGACAAAAATATTCACGTTTGTTATTTTATGATTAATGGTAGCTTCAATTAAAGAACGGCGGACAAGAACTTTGCTCACTTTATATTTACTGGACAAAGATAAACCCCATCTGATTTACAATGCTAAGATCAAAACTGTGTTTTCGCTGCCGGCTGATTCACCGCGTTCCCGTGGCACAGTTCGCCAGATGTTGGCGGACGAGGTAATTGTGAAACATGAGTCTGGCAGCTATCAGATTACAGAAAAAGGTTTGGCTGAGCTGTCATTATCTTTTCCGTATGTGCGTTTCACGATTTTTCCCTGGGATGGTTTTTACCGGATTATTACTTACGAAATTCCTGAGAAAAAAAGAGCCTTGCGCGACAGTTTGCGCCGGGAAATCAGTGGCTGGGGTTTGGGCCCTTGGCACCGGTCTTTTTGGCTCACTCCGCATCCGGTGGCCGCGGCTTTGCAAGCGCTAGTCAAGACCCAGCCGGCCTTTGCTGATTATGTTCAGGCGTTTGAAGGCAAGCCGGTAGTCGGAGACTTAAAAATTTTGATTGAAAAGGTGTGGAATATCAGTCAGGTAGAGAAACAGTATCGCCAGATCTTTAAAGAATGGCACGAGTATCTTTCAGACCAAACGCTTTCACGTGAGGAAAAGCTCAAAAAAATTGTCAATAAATATATTGAAATATTGAAAACCGATCCGGGCCTGCCACAAGAATTAGTTGGCCAAACCTGGATTGGCGCCGAAGCCTGGAATATTTTTCAGGAAATGCGCCGGATCCTCCTCTCCGCCTAATCCATATCGGGAATGGAATAGAGCGGTAGGACAATCTTTCCATTTTTATCAGTTCGCTTGATGGGAACGTTAAGGCTTTGTAATAGTTGAATAACCTCGTTGTGCGGGTGGCCGTACCAATTTTGCTTACCCACGCTTATCACTGCCAATTGCGGGTCTGCTAACTTTAATAATTTTTGAGAAAGGCCATATTTTGAGCCGTGATGATTGATTTTGAAAATATCCACGTTAAGATTGAGTTGAGAGATCGCTCTTTCGGCTGGAGCAATGTCCATATCCGACAGCAGCAGAATTTGTTTATCCTTTACCTGAGCCAAAATTCCCAAAGCCGAATTATTGTATTCCTGGATTTTGGATTCTGTCGACGTTGCTTCTGGCCAAAGAATAGTAAACAAACTTGTGCCGATACTGATCTCGTCTCCTTGAGACAGATAATTGATTTCATTAATGTTATTTTTTGCCTGTTGCCAGAATTGTTGCCAAGGCTCGTTTGACGGCAAATTATTTCTAACAGATGTGGGTAAATAAAGCGCCTGGATTTTGAAGCTGCCCAAAAGATAGGGAAAGCCGCCAAAATGATCTTTTTCCGGATGGGTGAGAAAAGCCAGCTCAATAGTGCGGTCAAAATAGGGCATCTCTTGGTTTAAACAACTTATTATTTGAGAATAAGGTCCGCTGTCAATCAAAACATCGATTTGTGAATCCAGGCGTAAATAAATGGCGTCGCCTTGGCCCACGTCGCAAAAAACGATTCTGGTAGCGGTCCTGGCCTGATTGCTGGATAGAACAAAAATAGCCGAAACGACCCCTATGATTACCAAAATCAAAATTGTTCTCATATCCGCAATTGCATCAATAAACTTAGCGGGTAACAAACATTCACCAGCCAGTTCAGTATTCCCAGCAAGCCAAACAAAATCAGACTTAAAGCCATATTAATTATGTCTATCCAGTTGCCGGCCAAACTGGTAATAATGCCTACCAGCATAATCGGCTCCACTAATAACGCCACCAGAGTATTAATGAATAAAGCCAGAACTGAGATTTCCCGAAAAGTGACTAGCAAAAGGGGAGTGGTTAAGAGTTGGGCCGAAAGCGAGACAAAAAACATCTTCGAGAGTGCCGATTTGAACTTAAATCTGGCCTGAAAATACGGATAAAAAACCAAAATCCCCAAAGTGGCAGCAAACGATAGCTGAAAAGACAAGCTGGTTAGCCACTCTGGCTTGACAATCACCATTAAAGAAGCAGTCAACAACAACAAATATAAAGGTGGGGTCGTGGTTTGTTCAAAAATAACCAGCGAGCTCAAAATAGCCATCACAGAAGCGCGCACAATTGGCGCTTCGGTTCCAAAAATAACCAGATAAAATATAGCCACCAGAATAGTAATCAATAATTGCCATTTTAGACCCAAGCGTTTGGTAAAGATTTGCAGAAAATTGACCAATAAAGTAATGTTTTGGCCAGACAAGACCAGTAGATGCAATAAGCCGGTTGTTTGCCAAACTTGATACTGTTGGCTGGTTAAATATTGCTTTTGGCCCCAAATCATGGCGGCGGCTATTGCCCCCAGATCAGTGGGTAAATATTGGAAAAAAGGCCTGACCAAATAATCGATCATTTACAAACCAATTAATCCGCTCAGTTTGGCAAAAGTTGCCTCTCCCAGCACCTTTTTGCTGATTAATTCTTCAAGCTGGCTATAGGGCCGGCTGTCGATAATTTTTTGCGCCCGCACCGGCCCAATTCCAGGCAACAGTTCCAGTTGGGTAAGGCTGGCAGAATTAATATAAGTCAAATCACTGGTAAAGGTTCCTAAGACATTGCTGTCTCTTTCCTCCCAAAATGGCATGTACACTTTTTCTTCGTCCGCTAGTTTTTTAGCCAGATTGTAGGTTTTGGCAATCAAATATCTGTCAGCACTGCTACTGAGGCCGCCGGCTTTTTTAATGGCGTCAAGCAAACGGCTGTTGGCTTTTAGTTCGTAGACTCCGGGTTTTTCTACCGCGCCTTCCACATCAATAATTAAGGGATTGGCTGGGGCCCGGTTTCGGGTGATTTTAATCGGGGACTGGCTAAGAGCCGGCTTGTTTAGGCTACTAAGCTGAACAATTCCAGTTAAAGCGATCACTGCTGAAAAAGCCGCCAAACCCATAATCAATAGTAAGAGCTTGGGTAATGCCTGATTGTTCATAGTCTCAATGTAACCTTGTTTCTCCTAAAGACACAAGAGTTTTTACACCGCAAGATTTTGTGACTTTCTCTTTTTTTAATCTTATATAATGAGAATATGCCAAAAAAACCACTGATTTTTCAAATTATCGGAGTTGTTTTCACTTTGGTGTTAGCCGTAATCTTCAGCGTTTCTTCTCTTGCTAAATACGATTTGCAGCTGGTGGCGCTGCTTTTTATCATCTACTTTTTTACCAAGCGCCGGTTTGGTCATTCCAGCGGCATGTTGTATTTTGAAGCTTGGCTGTTTGTGTTTATCATTACCTCTACTGTGTTTTCAACCGGCGGGGTAGTGTCGCCCTTTTTCTTCTTGCTGTATTTTTTGCTCTTTGCCGTGGCCTTGATTTTGGATCCGTTGGTGGGCTTGGTTCTCACGATTACTCTGGTAATTATGTTTTTGAGTTTGAGTAATTTCAGCGCCAATCTCAAAGAGTTGTTACCGGTATTGTCGTTACCGTTTATCGCTCCTTTTGCCAAATATTTGGGTGATTTGCAACGGCGTTATTTTCAGCAGAAAAATGAATTAAAACATTTGGAAAAAGCCAGGCAAAAAAGCAATAATCTTCAGGCGTATGAAAAAGAGCAGACGTTGATTTTTCTAAATACAGTTTTTCAGAGTCATCTGGATGACATCAACGATCGCTTGAAAAACTTTATGGGCGATTCGGATTTGGAATACCTCAAGCACAAAGTTGAGGAGCTGGAAAAAGCTTTTGATAGTTTTGAAGATTACATTGAAAAACTTAATTAAGTTCTGGTTGATTATTTTAGTTTTTCTGAGTTTGTCAATCAGTCAAGTTATGGCCGATCGGATGGGTTCAGACAGTTACGAGTTTGTTTTTACCAACATTAATATGGGCGGTCGGACTACTGGTTCTCCTAACTACACATTGGACATGTCCTTGGGCCAAACCGTGGCCAAGCGCTGGGAAGAAAACGGCTATATTGTTCGGGCCGGCTTTCAATATATTCACATTCTTTATCCTTTTTCTTTTGAATTGTCCGATACCACCCTGGATTTTGGCACTTTGATTCCCGGCACGCCAGTCACCGAACAGCTCACTGCCACAATTACTCACCGCGGCCAAGGTTATGAAGTCATGGTTTATCAGGATCACAAATTACAGACTTTCGATGGCAATACCTGGATTGAGGATACGGCCTGCGACAATCCGTATTGTGATGCCGATACAGCCGAAAGTTGGATTTCCAGTGCTGTCTATGGTTTTGGTTATAATGTCACCGGCCACGATGTCAGTGCCGATTTCAATGGCAGCGCCGATTATTTCCGGCCGTTTTCCACCTCACCAGTCACTTTTATGGAATCAAGTCAGGCGGCTCGCAATCGCCAGTCAGTCATTACTGCCAAAATCAATATCGACAATACCCAGGAAGCCGGCACTTACCAAACCGTATTAAGATTTATTGCCCTGCCCAAATTCTAATGAAAAAATCACAAACAACACCCCGGGGGTGTTACGGGCTGACAATAAGCGCCAAAGTACTGAATTTATTTATCTGGCTCTTAATTTTGGTTTTGCCCCAATCAGCAAGGGCTCAACAAGTTAAAATCAGCGTTTTGCCACCACAGGTGCATATTTTAAGCAAACCCGATATCAGCCTGATTAAGGCTTTTAATTTTGAAAATCAGGGCGATCCCGGCATTTTTTCATTTCAAATTGTCTCCTTTAAGCCTCGCGGTGATCAGGGCAATCTGCAATTATTGGATCAAGCCGAGGGTCCAGTTCGCTTTTCTTTGGAAAATTCGGACAAAAGGCTGGGCGACAAATTCTTTTTGCCCAGTCGCGACACTGCTCAGGCAATTGTGAAAATCCGAACCACAGACAACGCGCCTGAAGGGGACTATTATTACACCTTATTAATGGTTAGCGAGCCGCCTACAAGTCAGGCCACTACCGGCCGCGGAAGCGCCATGATTGGCGCCAATATTTTAATCAGTGTTACTAACACCGGCCTGACTCCGTCGAGCGTCAAGGTGGCCCAGTTTCAAATTGTTCCGCGTTACCAGTTCCGGCTTTTTGGCAAAACTTTTTTAGTGGTTGAGCCTACCGACGAAGTTCCGGTCGTTTTAAAACTGGCCAATACCGGTGCGTTTTTAATTACTCCGGACGCAAAGATTCAGGTCAAAGGCCCTTTTGGGATTAATAAAAGCAAAAAAATGCTGGCCGTTAATGTTTTGAGCAGTTCGCAACGATTGCTGACGACACGGGAGTTGGATAGTTGTGGGCATTGTCAAACTCAGCCGAGCGCGGTTTTTCGCGGTTTTTATTTTGGCAAATATCAGTTGTCGGCTGACATCGGTTTTGCCGGCGCCAATCAAAAGATTTTTGGTCAGAGCGAATTCTGGGCCCTGCCAATCAAGCTCACTAAAACGGTTTTGCTTTTGTTTATTTTCGCGTTTGTGCTATTATTATTTCTAAAGTCCAAGCTCAAACATGAATAACAAACTTTATGTTGGCAACATTCCTTATCCCGCGACTGAAGCTGATCTCAAACAGGTTTTTGCCAAGGTCGGTTTAGTGGCCAAAGTCGAGATTGTCAAAGATCAGCGCCGTCGTTCTCGCGGTTATGGTTTTGTGGAAATGAGCAATCTAAATGAGGCCAGAGAGGCAATGGAGAAACTAAATGGTCACACTCTCAATGTTGCCTCGGCCGAACGCAACCTGTACGTCAATTTTAGTCACTAATTATTCTTAATTTGTTTGCTATAATTTCTGGATATGACAACTGCTTATGTTCCTCAGGAATTTGAAGATAGTTGGCAGGTTTATTGGGAAAAAAACAAGATTTACCAAACACCCAGCCAGCCAAGACCGGAAAAAAAACGTTATGTTTTGGCGATGTTTCCTTATCCCTCAGGCTCTGGATTGCATGTTGGTCACGTTCGTATTTATACAGGTACTGATGTTTTGGCGCGTTATTTACGAATGAAAGGTTACGACGTGTTGCACCCAATGGGTTTTGATGCTTTTGGTTTGCCGGCCGAAAACGCGGCCATCAAAGCCAAAAAAAATCCGATGGAAATGGTGCCGCAAAACATTATCAATTTCAAAAAGCAGATGCAGCGGCTGGGCTTGTCTTACGATTGGCAACGGCAGTTATCGACGACTGATCCGCAATACTATCGTCATACCCAGGAATTGTTTTTGCAGTTTTTCCGCTTGGGCTTGCTCTATAAAAAAAATACCCCGGTCTATTATTGTGACAGCTGCCGTACCGGTTTAGCCGAGGAGGAAGTTTTGGCTAACGGCACTCACGAAAGATGTGGCAAACCGATTACCCGTAAAAATTTACCTCAGTGGCTTTTCAAAATTACCGACTACAGCGACAGCTTGCTTTCGACTCTTAAAGATTTAAATTGGCCCAATGGCATTTTGCAAATGCAGAAAAATTGGATTGGCAAAGACAAGGGTTTAAACATCCATTTTACTGATAAACATACGAAAGAGCCAATTACTGTCTGGACCAGGTTTTGGGAAACTTTGTTTGGAGTCACTTTTTTGGTCATGGCCCCGGAACATTCATGGGTGAGTGAAGGCTTAGCCAAAAAACGTTTTCCCAAGGCAGTTAACGATTATGTTGAACAAGCGTTACGCAAAACCGATGAGCAACGGCTCAAAGAAGAAAAAGCCAAAACCGGCGTTTTCACCGGCTGCTATGCTATCAATCCGGTCAATGGTCAGACAGTGCCGATTTGGGTGGCTGATTATGTTCTTTCCAATGTTGGTACGGCGGCGGTGATGGGCGTTCCGGCTCACGACGAGCGAGATCTGGCCTTTGCCAAAAAATACCAGCTGCCTGTTATTGAGGTCATTAAAAACGACAAAATTATCAACTCTGATCAATTTAATCATTTGTCTGCCAGTGGAGCGGGCAAGCAAAAAATGGCCCAATGGCTGATTGATCAAAAACTGGCTCTTTGGCAAATCAATTATCATTTGCGGGACTGGATTTTTTCCCGCCAGCGTTACTGGGGCGAACCGATTCCAATGGTTTATTGTAAAGTCTGTGCCGAGCAAAAAAAGAGCTATTTTGATACAGAAGAGTATGAGATAGAGCTAGAAAAAATTAATAAAACTAATCCTCAACTTTACCAGGCCACTCTTAAACGTCTACTCAAATTTCGTGCCAATCTTTATGGTTGGTTTCCGATCAAAGAAACAGAATTACCTTTGGAACTACCGCATTTACAAAAATACGAGCCCAGTAGTGATGGTCAGTCGCCTTTGGCTAAAAGTGGCGATTGG
Organism: Candidatus Roizmanbacteria bacterium RIFOXYC1_FULL_41_16; assembly: GCA_001788295.1. Lineage (GTDB taxonomy): Bacteria > Patescibacteriota > Microgenomatia > UBA1406 > UBA1406 > UBA1406. The sequence continues at coordinate 253,361 of MGBO01000021.1, read as the reverse complement.
CTGAAGGTCAGCTGTCCACATTGTAAAGGTCCGGCCAAGCGGGAAACCGACACGATGCCCAACTGGGCCGGTTCCTGCTGGTATTTCCTCCACTTCGCTCAAAACCACACCCCGGGGGTGTTACGGAGCAAGGCAATAGGCAATTCCCCCTATTTGCCAGTCGACTGGTATTTGGGTGGCGCCGAGCACGCGGTCCTGCATCTTTTATACGCCCGTTTTTGGGTTCATGTTTTAAATGATTTAAAAATACTTGATTTTCGCGAGCCGTTTCTACGTTTGAAAAACGTCGGTATGGTTTTGGCCGAAGATCATCGCAAAATGAGTAAGAGTGTGGGCAACGTCATTAATCCGGACGAGGTGGTGGAGAAGTACGGAGCTGATAGTTTGAGGCTTTACGAGATGTTCATGGCGCCTTTTTCTCAGGAAATCGGTTGGTCTACTAATAATTTGCTTGGTGCCAGGCGCTTCTTGCAAAAAGTTTATCAGTTGTTGAATGACTCTGCTAAGATAGCCAAGACAGCGGCCGAAGAGGACTCAACGCTTGTTGCCAAGCTTCAAACCACGATTGACAAGGTGGACAAGGACATAACCAACGTGAAGTTTAATACCGCAATTTCGACCTTAATGGAGTTTGTCAACGACTGGCAAAAAACAAGGTTAGCGCAACACAACGCCGAAAAGTTCTTAAAATTGCTGGCGCCTTTTGCGCCATTTATGGCTGAGCAAATTTGGCAAAAAGTGTTTAAAAAAACCACTTCAATCCATTTGGAAGCCTGGCCAAACTCAATAACTCTGGACGATCAAAAACTTGAAATTAATCTACCCATTTCGATTAATGGCAAGATTAGGGCTTTATTAAAGGTAGACAACCAGATTGCCAAAAACGAAAAACAGATCCTGAATTTGGCTTTATCACATCAGTCAATCATAAAATATCTTGCTTTGCAAAAATACCGCTACATTTATGTTCCGGGAAAAGTTTTAAACTTCATTATTAAATGATCAAAACAGAATATAAGCTCAAAAACGGCCTACGGGTACTATTATTGGATACTCAGGCTTTTCCGTCAGTGGCCACTTTGCTGTTGGTGAGCGCGGGCTCCCGCTACGAAAATAAGAAAAACAACGGCATTGCTCATTTTTTTGAGCATATGGCTTTTAAGGGCAGCCAAAAATATCCGTCGGCCTTGTCCATTTCGACGCTATTAGACGGAATCGGCAGCCAGCAAAACGCCTTTACCAGCAAAGACCACACCGGCTATTGGATTAAGGCGCCCTTAAAGCATTTTGCCACGGTGATTGATGTTTTGTCAGAGATGCTGCTGCATTCACTTTTAAAATCTGAAGAAGTTGAGCGTGAAAAAGGAGTTATTATTGAAGAGATTAATATGTATGAGGATTTGCCACAGTACAAGGTTTGGGATGTTTTTGAAGATATTATTTTTCCTCATAGCCCTCTGGGCTATCCCACTACCGGAACTAAAGAAATCGTGTCTAGTTTTAATCGCCAAACTTTTACCAATTATATGGATTGTCTTTACCGCCCCAATAACGCGGTCTTGGTGGTCGCCGGTGGTTTGAATGGTCAGGAATCAACTATTAAAGAGCAGATTGAGGCTAAGTTTGGATCTTGGCAGCCAAAACCCACTCAAGAATTTGTCCCCATTAATCAGCAACAGGCCCGGCCGCAAACAAACCTGATCTCCAAGGCCACCGAGCAAGCACATTTTGTGATTGGTTATCCGGCCTTTTCCCGCTCCAGTCGTCACAAATATGGTCTTAATGTTTTGACGGCCATTCTTGGGGGCGGCATGAGCAGCCGCCTTTTCTATGAATTGCGGGAGCGCCGGGGGCTGTGTTATTACATCCAATCAGGGATGGAGCTTTACGAGGAAACCGGCTACATGTATACCCGCGCCGGCGTCAATGTCAGCCAAGTGAAGATTGAGCAGGCGATCAGTTTGATCATTAAGGAGCAGCAAAAAATAATTCAGGCCAAACTAAAAAAAGACGAACTCAACAAAGCCAAAGAAATGATTAAGGGCCGCACGATTTTGGCGCTCGAGGATTCATTTGATCTGGCCTCTTTTTTTGGCAAACGGGAATTATTTGATCAGTCGGAAAAAGATTTGGAAACGGTTCTTAATAAAATTGATCAGGTGAGTTTGGAAGAGGTGATTGAGCTGGCAAAGCAGATCTTAAAACCGGATAAACTGAATTTGGCCTTAATTAGTCCGCACAAAAAGATCAAAATTTAGTTAAAATATAAATAATTATTAATTTAATAAATATATGGAGCAAACTTTAGTCTTGGTCAAATTCGATGGCGTGGCGCGCGGTTTGGTGGGTGAAATTACTTCTCGTTTTGAAAAAACCGGCCTAAAAATTGTGGCCGCCAAATTAACCCGAGTCAGTCAGGAATTGGCTGTAAAACACTATCCGGCCGACCGGGAAGAATTTCTCAAAGGGATGGGTAACAAAACCTTGGAAAATTATGCGCAAATGGGCGCTGATCCGGTTGAAAAATTAGGCACAGACAGTCCGCTTGAGATCGGTAAAATGATTAGAGAGTGGCTGATCGGTTATATTCAGGAAGGCCCGGTAATGGCCTATGTTCTGGAAGCGCCGCACAGCGTTGAGCTCGTCCGCAAACTTTGCGGTCACACTTTGCCTTTGATCGCGCCTCCGGGCACCATTCGCGGCGACTTTGCTTTTGACTCGTCCTTTTTGGCAAATACCGCCAAGCGCGCCATTCGCAACATGATGCACGCTTCAGGCACAGTGGAGGAGGCGAAATACGAAATTCCTTTATGGTTTAAAAAAGAGGAAATTCTCAAATATCGCCGAACCGACGAAGAAGTAATGGTTGGCTGATTTCCGACAAAATCCTGATAATAGCTTTATTTAATAGTCTATTTTAAAGTGCATTATATACATTAGATACAAGTAATAGAACAGATACAATCTATATATATAGTACTTGACATCCATTGAGTGCATCAATATACTGATTAATAATGAGCTCTGTGATCGATAAGTTACATCGGTTGAGCCCCAATCAGTTGCGGGCTTTGTTGTTGTTGGCCAAAAGCCCCAAAGGCATTATTTCCTCAACCGATTCTGGTGCCAAAATCGGTCTCAAAGGCAAGAGTTTGGGCGGGTTATTTTCCTCGCTTTCGCGGCAAAAAATATTGGGGGAGAGACTGGTGATTGCTTGGGGCCGGCCCAAGGCCGGACGCGGCTTAAGATGGAAATTAAACCAACAGGTGATCAGTCAGAATGAATTATCAAAAATTACCAGTGAATTATTAGCATGAACAGTCGGCAAATTAATAGAGTTGCAATCTTACTGATGGCTATGATCATAACAGTGATAATGCCTTATTCTGTGCAGGCAACTACCAGTACTTTAACTGCCAAAACCGATTTTGAAACCGGCACTTTTACCAATACCGAAGCAGCCAGTAAAGAAGGGGAAATCAAACTTAAGTCAGCCGGTAGCTGGGGCGCCCGCTCGTGGAAAACGCCCAAAATTCCTTTGACCAATCAAACCGGAGTTGTCAGCGACGGCAACTATGTTTATATTTTGGCTGGTTTTGACCGGTATTTTGCCCGCTATTTGCCAAACGAAGACCGATGGCAAGAACTAGCATCAGCCCCTCATGGTGCGTACAACGGCACCAGTTTAACTATAATGGGTAATTACATTTATGCCATTTATGGCGGTTATCAAAATGAATTCAGCCGTTATTCGATTATTAATAATAGCTGGGAAGACCTGGCTGATTTGCCGGACTTAATATTAGACGGCGCCAGTATTGTCAGCGACGGCACTTATATCTACGCCACCAAAGGTGGTTGGACTCAGGATTTCTGGCGATATGATCCCTCCACCAATACTTGGCTCACCACGCTTTCATACCCGCCAGGCGCTTTACAACAAGGCTCAGACATGGTTTATCAAGACGGTTCGCTTTATGTCCCTCGCGGCTATTACCAGGATTTTTATAAATATAATATTGCCAGTAACACCTGGTCGTCATTAACCAGCGTGCCGGCTGATTTTTACCCGATGTATGGCAACCACAACATTGATATTAATGGCGATTATATTTATTTTATGCGGGATTATGCTTCAACCACCGGCTTCTATCGGTACCAAATCAGTACGAACACCTGGGAATCTTTGGTGACACTACCGCAGGCAACGGCTTACGTGGGCAATGTTTATAATGCGGCGGACGGTTATTTATATGTTTTCCGGGGCAGTGGTTTATATGACTTCTGGAAATACGACATTGCCAATAATGAATTTCTAGGTGAGATTGACTTGCCAATTGCCCCAGGAAGCGGCGCTGATTTAGTTTACGACAACGGTTATGTTTACTATCATCGAGGACACAATGCGAACGGTTTTTATCGCTATAGTACAAGCTCAAAAACCTGGGAAACATTAACCAGTTCAACAGTCAATTTCAACAATGATACCAAGGCTGAGTTGGCTAACGGTACGATTTATTTTTATCTGGGCAACAGTACCGCCGCTTTTTACAGTTATAATATTGCCGGAAACTCCTGGGCTCAATTAGCCGACGCGCCAAGCAATGCCTATTATGGAGGCGCTTTGGTTTATCCGGGATCAGGCGATTTTCTTTATGGCACCAGAGGTTCGATGACCACTTCTTTTTGGCGCTACAGCATCAGTGGTAACTCTTGGAGCGACGTGGCTGTTGCCGATTTGCCGGATAATGCTGAGGCGGGTTTTGGGTCCAGGTTAATCAGTGATGGAACGGATCTTTATTACACGTCCGGTTACGGTACTTCGGAAATTTTGAAATATTCAATTACTGGAAATACTTGGACCAAGCTAAACAACTTACCGTTTGCGCCTTATTGGGGCACTGATATCAGCTATTACAACGGCAAAATTTATGCTCAAGCCGGTTATTATAAGGGCGATTTGTGGGAGTACTCGATTGCCAATAACTCTTGGCGCTATCTCTTGCCCATGGCTACTTATGGCCCAACTGAAATTGGTCCCTGGAATGGCGGTTCTTTGGTCAATGATGGCAGCGGTAATTTTTATTCAATCTACGGCATGGATGTTTTACGAATGCAAACCTTTAGCGTGAGCGCCAATAATTATCAAACTAGCGGTACCTGGACCAGCGCTGTTTTGGATTTGACTCATGTTGATTCCTGGACTTCACTCACGACTTCGATGGCGACTCCGGGAGACGCTGATTTGGTCTTTCAGACTCGCTCCAGTAGTGATCAAATTACCTGGACCGATTGGGAAACAGTTTCTGGTGGAGCCATTAGTTCAACTCCCAATCAATATTTGCAGATTAAAGCGGCTTTTACCAGCAGCTCTGACAATTCTCAAACACCAGTTTTATATTCTGTTACTGTTGATTATACCGGCGACGCCAATCCACCCAGCAATCCCTCCAGCCTTACCGCTCTTTCCAGTCAGGTTGGTGGCTCGACCCTGATTAGCGGTAATAGCTATGGTCATGCTCATCCGTATTTTACTTGGTCCGGCGCTCTTGACGCTGAGACAGAAGTGAGCGGCTATTATGTTTATTTTGGTTCGTCAAATACGGCCGATCCCGAAACAGAGGGGAGCTATCAAATCAGTACTAATTATATGGTGACCACGCCAATGGCCAACGGCACATATTATCTGATTATTCAAACCAAAGACAGTTTGGGTAATGTGAGCGCGGCCGAAACCTTGTTCACTTATGTTTACCAAGGCGTGTCGCCGCCGCAAACACTGACACAAACCTTAACTGAGGATTTTAGTCAAGGGACTTTGGATAACGTTTCAACCTCCAGTGATCAAATCAAATTAAGTTCTAAAAGCAGTTTTTGGGAAAACGAACGTTTAATGTATTCGCCGGCCGGAGTCTATTTGGGCTCGGAGTTTGCTTATATTGCTTCTTCAAACAAACTGTATTTACTTCGAGGCTACAATACAACCACTTTTTATGAATATGATCTGACCACTGACGTTTGGACAACCAAAGCGGTTACACCTTCGGCCGCCTATTATGGTTCGGATCTTGCCGAAGGCCCAGCCGGCTATCTTTATGCCTTAAAAGGTCTAAATACTAGTGGCTTCTGGCGGTATGATATTGCCAACGACACTTGGTCTGATGCGGCGGCGACCGATTTTCCTCAATCCACTTCTTATGGGGCAACCCTGATTTCAACCGGAGATCGTTATATTTATGCTTTACGAGGTAATGGCGACGACGCTTTTTATCGTTATGATACCCTGACTGATCTTTGGGAACAAAAAGCCAATATTGATTTCGGCGCCACCTCGGTGCAGATCAACAATTTGGTTCAGGCTGGCGCTGATTTGGCTTACGACGGGGCTGATACCATTTATGCCATTCAGGGTAATAGTCGCACTGGTTTTAGTGCTTATAGTATTACCAGCGATCAATGGTTAGTATTGCCCAATGCGCCTTTTATCGAATCGTCTGGCGCCCGAATTGAATACGACAGCACGACCAATGCGGTCTATTATTTTCCCGGCAACAACAAAACCTTTTTTTATAAATACAGCATTGACAATCAAACTTGGTCGGAGTTAACCGAGGTACCTGGTCCAATTTCTTATGGATCAACCATGAAAAATGTCAATGGTGAGCTTTATGTAATGAGAGGTGGTGGAGCTCAAACTTTGTACAAATACAATATTGCCAAGGCCTCTTGGCAAACACCACAGGTGGGTTTGTTTGGCGGCTGGTATCGAGGTTCTGACTCGCGCACTTTTAATTACGGCGCCGATATTATCAAAGGCAATGGCAATTACTTTTATTTTACCCGGGGCAATTTTGACAATACTTTTTTCCGTTATAACGAAACCACGGCCGAAGTGGTGCAAATGGCTGACGCCCCCTCAAGTTTTTATTACGGGACTGAGCTAGTTTACGACAGTGTTAACAATCAAATATACGCCACATCAAACTACTACGATCGTAAGTTTTACAAATACGACATTGCCACTGATATTTGGAGTGAGATCACCACTGATCCGCCGCCCTATGATCCTTATGTGGGCTCGGCCATGGTTTTTGATGGCGCTCAATATATTTACTGGCTTAGGGGTAATGCCAATACTTTTTATCGTTATAATTTGCAAGGTGAAGCGGCCAGTCGATGGGAGCTTTTGACTAACGCGCCAAGTACCATGTCTTACGGCGCCGATCTGGTTTATCGCAATGGTTATATTTATGCCATTCGTGGTGGTACTGGCCTTACCTTTTACCGTTATGACCCTGCGGCCAATACCTGGAATGATGCCGTTGTCGCTGATTTGCCCACTGGCTATGGTATATATAACGACGGCTTTTTGGTCGATGGCGGTGGCGATTATTTGTATGCCTGCCGAGGTTGGAATCAAAAAGACTGTTTGCGCTATTCTTTGACCAATAATACTTGGGAAGTGATCAGTGATGTTTATGCTCCTTACATTTCTGCCGGTGGCGCTGCTGCCAGTAACGGTGTAGACAAGATCTATGTCATTCCTGGTTCAGGCGGCAACAACACTTTTACCAATGGTTTATACACTTTGGTAATGCAAACTAACAACAGTTCTTTTGAAGAAAACGGCAGTTATATTTCACTGGTTCATGATCTGACATCGGTTTACCGTTTTGCCGATTTAGCTTTAACTTACACGTCAGGAACTAATACTACTCTGACCGTGAGCAGCCGGTCTTCGGCGGATAACGAGACTTGGTCATCCTGGGTCACCTCGACCGAGGAGAAACAGGTGGCTAATAACTATACTTACAAGATTAATTCTGCGGTCAATCGTTATTTACAGCTCAAATTTGAGCTGGCCTCTGGCGACGGAATTTATTCTGGTGTCATTAGTGACTATACCGTGAATTATTATCAGGATGTGACCTTACCAAGCAATCCGTCAGACACTGGCTTTAATGCTTATACCACTGCCACTCAGGCCGCGACACTCACCACCGAAACTTGGGCTAATAGCAGTGCGCCATACTTTAATTGGGCCGCAGCCGAGGCGGCTTATGGAGCATCAGACGGCGAGGGCGGCTCAGGCATTGCCGGTTATTATGTTTATTTAGGCACTGATAGTGAGGCCAATGCTTCAGAAAGCGGCACTTTGGTTATTGATCCTGAGTACACTGCTAGTAATTTAGCATCCGGGGAAACATATTATCTGCGTATTCAGGCTATTGATGACTCAGACAATTTTGCTCCTACCAATTGGCAACCGTTTATCTATAAATACGATAACGTGGTTCCGGAAAACCCGACCACAATTGTCGTTACTCCATCAGGATACACGAACGTTAATGATTATACCTTTAGTTGGTCTGGAGCATCTGATAGCGCTTCTTTAATCAGGCGCTATTGGTACAAAACCGGGCCGGCCGGCACAGAGATGTCTACGGTTGAGGCGACTGCTAGCGGTGTGGTGAAATACACAACTGGTACTAACACCCTTTATTTGCAGGCCGAAGACTACGCTGGCAATCGGGCTTCAAGTTGGGTGACTGCCTCTTATTATTATTCCGGAACAGCGGCCGGCGCGCCGACTAATTTACGGATTACGTATCCGGTAAGTGGCAGTAGTAATACTGTGAACGAATTTGCCTTTGCTTGGGATCCGCCGTCAATCTATTACGGTCAGCAAGCCAGTTTGCGTTATCATTACTGGATTAATCGTCTGCCCTCAGCCGATACGGCCGAAAACGCCCTTGGTTTGGCTGTCACTTATTTAAGCAAAGGCGCTTATGCTCAAGATCCGGGCCAAAATACGCTTTATGTCGTTGCTGAGGATGAGGCTGGCAATCTTGACTACAATAATTATTCCTCAATCACTTTTACGTCGTCAACGTCTTCACCGGGCGTGCCGCGGAATTTAGACATTTCCGATGTTTCTATTAAAGAAACCAGCGCCTGGCGTCTGGCTTTGTCCTGGGATCAGCCCGAATCGTCCGGTTCTGGCATTGCCGAATACCGGATCTACCGTTCCAGTGTAGAGGATGCCGAATGCAATAGTGAAGCTGCCTCAGATACCGACTTTACCTACATTGCCTCAACCAGCCAAACTTCTTATGTGGATACTGGTTTAACTCAAGAAACCAAATATTATTGTGTCAATGCCTGTAATTACACTGGCGGTAAAGGTTGTGGTATTTCTTCAGACACGGTTAGCCTTTACCCTGATGGTCGTTGGCGGGTGGCCCCGGCCCTAACTGCCAGCCCTTCAGCGACAATCAAAACCAAATCAGCCATTATTGTTTGGAGTACCAATCGCACCAGCAATTCATTTGTTCAATACGGCAAAAGCTCCGGTACTTATGGTGAAGAAACCGGCAGTTCCACCCAAGTAACCAGCCATTCGGTTGAGTTAACCGGTTTGGATCCGGGTGCCACCTATTATTTCAAAGCTCTTTGGACGGACGAGGACGGCAACAGTGGTTCGTCTGATGAAATCAGTTTTACCACCAATCCGGCGCCCACGGTTTCACAAGTGACGACGTCTAACGTCAGTATTTATGGTGCCAATGTCACTTTTACGATTGCTAATGCCATTAAAGCCACGGTTGAATATGGTTTGGATCTTAATTACGGCGGTAGCCAAAGCATTTCCATTGCCAAAAATGAATCCACTCACACTGTTATTTTAAGTGATCTGACTGAGGGCAGTGCTTACAACTTTAGAATTAAGGCTGAAGATGACGAGGCCAATGTCTACTATTCTGATAACTATACTTTTGAAACGCTGCCAGTGCCAAAAATCCTTGCTCTCAAAGTGCAACAGGTTGTGGGTATGCCCAAAGCCACTTTGCGTTTGTTATGGACAACCAATACCGATGTGTCTTCGATTATCACTTATTATCCGTCTCTTTATCCCGAAAGCGCCAAAGACTACATCAATCTGACCTTGAAGAAAACTCACGAAGTTATTATTCAGGATCTGCAAGACGAGACCGACTATACTTTGCTGGTAAGCGGTAAGGATCTGGTTGGCAACGAGGCTGGTTATCCGGATCAGAAAGTCAAAACCGCCACTGATTTCCGGCCGCCTTTAATTGAAAATTTTAATCTGGAAACTACAGTGGTTGGAGTAGGCGACGAGGCGCGTGCCAAACTAGTGATTACCTGGGATACTGACGAACCATCAACCACACAAGTGGAATATGCTCAAGGAACCTCAGGCACTTATTCTCAAACAACCCAAGAAGACAAAGCTCTGACTTCAAACCATGTTGTCACGATTACTGGTTTGCGGCCCTCGACCATTTATCATTTACGGGCGATCAGCAAAGATAAGGCCAAAAACGCCACTCGCAGCGAAGACACGGTCGTGATTACGCCTAAGTCAACTAAAGGCGCGCTGGAGTTAGTCGTCGACAATCTATCTAAAAGTTTTGGTTTCTTAAAAGGAGTCAAAGTAAAATGAGTAGTCAACAGGCCTTAATCACGATCCAAAACTTGGAAAAAAGCTTTCCGGTTCGGGAGGGCGTGGTCCAAGTTCTAAAAAAAATCGACTTTACAATTAACAAGGGTGAATTTGTGATTATTTTTGGGCCTTCAGGTTGCGGCAAAAGTACTTTATTACACTGTTTGCTGGGATTAGAAGCGCCTACTCAAGGCAAAGTTCTGATTGAAGGCAAGGATTTTTACCAGGGAAATGAGGATGATCGCGCTCTTTATCGCCGGGAGCGGGTAGGGATGATTTATCAGCAGCCACTTTGGATTCATTCGCTCGACGTTTTTGGCAATGTCGCTTTTCCCTTGTATTTGCAAGACGTGGCCGAGGCCGAAATAAAGGAAAAAATCAGCAAAGTACTGGCTACTGTTCAAATGCAGGAAAAAACCAACTATATGCCAATGGAGCTTTCCAGCGGGCAGCAGCAAAAGATTAGTTTGGCGCGAGCCTTGGCGCTTGATCCGTTGTTGATCGTCGCCGACGAGCCCACCGGTAATCTGGACACAGTTTCCGGCCAGGAATTGATTGATTTGTTTCGTCAGTTAGCGACAAATGGCAAGACCATTATTATGGTTACTCATGATCTGGAGTACCTTAAATACGGCGACAAACTTATTCATATGCTTGATGGGGAAGTGGTGGAGCAAAAAGCCGTGGCCGGGCAACAACTAAAGATTAGCGGTAAGCGCGGTCTGGACAAAAAAGAGCAGGCCAATGTTCGGGACAAGGACTTTTTATCTAAATTAAAATAAACAATGACAAATAATTTTTTGAAAAACTTGATTAGCACAGTCACTGATTCGCAAGCCCGTCAGCGAATATTAAAAGCGGCCTTTTACACTTTGGTTCATCTGCCGCAAAATATATTGGCTTTTGCCAGTTTTTTTGTTTTGCTTTTGATTTTTGTTAGCCGTCTGACAGTTCAATTTCTGGCTCACTTGCCAATTGTTTCACCGGTTTTGAAAAAAGTAGTGCCAAAGGGTTTGCTGACTCATGCCGATAGTTTGGGCCAGCAGATTATCAACAAAATCGAGGCGGTGCGCAGCTTCAAAGTCAAACGCTATTATTTGATTAATCTGGCTTTTAATAATTTGAAAATCAAAAAGTCACGTTCTTTGATTACGATTTTCGGTATGTCAGTGGGCGTGGGCATTATTGTTTATTTGTTATCGTTGGGATATGGAGTCGAACGTTTGGTTATTAGCAAAGTGGCACGACTGGACGAGCTGAAAATGGCTGATGTTGTTCCGGGTGAAACCGGCGATGTCAAGATCAACCAGAAACTAATGGCCAAAATCAGCGGCATCGAAAACGTGGACAGAGTGCTGCCGGTTGTTTCGGTAGTAGGTAAGGTGGATTACAACAATGCCAAGACCGACATTTTGGCTTATGCCGTCACTGAAGAGTATATGCAGGTATTGGCCAGTCAATTTATGCGCGGTTCATACTTTTCGGATAAAGGGACAGAGCTGACCATGGAGATTGGCTCAGTCAAAGGCGCCGCAACCACTAGGCTGATCAGGGCCAGATACGGAGAGCTGATCAATTCGGCCACGGCTTTGTTTAATATCGAACCTAATCAACTAATTGTGGCTCGAGCGCAATGCGATTTGGATGCCAAGATCTTGGGCTACACCAAGCGAATTGAGGGCGGTTTTATTGGCACTGAGTATTGGGGTGGTGAGTATGCTCCATATTCACCGGCCGGTCGGATCGCTTATGATTCCTATAATAATTTATATTTAGGGAAGTGGCTCAAAAGCAAAGTCCCGCTTTACGACAAGTTACCCAAAGATCAAGTTCAGCCGCGGTTGGATGATCAGGGGCATCAGCTTTGGCAGGAAGTTTGTTTGCAGGAGCGGTCCATCATTATCCAGGACAAATTGCAGTTTGCCAATGTTTTGGGTGTGGCGACCCAAAGCGGTCAAATCGAGACTGTGACTGAAGAAGCCACGCCTTCGGCGACTTCAGAGTTCGAGGTCACGGTTTTGGAGGCCAGCGGGTCCGGCGGCTTGGAGCTCGTGTCTTTGGGCTCCACAGTGTCGGCGTCGCTGAAAGAAACTGCTAAACAAGATTTCCTTAAGTTTAGAGGTCTGCCGTCGGGTAAAGCCGTTATTTCCACTGCCATGGCTAACTATTTAGATATTCCTTTAAACAAAGCCGTGGGTAAAAGCTTCAAGGTTTCTTTTATTTTAGTGCGGAGTCTGCTTAAGGAAGCCGAGGGCAAGCTTATCACTCAAGAGATTAAATACGAGATTATTGGTTTGATTAATGACGATAATACCGAGTATTTTTACTTACCGCTTTCGGATCTGGAACGCTTGGGTTTGCAAAATTATTCGCAATTAAAAGTGATTACCAATGACAAGAGTAGTCTTAAACAAGTCCGACGCGACATTGAAGTACTGGGAGTCGCCACCTCAAGTACGGCCGATACTGTTGCCCAAATCGAAGGTCTGTTTGTGAACATCCGGTTGTTATTAGGTTTATTAGGCACAATTGCTTTGGGAGTGGCGGCTTTGGGTATGTTTAATACGCTCACTGTCTCTTTGTTGGAGCGTACCCGGGAAATTGGTGGTATGAAAACCATGGGCATGGTGAGTGCGGAAATTCAAGAACTGTTTTTGTCTGAGGCCATGATTATGGGTTTTGCCGGCGGTATCGGCGGCTTGGCTTTGGGTTATTTTATGGGCGAGTTGACGTCTTTGGGTTTGTCAGCCTTTGCTGTAGCCAGCGGAGTGGGTTATCTTAATGTGAGCTACGTGCCGATATTTTTGGTTATTTTTATTCTGGCCTGTTCGTTTATGGTGGGATTGGTTACTGGTTTGTATCCGGCTCAACGAGCCAAAAAAACCAGCGCCTTGAACGCATTGCGGTATGAATAAAAATTAGTCTTTTTGGTATTATTGAGATTAATGATCAAAAAAATTAGGAATTTGATTTTCAACCGGTTTAAAAAAAAGTCAAATAATAAAGCCAGATATTTAAAGACGATTTTTTTGGTTTTATTCTCAGCTGTTTTAACTTTTTTTGTTTTTCGCCAATTGTCGCTTTGGCAGCTTCGCTGGCGCTTACAAACGCAGGCTCCTCTTCTGGCCGTTTATGATCCGCTTGATCTAAAGCACGAAATTCAAACCCGGTCCAGTCAAATTGCAATCATTGATTTAAGGTTGAAAAAGGAATTTGCACAAGGGCATATCCGAAGCAGTTATAATCTGCCTTGGCAAACAGATCTTAATCTCTGGTTAAAAAACTTTAAGGCCTTAAAATTAAAGGGCCAAAAACTGATTTTTTATCAGTATTCCAGCGCTTCGGTGGCACCGCAAAAAGCCGCTCTTTATCTGAAAAAAGTCGGTTGGGAAGCTTATTACCTCGCGATTGGCTACAACGAATGGCGCCATTTTCCCAATTTCTGGTTGCCGGAAAAGGATTGGGAGAAGTGGGAACTGGAGCGCTTTGTCACCCTGCCTGAAAAATAACACCCCGGGGGTGTTACGGGCTTATGTTATGCTCCAAAGTGCTTAATTTTTTCCAGACTTTTTTGACGCTCCGCATTGTTACATAAGAATTCCCAATATTTACTGGCATCTAGATTAAAGAGTGACAAAATCAAATCCGTTTGGCATATTTTAGGTTTTATTAAATATTCTGGTAGGGAACTACTCTGGTAATTTTTTAAGATGTTTATATTTTTGACAATTCCACTTGAATACGGATTAAGATGAATATAGCGGCTGGTATGTATAAGTTGTTCTCTTGATAAAATGATTTTAGCCTTAAAGCGGGGCAAAAAAATTGGGCCAAGCCGTTGATGATAGCAATTGTAGGCTCTGGTAAAAGCATTGGTAACTTGTGAAATAAATTGAACCACTCCATTTTTAAGTTTTTGCTTTACCAATAAATGAAAATGGTTAGGCATTAAAACATACGCCAGGAGTTCTATCTGCTGATTATTTATTGCTTGCCGATTCTGCCAATACTCATCTTGGGTTGTTGGCTCGAGCTTTTGGTAATGAGAATAACGTAGTAAGTGTTTTTTTGGTTGATAATATCTAATTAAATCGACGAATAAATGAACTAAAGGCTGCTCAACAAAAATTGTGCGATGATCAATGGTTTTATTATAAAGATGGTAAACTTCCTGATTGCTAAAAGTAATTTTTCGGCAAGGCATATCAATAATTTGCCGCGTAAACTACAAAAAGACAAGAGTTTCTATGCCTCAAAAAAAATTTGGGGTTTTCGATTGTTCTGTCAGCCCGTAACACCCCCGGGGTGTTGGTTGGTGTCCTCAGAAGGAATTGAACCTTCATCCCAGGTTTAGGAAACCTGTGCTCTATCCGTTGAGCTATGAGGACGTAATCCTATTTTACCACCGGGGACGCGAAAACCAGTAATCGCTGCAGAGTAGTGCCTGGCGGCCAACAGGTTTGGAGCGTGAGAAATTCCTCAGCCGAAGCCCGGGTGAGGTAATGAACCTCTGATGGGTTAACGACACGCTTGCTGGTGACCTTATAGACGTGTTTTTGGCCGCGATAAAAGAGCAGGATCTTGTCGGTTGGCTCAAGTTTATAAAGCAGATAAAACACAGCGTTATAAGTGCCAACGCTCAAAATATTATCCGTAGAATGGGCAAAAAGATAAATATGGCCGTTGTCGCCGGGAAAAGCCGTGCCTTGGGCATGCGCCACTCCAATTTGCAAAGCCCGGATATAATCGTCGTAAGAGCTGGTGTCAACATTGCCAATTATCCGGCTGTTGGCGCTGATTTTGGGAATGACAATTCCAAACTGGGTATCCACAGGCACAATTGTTTCGGTAGTTTGAGTAAATTGGCCTAGTAGCCGGCTAAATGGATTGCTTGGAGTAGGTGAGGGAACTGGCTTATCTGCAGGCTTAGTGGCCACCACTTTAACTGTCACTTTTCGAATTTGTTTTAGACCATATTCCAGCTCCTGATAGAGCGCCGGCACAAACGTCTTTCCAATGATCACCAAACTCATCAAAATCATAAAATTACCCAAGGTCCGGAAGAACAAAATTCGCAGTACCTGGCTATTAAGCTTCATAATATATAGAGTAGCAAAGTTTGGGGTTTTATTTAATCGAAACCGAGTAGAGATCAGCCAAAACGTTCTTTTTGGGATTGATATTGGTTAAGACAACCAGCCGACCATCCGAGCTTGCAGCCAAAAAGTTTTCTTCAAAAGGCCCGGAATACACCAGAATCTTATTGGCGCCGTCGTATTCCATTACCGAAATGGTACCGTTGTGGCTGGCAATTAGATGTCGGGAATCCGAATACCAGGTGAGTTGATTAAAAAGCTGATTTAATTTCAACCAATCTAAAAGCGCCAGACTCTCGCTGAGCCTAACTTCATTTAAAAATTGAGCCATTTCCTGCCTGGCCTCGTCAGAGTAATTTTTAATCAGGAAGTTCTTGTCTTCTTTTTTGTCATAAACATAAAAGTTGGCGGCCTTAATTTCACGAATCTCTTTGGTAGGAACCGATCCGATCAGTGCCGGCACAATAATTCGAGGCAAAAGAGCGTCATTAAGGGCCAGATACAAAAACTTGCTTTTGTCCGGCGAGACCTCAACCAGATAAGTATTATTGTTTAGGACTTTACGCAATTTCGGTTTAGCCGTGTCATAAATCTTTTGTTGAAGACTGGTTTTTTCCTGCCACCATTGGTCAAGAAGTTGTTGATACGATAGCGTTACATCAAGATAATCTCCTTGGCTGCCGTTAATGGACATCAGATAAACAGCCAAAAGATTATCGTATTCATCGTAAAAAAAAGCCAAGAGATTTTTTTCATTGTTGCTAAAAATCACTTGGGTTTTGTCCGGAACCATTGTCAGGGGCAGGCTGCTATAAGGCAACAATAAATTGTGTTGTTTAAAAAAGTTTAGGGTACCGGTTTTGAGATTACCAATCATCAAACCGCCGTTTTCCTCCAGTGTCAGTTGAGTTTCATTTGGCATAATAATATAGCTGACCTTGTCTTTTAATGGTGACAAATAAGGGCCTACCACGCCGCTGTTGGTCAGTGGGCTGAGAGAAGGATTGCTCGAAAAAAGCTGGGCATCGACTCTGGAAACAACTTCGCCTTTGATAGTGAATTCTTTGTTCCAGTTGCTGTAGCCTTCTTTACGAATACTGATTTGATATTTTCCCGGAGACAGATAAACGTTATCCGAAGTCAGGCTGACAAATTTGCTGTCAACATAAATTTGAGCGTTATTAGGAGCAGAATTAGCCACGAGAATGCCTTTGCTGCCCAATTCACCGTTATTAAGATTAAAGCGATAGCCTCGGGCAAATAAAATGATGGTGACGGCAACAGCCAGAATGGCAATAATGATCAGGAGGGCAATTGCCGAGCGTTTCAAATAAACCATTGGTTAATTATAGCATATCTAGATTAGAATATATAATCTACTTTGATATACTTAATGAGTATTGAGTAGTATTATTTGAATGATTATTTACTCTCTGGCAAAATCCTATATAATGCTTTTATGTTTAGTAAGCGGGTGGGTATTGATTTGGGAACAGCTAACACTCTGGTTTATTTAGAGGGCAAAGGAATTATTCTGAATGAGGCCACGGTGGTTGCTTATTCTGTGTATGAAAAAAAAATTGTCGCCGTGGGTAGTCAAGCAAAAGAAATGTTGGGCCGAACTCCGGGAACCATTATTGCTACGCATCCAATGAAAGATGGAGTCATTGCCGAATACACGGTTACCCGGGCCATGATCCGCTATTTTTTGAATAAGGCCTTGGGCAACTTTTTTTTTAAGCCAGACATCATTATTTCGATTCCCGGCGGCGCCACTCAAGTGGAGCGACGAGCGATTGCCAACGCCTGTTATTCTGCCGGCGCGCGGCACGTTTACTTAATTGATGAACCGATTGCCGCGGCTATCGGCGCCAAAATTTCAATTGCAGAGGCCTCCGGTAACTTGATTATCAATATCGGCGGCGGCACGACTGAGGTGGCAGTCATTTCCTTAGGCGAGCTGGTAGCTTATCAGAGCGAGCGGGTGGCCGGGAGCAAGATTGAGCAGGCGATTGTGGGGCACTTGCGTAAAAAACACAATCTGATCATTGGCGAACGTTCGGTGGAAGAGCTCAAAATTAAACATGCAACCGCTTATCTTAAGGAAGCCAAGGCAGACAAAATGATTTTGGTCAAGGGCCGGGATTTGCGTTACGGTTTACCCAAACACATCGAAATCAGTGAGCGCGAGTTATCCGAGAGCATTCAAAAACCGCTGAAAGGCATTAGCTATACTGCCAAGCACGTTTTAGAACATATCCCGCCTGAGATTTCCGCTGACATTGCCGAAAAAGGGGCGATTATTTCCGGCGGTAGCGCCATGCTGCACAATTTAGACAAATATTTGAGCGACGAGCTCAACTTTCCGGTTTTCGTAGCTGAAGATCCGCTCCTTTGTGTGATTAGGGGTTTGGGTTTGATTGCCGAGAATTTTGAGCTTTACCGACAAGCCGCCGGGAAGATATAGCTTATAATAAAAAGCTTAATAAAAAAATATGATGTTTAATTTCACTAACAGAAAAAAAAGTAGCAAAGCATCACATCTTGTAGTAAAGACTATAGTTAATATGTCTTTTATGCAGCTATTTTAATAAGTCTTTAAAACATGTACTTATATAACAACCAAATTAATAAACAATTAGAGTTCAACAAAGCTGTACAAGAATGGCAACCAAAGTCTATTTCTTTGTTTGTACTTTTATCTTATAATCAATCTGAAGATTATGCAGCCAATTAAGTTACTTAATTACAGCTTAAATTTCGTTGATTTTGAGGATATCCTAGAGCGAATTAAAAAAGGCGTCTTGTCTAAGGGTGAATTTTGCCAAATTATCTCCCTTAATCCGGAAAACCTAATGATCATGACCAGGCAGAAGGAGTTTGAAAAGCTTGTTCTATCAAGCCAAACCCTCATTGTGGACGGCGTGGGGATTGTTCTGGCAGCGAGATTGCTTACTGGGACAAGCCTAAGGCGGTTGCCAGGGGTAGAGTTGATGGATAGGTTGATTGCCTATGCTGCCCAACATAGCTTGAGATGCCTGCTTATCGGAGGAGACGCCAATTTGGCAGAGCTAACCGCCAAGTGCTACAGCCGCCGATACCCTGAGCTTAAAATACAGGGTTTGCAGGCAATTGACGACATAAAACAGCCAAAAGACCATGAAATTCTGAGGTTAAAACAGATAGTGCGCACTAGCAAGCCCTGTCTGGTTTTCGTGGCTTTTGGCAGTCCGGCTCAAGAGCTATGGATTCAGGCGAATCAGGAGCTCTTTAAGGGCTGTTTGGTAGTGGGAGTGGGCGGTGGTTTTGCCATGAATAGTGGTCTTTTGCCTCGGGCACCCAAAGTAATGCAGCGCTTGGGACTTGAATGGCTTTACCGGCTGATTCGGCAACCTTGGCGTTTGGGGCGGCAACTCAAGCTTATTAGTTTTCTAATCTTGGTGATCAAAGCCAAGTTTAAACGGTCATGACCATTCTTTTGCTGCAGATTTTAGGCTTGCTGTTCTTGATTTTTTGGGCCAGCCGTACCTTTATTAAAATTCTGGGTCAATATTTATTCCGGATTTTCAAAAACGAGGCGGCTGTAGTTAAGGGTTTGGCCTTTATTCTATTGCCCGGAACCTTTATTCACGAAGCGGCACATTTGATCTTGGCCGAGTTTATGCAAGTGAGAACCGATGGAATATCGGTTATGCCGGAGATAAAAGCAGATCGTTCTATCAAGTTAGGTGGGGTGAAAATCGAGCAAACCGATCCGTTGCGGCGCACTCTGATTGGCTTGGCGCCGGTCTTTTTTGGTTTAATTCTTATTTGGGTCGCCACCGCCTATTCCAAATCGGGAATGGAATGGGTCTTTGTGGCGCTCTACATTTATCTACTATTGCAAGTTGGATTAACAATGTTTTCTTCAGCCAAAGATCTTGAGGGCAGTGTGGTGGGATTGTTTTTGGCCAGCCTGGTGTTTTTATTGGTTAAATATATCGGGGAAATCGTGACTTTTGTTCCCTTAATAAACGCCAAGAATCAATTAGTTAGTTTTGTCAGCCACAACCTGTTTTACTTACGAAACGGCCTTTTCTATAGTTTGGTGGTAATTGTTGTCACTATGCTGTTAGTTAGCGTGGTTCTAGTGCCACTTCTTCGGTCAAATACTCCTCGTTCTTAACAGACTGCAGCCGGACCTGGACTTTGGTGGCCTTACTTGGCCTGCTGACGATTAAAAAATGGTTAAGACTGTAATTAGGGTTAATTACCTGTTCCCATTGTCTGTCCGCGCTCTTAAAAAGAGCAGTGGTGCGGTAGGGCTCTTCGGTATTGAAATATAGCGCCAGCTTATCCTGATTGACCGCATGGATTTGCAGAGTGCTTTTTACCTGCTGTGCCTGGGTTTCCAGAGTCAAGCGGTGTCTGAGGCCGTTAACCAAGCTGACATTTACTCCCACAAACAAAACGGCCAAGGCAAAAATAACCACGGTTTTCATCTGACTAAAGCTGATCGGTTTTTTCAAAGTAGAAGCTAGTCGTTGGCGCTTGGCCATTTTTTCCTCCAAAATTGAGGCCGAGCTAGCCATTAGACCGCCACAAGAATAACAACGGTAATAATAGCCATCATATTTGAGTTTGGTTTTGTCTCTAGGACAAGTATAATTTAGCCGGCTAAACGAAGGTTGTTTTTTGATTTTATTAAGTTTGGCCGCTTCTTCTTCGCTCAGAAAATCGCTTTCTTTGTTGTCAAACCAGAGCGCTCCACAGCTCGCACAGCGCCAATAAACAGTGCTGCCGATTTTCTCCGGTTTGAGTTCAGCTTGGCAATTTGGGCATTCCATTCTCTCATTTTGCCAAACTTGCATATTATTTGCAACTTAGTTACAATAGCCAAGCTAGTTGAAGATAAGAGGTAAAGTATACCCCCTTAGGGTATAATGGAATCCCGTGAAGCTTGACAAAACAAGCTATTCGGGAGCTGTGCCGCAACGGTTAAAGCCCGAAAACAATTCTTATCTATTAGATCTCGAGCAAGAAAAATGAATAGATTAGAAACTTATATTAATCCTAAAGAGTTGGGCTTTTTTCCCAAAGACTTTCGTTTAGAACAACAGATTGCCAATTTTTTTGACATTTCGGCAGAGCGGCGATTTCTAGAGAATTTAAAGCAGAAAGGCGTTGAGTTTGCCCAAATTGCTTTTTACAGCCGAGAACAAGTGTTAAAGTTTTTACTGGAGTTTGCTGCCGGAGTTAAAAAAACTCAAATTGTTTATGAGTTGAATAATCAAGACAAAGTTGTTTATCCGGAGATTGGGTTAGTGATGGAAGACATGTTGTCTCAATCAGCACAATCTAATTTGGCTGGTAGTCGAGAGCTCTCTGAGTTATTGGGTTGGCAAAGAATGCAAGATCTTTTTGCCAAAAATCAGGCAGATCAGGTGTTACAACTGTCGCCTCCGGACCCGGATAATTTGCATCATGGTGACTATGGTTTTTTATTCTGGTTTGAGCGCAAAGATAAGCAGGTAATTAATCATATTTTGCGCTACGACGAACATCGCCAGACTCTTGATCAAAGTCAGTTATTGGCAAACCAATTAAAGATTAATTATCATTCTTCTGGCGGAGTCGCTAATTCACTGATCGCCGGGCCGCAAGACTTTCAACTTGACAGCCACACGACCGAGGATTTACTCAAACAGCTAGGATTTTCTGTCGATAATCGTGGAGCCTTACTAGAACAGGCTTTGTTAAAAGACAAAGCGTTTGTTTTCTGGCTAGCCAGATATCAACAGTTGCTTAGTTCTGATAACTTCAGCCAAACACGTATCTTAGAAATTCTTTCTCAGCTTTATCAAATCACTCAGGTTAAAGCAGAACTAATTGGCTTAGCCGGCAGGCAATCGCAGACAATGCCCATGCCACTAATTTATATGGGTGGTTCTTGCCCGATTATTCAAGCTGGGTTTTCGATGTATGGTTATGCCGATTATTTATACTCCGAACCTTTTACTTGTCCTAGTTGTGGTTATGTTAGCTGGTCGCCAGTAGGAAATCAGTGTCCATCCTGTAAGATGACCAAAGAAAAATGGGCTAAGTTACAAAAGAAAAAAAACTCTGATTATGATATTTGCGATTAAAACTATCTAATTACCTTCTTCAGCTCTTCTGCCGCCACAGCTGGATCCAGAACATTGGTAGACAGGCCGGTGCCCAATTCAAAGCCGCCACGGGTCACCACACGAGGGATTAGGCGCAAGTAAAAAGGCGGTTTGGGCGCGATATAATAGTTGTAGTCGAATTTGCCCAGTATTTTCTGCAATCCTTTCAAGGTTTTTTGCACCAGCTGGCCAAGATCCAACAACTCCTCGTCGTTAAAATGTTCTAGTTTGATCTCCAAAAGCTCAGAGGCGCCAAACTCATATTTGGAACAGTCTTTGTGAGTGATCCAGACTTCGTATGGATATTGAGAAAAGTCCGGGCAGTAGAGCACAAAATGATTATTATCAAGAACCATGTTTTTGACTGGTTCCAAAAACAGGCTTTCCAGGTTGATTTGCTGAGGCAAAACAATTACCTGTGAATGGGGGTGGGGAAGACTGGTGCCGGCAGTAACGCCGTGATTGCGGAACAAAATCGGCACGCCCTGACTCGACAAAGTAGTCAATCTTTTTTTATAAATCCTAAATAAGGCCAAAAGTTGCTCATCGCTAAAATCTTCAAGGTCTTGGCAATGATCCGGACTGTGGATAATCACTTCATGAATATCTGTTATAGGATATTTATTGGAAAAGGCTCTTACTAGCCACAACTCGTCCTTTTTAATACTATCAATCTCAGGCGGAGTCTTGGCTTCGTTGCCCGGGCAAAACGGGCACTCTTGAGCGACTTTGAGGCCATTTTTAGTACTAATAGTATAGTCTTTATTAGAAGCAGCGGGTTTGCCAAGCCGGCCCGGCGCCAGAATTACCCAGCGGTGGCTTTTGATGTCCGGTATGTATTTGGCCATTGCCTCTAGTATACATAAATCCAAAAGCGAACTTCAAGCCCGGTTTTGTATAATAGATAAATCAGTTTATTAGGGGCGTAGTTAAATGGCATAATAGAGGTCTCCAAAACCTTTGTTGGGGGTTCGATTCCCTCCGCCCCTGCCACAATTATGGCCAGAGTAAGAATCAGTGAATTTCAAGCAAAAAAAATTCTCACCAAAGAGCTTAATTTACCATGGCAAGGTTTACAGGTCGATTCACGAATTACAGCCGCCACGATTGAGGCTTTTTTTGGCCCTGTAGAATTGGTTGCGAAAGTGGATCAGGGCATTAAAAAACGAGCCAAACAAGGCCTTGTCTCCATCCGGAACACCCCGGGGGTGTTACGGAGCTTTGTGAAAGCCAAAAGCCAGCAAAAATTTTCGCAATTTTTGATCGAGCCTTTTGTTCCCCATACTGCTAATCAAGAGCAATATTTGAGTTTAGAACGGGTTAGGGATGGTATCAAGGTTCTTTACAGTCCTCACGGAGGGGTAGAAATTGAAGATCATTGGCAACAGGTCAATAGTACGATCAGCGATCCCATTGTGAAAAAACTTGTTGCTAAGCTCAAGACAATTTTTGATAAATATTACTTTAGTTTTCTGGAAATAAATCCGCTTGTAGTTAAAGATGAGCAGATATATCTTCTTGATTTGGCAGTGGAAATTGACGATGCTGCTCTTAACATTCCGGTCGTGAGTAATCTACAAATTGAGCCGATTTCGCCAATAAAGTTAAGTTCCAGCGAGGAGCAAATTGCCAAGCTAGACAAATCCAGTCCAGCTTCATTAAAGTACCGTTTGCTCAATCCTAATGGTTCTGTTTGGATGTTACTTTCAGGCGGTGGTGCCAGCCTGGTTTTGGCAGACGAAGTGGCAGACTTTGGTTTTGGCCAGGAGCTGGCTAATTATGGAGAATATTCGGGCAATCCAACCATGCAGGATACATATTTATACACGAGAGTTATTTTAACTGATTTGCTAAAGTCAAAAAGTCACCAAAAAGTATTGGTTATTGCCGGTGGAGTGGCTAATTTTACTGATGTTGCCAAAACGTTTCAGGGAGTGATTAAAGCGCTTGAGGAGAATAAACAGGCTTTGAAAAAGCAAGATGTTTTGGTGTTTGTGCGTCGTGGTGGCCCAAACCAAAAACAAGGCTTGGCACTGATGGCTAGGTTTCTCAAAGACAGTGGCTTGTATGGTACAGTTTTGGACTCCTCAGCCGTTTTGACCGAAGTAATCAAATTAGCAGTGAAGATATTAAGAAAAGAACAATGATCAGCCTTAAACAAATCAGAAATACTAACAACCAAATTATTGTTTTGGGCAATCATTCGCCCATTATTCAATCAATTTTGGATTTTGACTATCTTTGCGGCCAAAAAAAACCAAGCGTAATTGGAATTATGGGAAACGGTCGAGGAAAGGCTAAGTATTTTTGGGGTCGGCAGGAAATTTTGCTGACGCTATTTTCTCAACCGCAAGAATTACAACCAGATGCCAAGAGCAATCTTTGGTTTCTTAATCTGTTATCCGGCCGGCGTACCCTGACCAGTAGTCATGATTTAATCACGTCAGTAAAAAATATTGTTGGTGGTAGTTTGTTTGCCGAAAACGTGCCTGAGGTGCACGCGCAGGCTTTGTCTGATCTGGCTCAAAAACACGATCTGTTATTAATCGGTTCCGCGAGTGTGGGTATGGTCGTTCCGGGATCGCTAAAACTTGGTCCGATTGCCGGTATTACGCCAGAGCAGTTGATTAATGTCAAATTGTCTGAGCCGGGGACGTTAGCGATTATTTCTGCCTCTGGCGGTATGACGAACGAATTAATTAATCTGGTCAGCCAGGCTGGCAAGAACCTTTCTTTTGCTTTTTCGACCGGCGGTGATCGTTTTCCCCAGCCGGAGATTACCATTGCCTTTACTTTGGCAGAAAACGACCCGCAAACTGCTGCCATTATCTATTATGGTGAGTTGGGTGGAACTGAGGAATACGAACTCATTAAACTGAAACAGCAAGGCAAACTGACTAAGCCGGTTTTGGTGCATATCAGTGGCACAGTGGCTGATTTATTTGCTCAGAGTCCGCAATTTGGACACGCCAAAGCCAAAGCCGAAACCGAGCTGGAAAAAGCCTCGGCCAAACGACAGGCGCTCAAAGCCGCTGGTTTTTTGGTAACTGAGAAATTCAGCGATTTGTTAAAATTAACTAAGCAATTATGAGCCAAACTGATTTAAACAACCGAGTTCACACTCAATTTACCTCGACTATTTCTCAAGAAGTCAATGGAGAAGTGCAAATTTTGGGCAAACCGTTATTAAAGCTGGCGCAAAGCCAAAGTTTTGCCCGGATTACTTTTGGACTTCTGCTTGGCCAAGAGATTAAGTCAAATAAAACCGAAGCCTTAATTGATCTGATTCTCAAATTATTAGTGGATCACGGTCCTTACCAGTCCGGAGCGGTAAACACCATAATTACTGCCCGTGCCGGTAAAGATCTGGTAAGTTCACTGACGGCAGGTTTATTAACGATCGGACCAAAGTTTGGCGGAGCGGTTAACAACGCGGCAAAACTCTGGTTCGAGGGAGTAAACAATCGTTCTAATCCCGGTGAGATTGTGGAAAACTTTGCCAAAACCAAACGTTATCTTCCGGGCATTGGTCATCGCCAATATCGTTTGGAAATGCCAGATCCCAGAGTGCAATTGCTTAAGCGAAAAGGCTTGGTTTTAAGTAAGCACTCGTATTTGGATTTTGCGCTCAAAATCGAGTCGATTACTTTGGCTAAAAAACCCAATCTTATCCTTAATATCGACGGCACCATGGCGGCCGTGCTTTTGGATGTTCTGACAATTGAGGAAAAACTTGATCTTGATCAAATCAGCACTTTAATTAAAAGCGAATTTTTCAACAGCCTGTTTGTTCTTTCCCGCTCTGTGGGTTTAGTCGCTCATTACCTGGATCAAAAGCGTTTAAATGAGCCCTTGTTCCGCCTGGAGCCTGGACAGGTATTTACAGATTCACAACACTCGTAAAATGAAGCTAGTGGTGGGATTGGGCAATCCCGGAGTCAAATATGCTTTAACTCGTCACAATGTCGGCTTTCTTTTTATTGATTATTTGGTTGAAAATCACCTGATTGATAAACAAATCAAAACGCTTAAGCCAGACACTTTTATGAACCGTTCCGGTTTGGCCGTTGTCAAAGAGCTACAGTTTTATAAATTAAAACCAGCTGACCTGATCGTTATCCACGACGATTTGGATTTGCGTTTGGGTGAGTACAAAATTCAATTGGGCAAAGGTCCAAAACTCCATAACGGCGTGGAAAGTGTCGAGCAGTCTTTGGGTAGCAAAGAGTTTTGGCGAATCAGGATTGGGGTAGACAATCGCGATCCCGAAAAGCGTGTCAGCGGCGAGCATTACGTATTGCAGCCTTTTACTTTGGCGGAATTGACATTACTTAAACAAACAGTATTTCCCAAAATCAAAATATGATTTTCGGCGGTCATGTTTCGATTGCTGGAGGTTTAGAAAAGGCAATTGGGCGGGGAGAAAAAGAGGGTTTTGAAGTGATTCAAACTTTTGCCAGCTCCCCTCGTTCCTTTACTGTTACAAACTACACTAACGATCAAATAACTGCTTTCAATCAGGCCATGAAAGCCAGTAGGGTCGTAAAGCAACTGTTTTTCCACGGAATTTATCTCCTTAATCTAGCCTCAAGCAAAGAATATTTAGTAAATTTGTCGGTTAAATCGTTAGTGGAATATTTAAATTTTGGAGCCAAAATTAACTGCACTGGAACTATTTTTCATGTCGGCAGTAGCAAAGAACAAAGTTTTGACGAAGTTAAGAATCAAGTGGCTCAAGCAATTAAGAAAGTTTTAGAAACGACCCCAAAAGACCAGTTATTAATTATCGAGTCGGCCGCCGGTGCCGGCAACGTGATCGGGAACAGTTTAGATGAACTGGCGCAATTGTTCAACCAAGTTGATTCAACTCGACTTAAGGTCTGTCTGGACACCCAGCATTTATGGGCCAGTGGAGTCAATGTGGCAGATAAAGCCATTTTTGGCAACTGGTTAAAACAATTTGATCAACAGATCGGCATTCAAAATTTGGTTTGTATGCACGCAAACGATTCCAAGACTGAGTTTAATAGCAAAAGAGACAGACACGAAAACATCGGCCAGGGTTTAATTGGCAGGGCCGGCTTCCAAAACATTTTGAGCCAGTCTGTATTAAAAAACATTCCTTTTATTATGGAAGTGCCAGGGATAAAAGGCGAGGGGCCGGATAGAGAAAATCTAAAAATTTTGCACAATTTGAGTTTATAAAAATAAGTATTTGCTATATTTAAATCATGTCCAGTATTTCTGACTTCACACTAAAAAACAAAATCCTGATGCTGGCTTTGGATCATCGGGGCAGTTTTAATAAGCTGATTAATCCGAGCTCACCCGAGTCTGTTACTTTGCCGCAGGTAATTGATATCAAAAAAGAGATAATTGCCAGCCTTTATGATCAGTTTTCCGGGATTTTAATCGATTCCATCGGCGGTTTGCCGGCGTTTGAAAAAGTCGCCGTGTCTAAAGCAATTAAAAAACCTTATCTTCTGTGTATTGAAAAAACTGGTTATGAAGATGAGCAGGGGAGTCGCAAAACCCAGCTTGAATATTCGGTTGAGAACTTGAAAAATCAAGGCGCCAGTGGAATTAAATTATTGCTTTATTATCACCCCTCAGCGCCCACCAAAGATCATCAGCTAAATATTGCCCGCCAGGTGCTTTTAGATTGTCGCCGTTTTAATCTGCCTTTATTTTTGGAGCTGGTCACTTATTCAATCGAAAATTATAATTCGCATAAGCCCGAATTAGTTCTGGACTCTGTGTATCAATTTCTCGAAGCAGGAATTATTCCGGACGTATTTAAACTAGAATATCCGGGTGATCCGGTCGCTTGTTTTCAAATCAGCAAACTTCTAAAAAAAACCCCTTGGATTTTGTTAACCAAAGGCGACTCTTTTGCTAATTTCAGAGAGCAGTTGAAAATAGCGATAAGAAATGGCGCTGTGGGTTTTTTAGCCGGCCGATCGCTATGGCAAGAGTTTAACCAATATGCAGAAAACAAACGTTTGGATTTTTTCCAAACCGTAGTGGTGCAAAGATTTGCCGAAATCGCTGGAATCGTACTTGAGGCTTGACACTCTTTGGGGTTTCCCGTAAAGTTATCAATATGGAAGTTGTCCCACAAAAAGACTATTGTCCGGTTGAACCAACCAATAAAGGCGAACCAGCTCATGAACAGGCGCCGGTGTCGCCACCTTCCCAGCCAGAAGCCCAAGCCAAAATTCAAACAGAGCCATCAGCCAAACCCTCGACCATATTAATTATTATCGTCATGCTGTTGTTAACAGTAAGTAGTGGTTTGGGGTATTTGATTTTTACCGGCAACACGGCTATTTTGCAGTCTTTACTGCCTTAATTTTGTTTCTTTTGCTTATAGTCGGCAACGACTTCCTTATAGGTTTCAACGTAGTCGTTTATCATTCGCTCAATTGTAAAATGTTTTTCGATGTGCTTGCGGCAATTGCGGCGCATTTCTAAATATTCAGCCTCAGGCATGGCATAGATTTTTTCAACCGCCTCAAGTAAACCCTCGATACCGGTTTTTTTGACAATCCAATCTCCGCGTTTGTCTTTTTCGGAGGAATTAACAATAAAACCAGTCTGGCCGTCTTTGATAATCTCCGGGACCGATCCGCGAGCATAAGCCACTACCGGCGTGCCACAGGCCATTGACTCGATCATCACCAGGCCAAAGGGCTCTTCCCATTGGTAAGGCATAACCAAAACTTTGGATTTGCCATAGCGTTTGATCATCATACTTTTTTTTAAACGAAATCGATATTTAATTCGGTCTGATTTTATTTTTTTTAAGACTTTGTTTTTGAGCCATTGACTTTTGTCGTTTTCTCTAATTATGGCTAAATAAAGAGGTTGTTTAATTTTATTGAATAATTTAACCACCAATTCCGGTGATTTTTCTGGTGTTCCTCGACCGGCCCAGAAGCCAGATTGACCGCCTCTGACCGAAAACACAAAACGATTGGTATCAATTCCGTGATAAATAGTGCGAATAAAATTTAATGAAGGAATGGCTTTTCTTTGCGATTGGGAAACAGCCACAAAATAGACATTGTTAAGGTGTTTATATATTGAAAAAAAGATTGATAGATGAGGACTGAATAGATTGCCATGAATGGTAACTAAAATCGGCCGATTAATAAATTGAGCCCAAGACATTATCAAATCACCACAATTAGTGTTGTCGTGGTAAAGATCGAATTTGGGTTTGTAAATAAAAGCCTGGCTGATTAAAGCATTACGAAAAATTCGATAGTTAAAATTCTTGATTGATGGAGTGTTAAAATAAGCTTTTTTGTGCAGGGAGTGAATAGGAATTCGGACTTTTGAATCTCCGGAGGAAAATAGCTCCAACTTTATATTATTTTTTGGAAATTTACGTATAAAATTGTAAACCCAGGTTTCAGTTCCTTTGATCGAATCTTTGGAAATTGGCAGTGTTCCTCGAGACAAAATTGCGACCTTCATATTTTGTCCATTTTAATTTATTTGTCTGTCAATAAAACCAGACAGATTGAGGAACTTATTTTTGTCTTTGTGACTAAATTTAGAAATATTCTTAACTACCTGATAGAGAACTAAAAAATTCAATAATTCAAGTTGCTTATTGTCTTTGGCGATATTTTGGCATAAATTAACAATTGATTTCTCAATCTTAGAACCGATAGCGGCAAAAATCAAAAGCGAATGATCATGTCCCAAAACTGCGTTGCCAATATTCTCCCAATCGATGAACTTAATTGAGCCTTTATTAACAATCACATTAGACAAGCTAAAATCACCATAACTAAATCCCTTACGCGCTTTTTTCCACTCGCTTTGCGCCTGGGGTAATTTTGTCCGAAGATAATCAGTCAACCGTAATTTGTTTTGATAATCGGTTATTGCCAGCTGTTTAATCAGTTTCATAAATAAAATATTCGGTTCTCGATTAATAATTGGATAAGCAATGTATTTAGGTAAGGAAATGGATTGGTGAAGTGTTTTTAGTCTTGATAGGCACTGTTTGATCAATTCAAAAGCATTATCTTGAACTTGGTACCAATCACCAAATTTCTCACCGTTCGCTTTTTCAATAATAACATAGGGACAAGGATCGAAAGAATGAAAGTAGTATTTGGGAATAAGTTTCCGAATTAAAAATTGTTTCTTGGCCAATATCCGATAAGCATAGAGTTCGCGTTTAAAAAGCAGGGCGTTGTTATTGTAGGCAACAATCATTTTAAGCACAGCCGGTTTGTTTAAGTACCTGCCCTCAATCAGTACGGACTCTTTTTTATTGAATAAACGGTTTGAATAACCGGGCAACCCTAGATAATTATATTCAGCTTCTCCTTGAAGGTATCTTATCGGTACGAAATTATTAGCCTTCAGTATTTGAGCAATCTTATTCTTAACCATTGTTTGATAAAAGCTGGTTAAGTTTAATAATATCTCGATGGTAATGCTTTCTGCCTCTTAAAATCTGCTTTAAACGAATTTGATACTCTTCCTGGACTTTTTTCAACCCTTTCTTATGAACAAAAAAAAGCGGATTATCAATATTTTGGTTACACCAGATTAGAAAATCAGATAATTTAATTAAATTTTCATCTTTATATTGATTGGCAATTTTCCGGTATTCCAAAAGCATTTGATGGTATTTTTTATTATTTTTAATCATCACGGAAAGGCTATTGTAATGATTAATCGCCATTTTGGGATCAACAATCTTTTTAACCTTTTTTACGTTCATCAGCATTTCGTGAACCTGACCGACATATTTAATTGCTGGCGTCTTTTTATACAACCTTAGGTGTAAAAAGGGATCAAAAGTTTGATACTTGGTGTTGTAAAAGTGAATTCTTGGTACTTTGTATCCTGAATATTCGTTACTACTGACTAGATGAGGGATTTTTTTTAAAAAAGTTTCGGAAAAAGTCTCATCCGAGTCCAAGATCAAAACCCAGCCGCTTTCAATCTTAGATAGAGCAAAGTTGCGCATTTGGGAATAATTACGAAAGCGATGGTTATAGATCTCAATTTTATTTTCTTTGTCTAAGGCCTTAATCTGCTTATATTCAAGGCTTTTGTGATTAAGAACCACAACTAATTTGTCAACAGAATTATAAACATTTTTAATGGCCCTTAAGAGCGGTTGATCTGTTTTGTTAGCAAAAGTATAAAACGAAACCTTAGATTGTTTTGATAATTTTTCCATACAATTTAAAGTAATTTTTGGCCATTGACGACCATTGAAATACCTTGGTAAAGTTTACCATTTTTTGATAATCGGCTTTCAGATTGCTCGAGTTTTGAATAATCAGGCTGACTTTGTGAGAAATTTCAGGAATAGAAAAAGGATCCTCAATTATGAAAATATTATTCAAACTGGGAAACTGATGCCAAATACCGGTTCTGGTGGTGAGGGCGTATTTATTGTACTTAATGACTTCCATAGGCGTAAGGCCAAATCCTTCATACAAAGTTAATGTAACAAACAAGGACGAATTTTTAATCAAAGCTGCCTTGGATTCGGGCATAAGGTAATCAATGATCACCACATTGTCTTGTAACTTGAGATTCTTAATCAGGTTTTTTAAACCATTAAGGATCAAAAGTGCTTGGGTTTTGGCGTTTTTGATCCTGCCCGACAAGACCAGTTTAAAATCCGGCGATACAATTTGTTGATCGATTAGTTGTCGAAGAACTTTAATTAAAGTTTCGGTATTTCTTCTTGGTCCAAATCCGCCATAATAGAGGAGATACTGTTGTTTTTTGAGCAAATATTGTTGATTGAGTTGCACAAAAGCTTTGTCAATTATTTTTTCGGAATAGAGAGTAGGTTCGTCTACGCCGTCGTAAACTGCAACTACATTGGTTTTGGGTTGCAGATAATGTTTGATATCGGTTTTTGTTTTGTCCGAGATAGCAGTAATTAGGTTGGCCCGCTTGATTGATAAAAACAAAGAGACTCTATATATAAGAAACTGTTGCCAATTTAAATACTCCCGATATGGGGTTAGGGGAATCAGATCGTGAATAGTGAGCATAACCTTAATTTTTTTTGGTAAATTTATTGGGATTCCGAACGAATCCGTGGCATGGTAAAGATCAATTTTCAGTCGTTGAATAATTTTGGGTAACTGAAATTGTTCGAAAACAAAGCGATCTAAAGAGACAAATTTATAATCATGATTGGAGTTAATCAGAATTAATTTTTCTTTTAAAAATGGACTTAGTAATCCATCGTTGCTAAAGTCGTAATCACAGTTTTTGGTCAGAATCAAAAAAAGCTGGATGTTTTCGTACTTTACCAAATGGCGAACTAATTGCAAATTCCAAATCCCCAAACCGCTAGGATTGTTTTTAATGGTGCGGCCGTCGATCAGAATTCTTAAAATAGGCATCAAATCAATCTTACGCAATTTCCATAGTGATATCAAGAATACCTGCTGATGAAGGCTTAGGTAGTATTTGTAGATTGGCCTGAGGATACCCCCTTTCTTTCAATTCGACTGCTTTTTTTGAAGAAAGTACTTGAATAACTGGTTCCAGTTTGGTTCTGGCTAAGGGAGTAAGGTTATTCAGCGCATATTGTTGGCATTCATATTCATCTTTTGAAGATGCTCCCATGGCGAGCATCCAAACATCAACTGAGGCGTCGCCAAAAATGTGAGCCCTGGGTTTTGCTCCAAGATCCTGATTTATCTTTTCCAATGTATAGCGTAGAGCATCGTCTTTTCCGGCAATAGACGGTACCAACTGTACCCATCCGGAAAAAGTCTCACCGGTACTGTCGAGTCTTTTTAAATCTTCGGAAAACTCAATCTTTATTCCTTTTAGTTGTTTTTTGAGCTCTAAAATTAATTCTTTAAATTTAGAGAGTTGCATTTTATCAACACTAACAACATTAAATCCCAAACCATTATTGGTATCTATTTTATGTTTGGTAAAACCCTGACCAGCGAACTGGCCGGATAAATCAATTTGATCTAAAAATTCAAAAATGGCTTGGGGGTTATAGTTTTGCTGCGGTTTATTTCCCAAGGAAATTTGATGTTCATGTAACTTATGAATAAAATCCGGATCAAGCTGCAATTTTCCTTGAGTATCGCGCCAATATAATAGAGTGCCGGCACCGCTAATGACAAAATCTGGCAAAGTATCCATTCCTAAGTCATTCATTTCACGATCAGCTTTCTCGTCCCAATCCGGTCGGGCAGAAACTATTCCGTAAGGCAAATTATTTTCTCGAAATATTTTACTTGTCTCGGCATTATGTGGTTGTCCTGTTTTCTCCCATTCATTATTCTTATTTTTCTGTAGTCCATACACCGTTCCATCCATGTCTAAAACAATCACATCTGCTGGCTTATTTTGAGCGAGTCGTTTGCGTAGCTTACCAACGAGATTAGATTGTTTTTCAGTAATTTCGATGTTGATGGAGGGTTCTGTATCCATCTAATGAAGTTTTTTATAAACATCAAAGTACATCTTGGCAATTTTGTCCCAATTTAGATTATCCTCAGAATACTTGTAGCCATAAGCACCCATTTTAATCAATTGTTCCTTATCCTTAAGCATTAAGGAAATCTTTTTAGCTAGGTCGGAAGAATCTTTGCTCTTGGCAACTAATCCAGCCTTGTTGTTTACCCAGTGCTTATCAGCAAAAGTATCGGTAATAATCACCGGTTTCTTAAAACCAAAGGCCATCATCATCACTCCACTTTGAGAAGCATGAGTGTAGGGTAGTACGACTAAATCGCTGGCCTTAAATACTGCTTCAACATCCGAGGTGTCAAGATAATTTAAGTTGAGAATAAAACGATCCTCCAAGCCCAGTTTCTTAATCATTTTCAGATATTTTTTTACTAAATCCCTAGGAGTATATTTGAGACCAGAGGCAACATAAACTACAAAGTTTTGCTTCTTTTGCTTAAGAATCTTGGCTGCTTTGATTAAATAATCAAAACCTTTGTATTCGCGTAAAAACCCAAAAAATAACAAAGAATTAACGTTACTGGGAATTCCAAGATAGCTTCGCGACAAGTTTTTAGAATACGTGTTGTTATCAAAAAGATCGTAAATACCGTGTGGAATGATTGATATTTTCCGTTCCGGAATTTTAAAATAACGAATAAGCTTTTTGTGTTCAAATTCATTGCCTACCGTCAAATGATCGGCCATGGAATAAAAAGAAGCTAATAATTTGGTAAGTTTGCGGTCTTCGTCAAAGGGAAAAACATCATGAAGAGTAAAAACGAACTTCAAATTGGAATTTTCTTTGGCATACTTTAAAAAAGTCATAAAATAGGAAATTTTACGTTTAACTGTGGTACCAATATGGATATTAATTACTTTGATTCCGTGTTTTTTTACATAATCAACAATTTCAATGATACTTTCCGGATTATTTTCACGAATGTCGAATCTGGGCCATTTGATTTTGCTCCGGACAAAAGCATCGGTGATTCGCTTGGTCGGCATACCCAATAAATCGAGTTGAGGATAAGTAATAAACTTAGGAAAACAATGTTTGGATAAAGGCTCAGCCAAATGAGCGTTATAATGGCCAAGGCCGCCAGTTAGGGAGGAAATTATTGCGACCCTTAATTTTTCAGACATAAGAACTATTTTACCAAATAATAATTACAAATATATTTTTCCGTCAATAACAATCTCTAGAGCCTCAATGTTCTGAGAATTTTGATTTGAAACTATTTTTATAACCCTGTTTTCGGCTTTTGTCCACACGCCTGGCCAGGGAGAAAGGCCGCGGATAAGACTATGAAGTTCTTTAGGGCTAATAGGTTGTTGCGCTTGGTTGGGCAATAGATGTAGCAGATTATATTTTTTAAATATTGGCGTGAGGTAGGGGATTAACTGACTAATTGGGACATAGCCGTCTTGCTTGGTGAATTTATGGGTGTAAGTGGCTAGTGAGTGATCTTGTTGCCTTAATCGTCCTGCCAAATCAGGCCCAAACAAACCGCGGCGGTTTGATTCGGCAAACAGCAAAGCGCCACAATGGGCAGTTTTTTCGAGTAAACTTAAATAAGTATCACTATTACTAATGGCAATTTTCTCCTGTGCTACAATCGGTCCGTGATCCACTTTTTCGTCCATTTTAATAATGCTCACGCCAGTGATTTTTTCATCATTCAAAATGGCCGACTGCAGGGGAGTGCTGCCGCGGTATTTGGGTAACAAAGAGGGGTGAATGTTGAAAAATCCGTATTTTGGCCTGTCTAACAAATCTTTGGGAATAATGACGCCATAATCGGCTACCAGCGCCATCTGGCAATCTGGAAAAGGGTTCCACCCTTTTACTATAAGGCCATTTTTTTGGCAATATTGTTTTACCGGCGTGACAATTATTTGTTTTAAGCCGCGGCCGCCTTTTCGATCCGGCTGAGTAATGACCAAGTCGGGTTTGGGATCTAGGTTAGATAATACTTTGGCGCCGAACAAGCCTGAGGAAAGATAAACATATTTCATAAGCAGATTATAATATAATTTCTCCATGGGTTTTGAGCAGGTCGGCAAAGTATTAAAACGATTTGATCCGCAGTCCGGTAAATATATCAGTCGCGAGTTTCAATCGTTTGGGTTGTATTTGTGTCAAAAATTAGAAGACCCCAAGCACAAAACTCTGTATTTGCGTTTGGCCAAAACCACGCCGCGGTTCTTATTGGACGAGGCGCTTTCGTTTGTGATGGATAGCAACGCGAACAACAAAGGCGCACTCTTTATGTGGAAATTAAAGGAAATGAAAAATGCTAAAAAACGTAAAAAATAAGCTAATCAAATATTTTCCCTGGATTGTTTTGATATTGGGTTTGCTGATTTATGGAGCGACCCTGTTCAATGGTTTTGTCTGGGACGATGAGGAACAGGTGGTCAATAATCTGGCGATTCGCAGTTTAAGCAACATTCCTTATTTGTTTACCCAAAGCACTTTTAATACCGGTGGCGCTGCCGGAATGGGCGGAATGTATTACAAACCAATGATGCCGTTCTTTTTTACGCTCATTTACCAGTTTTCTGGTTTGAATGCCTGGGGCTATCATTTGGTGCAAGTTTTGATTCATTTGGCAAACGCTTATTTAATTTACCTTATCTTGAAACGATTTATTAAGCCTCATTGGGCCGCTCTTGCCGGATTACTGTTTTTGGCGCATCCGGGAAACGTGGAAAGCGTTGCTTATATCTCGGGATTGCAAGACGTGTTGTTTATGTTTTTTGGTCTGCTGGCTTTCTTTTGGGTTGGAAAAAAACAGTCCTTAACCGAAAAAGACTGGTTGGTTATTTTTAGCTTTTTGCTGCTTTCGATTTTAAGTAAAGAAACCGGAGTTTTGTTCTTGCTGGCCTTGCCGGCCTATTTTATCTGGTTTAAAAAAAGTGCCTTGCGACCATATTTTCTTTATCTGAGTTTATTAGTTTGTTTATATTTAATTTTACGTTTTGGTATGGCCGGAGTCGGCTTAAACGAAAACAAATTGTCGCCAATCATGCTTGCAAGTTTGCCAGAGCGGTTGATTACTTTGCCCAAAATCATTTTCTACTATTTGAGGTTGTTTTTTTGGCCCTTTTCTCTGGCCATTTCTCAGCATTGGGTTGTAAAGCAAATTTCATGGTCGGAGTTTTTCCTGCCACTTCTGATTGATGGCTTGTTTTTTTTGGGACTAGCAGCTTTTTGTTCCAAGCAAAAAAGCCGATTGCTTTGGTTTTTTGGTTCCTTACTTTTAATTGGTCTGGGAATTCATAGTCAACTGGTTCCTTTGGACATGACCGTTTCCGAGCGCTGGGTGTATTTTCCTTTATTTGCCTGGCTAGCAATGGTAATGATTTTATTGGATCGGAAAAACATAAAAAGTGAATTTGGTCTCGCTGTAATTCTGATTGTAATTACAATTTTTAGCGTTCG
The DNA here is from genome assembly GCA_001788295.1 of Candidatus Roizmanbacteria bacterium RIFOXYC1_FULL_41_16. Classification (GTDB taxonomy): domain Bacteria; phylum Patescibacteriota; class Microgenomatia; order UBA1406; family UBA1406; genus UBA1406. Next base: position 216,731 of record MGBO01000021.1, on the reverse strand, counting down.
GAGTTTTTGGCGGACGTTAGATTGGCGCGACGGCCTTACACTGTATTTGCAGGATGAACCGCGGGCGGCCGGAAACTTTGACTTTGAAAATAATTTAGGGGTCTATTTGTATCGAGCCGGCCAATATGATCGAGCTCAGCAACATTATTTAAAATCCACAATCATTGCGCCGCATTGGTGGACCAATTGGAATAATCTTGGAGTTACTTATCAGGCTCAAGGCAAGTCGGCCTTGGCTCGGCAGGCTTATTTGAAAGCAATTAATAATGGTGATTATTATTTGGCTTATGAGAATTATGCCACTTTATTACTCAAGCAAAAAAAATACGACAAACTGCGGCACTTTTTGGAAAATCGGGCCTTGCCCAGATTTCCATATAATCAGAGCTTAAATCAAATTTATCAGTATATTCAACAACAAGATGCTGATTGATACTCACTGTCATCTGAATTTCAAGGTGTTTCGGGGTCGGGAAGAGGTAATGATTAATAGGGCGCAAGCAGTTGGAGTGAAATTGTTCATTGTTCCGGGAGCGGACCCGAAAACTTCACAACAAGCAGTAATGTTGGCACAAAAATATCCGTCCGTCTATGCTGCTGTAGGCGTCCATCCCCACCACGCTGTCCAACACCCCGGGGGTGTTTCGGAGCTATTGGACAATCTAAAGACCCTAATTTTAAAACCAAAGGTAGTAGCAGTGGGCGAGATTGGGATTGATCTGTATCAGTATGAGCAGACTAAATATTTGGATTATAAAATTACTCCGGAATTTGTCAAAGCGCAAGAACAATTGTTTGTTACCCAGATCAAGTTGGCTTTGGAATTTAATAAAACTTTGATCCTGCACAATCGCCAGGCAGTCGAGGTGCTTTTACCGCTTTTAGAAAACAATTGGGACCAAAAATTAAAAAATCGAACGGTATTTCACTGTTGTGAGGCAGACGAACGTTTGCTGGACTTTGCGATAAAACACCACATATATATAGGAGTGGATGGTGATCTTAGCTGGAGTAAAAAAAAGCAGCGTTTTATCAAACAAGTCCCTTTGGAAAAACTAGTGCTGGAAACCGATAGTCCGTATTTGACTCCTTTATCAGCTCGCAAAGAAGGGGAGCCCAATCTAAACGAACCCAAGAACGTGATCTTGATCTGTGATTTATTGGCGGCTTTTAAAGAAATCAGCAGCAATAATGTAGCAACCCAAACTACCAATAACGCCGTTTCTCTCTTCGGATTGCCAGGATAATACGTTCCATTCCCGATTTGGAACGGCTGTTAGCGGGTGACTTGAAATGATTTGACTTGAGATAATAGGGCTTTGGCTTTATCGTCGTTTTCAAAATGATTACGTACCGGTTGCAACAATTGATCAAGATAGCCAATTACGGCCTGTTTTAAATCTTGGGGATGTAACTGTTTGTTAGCAAAAGCTATTTCCAAATTTGGGTAAGTTTTAAAAGATAAAGTACCGCCGAACTTTTCGGGTCGATCAATAGTAAATTCTTTAATATTCAATCGGTCAAAAGACTCAAACAAGATATAGCGGCAATATTCTAAAACCGGATTTTCCTCTATCTGACCTTCGGGACAGTAAGCTTTGTTAATTTTGCGGGTAATGTCCTCAAGGGTGTCGGTCATAAAAATGGCGCTGTCGGGCTTGGACTTGGACATTTTCAGATCAATTGTTTTGGTGATTTTGTCAGTGGAGGTAGTATTGGGCTTTCCCAAGCCCATGAGCATATGATGAGAAACGACAACTGGTTTGTAAAATCCGAGTTGCGGTCCAATCTCCCGCGCCAGTACATTGACTTTACGCTGATCCATGCCCAGCTGGGTGATATTGGCCTTCAGGTAAAAAATATCGGCGGTTTGCATACAAGAATAAAGGATATTTGCGCCGGTGAGAGTGTCCAAAGATTCGGCCCGGCCCATAATTTCGGCCGTCCGAATAAAGCGCCGCAGCGAATTGGTTTTGGCGACTTTCAAAACCAGTTTCCAGTAATCGGGATCTTTCACTATCTCTGATGCCCACAAAAATTCAACTTGATCTAAATTCATACCTGAGGCTTTCCAGACCTCAATAAAATAACGGCCCACAGTTTGGATTCTATCCAGATCACCACCCATTTTATTATTGGCCATGGCATGCCAATCAGCCACCCACATTTTAAAATGAATGCCGGAGCGAATCATTTTATTGACATTAATCGCCCGCAAAATGCCTTGGGCAATGTGGATTTGGCCTGAGGGTTCAAAGCCGTCGTAGGCCACTAGGTTCTGGCTGCCTTGCAATAACTTTTTCAGTTCTTCTTCACTAATAATTTCTTCGCCGACCTGTTTGATTAAATTAAGCCGGTCTTCTAGATTAAGCATAGCCTTATTCTACAACAACCCGGCCAAACTTTTGCAGTTTCTTGTCGCACTTGTCAAAAGCCAGATCATAACTGCCGCTGTTGGAAAAGCTCAGGCTCAAATATTCATCCTTGTTGACAGAATAACTAATTTGATCAACGTACAAACAATAGCCCTCCGGAACATTGCGCAAATCCAGATAATACGTTTGATTAGCAGAAAGGTCCAGACTAAGATCCTTGGCTGTCGCATAATCAATCAGAATGATGTTGTCTAGCTGCTGGTCCGGAACATCGTCTACAATTTCAGTGTCGGGCTTAATCTGCAGATTAATGCCAATTTTTTCGCCCAAAACGGCCTGGCTTTGTTCCTGAACATACTTATTTACCGAGCTGACGGCGCTGGTGACTACAGACCGAGACTCTTTTTTTATTCTTTTTTGCATCAGCTTGCCGGCATTATTGGCCAATTGGGAAAGTATCTCTGGTTTTACCAGCCAAATGACCAGAGCCGCACTCAAAATAATTAACAACAACCGTTTCATATAAATTATGATATCATTTTTTTCTATGAGTCAGAATTTGGGAAAACTAATTGTGATTGAAGGCACGGACGGATCCGGAAAAGCGACTCAATCAAAACTTCTTCTTGATTACCTTAAAAAGCAAAAGATCAGTCACGCTTATTTTGATTTTCCCCAGTACCACAAGAGTTTTTTTGGCCGCTTTATCGGTAAATTTTTGCGCGGCGAACTGGGCGACGCCGGCAACCTGAATCCATATTTGATTTCTTTGCCTTATGCTGTTGATCGTTGGCAGGCCGGCCCGGCAATCAAAAAAGCCCTCTTAACCAAAAAACTGGTTATTTGTAATCGGTATGCCTCTTCTAATCTGGCCTATCAGGTTTCCCGTGCCAAGCCGGCCTTGCGGTACAACTTGTTCAGATGGTTAAAAACGCTAGAGTACAAAGAGTTTGGCATTCCCAAAGAAAATCTGGTTTTGTTTTTATATGTGCCTTACCAAATCAGCATGCAGCTGATTCAACAAAAACAGAGCCGCCAGTATTTGAAAGGAAAGCAGCTGGACATTAATGAAAGCAATACCAAATTGCTCAAACAGGTCGATGAAACCTATTTATGGCTACTTAAGAAAAACCCGCACTGGGTAAGAGTCGACTGTATTGAAAAAAATCAACTTCTTTCCCGTCAGGAGATTCATCAAAGAATTGTTCGGACACTCCAAGATCACAAATGTCTTTAAATAAAGGTTGACAAAATTTTTTTATTTGTTTATAGTGTTAGAATGAATGATCAAAACGACCAATCTAAACAAGCTCAGACCGTTGTACCGGCCCAAGATAATAACCAGCCCTTGAATCCGCCCGTGGTTCCGGTAGCAGAAGACGCTAACAAAGATTTACAAAGTTTATCCAAGGATTTGGAAAATTTAGCTCAGGAAGCAGTCAAAACTGTACCTGAAGCTCCTGTAGTTACTCCGGCCGCTCCGGTAGTTGAG
>MGBO01000021.1:162561-212810 GCA_001788295.1 Candidatus Roizmanbacteria bacterium RIFOXYC1_FULL_41_16 | reverse complement strand
GAAGAAAAAAAAGCCAGTGACGCCAAAATTACCATTTACACCACCACTAATTGTCCTTTCTGCAAGACTGAGAAAGAGTTTTTAACTACGCAAGGATTAACTTTTTCAGAAAAAAACGTTGAAGAAGACAACGAAGCCCTTAAGGAAATGCTCAGTTTGAGTGACAATTTTGCCGGAGTGCCGGTGACTGTCCTCAACGGTCCCAAGGGAAAAAAAGTGGTCAAGGGTTTTACTCAGGACGAATTTGTTAAGGAATTGGAAGCCACTGGTTTGAAAGAGGCGGTTGTTGCTCCGGCACCTGTACCTGAAGCGCCAGTGCCTCCCACTGAGGTTCCGGCTCAGCCCACAGACGCGCCCAAGGTTCCTGATTTACAGTAATGCGACGGCTAATATTAGCCGTCTATCTTTGCTTTTTTGCTTTTCTATTTGTTCCTCAGGTTTTGGCTGATTCAGTCATAAACTTTCAGGCTGACTATTTGATTAATCAAGACGGCACTATTTTAGTTAAAGAAAAAATTATTTATGATTTTACTGAACCTAGGCATGGCATTTATCGGCAGATTCCTTATTTAAAGATCAATCAGGAGGGCAAGCAGTTTAAACTAGATTTAATTGACTTTAAAGTCAATTATCCTTTTACGACCAGCATTGAAAACAACCAAATCAAATTGAAAATTGGTGAGGCAGACAAAACTCTTATTGGCCGCCAAACTTATATTATCGAATATCTGATCAAAGGCGGTTTGACATATTTTAGCGATCACGACGAGTTATATTGGAACGTGACCGGTTTGGAATGGGAAGTACCAATCCTTTCTACCCAAGCCAATATTCATCTACCAAAAGCAGTTGAGGACAGGCAGATTAAACTTCAGTGTTTTACCGGGCCAAAAGGCAGCACTCAAGCACTGTGTGATCAGGGTTTTAGTCAAAACCAAGCTCAATTTCAGAGTCAGATTCCTTTAAGTCCGGGGAGCGGATTGACAATTGTCTTTGGCTTTCCCAAAGATCTAGTAGCCGTTCTTGAGCCAGTTAGCTATACCCCTTTTTGGCAAACCGGCTTGGGCAAGGTGATCAAGACAATTTTGGCAGTCAGTTTTTTATTGGCCATTGTTTTCTGGTATCTGGCGTATCCGGTTTGGATTATTATTAAGTGGTTTAGAGTCGGCCGCGATCCCAAGGGAATCATTGGTGAAGCCAGCGCTTGGTTTAGTCCGCCTAAAATCGGTAAGCACGAGCTGACGCCAGGGGAGGCCGGGACTCTGATTGATGAAAAAGCTTCGTTTAGAGAATTATTTGGCACCATTGTTGATTTGGCCAGGCGGGGTTATTTTGTAATTCAAGAGCGGGCTAAAAACGACCTTTATTTTATTCGCCGCAAGAACTGGAGTAAGGATAAGAACATTCAGGATTATGAAAAGGAGTTGCTAAACAGTCTTTTTGGCAGCAAAACCGAAATTCGGATCAAAGGCAAAAAAATGCTTTCGGCTTATAGCCAATTATGCGAAAGCCTTTATCAGACCGTGGTTCATTTACAGCTGTTCCCCCAAAACCCTAGTTCAATCCGAATTTTTTATGGGGTGATTGCGGCTTTGGCTATGTCCAGCGCCAATTTGTTTTTACTGGTCGTGGCGCTTATTTTTGGCATGGCTATGCCCAAAAAAACTGCGCTTGGGGTGGATACGGCCAATATGGTTAAGTCTTTACGTAATTTTTTGATTAGCCAAGATCGTCAGCTGGCTTTTCAAGCTCAAAAGCAGCTGCTTTTTGAAAAACTGCTTCCTTATGCCATTGTTTTTGGCGTGGAAAAAATTTGGGCCAAACGGTTTGCCGAATTTGATTTGAAAACGCCAGATTGGTACGAGAGCCAAACCGGTACTCGTTTCAATACTTTGGTTTTGGCCAATAGCTTGGGTCGTTCCTTTAACACCATGACAAGCTCAATGACCACGACCTCCAGTTCCAGCGGCTTCTCCTCGGGTTTTTCCGGTGGTTCCTCAGGCGGTGGTGGCGGTGGCGGTGGTGGCGGCAGCTGGTAGGAATTTGTATACTTTATTAATGCGCAAGTTATTTTTCTTGTTGTTGGTTTGGCTGATGACTCTGTCTTCGGCTTGGGCTCAAGTGGGGGAATCGACAAAGCAAGTCTTGGACAACGTTGCCTCTCAACAAAAGCCTCAGGCCGTGGTTTTGGAAGAGGAATCCTGTAAAATTTTAGGTATTTTTAATTGTCCGGCTCCCAAGGTTGACTATACCCATGCTGATTTATTACCTCAAAATCAGCAAATTAGCGAAGAAGGCGTCACTTTTTGGCAAAAGATTGGGAGTTTTCTCACCGGCTTGTTTGAAAAATCCTCAGACAAGCAAACCGGCTATGGCTACACTTATTTGCCACAAGCGGTTGATCCGCTTGATGAAACAGATGATTCTCTAGGCATTAATTTACAGACTGAGACAGAAAAAACTCATTTAGCCGTGAAAAACAGCCAGTTGCCATATGCTTTTAATGGTCAGCTGACTCCGATTCCGACGTTAGAGCCGGGAAGTGTCACGCCCACATCGGGAGTGGAAAATCCGGATGAGGACATTCCGCCGGTACAGGGCGATAATACCGTGGAATACGCCCGCTCTTTGGTACAAACAGCAGGTAAAAGTTGCGGTTGGACCAAGGCGAACGAACGGACACGTACTTTAGGTTGCAACAACTGTACTTTACCCGAAAGCAAGGATGCCGAGCCGATTCGTTGTCTGGATGGCAAGGTTAAAAATGATGTCTATCTGGATTTATCAGCGTCGGCCAATGGCAACAGTTGGCTTCAGTGTGTGGGATTTGTGATTGGGGTTGAGCAGGGAATGGGGCGGATGCTGGCCTCCCGAAACGCCAAGGATTATTGCTCTGGCAATCCGCCGCCCAATTATAGCTACGTTGACAAGGGGCAAATCCGCCCCGGGGATATTGTCGCTAATACCGAGCCGCCCTGGGGCCACATTATGATTATTTTGGAGTTTTACAAAGGCAGCCAGGCTTATCGGGTGGCTGAGGCCAATTGGACCGTCAGCGGCAGTATGAGCGTGAGTATGGACAGATTGATTTATAGTTCGGATATTGACTGTGTTTTGAGGTCAAAATCCAAGTTCAATGAAAATTAGTACAATGATAAACAAAATATGCAAAAGAAATTAATCATTATTGCCTTGGCCAGCTTATTGTTTGTCTTGACTTTATTGTTGATTATTTTTAGTACTGTTCGTCAAGGGAGTAACATCAAGCCTCAGCCGTCAGATCAGCCAACTGCTGTGCCAATCAGTCAGGCGCCGGCGCTGGGATTATTAAAAGTGGTTTCTACCAGCCCAGTGGATGGGGCGGATAATGTCGACTTGAACAGTGGGATTGAGATTGTCTTTAATCGTTCTTTTAACTCAAACGAAGTCATTATTGAATTTATGGATGCGGCTATAAAAAACGTGAAGCACTCTCAGAAAATTCAAGGAACCACCCTAATACTTGAATCAACCAATGTTTTAACCCAATCAACGGTTTATACCATTCGGATACGAGATCAGAAGCTAAGAGTGCTCAAAGAATTCAGTTTTTTGACCCTAACGGTTCAGCCTTCGCCTGATACCCGGCCTGAGGCGGCTCTAACCAAAACGATTGAACGGACTCTAAGGGAGAGGCCGGATGTTTATCTGGCCAATTTGCTACCTTATCAGAGTTTTGATTTTTCAATGGTGCTGGAGATTGACGATCAGGGCTATTTTCAATTTAAGGTCAGTTCGTCCCGTTTGTCCGGAGCGATTCTTAAGGATCGGGTGGCGCAATGGTTATTGGGCCTGGAGCTTAGTCAGAAACAGATATCTGGCCTGAATATCATCTATCCTTAAGGTGCTTTGGTGACTGGTATTGTCACTGTCACTGTGGGAGTCACAATTCTGGTGACCATGATTTTGGTGATGGCGATTTTGGTTTTTACCGGGGTGTCGATTTCCTGAACGCGCTTTCCCAGATTCAGTCCAAAAAAAAACGCCAGAATGATCAAGAGAAATAAGCTGAAATAGACAAAACGTTGCATACTCTTATTGTAGTATATTTAGTCTATCTTTTTCTTTTCTTTGTGCGGAGTGTGTTTGCGGCACTTAAGACAGTATTTGGTAAATTTGAGCGGCGTTTGCGTGTTGGTCTTATTTTTTTCTGTAGTGTAGTTTTGGCGGTTGCAAACAGTGCAAACCAGCCCCAGCTTAGTTCTTTGTCCCTTTTTCTTGGCCATTTTTGTTTGGTTCAACTTTTACAGTTTTACTTTTCAGTTTTTGTTGATTGGTTAATGATACCGGAACAAAGGGGAGAGTTTTACCGGCCCAAAAATCATTTTTAATCTTTTTGTAGCATTTTGAACATATCTTAACCTGTTTAATATTGTTATCAGCGGTAAACTTAACGCTCAAAACATGCAGATTGGGTTTAAAAAAGCGACGGGTTTTAATTGCCGAATGCGACACTTTGTGCCCCTTAAGTTTTCCTTTGTGACAGACATAACATGTGGCCATAGAGAAATATGATAACAGATGACAACCGCCTTTGCAATGATTAGTATAAATAAGGTAAAATAAATAACTGTTGAAAGCGCCCAGGTGGCTCAGTGGTAGAGCATCCCCTTGGTAAGGGGAAGGTCGAGGGTTCAATTCCCTCCCTGGGCTCCATGTTGAATCTTCTCTCGGTCAGCCCGCTGGTATTTTTTATCTCTTTATTTTTTTTGCTGATTTCGGTGGCTGTTCATGAGTTTAGTCATGCTCTGGTGGCTGATAAACTGGGCGATCCCACTCCCAGAGCTCGTGGCCGATTGTCACTCAATCCGCTGGTTCATATTGATCTGGTAGGATTGTTGTTTATTTTGTTTTGGGGGTTTGGTTGGGGCAAGCCTGTGCCTTACGACCCTTTTAATCTTAGAAATGCCGATCGCGACGGAGCCAAAATTGCGCTGGCTGGCCCGGTGAGTAGTTTGTTGCTGGCGCTTGGGGCGGCGCTGCTGATTAGAGTGATTGAAAATAGTTTGTTAATGGCGGTTTTAAGCTATTTTGTGTTGCTTAATACTTATTTGGGGATTTTCAATCTATTGCCCATTCATCCGCTCGATGGTTTTCAGGTGGTGGCCGGCTTTTTACCAGCCAGCCAGCTGCAAGAATGGTATGGTCTGCGACGCTATGGATTGATTATACTGTTGTTTTTGTTGCTTCCAGTTGCCAATGGTCAGAGCGCATTATTTACAATTCTTAATCCGCTGGTAAAATTCGTTCTTAGTTTTTTGATTCCGTCCGGTAATATTCTTTAAGGTGTGGGAGTAGTCGTTGCTTTGGCGTTACAAAGGCTCCAATCTCTTAGATTAACCACGCCGTTGTTGTCTTGATCGTATTCCGGCGCATCGGTGTAAAATCGGTTTTTATAAGTCTCAAGATTGCAAGTGGTGTCTTTGGTCACGCCGGCTGGATCAATAGTGGGCGATAAGGCGGGTGTGGATTCGGCAATTGTCGGTTCGGCGGTCGTAGTTGGTTCGCTGGTGACTGCCGGCGCCTGAGTGGGATTAGCTTCTGCCTGGCTAAGAGTGGTAAAGGTCCAAGGCACGCCGCCGTTGTCAAAAACCTGGTCGCCGGATTTGATTTGAAAATAATAAGTGGTTGCTTCAGTCAGTAAATTTAATTCTACCCGATGTTCTTTGGTTCGGGTGGCTTCAGGTGCAAAAAAGGTGAGTGAAGTCGGCGAAGTCCCGTATTCGATCACAACTTGAATATCCTGATCAGAACTCCATTTGACCACAGCCGAGCTGGTAGTAATTTCGGTGATGCTCAGATTTTTGGGAGCGCTGTCACTGGCTCTGGAAGTTAAGTATTCCCCCAGAAAACGAAAGCCAAGTATACCCATCAAAATTGAGGCGACGGCGCCCAGAATATAAGTCACGACACGCACTTGCTTGACTTTAAGCTTGAACATAAAAAAAGTATAGAGATTGTTAATCGAGAAGTCAACTCAAGAACACCTGGTCTAAGGCTAATTCCGGTTCCAGATTGTTGATTTCAATCAGATTATGATTGATTAAGGCTTGTTTTAAGCAGCGTCCTAACCAGATTGGGTCGCTGGTTGAGGCTAATTGAAAATAGCCGTATTTGAGAAACAAATCGAGCCAGACAAGCGCCTTTTCTTTTTTGTCTTTGAGGCCGAGTTTAATCAAGCTTGAAAGTAGGCAGCCGGGCTGCCCACGAAGTTGGCTTACAGTTTGCTCCATTTGCTGATAATCCGGAGTTAATGGTTTGGTTTCAGGCAGCCGCAAAGTGACAATATCACAGCGGGATTTGATCGTGGGCAGAATCAAGCCCTGATTGCCGGCAACGAGCATAAAACCGAGATTAGTTTGGTGTTCCTCCAGAGTTTTGAGAAACGTGTTTTGAATAATGCCTGAGGTTTGATGAAAACGATGAAGGACAAATAGAGTGGGATTAACAAAATGGCGCTCTTCTAGCTTTAATATCTGCCGAAATTCCTCTACCGAAAGCGGTTGATCCAGGCCAAACTGATAGATATTGGCCGGTTTTAACCGCTGTTTTTTGGCATAGTCACTCAGAAACTGTTCAAACCGATTAAGATCGCTGCTAATGACCAATAAGTTTTGCATCTCTCATATTTTACAAAAAAGCGCTTTTTTAGGATTGACAATTTGGCAATTTTTAGATATTCTTTAAGCCTGATGATTTATGTAAAAACCGCTGAGGAATTCAAGAAAGAAGTTTTGGACTATAAGGACGGATCAGTTCTGGTTGACTTTTTTGCTGTCTGGTGCGGACCTTGCCAAATGATGGAGCCGGTTTTGGAAAGCTTTTCCAAAAGTAATCCGAAAGTAAAGGTGGTGAAGGTGAATGTGGACGAAGCTCAGGAGCTAGCCATGCAGTACAACGTGATGAGTATTCCGACAATGTACGTTTTCAAAAGCGGCCAGCCAGTGGGCCAGCCGATGATGGGCGTGCAGAATGAGGCCAATCTTATTCAGGCCACCAAATAAAATTCCGGTTGCGTCTCTTATTCCATTTGTTATAATTACTTTTGTCCTAAGAAGAAAGCACCGGCTAAAATTTTCGGATAAGACTTTCGGAGGAGCTATATGAAACTAAAATTCAGGAATCAATTATCACAAAAACAACTTCGCCAAAAGCAAGTCGAGGCTTTAAAACTAGAACTTTCTCAGGCCAAGTCGATTATTCTATTTTCTAGTGAAGCAATTACTCACAAATCTTTTGAAGAATTCAGGGTTAAGTTAGCTGAGATCAACGCCAAGCTCCGTTTTGTTAAAAACACCCTTTTTAAGGTGGCGGCAAAAGAGCTTAAATTGCCCGAGGCACTTTACGAACAGGCAATCATTACTGGCCCAACCTCTGCGATTTATATTCTGACAGACGACTTTATCAGCGCGACCAAAGTTCTTAAAGAGCAGTTTGGTTCGCAAAAGTCGGTTCAGGTAAAAATTGCCTTTTTGGATAAGGAACTTTATAACAAGGCTCAGGTTTTGGAGTTTGCCGGCATTCCCTCAGTGCTTGAGCTCCAGTCAAAGCTGGTCGGCTTACTCAACAGTCCTATTCAGAAACTGCATTACAGTTTAACTTACAATTTGGGCAACTTGGTTAGAAGTTTGAACGCTATTATTCAAAAGGGAGGTGAGTAACAAAATGGCAGAAAGTAAAGTAGAAAAAATCCTAAAAGAAATTGAAGAGTTGAAAGTTTTAGAATTGAACGAATTGGTTAAGGCAATTGAAGACAAATTTGGTGTCAGTGCTGCACCCGCCATGATGGCAGCCGCTCCCGCCGCCGCTGGTGCCGGAGCCGCCCCAGAGGCAGAAAAAACCACTTTTGACGTTGTCATTACCGACGCTGGTGCCAACAAACTCCAAGTGATTAAGGCCGTACGTGAAATTGATCAGGCTTTGGGTTTAATTGACGCTAAGAAATTGGTAGAAGCCGCGCCTAAGGAGGTATTAAAAGCCGCCAAAAAGGACGCCGCCGAGGAGGCCAAGAAGAAATTAGAGGCCGCCGGTGCCAAAGTGGAATTGAAATAAGCAAGAAGGCTTCTTTTTTTTCAAGAGAAGCCTTCTCTTTAAATCCATTTGCAAACCCCTAAAATATCTTTTATAATGCAAACAATGTCAGAGAATACTAAACAGAAACAAAACCTGTCTTTTGACGACTTACCCGAACTTTTGACTCTGGAGGAAGTGTCGCAAATTTTACGAGTTTCCAAAATTACGCTTAAACGTTGGGGTAAGAAAGGCAAATTGCCAGCCATCCGGATTAATTCCCGTGGCGACCGTCGCTACAAAAAGCAAGAAGTGATGCGGTTTTTGGGAATGAATGCCCAGCTTTAAATCTCCAAACTGACCAGTTCTTCTTCACCCTGATTGTTCTTTTCAATTCGATACAGCTGTTTGGCTTGTTCAAGGGCTCGATGGGTAAAAAGGATACCCTTAAGGTGATCCATTTCGTGCTGAATAATTTGTGCTTCCCAGCCACTAAATTTCTTGGTCATTTGTTCTCCGGACAGACTTTGATATTCCAGAATCACCCATTTGGGCCGCTTGACATTGGCCCAGGTATTGGTTATTGACAGACAGCCTTCAAGAGTGTCTTTTTTATGACTTTCCTGGGTCGCTGTTTCAATAATTTTTGGATTCAAGTAAGTGTTAATTTTGGAATCGGGATAGGGTTTGGTCAGAAACAAGCTCAAAGACAAGCCCACCTGAGGAGCGGCCAAGCCCACGCCTTCGGGATTGGTACAATTGTTTAATACCCGCTTCATCTCTTTGACAATTGCCAAAATTTTCTGATCGATTTTAACTATTGGTGCTGTTGGTTGGTTTAAAACCGGATTGGGGGTGGTGACCAAATTAAGTTTCATAACCCTATATTAACAAAGGGATGAGTCCAATAGCAATAAAAATTAGGCCCATAAGCATTTTGGGAAGCAAGGCAATTATATCGGTAAAACCAGTCGCCGGAATAGTTGAGCCGGAGCCGTCTAAATATTCGGTGCCGGTAGTGGTGCCAGTGTCAGTTCCGGTACCTGTATTGGTGGTGCTAGTTGGAGTGGGAGTGCTGACAGTACTGCCGGAAAGAGTGTAGGATCCCTCGACCAGCGAGCTACAAACTAACAAATCGGTAGCGTCCAGGTCATTTTTGGAAACATTGGAATCGTCGGTACGGCCGGTGGTACAAACAAAACTCAGAGTGGCCGTGCCGGCTGTCAGGCCTTTGAAGCTGACTGTTGCCAGAGTGCCGGCGCCATTTTTCACCGAAGCGGCATCATTGACTACGCCGGAAATATAAAGTTTGCCGTTCTGTTCGCTGTGCAAAACTGTCGGGTAAAAAGAGCCATAAGTGACATTCTCTACGCTTAAAAGGGTAGTATCAAATTCAATCACGGCATCGGTGCTTTGCGTGTCCTGACTGCTGGTGTCAACCTTAATTTCCACATTAAAGTTTTCGTTGGTGCTATAGGAGCCGGTGGCTGGTGAAAACTCCAGGGTAGCCGCCGACACTGCCTGGCTGTAAACCAGGCTCAGAAAGGTCATGGCCAGAAAGAAAAGCCAGCTTAGATACGTTTTTTTAATCATTTAATGACGACAGAAACTGAATTAATATTGGTTAACTGGTTGTCGGTCAGTCCTTTCACAATTACCATTGAACTGTTGGCTTCGTTATTTAGGATTGGCTCAATCGTGACTTTACCAGAGGAGACGGCCCGGAAGGTTAGATCGGCCATCATCAACTCTTCTGCCACCGGTTCGGTTTGAACATCTTTTTCTACAAAAGACAAAACCAAATAACCTTGGTCACTAACAAGTGCTCTTGGGTTGATAAAAGCCGGATTGAGTGAAGTCACGCTCACAAACTCCAATAAATCAGTGTCAAAGTTAAGAAGCAGGTCAGACGCCTGCAAAGCTGATTTAAGGTTTTGATAACTTAATTTAACTATAAACGTTTGGTTGGCCGAAACCTCAATGATTTCGGGCAACAATACAGCCCGAACCAGTTCTGCCTGAACCTGGGCCGATTCTTTTTTGGTGGACGTACCCTTGTTTAAGCCAAGCAGTTGTGGTTTTTGAGTCAGCAAAAAGAGTAATGCCGTAAACATTAAACCGATCAAGCTAAGAATAACAATTAAAAAAGAATTGCGTTTCATCTTGTTTTTATATTAATTTTCATCATCATATTTAATGGCCATACTGTTTAAAATAATCGTAAAATCAGTGCCGTTGGTGGCGCCGTCGTAGTTAAGGTCGGTTTGATTGATACAAGTGGTTGTCCGGGCTTGAATACAGCTTTTGAGAGCAGCAACATCTTTGGAATTAAGAAACCCGTCTTGTTCGGGAATCGGGACATCTCCGGTTAGCAAAGGCACTTGGCTTAAATCTAAAACATTGACTCCGTCAATTACAGTAAAACCTTCCTGACTGGTACAGCGGTAAGCCGTGCCGCCGGTTGGCTGAGTGTGACAAAAACGTTTTTGAATGTGTTTGGGACCTTTAACCAAAAGTTTAAAAGAACCCTCTGGCTTGATCTTATCAAACAAAACTGTCCCTTCATAAAGGCCGTTATTGGCTGATGAAGCAGTGAGTTCGACTTCTTCAATGAGCTGACGATTGTCACCTGATCCGGCCAGCGTCAGTTTAAACTTGAGTTTGGGAGCAGTCACCGGTGTATTATTAATGCCCTGAAGCTTGAGTAACAACTGCAGTTTGACGCCACCGCTGACAGAAGAGCAAGCTTGAGTGGATTCACAGCCGTTGTCCCAATTGTTGTCGCAGTTGTAAAAACCGGTTTGGCATTTGCAGATAGCGTCAGAAGTACAATTGCCATTAGCGCCGCATTGAATGTCAGTGGTACAGCTTTTGGCTTCACTGATATAAAGATTGGCGGCGGCTTGACTGCTGTCGATATCAAATTGATGATTACTTTCCTCCAGAGTTCCGGTTGTACCGACAATCAAAGACTGGGGCTCGTTTAAAATAAGCGATCTGACCGTTGTCGAGGCCTTGATAACCTTGAAATTCAATGAGAAAACAAGATTGCTTAAAAGATCAGTTTCGGCTTTACTGGCAACCAAAACAACTCTGACTCGGTTAAGACCGTTTTCGGCCGATTCGGCTTTTTCAATAATGCGATTAGTAAAATATTGAGCCGGAATACTGGAGTTGAGCATTTGCGTTTCGGCTTGAGGAACATATTCCACGAATTCAGGATTGTAGTTGATGACCAGGTCAATGGCGGAAATCTTTTTTTCACCAGCACTCAAACGAATGGCTTGGCTGAATTGCTCGCCGGCAGTTAAATAATGGGTACGGGGTGAAAAAACAACGGTGGCCACGTCTAAGGCTGCTTTGGAACGGATCACAAAACGATTAACCAGCCATACCATTCCCGAAATGGCAACCAAAATGATTACTAATCGCCCAATTTTCATATATATTTTTGATTCTGGTTTTTTAATGTCGGTCTCAATATTTTCCATCATATTATTGTAATTCGTTTTGTTCGCTAACCATCACACACTGATCGGTTGTTGGACTATAAGAACAGGCCCATGGCACATCAAGACAATTAACCGGTTCTGTTGGGCATTGCTGATCGGCAAAGACGCAAGTACAAGCCGGATCACATTTTTTACATTGCGGAGTATCTGTGGGTGCTGGTTCAATCGATGGTGTAGGAGTGAGCGTCGGAGGAATGGCGTCGTTGTCGTCGCAACAGACACTGATATAACTGATATTGTCCGGAACAACATAGTAACAGTCATCGCCGCTCATGGTGTTAGCTCCGACACCTTGAGTCATACGCAAAAAGGCGTTATTGGGGAAAGTTGGGTCGTTATATATAATACAGCTTGGGGTACAATTCCATTGCGAGCCTTTGCTGCGGCAAATATCCTGTACGGTTTGGCCAATAACATTGGTGGCGTCCTCGTCCATATAATCATACATGGCTGGTCCGCTTGGCGTGGGTGTGGGAGGTGGAGGATTGATATTAATATTGTTGCGGCGCCAAATTTCAAAATCATTAATATTGACTCCGTTTTTTAAATCAAAATCAGCCGCTCTATCCGGAGCACCACAGCTTGAATTTCCTGCTGCTTGACAAGCCCAGATCGTATAATCAAGGTCATTAATAATACTGTCACAAGTGGCGTCGCCCAAGCCTTTTAAGGAACAGTTTGGCGGAGCGGTAATTACCGGAGCCGATGTTGGGGTTGGCGGCACTGGTGTGGCAGTTGCTGCCGGCGGCGGAATAGTTGGGGTGGCGGCAGTTGTAGGAGTTGGGGTCAGGGTTGGTGTCAGTGTCGGGGTGATTGAGGTAGTGCAATCAGCTGCAGTATCGCATATCCAGCGTTTGCCAACAGCTGTATTAAGACAAGTACACAGATCATTTTGATTGTTGCACATTGTCGAGTTAATAACACTACAAGATTGGCCAAGGTAAAGTGTGGCTTCAGCCGGAGATGGTGACCAGACTACATAGGTAGCTAGAATCAATAAAGAACCTAATAAAAAAAATACCCGCGACATGTATTTATTATTCAGGTTTTTCAATTAATTTGCAACTGCTTTAATAGCTCTCTGGCTTCCTGATAATCCGGTTTTAGGTCAATAGTTTTTCTTAATAGGTCTGAGGCTTTCTCAGGCTCTGTTTGCATAAATAACCCAGCCTGTGTGTAAGGAATAATCGGGTCAGTGGGAGCAAGCGCTCTGGCTTTTTCAAGCGCCTGCAAGGCTTTGTTAAAATAGTTGTTTGATAGTTCCGGCTTGTCAATATAAGACATACTCAAAACATAAAACACTTTGGCCCGGGTTTTATAATACAAAACATTTTTTGGCGACATAGTTATACTCAAGTTATTGTATTCAACCGCCAGCCGGCTGAATTCCTGAGCCTGAGGATTATTTTTTTGGATTTGCTGCAGCGCAGCCAAATTGGCAGCGACGCCGGCTTGCTGATCCAGGTAAACCGGCTCTTTGCGTAAATCAAGCGCTTTCTGACCGTAAATATAAGCATTGGTAAAATCCTGTGTCTGTTTATATTCCTTGGCCCGGGCGTAGTTATAGTCGGCGGAAAAATAATTAAGCAGATAAACAAAGCTAAACAAAAGCCAGACAAAATACAGAGCCAATTGACCAAAGCTTAGTTCGCGGGTTAAGCTGCGCTGGGTATTTAATGAAACTGACTGATTAAGATTGGTTTTCTCGCGTTGATAGACTAGTAATAAAGCCGGTAAGAGATAGAAAAGTAAATTCGTGGCAGTAGTGCTAAAGCCAAAAAAATTCATCATAAAAATGGCCAACAAACTGGCGAGATAAAATAATCCAAAGTTTTTTAGCAAAGGATCTTTCCAGGCTTGGATTCCCAAAACAACAAAAACCAAAAACATCAATAAATAACTGACTAAACCAAAATAACCGCTGGTCGCCAGATAGTTCAACAGCTCGTTATGGGCTTTGTTATAAACAAAATTCCATTCCGAAGTGAGGTTGTGAGCCATAGGCCGGGTAAAATTATAGGCATAAGCAAAAGTTTCTACCCCAGTCCCAAACCAGGGATATTTTTGCCCGAGCTTGAGAGCGCCTTCCCAAACAATCATTCTGATTTTGGACGAAGGGGTGATGTTTATGGCCTGAGTATTAGGTAATGGTTGAGTAAGATTTTGAGTCGGTTTTGCATTAGGTGAGGGAACCAAAGATTGCGTCAGCTGTTTGGCAACAGGCCAGAGAGCGGAAAACAAAACCAGAACAATAATTGCCAAAGGAAGAAAATAACTCTGGCGTAACCAGCTCTTTAGTTTTTCTTTTTTATTAAAAAAATTAGCAATCAAATAGAGCGGCACGAGAATTATATACGTCAGGATTCCGGATTTGGAATTGGTCCAGACAAGTTCCACACTGAAAAGCAAAAACATCAGAGAATAGACAAAAGGCGAATATTGTTTAACTTTCTTGTCCAATTGTGATTGGCCTGTAATAAAAAAATAGAGGACAATAAAAATTAAGACCAATAAATAGGTGGCGAACCAGTTTGGCTGGCCCAGAGTGGAGAACATTCTCAGCTCCGGAATAAAGTCGCTGCTCCAGCAAGCGGTTCCCAGCCTGCCCATAACGATCAAACAGATAAAATCATAACCAAAGTGACTGGGAAGCCCCCACAGCGCCACAATCAGGCCGGTTCCCAAAATGATTTTTAGCAATTGAGTCACTCGTTGGGAATTTAAAAAAAACCAGGCCGATAGCATAATAATGAGATAACTCAAAAGCGAAAGCAGTCCGCCATTAAAGCGCGAGTAATAGCCAAAAAAGGAGACATGTTGATCGATGGAAAAAAGAGTGGATAAAGCCTGACTAAGAAGAAAAAGCAAAATTGCAGCCCAAATAAGATTGCTATTGCCGGACTTGCGGTTAAAGATCAGTTTTACCAATTTTTGCTGCTTGAATATCAATAATGGGGCAAGTAGCGAGGCCCCAAAGTAAATAATTAGCAATTTGGGAAATTCAAACAATTCTAAAGAGCGGGGTGAGAAAATTAAAGGCACAACCATAACCAAAGCGCAGAGAATATAAAAGACAAAATTACCCATACAAGAATTATAACTATTTTTTAATTTATGTATACTTATAAAATATGCGTAAACGCCAGCGGACTCAGATTGATTTATTGGAAACAGTTGCGGGCTGGTTTAAAGATTTGTTTGGCACGCCACCATTTTTGGCCATTGATTTGGGCAGCAGCAATATCCGAATTTATCTCCAGGGTAAGGGGATTGTGAGTCGTCAGAAAGTCTATATTGTCAAAAACACCAAAAACAACGAGTTTGTTGTGTCCGGAGATGAGGCTTACGATATGTTAGGAAAAACGCCGCCTAACCTGATTGTTTTTAATCCCATAGAGCGGGGCCGAGTTTCGGATTTTGACGCGGTGCTGTTTTTTTTGCAAAAAGCCATTGAAAGAGCCCTGGAGCCTTATTTCAAAAATCAGCTTTTAACACGGTTTAATTTGTTGTTTGCCGTGCCTTTGGGTTTGACTGAGGTTGAGGAAATGGCTGTCGTTGAGGTGGGCAAAAAAACTGGCGCCAGGGAAGTTTTTTTGATTGAAACGCCCATTGCCGCTGGTTTTGGATTAAAGGCACCGGTAATGGAAAACACTGGCACTTTCCTGGTTGATATTGGCGGCGGCACGACCGAAGTTTCATTGATTTCTTTAGGCGGGGTAGTGTTATCTAAGATTTTGCCTTCCGGCGGTCGTGATTTTAGTCAGGCTTTGGTAAATTATCTGCGCTTACGCTATGGATTGCTGGTAGGGGATAAAACTGCGGAAGAACTAAAGATGGTATTGGGATCGATTGTTAAAGACAGCACCGATCTAGTGGAAATTTCCGGTCGGAGTATGGAGACCGGCATGCCCAGGACAATTAAAATTAAGAAAAAAGTCCTTTTTGAACCCCTTTACCCTTATTTTGGTCAGATAATCGATCTTATTCACGAGGCCATTGAAGAAACGCCGCCGGAATTAATCAAAGATGTACATAACCACGGAATAATTCTCTCCGGCATGTCGGCCAATTTTGGCGATTTGGATACGTATTTGGCCAAAGAACTTAAGCTCAAAATAACAACTGTCAGCGAGCCGGAATATGCGGTTATCCGAGGTTTGGGTTGGTTGATTGAGCATCCGGAAGTATTAAGCAAAGTGATAATTAAGTTCGCGAAATTCTAGTTGCTTATTTTGTACTCAGCGGTTACAATAATAACTCTCGTCAAAGTGATTCTTTTTTTTGACAGTTCTTTAATAAGCTAGTCAGTAGTAATCTGAGCGCAAAACGCTTATTGATTATTTGAGTGATACTCTAAAAATAACGGCCTCCCGACCTTGCGTCGGGATGATCACATTTTTAAGAGTTTGATCATGGCTCAGGATTAACGCTGGCGGTGTGCTTTAGGTATGCAAGTCGAGCGGGATTTTTTCGCAAGAGAAAGTCCAGCGGCGGACGGCTGAGTAACACGTGGGAATCTGCCCCTAAGTAGAGAATAGCTCGGCGAAAGCCGGGGTAATACTCTATGTCCCGCCTTTGGCGGGAAAGGGCGTAACTGCTCGCTTAGGGAGGAGCCCGCGGCCTATCAGGTAGTTGGTGGGGTAATAGCCTACCAAGCCGATGACGGGTAGCTGGTCTGGGAGGACGGACAGCCAGAGAGGGACTGAGACACGGCCCTCACTCCTACGGGAGGCAGCAACCAGGAATATTGCGCAATGGGCGAAAGCCTGACGCAGCGACACCGCGTGCGGGAATAAGGCCTTAGGGTCGTAAACCGCTGTGGTAAGGGAAGAAGACCCGCCTTTGGCGGGTTTGACGGTACCTTACTAGAAAGTGGCTGCTAACTTCGTGCCAGAAGCCTCGGTCATACGGGGGCCACAAGCGTTATCCGGAATTACTGGGTGTAAAGAGACGTGTAGGCGGTTTGATAAGTCGTGTTTAAAATTCCAGGGCTTAACCCTGGACTCGGCATGATACTGTCAGACTTGGAGTTTTTCTTAGGAAAGCGGAACGTTCTTTGTAGCGGTAAAATGCGTTGATAAAGAACGGAACACCAACGGCGAAGGCAGCTTTCTCGAGACTAACTGACGCTGAGACTCTAAAGCTAGGGGAGCGAAAGGGATTAGAGACCCCTGTAGTCCTAGCCCTAAACGCATGTCTGCTAGTTGTTCTCACCCCTTTGGGGACGGGAGCGGCGTAAGCTAACGCGTTAAGCAGACCACCTGGGGACTACGAGCGCAAGCTTAAAACTCAAATGAATAGGCGGGGACCCACACAACGAGTGGAACATGTGGCTCAATTCGACACGAACCGAAGAACCTCACCAAGGTTTGACATCCTAATGATCGCCCGGCGAAAGTTGGGAATTCCGTAAGGACAATAGGACAGCTGATGCATGGCTGTCGTCAGCTCGTTCCGTGAGGAGTGCCCTTAAGTGGGACAACGAGCGCAACCCCTGTCTCCTGTTACAAGTGTCAGGAGAAACTGCTTCGATAATCATCGGGGAGGAAGGAGGGGCAGACGTCAAGTCATCATGTCGCTTATACCTTGGGCTGCACACATGTTACAATGAAAAGTACAATGGGTTTAGCAACTTCGTAAGGAGAAGCAAATCTCATAAAACTTTTCTCAGTGGGGATTGAGGTCTGAAATTCGACCTCATGAACGCGGAATTCGTAGTAATCGCAGGTCAGCTACACTGCGGTGAATACGTTCTTGGGTCTTGCACTCACCGCCCGTCAAGCCACCAAAGTCGGAAGTACCTGAAAATCCTTTCGGGGAGCTAGGGTAAGTTCGGCGATGGGGACTAAGTCGTAACAAGGTAGCCGTTCTGGAAGGAGCGGCTGGATCATCTCCTTTCTTTTTTTATAGCATATGCGAAAAAAGAAGAAAAATAAAAGCGTTTTGCGCCTAGAATACTACTAAACTTTTCTTAAATTACTTTCAGAAACCTGAATAAAATCAGAGTAATCACAAAGAATAATACCAGCTGCAGCTCAACAAGATAGAAGCTCAAAAAAAGGGTGAAGAACGCCAAAATCAAAAAGTTTTCGTTGTGAATGGCCGGCAGCAGCCCTTTGGCCAGCAAAAATAAGACGATTAATAAAAGCAACTTTTGCAAATCAAACAGGGGAATCTCCCAGCCAAAATATCTGGCCAGCCACACCAATCCGGCCAGCAAAATCAAAAACAATTCCTTGGTGTCAAAAAAAAATGGCCCCAGCTTCATTCGTAATTAAAAAATAAAACTTTTGTTCCGTTTGTGAGTGTTATTTCTTTGTAATAAGCATTGGCTGACTTATTAACTCTAAAGAAAGTGACGTTGCCTTGTTGAATGCTATAAACGCCATGAGCAATTTGTGTAATTTTGGCATCTTGGCCAATTGTGGGAGTAGCATTAACTGGTGTAATTAAGGAAGGAATTGGGCTGAGATAGGTATTAGTTGGAATTAAACTGGGAGCTATCGAGCTAGATTGGTCTTGGTTAATTGTCGGAATTAATGTTGGTCTCAGGCTGGGAGTATGAGCTAATTCGTTCTTTTTATTATTTCTTGTTAGCCAATTAAATGGTAATTTGGCCAATGTCTGAATATTCTTGACTAGATTTGCTAATCCAGCTTGATTAATAGAGGTTGTTCCGTTTAAGAATAAGTAATTGCTTAATAAAACAGTTACTAAAATTGAAATGAAAATAGCTGTAAATATTTTGATATTTTTTTTCATCTTAATCATAATATTGAGTTCCGTTAGTATTTTGAGCCGTTTCACAAATTGTTCGTTGGTCTTTTGTAAATGTTGAAGAAACAACTTTTTGCATAGAACCATTGTCACTTCTTTTTGCTCGTACTTCACATTTTGTAGTACCCGATTGGCAGTACTTGGTGCATGTACTGGGATCTAATGTATGAGTTGTTTCTTCTGCTGTTTCAACAGGATTACAGATGTCGTTTTGGGAATCCACACTTCCTGTAGCTGTGCCATTATTAATGTAAGTATTGCATTGAGAAAGAACTTTAAAGTAAAGTAGCTTTCCATTCCAGGCTCCGGAGTAGTATGCCGTTGCCATATCCAGACATAAAGCTTTTGAGCCTTCACAAGTAGATTGAGCCGCTTGTGGGTTGCCACAAATTTCAACTAATGTTTTAAGGTGGCTTTCTTCTTCACAATTAGCTTCATTTTGATAATAAATCCCATTACTATCTATAAAAACAAGAATAGGTGGTGAGCCATCGATGTAACTATCAGGATCAATTGTTCCACAAGTTTTGGAAGTACAAGTATTTTGTGTTGTTGATCCACAGAGCTGCGCTAAGGTTTTACTGGTTTTTTTATTTGAACAAGCATAATGATTAGCGTATAGTGGTCCTTTTTTAACATCAGAGCTTTTTGGAAACCAAACTGGTGTATCGGAACTATATTTTGTACTGTCAGCTGTTTTACAGTTAGTACTCGTGCATATCTGAGTAGTGTTGTCATTTCCGTCCCCATTTTCATCTTCGGAGTCATCTTGTTCTTTGCCCTCGTGCCAGCGAACGGTTTTGCCGTCGTTAGTGCATCTGGTGCAGTTGCCTTCATCCAGATCTTTCTCACACTCGCTTTTCCAGCCATAATTGGGCGTACCACAAGCGGGATAATCGTAATTTTTATCATCATCACCACCATCAGAGTTAAGACATTCCCATTTGCAAGTACTGCCGATACGACATTTTCGATAATCTGTCCCCAGACTTGGTCCACAGGCGTTTTTGGCGCCGGATTCCTCCATATATGAACCATAAATGCAGGCGGGCACTGTTTGTTCACAAGTTCCACTGGCGCGAGAGGTAGTGGATTCGCGACGGGCCTGGATAATGGCCACAGTGGTAATTGTTGCCAAAGCAATTATAAAAAGCACGACCACGGTTAAACTCAAGCCCAGTTTTCTGGCTTTGTTTTTGACTTTGCGAAATAATAAACGTAATTTCTTAATCATTCTAAATTAAATATAAGATAATCGTAATTCTTTTGCTATCAATTTGCAACCATTTTAAGGGCAAGTTTGACTGTTGTCGTCACACGATGTTTCTTCTGGCGGATCCTGGCATGAGGGATCAGTGGTATAGCTGGCTTGGCAACTGATCGGACTGCTTTCGTCAAAAGTGGCCATTCCATAGCCGCAGCGGTCTACCATAGAGCGAATTTCAGTTTTGGTAAAGTCGACACAGGCGGCATTGGTGCATTCGCTGGCTGAGTCGACACAGCGATAATCGGTTTCGTTAAGAACTCGGCATTCGGTTTGGCCAAGATAACTGATTCTTACCTGTCCGGTGACGATGCCGTTGCAGCGGCCGCGGCCACTTTGAGGAACCGGGGTTGGAGTAGGCGTACTGGTTGGTACCGGAACTGTCGTGGGGATTGGAGTGGGGAAACCAGTTGGTGGTGAGCCGGTTGGGCCAGGTGGAGTAGTGGGTGTAACCGGAGCCTCTAAGGTGATTTGATCATCATTTTTGTTTAAACTCAAAGTTTTTTGAGCCAAAGCGTAGTCGACACCGTTGACAATTTTATCCAGATTAATGTCAGCGGTCGGGCCGGTTTTACCGATATTGGCAAAAATAGTGGACAGATCGCCGGAATCGACTTTCCCATCCTGAGGGGCAAGATCACCGGCATAAAAGAGCTTGGTCGACAAATCAAGCTGATTAAGGCTGTTAGTTAAAATCAGTTCCGGATACTGGCAACTTGATCCGGATTTGGTGGCGCTGCAGAAGAGTTGACCTAAATAATTTTCCGGCTTGATAAACAAAGCATAAGGGACATTGAGATCGAGATTTTGCTCCAAAATAACCAGACCCTCAAATAAATTGTTATTGGTATAGTTGAGTAAAACATTATCGAATTGAGCCACTTTGCCGGTACTGTTGTAAACGTCAACCCGGAGTTTGATTTTGGTGTCAAGGGCAAACAAACCCTGGAGTTTGAGTTTGAGTTCCAGATTGACGCCGCTGGCGCGAGAGCGATAAGCAAACAGTGTGCCCAAATACATAAAAAGAAGTAAACTCAAAACAAAAATCAAAAATCCCACTTTGTTTTTCATTACAAATTAATTTCTTTTAAACTGACGCTTTGATTAAGAACGGCTTCACCGTTGAGATTGGCTTTGGTCGAGGACTGGTCGATTGTTATTTTGGCCGGTTGATTGAAAATCACTTTTTCGACAATCAAACTGGCAAAAAGGCGATTGGGTTGGCCTAGTTTTATCATATTGCCAGCCAAAGACGCCAGGCCGGTAACAGTCGCGTTCTGATTATCGTGAACCAAGCGCGGGTATTGGGGAAACACCTGACCTTGAGTGATTTTTTTAATGATCAAATTCTGGCTGGTATTTAGTACCAGATCGGCTCCGTCTACTTTCATGCCGTCTTTGGCCGACAGATAAAAATCAATTTGGAAACGATCGTTGTTAAGCTGAGTTTTGGTGGCGCTGAAATAAACCTCCGAACTGGTAATTTCATCCATGGCCTTGGTTTTTTGAGCGTAAAGATAAAGATCGCTCAAAGACATTTTTTTGGTGGGAGAAGGTATCTTTTCTGGCCGGTTAAAGCGCCAGCTAAAAAAAACCACCGGCAACAAGACCAATAATAAGATAAAAGTTAATTTAAGCAAAGACAGTTTTTTCTGCATAGTTGTCGTGATAGAATTGTAATATATTTACAAATTTACTAACAAGTGGTTATGCAGACAACAGCGGCCAATTTGAAAAAGAAGGATTTTATTACTTTTAAAGATGATATTTGGCAGGTAAGTTTTGTGGAGTTTTATCATCCTGGCAAAGGCCGGACTGTGGTTCGGTCTCGCTTGAAAAATATCAGCACTGGCCGAAGTCAGGCCCAGGTGTTTACTTCCAACGACAGCGTGGAGGTGCTGGATGTTTTGGCCGTGCCGGTTCAGTACTTGTTTAAATCCGGCGACAGCGCCAGCTTTATGCATGAGAAAACTTACGAGCAGTTTGAGGTCCCTCTTTATTTGGTCGATGAATTTGTCGATCTGTTAAAAGAAGGGCAGGGGATGTTTTTGCTGATGTTGGACGACAAAACTGTCGGTGTCCGGCCGCCCAAGCGCGCCGAGCTCAAAGTGGTTGAGGCCGATGACGCTGTCAAAGGCGATACGGCCACCAATGCCAAAAAACAGGTAATGTTGGAAACCGGAGCTAAAGTGATGGTGCCACTTTTTATCAAAAAGGGCGAAACCATTGCCGTTAATCCCGAAACCCGCGAGTACGTCGAGCGCGTCAACTAAACCCCTATCAAACCGCCGCGGTTTGATTTGGGTTGATTAGAGGTTTTTTAGATACTCGCCGCTATCAAGCTCTTCCTGAGTAAAGTCCAGCTGCTCGTCTTTGAGGCTTGGGTCATAAGCCGGATCAGGATAGTTTACCAGCCAGCCGTCCTCATTACCGATATTTTCCAGGCCGGTGGGAACATTGGCTGGAATATACAACCGTTTGAGATTGTCAGCACTCAAGATATGTTCTTCCCGTTTGCCGTTTACATAAAGAATAATCTTCATAGTGCCTTTTAAACACACATAACGAGCCGCACGCACTCGGTGTAAATGATAACCTTTAAAAGCCCCGGGTTTGGCGCAACTGAGGTATACGGCGGTCTTATCTTGATCTTTAAATAATTCAATTAAAAAACCATTCTCTTGTTTAGACAAATCAAAAGTGGTCACTTTCTTGGCCTCTTCTGTACTAACTTGAGTAATCATAGATAAAATATAAACTAATAATTTTCTAAGAAATTATACTGATTTTAGCAATTTTGTGATTGGAAAAAGAATGACTTCTTCAAGAGAACTAAATCCACCCAAAAGCATTATCAAACGGTCGACGCCCATGGCGGCGCCACTGCACTCTGGCATTCCCTTTTCAAGTGCCTTGATAAAATCATCATCTAAGGGTAATGGTTCTTTGCCGGCCTTCCTACGATCCTGATTTTGAGCGAGTAAATTCTTTCTCTGTACGGCAGCATCAGTGAGTTCGGTCCAGCCATTGATTAATTCCACTCCATTAAAATAAAGCTCAAAACGCTCGGCAATACCATTATTAGCCTTAGCCAAAGGTGACTGCCAAGATGGAAAATCATAAATAAAAGTAGGGACACCGCGAGTTCCTAAATTGGGCTCCAAGTATTGAACATATATTTGCTCAAAGGTCTGCTGATTAATCGGCTGTCCATTTGCATGCTTACTATAAGCCTCTTCAATAGTCAGGTATTCCCAAGGCTTTTTAAAATGAATGCCAACATCAGTATGTATATTGTGAGCGACAAAGGTAATCATTTGTTCAATTTCCTTCATCAAATTTTTATAATTATAGCCAATCTTATACCACTCTAAAATCGTGAATTCGTGGTTGTGTAATTTGCCTATTGGCTCATCATTTCGGTAGGCCTTGCCCAAGTAAAACAAGTTTTGCCTTTGGGAGACAAGTAGCCTTTTGAGATAGGCCTCAGGCGACGCCAGTAAATACATTGGCAGATTGGTTTTTAAGTTTGGAGAAGAAATTTGAGTTGAGAAAATCTCCAAATAACTTTCCGGAATGAGTTTGGGGCTCAAGGTAGGTACGTCTGCTTCGTAATAAGAGTGTGAATAGAGAAATTGACGAAGCTGATAATTTACTTTCTGACGCAATTGGATGGCTTTGTTCATGACAGCTGTAAAACTTCTCGGTCCACGGATTGCTTGCTGACAATAATGATCTTGTGATTGATGAGTAGGGCAATAATAGCTCGGATAATGGGTAAGAGCAATACTTCGGATACAGCGACCAGGGGAGAGACAAATAAGAAAACCAGCAAGGCAAAGAAAAGCGGAATAATGGGTAGATACAAATTAAGCCGCTGATTCATTTGCGTGGCGATTTGGTCCGAGACATCGTTAACTACCGGAGTTAAGTCAATCTCGCCGGAATCATAAATAATGGTTTTTTCCAAAGGCAGATTTTGAGAATTTAATCCAAACAATTGGCGAGTGGTGCCTTCACTAAAACTTTCCATAATTTCACTCAAAACAAAGGTTACGATTGTCCGGCGTTCGTCGGTACCCAGCGCTTGTTCAAATTGCGGCCCCAATTGCTGCTGTAGCTGGGTTCCCAGCTGTTTGTTGAGAATAATCACAATCGGCTTGCTTAAAGTTCGGACCATGTAGGGCGTAATGAGCTGGGCGCGTTTGGCTTGCTGTTGTCCTTGAAAAAAACCAACCGTCACCAGGATCAAAAGCAAAAATAAAAAGCTTTGGCGGATGATTGGAAAAACGACTTCGCGGGTGGAGTAGTTTACAAAAAGTTTGGCTCGCTTGGATAAGGCTTTTTCTGTGTAAATCTGAAACAGAAAAAAAGAACAAGTGGCGAGTAAGGCCGAAAGATAGTTTTGATTAAAAATAAAAAATACTGTTCCAAACAAAACCGCGGCGACCAGATAGACTGTTTCCAGCTTGGGTTTATCCAGATTTAGTAAAAAGATTGTTAAACCAAGCAAATGCCAAGTGACAAACGACAGAACCAGATATAAAAAATTAAGGGTGTGAGCGCCCCTAAGAAAGCCAAAGAAATCCAACAGACCTAAAAGTATGGCTAAAGTCAGAGTCAAAGAAGCCAAGATTACATTAAAGAGAATTTTTTGATTAGTCACTTTAATATTATAGATGAAAACTAAGACAATGTTTGCATTTTTTAGTAAATCCCGATAGGATAAGCTTATGGTAGACATTGTTCCGGAAAATTCGGCTCCGGCCCCTGCAGAAAAGGTAAAAATTAATACTCTAAAAATAGAAATCGCACCGCCAGTTGGGGAAGCCTCGCCGATTAATCCAAATAATGGGCAGTTAGTGACAGACGAAGTTCAGCCTAGCACTAACCATGAGCAGGTTTTGTCGCGTGAAGCCTTTATGCAGGAACGGGGTTTTGTCGGTGGTTTTATCAGCGAACTATTAGATAAAGCAAAATTCACAAAAGCTAATTCAAAAGATGAGCAAGTTCAATTGGAAGACGCCTTAACAGCCTTAAAAATCAAATTAACTCAAACAGAGCAGCCAGTAGTAATTACCCAACAAGAGCGAGCCATTTTGGAAAAGCTTGTTCTTAATTATCCGCCTGTTGGTTCTGACCAATTACTTGGTCAATTAACCCAAACTCGATCAAATATAATGACTTTAGTTAGCAATTATTTTGGTGAACAAACTGGCCCAATATTAGAGAATCCACAACAAACAGAGATTAAAATTACCGAAACCGATACTTTGCAAAAAGCCGCTCAAGAATTAGGTTTGCTTACTTCCGAAGCCGGACCAATTGACCAAGATCATTGGTTAACCCAGTTAATGAGTGAGGCCTATAGAGGACTTTTATCGCCAGAGGAAATGGCTGGTTTTTTGCAGGGATTATCCCCCGAAGGCCGGTTAATTGTTACTGCCCGTGACTTGAGGCCCGAATCGGCCTTTTGGCAATCCTTTTTAAGTGGTCAGGTTGGAGAGGCGGCTGAAGCAAAAGCTGATTCGGCAAACCAGGATTCAAAAAAAATAGGAAAAGTTATAGGTGAATGGGCGCAGGGTAAAAAAGCTCTACGTTTATTATTGGAAGAAAAACTTGAAGCTAAGAAGAAAAAAATCATGGTAAAGGCTCGAGTTGATTTTCAGGACAAAGGAGATCAGGCAGTAATTATAAAAGCTCAGGAAGAAATCCACCAATTGGAAAAAGACTTTTATGGACTTGATAAAGCTGACAAACTCAATATTCGGGCTCAAAATTTTTTGAGCAATCTCAGCCTATTTTATCAACAATTACCCAGTCAGGAACCGGTGGCTCAATCAGCTTGGTTTGATTTAATTAATGGTGAGGGAGATACGAAAAAAACACTTCTAGCTCTGTTTTCAGCTCTAAAAATTCAAGATATTGATGGGGAATTAACTTCTATTATGGCCAGTACTTTGGAAAGACATGTGGCTAAGGGTTTGAAACTTGGGGGAGCAATTGGGGCCTTTGCCCTAATTTTTGTTCTAATGCAACTTTATACCGGCGCCATGAGCGGGGAGGGTAGTAGTGGACAATAATTAAGTTTAACAATATAATCTTTAAATGACACAGGAACAGCTTGGGCAAAGGGAAGCTGAAAAACTCAAATATCAAAACCTTGCTGGCTTACAGGGCCGGATGATATTGATGGCTGACAATCTTGATCCGGAAACTGAATTTACAATATCTAGCCAAGACGCTCAGACTTTTTTTCAAAATGCTGATCAGGTTGACCAATCAGTGCGAGCAGTCGTTGGTATTACTGAGGAATTGTCATTAGAGACTCGATTGCAACATTGGCAAGATCAGCGTTATGACCAGGCAATGAATCAATGGCGAACTGAGATAGCTTTGAAAATCAAGAAATTTGGCCCCAAGCATCAAGCTTTTCTTAAAAAATTAGGATTCACTAATATAGAGCGATTTGACAGTCAGAAAGCTCAAGAACTGTATGATCGCTTTGCCGTGGCTAAAACCGATCAGACATCCGTGCAATTTTTCTTAGAAACCATACTTAATGCTTACGAAAATAATCTACCTGAATTACGAGCTAATTTAAGTTCTGTTCAGTGGCTGGCTGGAATTTTTGGTCATGATGAGGCGGAGATTGTGGCCAATTTGCTTGATGGCAAAATAAAAGCGCTCACTCAGCCTCAGGAATTTACTCATGAGGTAGTCGGCCGTTGTCCAAAAGAACAACTGACAATTCGTGAAAAGGCTCTTTTGACCAAGCTTCATTCAAAGCAAGGGCCAGTAAAATCAGTAGAGCCAATCGAGCCGCCATCAAATCAGGAGTTAGGCCTGACCTTTGGTTTGGAAGACTGGTTTGCAAGCGTTAAAGTGCCTGTAGATCCTGATCAACCCTTTTATGTAAGCAGTTTGCCAGAGGGTCTAACTATTGCTACTGAGGCCTACAAACTTAGAGAACCTTTTTTTGTGTTTAGGGAAGACGGATCAGGGCAACGTTTTGCCAGCCCTAATCCTAATATTGCTCCTTGGGTACAAGAATTAGAAGTTAATAGACATGATCCTCGTTATCTTGAAGCGGAAAAGAAAACAGACGGGGATTCTGGGTTGGTGGGTTTAGCCGCTTCTTCTGCTCAAACTCCAGAACAAGAAGCACAGCTTTATCGAATACTCTGCAATAACGTTCTTTTTTTACACCAAAATGATGATAAGTTACTTGAGCAATGGTTAGCTAATCAGGGAGAGTATAAAGTCGAAAATAATCAGGCCCAAAACACTGCCACAATGTTTATCAACTTTGATGTTAGACGTTGGCAAGAAATCCTTGATCAGGCACATCAAGCAGAACATCAACCAACTCTCGAAGAAACAGTGGCATTGATGCAAGCACAATTAATGCCTTTTGAAGTTACACAAGAAGGCGGTCTTGTTTATCATCCGGATCAGGTAAATTTACTTTGGCAACCGAGGCTTATAGAGTTACAACAAGCCCTAGATAGCAATCAGCTACAGGCTCATCACTTACGTTGGCTCGAATTTCTCTCTCACAGCGTTGATGTTAATAAAATTATTCAGTTGTTGAGAACTAACGAAATTATCCAGCAGATACAAATTCTTAAACCTGATTCGTTAGAAGAGCTGAGAGATTTTGAGCCTGAAGAGCCAACAATGATTGATCTAAGAGAGGATCAATTAGCACAACAGGATTTGAGACTGATTCCTTATCTTGAAAAGTTAGGTTTGAGTGATCAGTTTAGTTCTTGGCAGGAGCTAACTCCGGGAATATTTACTACTCAGGAGATAGAATTAACTGGTCTGGCCAGAGACGGGAAACGATTTCACTATTTTGCCTTACGAAAAGACAATCCAGATAATACCAGCCAATATTCATGTAATCTTGTTGAAACCACTGCTTCAGGAGAAACTAAGATAATTGGCCACGTTGATTTTACGAAATTAGCTAATTCAAATGAGGCAGATTGTTCGACTAATCAATTGTCAAGGATATTTTCTCAGCCATTACCTAACGAGCTGACCCCCAATATTAAAACAGCCTATGAAAAATGGCAGGGAAATCTCGAGGCCGTAAAAGTAGCTCAGGAATACCGCGGCCAGGGTTTAGGAAAGTCAATTTGGTATTTGGCTCTTTCTCAAGGAGCGCTAGCTGGAATTACCAAGATTAATATAATTGGCGATCTTACCCGAGGTCAGCGACCAGATCAGCCGGCCGGTAGTTTTTACGAAAATCTTGGCAGCGATGCTTTAATTCTATTGCGGGATATGGGTGGAGAAATTTACTCATCAACCGATCTTTCCAGTAGCACTTATTTAAGCTCACAACTTGATGAATTAAAACGGTTATTTGTTGAAACAACTCCGTCAACCACGCTTGGTTCGGTACTTAAGGATTATCAATATGCACAGGTTGAATTAAACAAAGCTCAGAAAGAGTATAACGAGCTGCAAAGTAAATATACTGATGATATAGCGGCTTTTTTTGGCGATGCTGCCTATTCTGACATTTCCAGTTATCTTGAGATTTCTCAGACTCGAGCCCAAGAACTTAAATCAAGACTTGAATTGGCAGAAAATAATTTAATTCCACAAATTTTTAATATGGATTTACAAACCATTCTTGATATTGAAGGTGCCTCAGGCAATCATCCTGGCCATGATGCTATCTATCCTTTAAGGGACGCTTTACTTAAATATCTAATTGGTCAGAAAGATCCTAATCAGAAAGAGCAACTTCAGGAAAGACTTGATGAATTCTTGCAGGCAATTAACAAACCACATTCAATGACGATTGATGATTTTATCGATCTTCACAATCTTCATTTAAAAGACGCTCTCTAGCCTAGATATCCCATAGTATGGTATAATTAGCTATGATTGAAATGGCTTTAAGATTGGAGAACAAGCCTAATCACGAGAATCTGACGAACGATTCTGTCTTAATTGCCTTACAGGCAAGACTCTTATTGGGTGGCCAAGCTCTTAATTGGCAAGAAGACAACTTATCCGAGCTAAGGGAGAGCGATATCAATGATTATCAGTGTCGTGAACAAACAACTTATCAGCTTTTGTCGCAAGCCTCAACTCGAGAACGAAAACAGTATTGGCGAGGCAAACTAGGAGATCAGTTTGAACAACAGCAACAAAACTGGTTTGATTCAGTGATTAGAATATTTCAGCAGGCAAGAGAATTTATTAAAACTCCTAGTAATTCAAACTGGCGAAACCTATTTGAACGCCTGGGAATAAACTGCCTAAATTTTCAAAAACAAGACGCCGAAAAGCTTTATCACGAATACTGTGGTCAATCTCAAACAACAGTCTATATTCAAAAAGTACTCGGTTTATACAAAACCAAAACGAGTTTTGATTTTGCTAAAATCGAGCAGGATCTTAAAGCAATAACTTGGCTCGCCAATATTTTTGGTCAGATAAGCAGTGAAGCAATACGAGAGTTAATCCATGCTGAAGCCAAATTACTAAACCCAAACCAGAAAGCTATTTTAGTTTCGGAAAATAATCAGGATAACCGATTAAATCGCCTTCAGGATAAAGAAGTAGCCATTCTCAAGTGGCTGTGTCCACAAGATTCACGAACTGATATTTGGAAATATTATCGCAAAGAACCAAGTGACCCACAGTATTTTCCTTTGGAGAGTTTGGGTAAACGCTATTTTGATAATCAATTTTTGGCTCAAGCGCTTTGCGACCAGGATTCAAGATTTGCCTCTCAGGGCGTTACATGGGTCAAGCAAGAAATGGATTTACAAGAACGTCTATTTGAAAGCTCGCTAAACTCGGTCGGCATTACTAATCAGGAACTCGAACAAACTCTGATTGACGCGATGCAAACTTACTCCAATTTTGTTAGAGAAAAATATCATATTCAATTACCAGAAATTAAAAGACTATATTTTTTACCGATCTATGGTTTAAAAAGCAAACTTCTTAATCCCGAAGGGCAGGCCTTGGGTTTTGTGCAAGGCACCTTGCCAATTATTTTTGCAGACTATGGTGTTATTCAGGAACATGCCAAGCGTTTTGGTTATGAGCGCTGGGGTGAGTTGACGAAAAAAACCTTAGTTGAAATTATGACCAGAATCCTCAAAGAAGTGGCGCCGCACGAGCTGACACATTTATTGGGCGATATGGCTTTTTGGCAAAATCTTAGTGATGAAAATAAGACTTTACCGGAGAAATGGGCCTTGAGTTTATACAAGCCAATTGACTTTCAAAATCCCAACAGTGATTATACTGAGCGGGGAGGGGGTTTAATGGAAGCCTGTACGGTGAAAATGACCACCGATTGGCTACAGGCCATGAACCATGTGGTTAAAGTTCAAGCTTATCCAGCCGAAGGCCAAGTCTTGACAGCTCTAATTGAATTAATTGCTACAGAAAATCAGATCTCTCAAGACGACGCTTTCAAATACTTTGCCCGTGCATATTTTTTACCAGGTCACTTATTGGAGTTAGCCAAGATTCTCTCCGGAGAGAATCGTTGCCGTCCCCATTTTTTGTCGATTATTTATGCTCTCATGAATTATGAAGAAGTCAATCATCGATATTCTTTAACACTGAATTTTATTAACAATCAACTGAGCCAAAGCCAAAAACAAGAAATTCATTCCGTAATTGATCAATTAAATTTGATGCCGGCAATTAAGCGCTCTCTTTTAACTCAGCTTTAACTAGAATTGACAAAATTTGAAAAACAGTTTAAGGTTAGAATATGACTGATCAAAGGACTCAGCAAAATACTCTTGACTATTTATCAATGCAAACCTTTGTCAACGAATTAGTTGCTCAGCGTAAGCCCAATATTCCTAATAACGAAATAGCAAACTACAAAGAATCTTTAATTAGTCAGGTGTTGGAGTCGGTTAATAGTCGCTTAGTTGGTTTGCTTTCACAAACCCAACAACAACAACTAGAAAAGCTTCTAGATTCTCAAGCGTCTCAGGAACAGATAAGTCAATTTTTTTCTAATAGTATTCCGGATTTGACTGCCCAGATTGCTGCTGCTCTTTCTGAATTCAAAAAAGGCTATCTAATTGATTTGGACAAACTTCCAGATTTACCACCGGCGCCAGTTAAGCCTTAAGCGCTTGCTTTTTCTTTTTTTAAGATAATGACTGATAAGTTATCCGCGGCTTTATTATTTTTTCGACTAAGGGCTTGAGAAATCAGTTCCAGAGCTGGTTTATCCGTAAGGCTAGCAACATTAAGAGCACTTAATAATGTTTGGGGATTATGAGAATATTCATCATCAAAAGCCTCGGGAATGCCATCGCAGGTTAATAACAACAAGTCATTGGAGAGTAAGTCGAGTTGGGTAATATCTATTTTAGATTTTCCTCCCACATCGATAACTCGATAAATAATATTTTTCCCTTCGGCTTTGTTTGCCTGTTCATCTGTTAGTTGGCCGGCTTTCCAATCAGAAAAGATGGCACTATGATCATTGGTCAACTGTTCAAGTTGATTGTCGCGTTGGCGATAAATTCGACTGTCTCCACAATTGAGAGTGAAAGTTTTCCCGCCCAGGCTAAATATGGCCGTCATGGTTGTGCCAGCCGTACTGTCGAGCTGTTTTTCTTGAGCCAGCTCCTTAAAAGTTTTTCTGAAAAACAAGGTTAAATCAGAGACAAATTGCTCATTAATTTCTGGAAGAGAAGTTTCTTTATATTGATTTTGATAAGCTAATAAGGTCTTTTTCCAAGCTTCGGCGGCTATCTCTGAGGCTTTATTTCCTTGGGCATGGTCGCCCATGCCATCAAAAATCCCTAAAAAAGAATAATCCAAGTCTTGTAGCTTGCCTGAGGTAATTAAAGAGTAATCTTCATCTTCGGCTCGGGTCCCGCCAGCATCTGAGGCGACGCTGGCCTGATATTGACGACCGTTGATTAAAACAGTGGTTGTTCCAAACTCTGTGGTTCCGACTTGTTCTGTCTGGCCGTCTAATTCAAGTCGAGATGGGAGAGTAATAGTTTGCTCTAGTTCTTCAGTCGGTTCAAGTTCGGTTAATTTAGGCTCTGTAGGTTTACTTTTCTGACCAAGTTCCAAATTCATGCGAGTGCTATATAAGCCAGGGGCGACTTTGTAATCAGTAACCAATGTTTTTGGAATAATAACTACTGTTTCAGGAGTTCCTGGCTGATGAAATTCACCATCTAAGCCGATTTTAAGGCCGAGTTCAGCTGGCGGCGGTTCTGGTGGTGGAGTAACCGGCTTATCAATTTCCACTGTAATATCTTTTAAATCACCAGAGCCATGGATAGCATGAGTCGTTATAAAGGTTTTATTTTCATCAAAATATCCGCCTAAAATGCGACCATCGATAATTTTATTATTCACCATTTGGTGGCCCAAATTAAAGGCTTGCCGGCCCTCATAAGTCAGTTCGGAATTAAGGGCTCCTTCTGACTGTTGGCTCAGATACTCTTCATTCAGTATCAACTGGGCCAAATCTGATTCCTTGATCGATGTTTGGCCGTTAAAGGGACGTGGTAAGGCAACTAAGTCGTCACTGGTTGGATCTAATACTGTGCGATAGTATGTTCGGCCATTATGATCAAAAGTTTCCTCAACTGGTAAAAATATACTGCGAGTAATTTCCTTACCATCTGGATCTAGTTCTATTGTTTGAAACAGCAAACCAAGTTTGCCGTCTTGATAAAAAGTATTTAAACTTTGATCTTTGTTAATGTTTGGATTATGAACCATAGATTCTGGAAAGCGAAACTCAACCGCAAAAGGATGGTCGCTGGTGGGGTTTTCGGCCGAAATAAGATGGTTAGTAATGGCTACTGGCAATTCTGATCGGGCATGAACAACCCGATAACTATCGGCAGCGTCATGCCAAAACTGTTGTGCGTTAATTTCAACCGACTCAGGAGTTGTTTCTGGTTCGGTTGGGCTAACGTCAGGACTAGTAAGCGTTTCAATCTTAATGTTGAAATCTTGATGAGGCGCATAATTAAGCGTGCCATCTTCTTTAAAAACAATATCCTGAACTAAAATATCATTCAAACCATTTCTAGGTATAGCTACCTGCAAATCATAGGTCCGACCGTTGGGATCCGTGGTTAAGTCTTGAAAAAGTTCTGTTCCTTGGGGTATTTGAATGTTAACAGTTTGACCATCAATCTGAATCGTTTGTTCATGGGTTGGGGAGTTGTAATCAAAAGCCAGGGTGTAATCGGGCAGGCCAGGTTCAATTATCGGTAACTCCATTCTTGATTGCCAATCAGGTACCTGAGCCACAAACTGGCCATTACTTCGGTTAATCAAGCCGACAACTTGTCCATCCCGCTGGTCAATTAATAAATTTCCGCTAAAACGAAGAGCCGGATTAAGACCGTTAATATTAAATTCGTGATTGACGCCAGCGCCGTCGGTAAAATCAAACTCAGTCGGACCACTAAAGGGTGACTCAGGTTTTAAATGATTATTTAAAGTTTGAATAATATTCTGTGCCAAAGACAGTTCGGTTCCCGATTCGGCCTTTCCTTGCCAAACTTGAGCCCATGTTTGAGCATAATCTTGTTGTGAAAAAGCACTGTGTAACTCCGAAGTCGCATAAGTAACTGGATTAAGGTAACCCATCATTTGGCCAGAGGCCAAGCTGAAAGCAGCCGTTTTAACGCCCATATAAGCCATCTGAGCAGTTAGATAACGCTGAAAACAGCGATCTTTGTGAATTAATGATTCGGCCTCTTCAATGTCAAGGTGGTTAGCTTTTATTAAGGCTAATGCCCGAGTGATCTGATTAGCACTTGCTTGAGTGTCTATATTGGTTAAACCGCGCTCATGATACCTCTTCTGCATTTCTTTAAGGGCTTGCTCAAGTTGAGCCACATCTTGGCTGGCGTTTAATAATTGAGCTGTAATGACGTCGGTAAACAAAGCCAGCTGACTGTTGGTATTTTCAACCGATATTCCAGAGCGGATAAGCTTTTCCTGAGCTTGAATTAAGCTACTGCGTAAAAGCCGATCCGGAGTAAAATTATTTTCGTTGCACCAGCCCAAAAGTTCTTGATTGTTAGCGTCACTGTAGTCAATAAAATTTTGTTGGACACGACTATTTTTAGTTGAAAGGTCAGTTAAGCGTAATCGACTGCGTAGATGAGCCGCATGTAAAAGTAACTGCTGTTGTTCTGTTTCGTTTAAAGTTTCTTTATTTAATAAATCCTTAATTTGATTATAAAGCTCAGTGGCAGAACGCGTTTGGACTAAGGTTTTTTCTAGTTCGGCTCGGCGTTGTTGTGGATGTTCGCTCATATATCCCATGGCTGATTCTCGTGATACCTGTTGGCGCTCATGAGTAAGTTGGCTACGTGTACCCAAAGCAGCGCTGACTCCAGCCATAACTGGGCCAGGAATTAAGCCGGCCATTCGGGTTAGACCCAAAGGTAGAGAGGTCAATAAGCCGCCAATTGTTTCCCCGGCAAGATAAGCGGTGAGTGGGCTACTAATTGCTCCCTCAAGTGTGCGTTCAAGAATTCCATGATTGCGTTGTTGCCAGTTCATTGCCTGTTGTAAATTACCGGCAGTAGCAGAAAACTGGTCATATCTGGTTAGTTCAAGGTATAAAGCTTGTTCTCTGGCTTGTTGTTTTTCATTGCCTTTTAGTTTTTCGCGGGCTTCATGCCACTCTGCTTGACCAATTATGATATCAAAGTGGAGACTATCAAAGTAAGAGCCATTCTTGCCTTCATGTTGATCTGATTGTTGGTAAGAATCCCAATTTTCGTGTATTTGTTTAGCAGTCTGTAATAAATTGCTAGCAAACTCGGGTTGATTAAAATATTGTTTTTGTTCATCAGTTAGGTGTTTCTGAAAATTCTCACTGGCCAAATAGCGATTAAGTTCGGCAATAAAAGCTTTCTCAGTCAGAGTTTGATCATGAAATTGACTTATTAAACTTTTGAAATGAGTATCAAGTTGTTGCTGAACTTCTGGAGCCGCTTGTAAACGGCTGCGCTCCTCGCCAAATTCTTTCGCAATTAACAGATCTTCGGCCTGGCCAGCTTGTTCGATATGTTTGGTAAGGCCGCTAGCCAAGCGTTCCTGTTTTTTTAAACTATCCTTAACCACTTGTTCCAAATTTTGTCTTAAGGGATTAGCGTCATCAGACTGAAGAAAGCGAAGAGTTGAACGTTGTACAGAGTTCTGCCAACCCAAATTACCCAAAGTAACGTCCCAAAAAGCCGAACCCAAACG
Source organism: Candidatus Roizmanbacteria bacterium RIFOXYC1_FULL_41_16 (assembly GCA_001788295.1). Classification (GTDB taxonomy): domain Bacteria; phylum Patescibacteriota; class Microgenomatia; order UBA1406; family UBA1406; genus UBA1406. The sequence goes on along the minus strand of MGBO01000021.1, from coordinate 177,956 downwards.
GGTCAAAATCGTGGCGTTGCGGCGCTTTTTCCCTTCGGCTAAAGCTTGTTGCATAAATTCCTGAGGAATTTCGACATGAGCCATAGCTAAATCTTTGGTTTTTAAAGCCAATATCAATTCGCGGCTAAAGCGCTTGTTGCGATTATCAAAATGCTTCGATAGCAAAACATTTTGCCATAAAGATTTAATTGGATGAGCCAATGAATATGCGGCTCCGCTTAAAAAAGAGCCAATGTGAGGGATACGAGAAACTAATAAAGCTGGTTTAGAGCGCCAATCGTGTAGCATACTGTCACTTTGCTCCCAGGATTTGTAAGTTTCTTCGAGCCGCTGACCCTCTTGGATTAGAGCGTTTTGTAAACCGACAAAAGCGACTTGAAAATCAGTTTCTGGCAATTTAGGTTGAGGTGGCGGTTCGGGTTGAGGTAATGGTTCCAGTCGTGGGGGAATTGGCGGTGGAGGTTCTGGTGGAGTGATTTCCTTAGTTTTTGAGGGCGCTGGCGGTAAAGAATCATTATTATCATTTGATTCCGGTGTTGGTGAAGGTTCGGAGGGTTCAATTGGGGCAGGCGGCAGATTAGGTTCTGTGGCCAACGGTTCAACTGACTCAATTTTAGAAGCATCTTTTTCAGCTTTGTTCTTAAACTGTTGTATAGCCACACTGACAGGTTCTTGAGTCGATTTCTGTCTTAAATTGCTGGCAACCCGTAAATTGATAGGTAATCCTTCACTCACCATATTCAATAATAATGACTTATTTATAAAGAAAAAGCAAAAGATTTAGAGATTAGTGTTTCAGATAATGAGCCAGTTTATTACGAACAAGATCAAGATCTTGTTTAACGGATTTTTCTTCAGTGTTAATTTTTTTGGCTAGATTAACTTGCTTTAATTGGTTGGCAACCACAAAATTTATTGGCAAGTTATTAGTCATAAAAATAATATAGACAAATTTTTTTTATTGTGCAACAATAAAAATATTAGTAGTTATTACATTATATATGTCCGAAGGAAATGACTCTCTTGAAAGGTTCAAGCAACAGTCTTTATCAACCCGTATTTCAGAACAGCAAAGCCGTACTTTCCTCCGTCCAGACGAAATTGATCGCCAAGAGTTGTTGAAATTGCCATATTATCCTGATAATTTCGCTAAAATGACCGATCCCAATCTGGCCTTAACATTGCTTTTACCTAAGGGAGAGGACATAGTTAGAAGCGACTCTTTAATTACCAGTGAAAAACCCGAAGAGCAGGCGAGTGAAAAATTTAAGATTCTGGACCGTAAGGCTAAATCTACAGATGGACTATCAGAAGCTCCTCAACCTGTTTATATCGGTGAATTTTTTAGTCAACATTCTGGACAAATTGTTGAGCATTATTTTCAAAGCGTATTGGAGCAAGCTCAAAAATCAAACGATCAAGATCAAATTAGTCAAGCAAGAGCCACTTTGGAAAAAATGGGCTATTCCTTGGAGCAAGACGGAGACAAGTTTAAGCTTATTGACAACGATTTGCCAGGTCAATTTAATACCAAGGTTGAGCAGGAGGCAGAGCGTTATCGCTTAAATACCGTTCGTCTTGCTTATATTTTAGAAAACATCAGCTCAGAACTAGCTCTTCAGGAAGATAAAAAACATCTCTTAAACGATGTTCAAAAACAAGATCGTTCCAGAATTGTTCAACAATTTATGAGACGAATGTTTGGGCAGTCAAGCAATGTTGGTTTTCTGTCACATGTAGATGTTCCTGATGACTTAGGTCAAAATCCACGTTCGCTTGATGTTGTTGATATGTTTGATGGTTTGCGATATGGAGTTGATTTCAGTTATAACGAATATATTAATTGGACCGAGGCAACAATGAAACAGATATTAGAAGAAAAACAAGAAGATGCCGCAACTAGGTCGGTTCAGGTTGCCAGAAGAATCAGTGGTCCGGCAGAATTTATTCATGAAAGAGTTACTACTCGAAGTCAAGCTGGTCGACAAAAACAACCGGAGGGTAGAGTAGATATTATTACTGGTAAAAAAGGAACAGAAGATCTTGAAGCACCTTTTTTACGTGATATTTTCTTGGCTTCTCGCTATACCTGGACCTTGTTGCCACCAGAATTTGTACTCACACAAGAACAATTAATGCAGGCGGTAGTTGATGCAAATCTAACTCAAGGAGATTCTATTGCTGTTCGCCGACAGATCCAAGAAGCCAAGCAGGCTCTTTTGGAACATCAGCAGGTGGGTCGGTTGGCATTAATGCGAGTGATGGGACTAACCAATACAGACTTGATTATTAAAGCTTTGGTTGAGGACAATCCCAATGGAACTCCTGAGAGCCAGGAAAAAATGGAAGAGTATGTTTTAAAGATGCTTGAAGATCATTCCGGTGAGCTTTCTGGATTAGCCTCTTTTGCGGCTCAGCGGGTTAACGACTGGAGCAATGCGGACTATGGTCAGGTTATTGATCAGCGTTTAGGTGAAATGTTAAGCCATCTTGGCCTTAATCATGAAACTTTTGTGGCCGCGCAACACATTATTCTTAATGATTCTGAACAGGAATTTGAAAGTTGGTTTTATTCAAACTTTGATCATAAGGATCAAAAAATTGCCAAACGTTTAATTAAGCAGGCCAGACGTTATAAACAAGACGAGGTTCCTGGCCGAAAAGTTCACCAAGATAGAGCTGCTGATCTTTTAACTCAAATTAACGAGCAGCTTAATTTAAATATAGGCGAAATTGATAGAGATCAATTAAGTCAGGAATTAGTGACTCTGGAGGTCTCAGGAAGATTTAAACGCCGAAAATTTGGTCGTCAAAAAGAGGCTGGTCCAAATCTATCAGAGGATATCTGGAGCTATATCAGATCAAATTCAGCTGATTATCCTATTTTATCTAAATTTGCGGCTCAGGAAGATCCCCTCCATGGTTTAGTTGGACATCAATATCAACAAGGTGATACTGCTAATCATGATTTGGTTCAGCAATTAGATATTGAATTAATGCGAGCCGCTACTGGCCGCGATAAGAACATCTGGGACCGAATTAATACTGGCAACCGTTTGGCTGATCTTAATCCACGATTACATCAACAAGATGCTCTAAAAGGATTTGCTTATCTTTTCACTGCTCAGGCTACTGAAAAAGTACCAGCTGATGAACAAGAGTTACCCCGCTATGCAGTGGTTATTGTTGATGAGTTAAAACCAAGGGCTAAAAGTCGGAAAGAAATGGCAAAGAGAGGCAAGAGCTTAAGTGTTCGTAAACTTGAGCCAGGTAGCTCTCCCAAACCAATCGAAGTAGTAAGAGTTACTGGGGCTTCAAAAAAAGATGAGCAAGGTTTGTTTTATGAATATCAAGAACCAACTCCACCAGCGCCAACTACAGAAGGAACTTCTGGGGAATCAGGAGCAGGAGGGGGCGAACCAGTTGGGGAAACTCCCGAGTCTTTAGATTCGGCCCCAGCGCAAGAGCCGTTACCAACTGTTAAATCATCGAATTTACCCACAATTCCACCTGCGCCTGCACCGGAAGCACCTCTACCTATCGAACCTGACTCGACGGCTGAAAAAGTAAGGATTTTTAATGGTTTTGCTACTTTAGAAATTGATCTAGATCCTTTCCAAAAAGAAAACATACTGGACGCCTTAGTTGAGAAAAATATGGCTACTAAAACTGAAGGTCAAGAAGGAGAAGACCCAAAATATACGATTGAAACTCTTCTTCTAAGTGATCAGACTCAGATAGATTCATTGCTTCCCCGATTAGCTCAATTTGGTAGCTTAACCATCAAGTCAGTAGAGCTAAATCTACCATCCAATAGTTCTTCTGTTTTACTTAACTTACCAAAAGGAGTTATCGTCGATGAAGTTTGGCTTAGCCTTAGGTCAGAGGAGGCCACAATTACTGTAACAACTCCTGAGCCGGAGAATCGGACAACGTACAATATTCCGCCAAATGTTATCTTATCGGTCGTAATTCCTGGTCAGAATCAACCGTTAGAGTTCAAAAATGAAACTAGCAACCGTTGGATCATGGCTGTTCTTCGTGATGATGAAGGGTACTACTATTTTACTGGTTCAGAAGAACTATCAGCTGTCTTGCCTTCACAACTAGAGTTAAACTCAGAGCCTGCGACAGAGCCTAAGACTGAGGCAGAGCTCGGGTTCGAACCCGAGACTGTAGCCGAGACTGAGAGTAGAGTAGAACAAGATACAGTGGTAGAGCCAAAGTTTGGCACAGAGCTTGAGACCGAAACAACCGAATTAGAACAAGCAGTCACTCCAGCTGAGCCAAAAGTTAATCGGGCAAGGCAACTAGTCAACAGGCTTACTTCTCGCATTAGAGAGGTAACAGGTAGGCTTAGAAGGCCAGCTCGTCCGCCCAGGCAACGCCAAACTCGATCAACTCCTAATTTTGTAAAACAAGATATTCAGGATATAGAAATCGATACGCCAGTTAAACAAGTTGGCGAGCCAGTAGAAAATCCGCTAATACCTAATCCAGACTATGTGAGAGTACCAACTAAAGTGGTTGATCAAGATGCAATTCCTGGCATGATGAATCAAGCTCTCAGTGAACAATTACCAACTGAGTCAGCAGTGCCAGCTCCTACGCGTATTGATCAATCTGATATTCCTGGATTTTTAAAAGGTAGGATGGCCAGCGCTCATCAGAATAAGGGGGCTGACGACGAACATGATCTAGAAGAATTATCTTCTCAAGCTGAGCCGGCTCCTGAACAAGAGCCAAAAGAGCAAGTACCTCAATCTCCAACCACACCAGATTGGTTACAAGAAGAACCTGAGTCAGCGGGCCAGTTTAACGATCCATATGATTTAAAAGATGATCTAATAGCTTCTATAGATGCACAAAAAGCAAACGAATTAAATCCAGAAGAGCAGAAAATCTATCAGGACTTAATTTCTGGGAAATTGCTGGATCCAGATCAACTAACCAATTACTTTAGCGGTGATATTCAAGATAGTCTAGATCGTATTCGACAAACTCTCAGTGTTATAGGGAAAGTGAGAAGAATTAAAGATGACACTTATAATGAAAAAAGTTGGCTTGAAGTTAGATTAGGAAATGTTCTTAACAGTTTTACGTCGGATTCTTTACACTTCTTAATTCAAGAATTTGAAAGAGAGATTAAACAAAATCCGAGTTTATCGACTACACCCAGTCGTCGTTATGGTCTTTTGTTAGCTGAATTAATATATAAAAAGAAGCTGGAGGAAGAGCAGAGTAGAGAGTAATTCATCCTTAATTCCCGTTTACTTTCGGTAAGGTTTTTGACATCATTAGATTATGAGCGAAGTTAGTGTCGTGGAAAGCCCAATAATTCAAGAAGATGTCAGAAATGCACAATCAGAAAGCCCCAAACCTGCTAGCCATCAGGCTCTTGCTAAAACAATTATCAGCCAAGAATTAATTACCAAACAGTATGATCGGTATCAGCCAGATCAGGAAATATATTTTAAACAGCAAGAGGATTTTTTGGCACGCTCTTTTGGAGATTCCTCAGAAGCCATGTTTTTCCGGTTTGCACCACAAGCCTTACGTAATCTGGACTTACCGGAAGGTTATCTACCCAAAGACCAAACTCCGGTATCAAGAATCAACACCCTGTCTCTGGGATTACTTTATGGTTTACGTGATCAAAAAAATTTGGTCTTAAGAGTCAATAACCAAACTTATCAAGGGACTTTGAGCAAGTTACTGATTAATCATCAAGAACAACCGGAACTAGCTCAGGCCTTAGTCGCTGAGGCGGCCAAGCAATTGGCATTGGTTCAGAAACAGGCGACCATCCAATTAGCAAGATTGTCGGAGGATGATTTTAATGATCAAGAAGCGAAAGGTTTTCGGTTATACCTTAGTCGATCAGGTTTGATTAGTTCTGAAAAAGCCAAACAGCTAAAGTCCTTTGACCTGGAAAGGCTTTTTCAGGAATACTGCAAAGCCGAGCCAGCCGTAATTGAAAATTATTATCTTTGGGATTACAGTCGTGATCAATTTAATTTAGGTTGTGGTGTCGCTCAAGCCTTATTAGAATTTGATCATCAATATGGCCAGTTACCTCTAACAACGACTTCTGATTATTGGCAAAATCAATTATCGACTCGTTTGGCTGATAATCTGAATCTTGATCAGACTTTAACTAAAAAAGACGAGCTCAAACAACTGCGCCGGTTATTCCAAACCAAAGATGCCTCTGGGCATAATCAACTTGAGCCTGGTTTTGCCCAGCATATTCTGGGTTATCAGGAACAGTTGTTTGGCCAACCCCTTGATAAAGTTTCTTTGGGCTTTCTTTATAGTTTAAGAGAAGAGCTGGGTTTGAGCAATTATCATCTGCCTTTGGTCTCTGGAGAGCAAGCAGATTTAGTTGCTTTAAAACAAAAACTTGGTCATTTGCAACCAATATTACAGCAGGTACAATCAGCCGCTAGGCAAACACTGCAAAGTGAACTTACTCAACACCTTGGTTCTTATCGTTCTTCAATTCTGCAATTATTAGATCAGGGGCGATTTCCGATTGAACTACAAAAACGCTATCAGAAACTGCAACATGGCGAGGTTAATAAGATTGATGATTTTTTAATGTGGTTAGTTGCTCAACAAGGTGATCTGCTGTATCAACACTTGGTTAGTGATAATAAAAGTCCATTGTCCGGTTTTGCCTACGGTTGTTATGCTGCGAAACAATATCGTGAATTATTTTTAGAAAAGCAGGCTCTAATTGAAAAATCCCAAGAGGAATTGGCCGAGACCATGGCTGATGAAGACTTGGTATTAACTGAAGCTCTGGGTCATACTGAGGCGCTGAGGCAAGAAACCCGTGAGCGGGCTCTACTAGCCTTAAAACAAACCTCTTTTTGGCATCGAGCCCTAATTAAAGGAAAAAAAATTCCTCGGGGTTTAAAACAATGGCTATTTACCCCAGAAGGGGAAACCCTTGGTCGCTTAAGGGTTCCGGGAAAAAATCTAAAGGAAAAGGCCCTCGCTTCGCTTAAATACGCTCTACCTGGAGTTATTACTGCTGGTTTGTTGGGTTTGGCCAACTATAGCTCTGAGGGAACACTGAATCACGAAGTATTACGTAATATGCTGCCCTTAATTAATGGTGGATTGATTGCTGGGGCCTGGTTTTTGGGCAAAGAGGCCTCAGACCTGAAATGGTATCAAAAACCTTTAGTTTTTAAACATCTCAACTATCCGATAATAGCCAAAGGTTTATTAAGAGGGACTATTGGTGCCGGTTTAGTTGCCGGAACTAATTTAGCAATGAATCAGATTGGTTTGGGCCAGAATTTGGATTCGCCTACGTTAATTGGCGGTTTAACCGTCGCCAAATTATTAAGTGATCAAGTATTAGCCTCTTTGGGAATTAAAGCAACAGGGACTGAATCCTTAATTAACCAGGCTTTTTTTAACAAGACCGTAGTTAATCAAGCAGCCGAAATAGTTCATTTAGATCCGGAAGATTTGCCTTTAGTAACTAAGCGCAATTTACTGGAAACAAGGTCACGGCGGGCTGGCAAGCTGGCCCAACGAACTCAGGAAAATCGTGAACGCCTTCAAGCCCTGGCTCGTTTTAAAGGTCACTGTCAGTTGTTGACCACTGGTCAGGTGAGTGATTTTTATCAAGGCCAATTTGGTTTGTCTGAATTGGAAACTGTTGCTGATCTATTGAGTCAGACAAAATTGGAAATGATGTTGTTATTAGCTCACAATGAGGCTCGTTATGGAGCGCGAATAATACATGATTCTGATCGTAAAATCCGCTTAGACAATCGTCAAATTCTTAGAGAGATTGATGTTTTGCGCGAACAACTTAGTGATTATGCTTGCCACCATTATTCGCCAGAGGAATGCCAGGGATTACAGCAGATTTTAGCGATCAGCTCTGGTTTTGTTCACGGCCAGACGACAGAAAAAACTTTTCGTCAGCGCCTAAAAGAGCGAAAATTAATTTATAATGCTTTAACCGGAACAACTTCAACTTTATTAGTTGGAGCGACAAGAACGATTCCGGTCTTGCATCATCTGGCCGAGACCGTAGGAAAAGGCTTATCAGGGGAGTGGGGAGTTGATTATCAACCTCAGGAAGTGATTAATGGAGTAGCCCGTGATTTTACCGAAAGTCAGTTGTTTGAATTTGATCCGACTGATCAAGAGGCAATTAATAATGAAATTAGCGCTAAAATTAGTCATCTACACACTCTAAATGTTCAGTTACAGAGTCGAGGTTTATTATCTGGAACTCAATTGGATAATGTTTGGCAGGAGGCCACTTTAGACAATTATCGTCTAACTCCAGAGTCATTTCTGAATTTTGAAAATCAGCTGCGAGCCTCTAATTTGTCTATTGAAGAATTGTGTTATTTTACTAATCTATTACTGCGAACTGGAAATGAAGATCAGCTTAAAGTAATTGCTCAAAATGCCAATGGTAAAACGACCGCTGATCTGAGCATGACAATTGCTTTTTTCATGGGTCGTGATAATAATCCCAGAACTTGGCTAACCGAAACTATTGAGGCAACTAATCTCGGAGCGCTACTACAAGTAACTCGACCTGAGCTTGCGAGCAAACTTGGGATCAGTATTAGTTTTGAAGATCAGGTGAGCTATTTAAAAGTGCCCAAAGCTATCCGAGAACAAATCTTAAATAACGAGGAGCCGATAATTTGGACCGGTTGGTTAAATAATCGAATTCTGGCAATAAAAGGTCAAGACTCTGCTTTGGTAGCCGAGTTTATGGAAGGGGTCAAATATCAAGATCGTCAATGGTCCGAAGGTCTGATCAGGCAGATGCAAGGATTGATGCAGGGAGAAGATCAAGACTTACAAATCGCTTTGGGAAATCCATATTATGTGGATTTCTTAGCTCAAACAAATCCTGAATTGGGTAGTCAGACAACACTGATTTGGAAAAAACTGGAACAATTGGAGTTTGATGGTAAAGCCGATTTGCGAGTACTATATGATCGAGCGATTTTAGGTGACGTGGCTGCTTTTAATAGCATTTATCACTTTGTCGAAACTCATTTCTCAGGTCAGGTTGAATCTATCTTTGTCAGCGAGAATCCGGCAAAAAATCAGCAATTATATGAAGCGATTTTGTTAGCTGCTAATCAAACTGGGGCTCCAGTTAAACAATCTTTGCAAAATGCTTTGGTTCATCATTCAACCCAGCTTGGTTTTCAACCAGTGGGTATGGAAATTGAATCGGCCACATATTTTAGTCCGGAGTTTGAACTGAATTTGAATGGTTCTGTTAATGATACGTTAGTGAATGTATTGGATGGCCGGTTGCATCTGGAAACGGCCATGCTTGCTCAAGCTCAGCTGCCGCCAATTATTTTTACTCGTAATGGGGTTTATGAAGGCGCTTATCAGCCCTTGCAAAGTAATGTGACTGACTTTCCTTTAGCACAGGAGTGGTTGAGTATTGAGCAAGCGCCACAAGATAATCAGGCCTGGCATTTTATGAGCCGTTTTATTGGCCGGAATCTCAAATATAAACTGATGGAGATTTCTGGCGGCCGTCTATTTCCAGGCGCCAAGATTTCGGGTTCGTCGGATTATGCCATGAGCATGATTGATTGGCTGGGCGGTGGTCCGGGCCAATTTACGATTGGACGAGAACCATCTTTTTTGCATCGGCCAGATCAATATAGTCCCGAATATCTACTAAAACTTTTTGGCAGTGTTTGGAGCGGGCATATACCCAAAAATCTGGAAGCCTCGTTTAACATTGAACAAGTCCGTCCAGTGCTAGATCAGGCCGATCAAGAAAAATACCAAACTCTTTTGGGACAACTTTGTTGGAAACTGGAAACTTATTTGGCTGGGCAACGCTTGGGCCAACTGTATACGGCTGATGAATTAGCGCAAATATATGCTCGCTGGGTTCCGGGTGGGCACATCAATGGTTTAGAGATACGCGGTTGGGACATGATGGCTCAGGTTTATTTGGGCCAGCATTACAATGAACTAACCCTACCTCAACAGCACTTGATTTTTGTTATCTCTCAAGCTGGCGATCGTTGGTCGCCAGCGACTCTAGTCCAAGAAGACTTTCTACTTTTTCAAGAACAGTCTGGGGTTAAGCTTGATTTTAATAATATTACTGAGGAACAGAGGAACGCTATTTTTCGCTTTAAAATCGAAACTTTGGTTGAACGAGCCAAAGATCAATTAATGGTTAGTGAAAAATTTGGACCAATCCAAACTTCTAATCCTGAACTTTGGCATCAATGGATGGCCGAGCTGGATGGAATCGCTCGTCAACCCGATAAATATTTTTTAAACAAAGTTCCACCTGGTTATTATGACCCAAATATCTTCGAAGACCCGGAAATCAATCAATTTTTTGGCCTAAACGGATCCAATCAAGCTTTAATTCTAAATGACGCAATTTTAGAAGAAGCCAAGAAAAATGGCAGAGTGAGTTGGAGTGCTGACGGTATATTAATGATTGAGTTGCCGACAATTTTGAAGCATTCGGAAAAAGTATTGCCACATGAACTTTTTCAACCGTACGAATTAACTACAGCGCAGAATACCAGTCTATGGGTTCAGGGGCATTATGCAGCGATGTTTTCTTCGCAGCTGCAAGATCATAACCCAGCGGTTCCGTTTACTTTTGAAGCCAAAGGCTTTACCGGATTAACGCCGACTTGGGTTACAGAAACCAATGGTGAAACAATTGTTAATCCAGGAATCGCGACCATTATTACTGATGGATCGGGTGAAGTATTGACTAGTACTGATTTAACTGGTGTTATTGCTGCTGGTCCACAGGAATTTGGAAGTGCAGTTAAGCCGCTCATGGTTTTTGTTCTTTCGGTTCTGGAGCCAGAACGATATTCAATCGAAGCCAATCAACCAATTCCAAATACACCCTTTGAAATTAACGGTATGACCCTTAATAATGATGGCAATCCTTGGAATCTTTCTAACACCACGCCAACACAAACTTTGGCTCAGGCAATTGTTAATTCGCAAAATCGGCCGATTGTGGCTGCGATGAGAGAATATCTAGAACGTCATCCAGAAGACGGCTATGCCAATGTTCAGAGAGTATTAGCTGAATTAGGACTGAAAATATATTTTGAAGGTGATTTGAAACAGCTGGATAATCAAGTCCCGCACTTATTTGAAATTGGGCTTGTTCCTTTGGGAAGTGTTGAAGGGGCTGATAAAAGCGGAGCCGAAGCTTTTGCTCGGGCTTACTCGATGATTGCTAATCCTGAGGCTTTCTTTGCCGCTAAGCCGGATTATATTAAACAAGCTGATTTAATTTTTGGCACTTTGGCCGACGATGACAACCGTGACAATCCAGTTAGTGCCAGTATTTGGGGAGGAATTAGGCCATTAATGAGTGGACAATGTGGGATTGATGAGCAGGCAGTCTGTGCCAGTAAAACCGGTACGGCAGATTTAGGAGCTTTGGGAGTGAAAAACACCGTTGATGTTTATATGATGCATTTACCAAATGGCCAAGTTCGAGTACTGTTGACCGTTAATTCTGGTTATGATGGTCAGAAACAAATTGGTCTTGAACAATGGGGAATGCAGGGAAGCCTCACGGCCTTGCCGGCTAATGTTAGAATCGGTCATGGTTTAGGGCAAATAGAAACGACTTCACCAGCAGTGGCGCTTAATTCACTAGACTTAATTTTTAATGGTCAGTCACCAATAACTAATTACTCAATGGCCAAGATTCCAGCCACTTTTATCCGTCGAACACTGAAAGAGGTGACTGGTTTTGATCCTCAAGAAATTCTAGGTCTGGAAAAATACTATTATGTTGATTTAATTGGCGAAAGTGAAAATGGTGTTCAAAATGTTTCAATTGCTTTTAACACTGATGAAGGAATGCGCATTGCCACTCTAGCCGTTCCTCAGGAATTAGTAGAGACAATAACACCTGGCAGCACCGAATTCTATTCCCAAAAAACCTGGGATCAGTTATTTGTTGATTTGTTGCCTAATTTAGTCGAAAGTCAGCCAACCTTAGAGCGCCTCAAGGCTCATGGGTTTCGTTTTGTTTTAGTCGGTGAACAAAATAACTCACCATTCTTGCAAACGATTTATCATCACATGAAGCAAAATGGTCATTTGTTTGCCGGATCAGAGGAATTTGGCTTGGCCATGAAACAGTTGGGTTTTGATCCCAGTCACACCGTGTTTGTTAATGAAGAACTGGCCGGTTTATATTTTACAGAAGACAATGTTCCAAACCTACTTTATTATCTACAACATCAGCAAGGGTATTCGGCAATTGAACGGATAGTAAGTAGCGCCAACTTGGATCTAAATATGGATCAACTGATGTTTGTAAACAATCAGTCCAGTAGTCAAAGACGTTTACTGGATATTTTCTTGGATACCATGTTTTTTCAGGGAAATTTACCTTTACCTAAAGAGAGAACGGCCTTGGTACACCGTTTTTTGGCGATAATTGATAGTCCTAATGCTCTAACTGCCGCTCCAGATTTAGTACGGGCCTATCAAGCTTTTAAAGTACTGTATGGTCAATCCACTAATATTGTTCCTGGATCAACCAGTTTACCTGATCCGACAATGTCACAGGAATTTTTACAGTCTTTATTGCGAATTGAGAAAACCACCTGGCCAGAGCTGATGCAAAAACTGGAATTAGTTCAATCACAAATCCCTAGTCAAGTACCGCCAATGGCTTTTTCAGCGGTGCCCGTAGTTATTGAACCTGATATGGTAGAAGTAACGGCTGCAGTTACCGAAACCTCTTTTGATGGGATTAATATTGACCAAGTTATTAAACAGATAATTACACAGCCTTCATCCGAGTCATTAGTTGAAGAGAATACTGAGCAGGTTTTAAGCAGGCGTTTAGTGGTAATTGCTGATGCTTTAGATTATGCATATCAGCAATCTATTCAGATCAAAGGTTTGTCTGAAAGCGCTAAAGAGGAATTGCTAAGAGATATATTTGCAAAAAAACTACACGAAGGAGGATTAGGATTAGAGGGGATTAAAATGACTAGTTGGCTTGACTCTTTGTTCTCTTCACAAGGTCATTTTGACTGTGTTGATAGTGTGATGAGTTTTCCTTCTTTGGTGGGATCACTTGGCCTGGATTTCCAATATGATCATTCTGGTTTGGCCTCAACCGGTATCAGTGAATTCGGGGCCAATTCGCAAACAATTGGGAATGCCGCTGGTTTTATGGGTGGGATTAAATTTGCCTTAGGAGAACAGGGAACAGTGAGTGATTTTTTCAAAACATGGCTTGATAAACCAGAGGTTAATGACTTTAAGCCCGGAGATCTTTTTGTTTCCAAATCGCCACAATTTGACAGTACTGGCCATATTGGAATTGTTTTACATCGTGGGGTGACTGCCGGTGGTCAAGAGTATATGTTGATTTTCGACAGTAATGTTACTGGAAAGGGTGAAACACGAATTATTGCCGTTACTAATGACAATTTGGTTAGTCTATTATCAGGCCTTTCTGATGAGCAATATAACAATTATCTACAGAAAAATATTACCTTGCCTTATATTGGACTTATTCGCCAGACTAATCAATCTGAGGCGGCTGAGATCACTAATCGGTAAAGCTGTTGTTGAAATTGATCGAGTTTTTTCTGGTTGAGTTCTTTTTTTTCAAAAAAAGTCTTGATTTGAGTAATCAATTTTTGTAAATCCGCATTACTGGCGTAGTCTTGAGACAGTTTTGTTAAATAATTAAGAACAAACTCCTTTTTTACTTGAGTAGCAATCTTATTAATTATAAGACGAAAGTTAAAATGCGGCCATTTCTGCTCAATTTCGGCAGTGATTGAGTCTAGATTAGAGGCGAGCTCATGTTTTTTTACCAACTGATTAAACTCCTTTTGATTTAAAATTTTGGGTAATTCTTGATGAAAGAGGCGAAACCAAATTTCTTTATTCAGACCCTCAAGCAATTCATCAATTTCTCCTGGCTTCATTATTTTATTCAATCCCAAAAATCCAATCACATCGACTTCTCTTAGCGAAATTATCATGAGTTAATTATACTGAAAACAAAGATTGAATTAAATTAGCTTTATCTCGTCACCGGGTTTAGCTTGGGGGAAAGCTTTGCGAGCCGAAGTGTCGGGATAATGCTGCCAGATGATTAATTCCAGATAAGGATCGTTGGGCAGGCCGCTACTGCCTGGGGCCAAAACCAGCATTCCGGGTTCCTGGCCAAACATATTATCAGTATAGACCGCTTCTTTGTTTTGGCCGTTTAAAGTAATTTTCACTTTCTCACCAAATTCATGCTTGCCTTTCATAAACGAATTGGGGGCTGTGGTTTTCATATTGCCGTAGTTGTCGATGTGGCCAATATAAAACTCGTTTAAAACCAGAATGTCGTTGTTGCGAATTTCCTCCAGTTGCATCTCGTCTTGTTTGGCCTCAACCAAAAGTGCCGCCACTCTCATATACAATTCTCGTGAGCGGAATTGGCTGCCTTTGTCAAGGTTGGGATAAAGGTACAGATATTCAATTTCTTCCCGGATTAATGAAAAGCTGTGACCGGCGTTTGGCCCACAAAGCCAGGCGCCATTTTTGAGTTTGGCCACGACAAACTGGGCTCCCTGGGAAAGCTTGACTCCCTTAATGGTTTGAAGCCGAGGATCGGTATTAACAAAAATCACCAGATTATTAGGATCACCAAGCCGGCTTTCGGTAATGAGAATTTGCTTTAGTAAAAATGCGGTGTGAATAGTGGAGGGAGTAGAGTGAACAAAACTTAGCTGACTGGAAAAAGAAGAACTCAAGTGACCAATAAAAGCACTTTTCAATTCCTGAGTGGTCAAAGTATCCTGGCAGTAGTCGGCGATAATGATCAAATTCTTCACGCGTCCATTGTAATAATCAAAGTAAAAAAAAGCAACCCGCAGATTTGGTTGCAAAATTCTATCAAACTGTCATAATTTAAATATGCGTCGAGGTTTTTTAATATTGTTAATCGCGTTTCTGGCTTTATTTACTCATGTGCCTCAAGCTCTGGCTTTGAGTATGACGATTGAGGCGCCAAGTGAGCAGCTCGTGCGCGATCAGGAGTACGATTTTGTGGTGAGTATTGACACTTTTAATACGGCTATCACCACGACTCAAGGCAGAGTGACTTACGAAACAGAGTATTTACAATTTGTGTCTTTGACCAAGGGGAATTTTTTTGAATCAGTCACGTACACTGAGGCCTCAACCGGTACCATTATTATTACCGGCACTAATGCGGCTGCTAAAAGCGGTTCCGGCACGTTTGCCATAATTCGTTTTAAACTAATTGCCACGGCGGCTGGTTCGACCACTCTCTGTGCGATTGCGCCAATTACGCCAACCAGTACGCCGCCGCCCACTAATCC
>MGBO01000021.1:13905-162544 GCA_001788295.1 Candidatus Roizmanbacteria bacterium RIFOXYC1_FULL_41_16 | reverse complement strand
CTTGTAGTCTGAGTTGTACTAGCGATGCCAACTGCGCCGGTGGTTTATCCTGTATCAACGGCATGTGTTTAAATGCTACCTGTCCGGCCGAAACCGACTGTATTTGTCCAGTGCCGACCAAAATTCCGCCTCCGGCCGCGATTCCTACTTCCGGCATGGCTGTTGGCTGGAAAGTGGGCTCTTTTATTGCTTTGGGATTGATTGGTTTAGGGATTCTGGGTGTAATTCTGTTATAATTTATTCTAGATAAGTTTATTTCGTTTGGGCCGTTAGCACAGTGGTAATGCGCCGCATTCGCATTGCGGAAACAGGAGTTCGATTCTCCTACGGTCCACATGAGGAAAAGATTGCTGATCCTGATTGTTCTTTCATGTCTGCTTATTATTTCTAGTCGTTTGGGTGTTTTTGATAGTTTACGAAAATCTTTGGAAGAGGTCCTTGTTTTGCCCTTGCGTAAAGACATTCTGCCTAAAACGGCTACCAGCCAATCGCTCAAAGTTCTTAGCCTTTTGGAAGAGATTGGTCAACTTGAAAAAGAGAATCGGGTATTGCGGGAGCAGTTAGGGACTATTCCGGAAAAAGCCAGCCTGATGCCAAGCCAAGTCATCTGGCAAGACGAAAATCAAATGGTTTTGAGTTTTAATTATCAACAGAACCAATCACTAATTGGCCAGCCGGTTATTTGGGGTGAGATTTATTTGGGAAAAGTGAGTCGGGTTGGCAGTCGGTTGCTGACAGTGGATAAACCGGTGAGTTCTGGCTTTGCCGCTCAAGCAGCAACTGACACCGGAGTCGAGGGACGCATTAAAGGTCAATTTAATCAGCGAGTGGTTTTTGAAACCGCGATTAATAATCCGCTTAGTAGTGGCGACCGCATTTATTATTTGGAGCCGGAAAAAGGCTGGCGTTTTTTGCTGGGAACCGTTTCTGAAATCAGCCGAAATAAGCGTTTGCCCACCAAGCAGGGAGTAATTAATTATTTACCGGCTAAATCCCAATTAAGTACAGTTTTTGTGGTTAATTAAATGCTTATTTTTTTGATTTTGGCAGTTTTCAGTTTATTCTCGCTCTCATTTATTTTTGCGCCGCTATTTTTATTGGCTTATTTATTGATCTGCCGTTCCGGATGGTTAGTCTTGGCTTTGGTGATTGCTGGACTGGCGATTGATTTATTTTGGGTTTGGCCGCTAGGTTTTTCCACTCTTGGCTTGGGATTGTTTGTTTTGATAATTTATTTGTATTCGCAAAAATTCAGTTATTATAATCAACTGTTTTTGTTTGTGTTGCTAGCTTTGTCCAGTTTATTGGTTCTGAGAATTTTCCGCCAGCCCTTGAGTGTGTTTGAAGCTTTTATCTTCTCGTTTTTATTTTTTTGGTTGAATGTTCAATTGCACCAAGTTCGCGTTCAGTCTTTGAAAAATATCTGATTTCAGGATGGGTGGGCGCGCCTGGGATCGAACCAGGGACCTTCAAATTATCAGTTTGACGCTCTACCACTGAGCCACGCGCCCGTTTATTTTACTCTTGTTAAGTACAGGAAATTATACTATAAATAATTTGTTAATAATTAACTTTTTTTATGGACGATCAAAACAAAGAGCCAGTCGAACAAGAAGGTGTAGAAGTCAGCGCCGAAACTACTGCGGCCGATCCGATGTTACAAACAGATGCTGTCATTAAGCGCTATCTAAAGCAAATTCGGGAACTTGGCATCCAGTTGCGTGAAAAAGCCGGACAGTTTAAGGACTCGTTTCAAAACGACGCTGAATTCCATAGCGTCGACAAAGAGGTTAAAGAAGTACAGCGAAAATTAAAACAAGCCAAAGAGCGGGTTACTAATCTACAGGCTAGTCGGCAAGCGGCACAGGAAATTAAGGATTTACGTGAAGATTTGAAAAACGCCAAAGAGATTTTGTCCACCTATTTGCAAAAATATGTTACTGAGACCGGTTTAAATACAATTGAGGACGATGAGGGTGAAGTGCTGAAAATTGTACCGGTGTACAAGTTGGAAAAAGAAAAAACCGAAAGATAAGCTATGCATAATCTGTTCTTGCTTCTGGGTACCATTATCGGGGCCGGTATTTTTTCTCTGCCAATAGCCTTGTCCAAAAGCAGTTTTCTGGTTTTTGCCATTCTGACAGTCTTATTGGCTTATATTATGGCCAAGGTCAACTGGTTTTATCGCCAAATTGTTACCAGTACTAAAGAGAGGCACCAGTTGGGTGGTTATGTCGCCAAAATTCTTGGGCCAAAATGGAGTTTTGTGGCCATTATTTTCCTGTTGCTTTCGACTGTGGGCGCGCTTTTAGCCTATTTGATTCTGGCCGGTCAGTTTATTTCGGCAATCACTCCTTTGACTACGGTTCAGGGCAGTTGGCTGTTTTATGGAGCGATGTTTTTGATGCTTTATTTTGGCGGCCGGCATTTGGAAGCTTTGGATATTTTCATGACAGTCGTGAAAGTGACTTTGTTAACAGTGGTTATTGTGGTTACTTTTAGCTGGTCCGGAATACTTAACAGTCTAAGTTATATCTCAAGCGCTTTTAATTTGAAAAACGTTTTGCTGGCTTATGGGTCGGTGTTGTTTGCTTTAACCGGTTATTCGATTGTGCCGGAGTTGAAAAATTTACCCGGGCAAAAACGTTCCATCAATCTAGCACAAATAATTTCGGCCGGTTTTTATTTGTTGTTTGGTTTGAACTTAATGTTTTATGTAAAAGACAGTCGTTTTGTTTTTGCGCCCGGGGTGACGATGATTTTGTTTAATCTTACCGGCTTTTTTGCTGTGCTGACGCCTTATTTGATGTTGTCTTGGGTTTGTTATGATTTATTTGATAAAGATCTCGGTTTTGCCAAAAAAGAAGCTTTACTAATGACTTTGATTCTGCCACTGTTGTTTTATCTGATGGGCATGCATGACTTTATGACCGTGATTTCGGTTTCCGGTGGTGTCTTTTTGGGCGGGATTGCCATTCTGATTGCCCAAATGTACAAAACCAAATTTCCAGGTCAGCAAACTTTGTTGGTTAATTCTATTCAGTTGGTTTTTGGGCTGGGGGCGCTGGCGGAAATTGTTAGTCTTTTTTAGTTATCCTTGTAGATTCGACTGCTGACTGTTCCTTGCTGATTCATGTATTTACCACTGTAGGGTTTGGCAGCCGGCTGGGTGAGTTGCTCAAAAGACACCGAACAGACACGCATCCCCGGATAAAGAGCCACCGGAATCGGGGCGTGGTTGCCCAATTCCAAAACAATCCGAGCCTTGATTCCCGGATGAATTAAAGCCGCGGTTGAATGAACCACAATCCCCAAACGACCAAGAGACGAGCGGCCTTCCAGGCGTCCGGCAATGTTGCTTGGTAACTCCAGCCATTCTAGGGTTGAAGCCAAAGCAAATTCACCCGGAGCCAAAATAAAAGGCTCAGCCTCTTTGAGTGTAATGGTCTTGGTCAATTGTGTTTGGGCCGGATTTTTGGTATCAAAGTAAGGTTTATCAGAAAGCAGGCGATGGGGTTTGAAAACCTGAAATTGATTGTTCAGTCTTAAATCAAGCGAGCAGGCCGACAGTGCTACTTTAAAATCCGGCAAAGGTCGGACAATTATCTGACCGGACTTTAGGGCTTGTTTAATGTCTGTGTCCGATAACAACATAATTCAATTATACTATATAATGAATTTATGGCAGAAATTTCGTTGTGGGCAATTATCCAAAACAAATTGCAGTCACTAAACAATATTCTTGTTTTCTTGCCTTTTTATTTTAATGTGAAGGTTCATTTTAGGCATTTGTTTAGTCCTTGGAAACGCCTGGTCGGAGTGCGACGGGAAAAAGGTTTTTCAGGAGAAGATTTTTTCAATGAGTTATCGATGAATCTAGTATCCCGAAGCATCGGTTTGATGATGCGGTCGTTGACACTGTTGATTTTTTTAGTGAGTTATATTTTATGCTGGTTGATTTTGGTTCCGACCTGGTTCATTTTGGCTGTTGTCACCACTCCTTTTAGCTATTTATTCAGTCAAATTTGGCCATACAAAGCCCAAAAAAGTAGAGCCAAGCTGGATTTTATTAAAAAACACCTACTGGAGACAAACAATACTCAAGCTGTGGCAGATTGGTTTGAACAAGCCTGGCAAGCTCAAGAGCGGCAAAAACAAATTTTGTCTTTGGAAAACCTGATGCAAACGCCGCCCCTTGGCCGGGATTGGCACTATGGTTTTACACCCAATCTGGACGATTATTGTACCGACTTGACTTCGCCACTAACCTACAGAAGCATCTTATTGGATCGGGAAAAAGAGATCAAAAGCATTGAGCAGGCCTTGCTAAAAACTGAAAACGCCAATGTCTTATTGGTGGGCCCTGAGGGAGTGGGCAAGCATACCATTATTGATGGCTTGGCGCAGAGATTGAATTTGGGCAAAGTAATGCCGGCGCTGCAAAATCAGCGACTGGTGGAATTAAACATGGAGCGGGTTTTGTCTAAAAAAAATAGCTATGAAGAAAAAGTTGCTTTGCTGGAGGCGCTTCTCACTGAGGCTATGCTGGCCAAAAATATTATTGTGGTTATCAGCGACTTTCACAAATATATTACCGGCACATTGGTAGGCGACTATAGTAGTGTTTGGGAAAAGTTTGCTCAACGGCCCCTGGTTCGCTTGCTGGGCATTACCACGCCTTTTTACTTTGAGCAGTTGATTTTTCGCAACGACAAGTTGCATAGCCTGTTTTACAAAATTCCAGTTGAGGAGCCGGATCAAAAGAGCGCGCTTTTGATTCTATTAGAAAAAGCTTTGGTTTTTGAAAAACATTATTCAGTCACGATCACTTATGAAGCGATTGTAAGGGTAATTGAACGCTGTGAGTATTATGTGACTCATATTCCGTTTCCGGAAAAAGCGATCAGTCTGCTGGATGAGGCTTGTTTGCAAGGTGGTCCGGTGATTACGCCGGAGCGAATTGATGCTGTCTTGCGAGCCAAAACTCATTTACCGGTAGGCCAGCTGGGGAGCCACCTAAAACACAAACTTCTTAATTTGGAAAAGCTGCTTTCAGAATCGATATTTGGTCAGGATCAGGCCGTGAGCGAAATTGCCAAGGCAGTACGCCGGAGCTATATAGAAGAACGCCGCAAAAAACCGCTGGTGAGCTTGTTGTTTTTGGGCCCCACTGGCATTGGTAAAACCGAAACTGCCAAAGCCCTGGCCCGAATTTTTTTTCATAGTCCGGACAATCTGCTTCGCTTTGATATGAGTTTTTATCAGAACAAGGAAAATCTGAACGATCTGATTGGCTCTTACAAACAACAAAATCCTGGTTTATTGGCCAACGCGATTCGGGAAAAGCCCTACAGCGTTTTTTTGATCGACGAAATTGAAAAAGCCAACAAAGATATTCTTAATATCTTTTTGACTTTGCTTGACGAAGGCTATTTAATCGACGGTTTTGGCCAGCGGGTGGATGCTAAAAATCTGATTTTTATTGCCACCAGTAACGCCGCTTCCAAAGAAATTCTTAATTGGGTAGAACAGGGCAAAAGTCAGTTGTTGCTGGAAAATCTGGTTCGCGAGTATGTGATTGATCAGAATATTTTTACGCCGGAATTTCTGAACCGGTTTGACAAAACCTTGGTCTTTGCACCGCTTGGGTTAAAAGCTGCTTATGAGATTGGCTACAAAATTGCCCGCCAAGTAATGAGTGAGTATTTGGAGCAAAAGAAAATCAGCCTGAAAGTGACAGCTGAGGAATTAAAAACCTGGATTGAAGGAGCCTATAAACTGGAAAGCGGCGCTCGAGAAATTGACCGGGTTGTTCGTGAAAATCTGGCCAACAAAGCCACCAATGCACTGTTAGAATCCTAAAGTCCTTTCATTGAGAACTAGCCTATAACTATTTGTTATAATTGAATAATGAAAGACAGGTTAATCTCAAGAAACAGATTAATAAACACTTTATGTATTTTTTTATCCTTGGCAGCCTTGGGGCTTGGAGCTGCTTGTAGTCATGCTGAACCAGTAGCATTGTCGACTTTTACCCCAGTACCTACAACTGAACCCACCTCAACTCCCACTAATTTTGAGAGAAATTGCAAGGAAATTCCAGAAGCAACCCGAATAGTGGCAATTGGTACTATTTTAGCCTCAATTTATGCAGAACATATTACTCCTAACCAGGTGATTACTTGTTTACCAATTGTAGGTATTGTCAATCAACAGGGAGCTATTTTTATTAATCCTGAAGACTTACTCAACCATCGTATTGATGGAAGAATTCCAACGGGTACAATTATTTGTTATGGGACTAACCAAGAAGCAGTTTTAGCCGAGTGTTCGTCAATCACTCCATAAAAGGCTTGTAAACTTTTTGTAATTTCCTATAATCCCTTTAATGATTTTAGGACCCAAAAAGCTGCTTGAATTGGTAAAAAAAGAAAAGCTGGTTGAGAATCTGTGTGAACGGGAATTGACTAATCCCGAAGGCGCCGGTTTTGATCTTCGGTTGGGGGAAGTTCATGAAATTAGCGGTGGTACAGCTTATTTGGGCGAGACTCATCGGGAAACGCCGGAAATCAAAACTTTGATCAAATACAATCCCAAAAAAACTCAAGCTTTTACTTTTGAACCTGGCAAGTATTACCTGATTTCAACGATCGAATCAGTTAACACTCCCTCAGACATTACCATTAACTTCAAACCTCGGACCACCACCTTTAGAAGTGGTTTGATTATGCGAACCGGCAACGTGGCGCCGGGTTATTGTGGTAAACTGACATTTGGATTATTAAACGCTGGCCCGCTGCCGGTGAGGGTGGAGCTTGGTGCTAGAATTGTACACGCCCAGTTTAGCTGGGTTGACGGTGGTGGGGCTCTGTACCGAGGTCAATGGCAAGGTGGTCGGGTAACCACCAAGGGCTTGGAAAAACAGGTCTAAATATATGACGATTAATAAAACGCATCCGGAATATCAATATTTGAATTTATTACAGGAAATTTTGGATCACGGCTTTCGTAAAGTTGATCGGGGTACCGGCGATGCCTCTTTTTCTTTATTTGGCAAGCAGATGCGGTTTGATTTGGCCAAAGGCTTTCCGCTATTAACGACAAAGAGAGTTTATTGGAAAGGGGTGCTGTATGAATTGTTTTGGTTTATGAAAGGTCTGACTAATATTAAGTATTTGCTAGATCATAATGTTCATATTTGGGACGATTACCCGTATAAAATTTATTTAGCCAAAAACCCAAAAATCAAGCTAAGCAAAGAAGAGTTCGTTGCCAAACTTGTGGTTGATAAAAGGTTTGGCGATAAATGGGGAGAGTTGCCGCGTATTTACGGACAAATGTGGCGAGCTTGGCCTACCAAAAGTGGGCAGCCCATTGATCAGCTGAAATGGGCAATCAGAGAGATAACTGAGGACTCTTCTTGTCACAATGCCATCGTTACCTCTTGGAATCCGGAATATCTTTATACTATGGCCACTCCGGAAAACACTTCTTATTTTCCAATCTGTCACAACCTGTATCAGTTAAACGTAATCGACAACAAAGTAAGTCTTCATTTGTATCAGCGTAGCGCCGATCTTTTTTTAGGCGTGCCGTTTAACATTGCCAGTTATGCTTTGCTGGCACATTTGATTGCGCAGGTTACCGGTTATGAAGTCGGGGAACTGGTTCATACTTTTGGTGACGTGCATATTTACGAAATGCATTTAGATCAGGTAAAAGAGCAACTCAAGCGCCAGCCAAAGAGCCTGCCTAAAATCAAAATTCATAACCAAACCAAAGACATAGATAAATTAGAGCCAGAAGACGTGGAATTAATTAATTACCAGCCACATGAGCCGATCCGGGCCAAACTAAGTGTGTCCGGCGGCTATTTTGCTAAGAAAAAATGATCAGTATTATTGTGGCCATGGGTAAAAATCGGGAGATTGGCAAAAAAAACGGATTATTATGGCATATTCCTGAGGAGCTTAAACATTTTAAACAGCTGACAACTGGCCACCCGATCATTATGGGGCGCAAAACCTACGAATCAATTGGTCGCCCTTTACCCGGCAGAACAAACATTATCATCACGCGTCATTCCATTTCGGGAATGGAACAGGGCGCTCCCAAGCCCCGGAATTTATTATGGGTTAATTCATTGGCGCAGGCTTTGAAGTTAGCGAAGAAGCAGCCTGGTGGCGAAGAGATATTTATTATTGGTGGCGCGTCGGTTTTTGAACAAGCTCTGCCTTTGGCTGACAAGCTTTATTTAACCTTGGTTAACGCCGACTTTCCCGATGCCGACGCTTTTTTCCCAAATTACTCAAAATTCAAACAGATTTTAGGGCAAAGAGATGAAAAAACAGATAAGTACAACTTAACTTATTTTGAATTAGGGTGCGCCTAGGGGGATTTGAACCTCCAACCTTTGGTTCCGCAAACCAACGCTCTATCCAGTTGAGCTATAGGCGCAAGCATCGTATACTGAATTATACAATAAAATATGACAGATGGACTAGCTCAAGAAATCGGCTTTACTCCCTCAGAAGTAGTACAAGTGCCAAACCGACGTCACAACGACATGGTTTACCAGTTTGCTTATTCGATTTTTCAGGATGAATTTAATCAGATTAGAGAATTGACTCCGGAAAGCCCTCATTTTACTCTGCTGTTTGATTCGGTTTTAAATCAGGCTTTTGATAGTAATTTTCTCAGAGCGCAAGAATATACGACTAAAGAAGGCGGTGAATTATTGCGAGCCCAACCGGCGCCGATGCTCAACCGTAACGGCTGGATTCATTTGGTAGAAACCCAGGGAACAGATAACTACGATTATTTCCAGTTTGACATTGCCAATTTTCGCCAGGCAGATCTCGCCGGTTCGGCTGATTATTTGTTGAATCTGATTGCCGGAGAGTTAAACGGGATAATGCAGGGCTTTAACCAGAATAGACATATTAAAGATATGGGTTTAGTGGGTCGATACGGCGGTGACGAATTTGTGCTGGCCATGCCCAAAGCCAGGAGTCCTGAAGCACAAGCCTTGCTGGCAAACATACAAGCGCAGATCGAATCACTGCAAGGATATTATCAGAACACAGACAATAGGATTGAACCGGCCAATGTTCGATTAAAAAAAGAGGGAGATCAGCCGGCCATTAAAAAATATGAAGTTAAAAACGACCCCACCAGTCAGAATATATTTAAAACTTACTTAAGTCGAGGAGTGTTGTTGGATCAGGCCGAGATTGACAAAATTATGCGTCAGTTTGAGGGAAAACCAGCTGAGCTAGAGCAATTTCTGGCAGACTACAAATACGACCCTGATAAACTTTATGGTTCAAAAGAGAATTTAAGTGAAGAGGCGAAAATCGCGTTTTTAATTGCCAAGAGTCAAGATTTTAAGTCGGCATTTTTGTTAACTGATTACTTGGATGATTTGAGTAAAGAAAGAGGGGAGCAGGCAGAAGACCGACCTAGCCGTACACAATCATTGATTAAATTTATTGAAGGGGCGGTTTTTGACCGTTTGTTGGGCGATATTTTTTCGTCGTATGGCGTGATCAAGGACGGTTTGCTGGCAAATGAGTACGAGCAGCTTTTTAGCATTGATACCAAGCTTTTAAAAGAAATTAACACCAGGGATAGTTATGGCGACGGGGACGTGATGGTGCGTTCGGTTTGGGAAAAAATCAGCCAATGCTTGGGGGACAAGCGGCAACATTTTGAAATCGCCAGACGAGGCGGTACTTATATATTGACTCTTAAAAAAGGAGCGCAGGTTAGTGATTCCGATTTGCAGCCATTGCGTGATTTACACGAAGTCGAAATAACTTTGCTTAATGGTCGTAAGCTAAAAATGCCGATTGGATTTAGTGAGCTCAAATGTACAGACGCACCTACAGATTATACCAAGCAGAAAGCCTGGTTAGATGAACAGTTCACTCTAACTCAGCAAGCCGGCCAGTCTTGGCTAACCAAAATATTAAATTATAAGACCACTAACGAATTACCGGGCGAGTATTTGTACAAAGCCCTAATTCAGCCAGAGGCGGCTGATGATTTAGCCGGGCTATTAACTCTTTATTTTGCTGATAAAAATCGTTATCAAGAACGAATACAGAGTCTTGAAGCAATCATGAGGGAGAAAAAAATTTACCATAATCAATTATTAGCTAAGTTACGAGAGTTGGAAGATCAGGGAGATTTGGCACGTATCTCGACTCGATTGGCAATCCCTGCCTAAATTTAATATAATTTTTAAAATGATTGATCTTGTAAATTTTAGAACACAACTGGTGCAAGTGGTCAACCGAGCACAGGAAAATTTGGCCACGATTCGTACCGGTCGCGCTACCAGCGCCCTAATTGAAAATCTGATTGTCACTACTTATGGCGGAGAAGCCAAACTAAAAGTGATTGAGCTCGCCACCATTAATAACGAAGGTCCGCAGACTTTATTGGTGACGCCTTTTGATCCATCGGTGATTGCTGATTTGGAAAAAGCTCTTCGGGAGAGCAGCCTGAGTTTCTCGGTTTCGGTAAGCGGTAATCAAGTGCGAGTTAAGGCGCCGCCTCTGACTGAGGAACAACGGCAAAAATACAGCAAACTTGTGTCCCAGTTTGCCGAGGAAAGTCGTGAATCAATCCGGCGCCAAAGAGACGACATCCGCAAAAAACTCAAGGATGAGTTTGATAGTAAGCAAATAAGCGAAGATGTTAAATATCGTCAAGAAGAAGAGATTGAAAAAATCGCCAAAGAATTCACAGACAAAATCGAGGATTTAAAAAAACATAAAGAACAGGAAGTTCTCACTATTTAATTTATGCTAACCGGATTGGTTTTCTTTTTGGTTCTTTCGCTCCTGATTCTGATTCACGAGTTTGGCCACTTTTATATGGCCAAAAAAAGTGGCATGCTGGTAGAGGAGTTTGGTTTGGGTTTGCCGCCAAGGCTTTGGGGCAAGAAGATTGGCGAAACCATATACTCTCTAAATTTGTTGCCTTTTGGCGGTTTTGTAAAAATTTTTGGGGAAACGCCTGAAGATTTAAAAAAGAATCCCAATTTAGGTAGTCGCGCTTTTAATCACAAGCCTTGGTATCGGCAATTTTCCGTAATCATTGCCGGCCCGATGATGAATTTTCTGCTTGCGGTTTTGGTGATTAGCTACATGTTTACAAAGGGAACTTATTTACCATCAGACAAAGTTACGATTGTGGAAACGCAGGTCAATTCGCCCGCTAAGTTGGCGGGCTTACGCAAAGACGACGTGATTCTGGCCATTGCCGGAAAACCAATAAAAACCAGCGCTGACTTGATTCGTTTGTCTAAGCAATATTCCGGCCAGTCTGTGTCGCTAAAAGTGGTTCGTGAGGGCCAAACCTTGAATTTCAGGCTGACGCCGCGAAAAAATCCGCCCAAAGATCAAGGGGCGTTAGGAACAGTGATTACCGATTTGGAACTAAAAAAATACCCGTTTTATCAAGCGCCTTTTATTGGTCTAAGGGAATCGATTAAGATCAGTCTGGTTTTTTATCAGGAACTGGGGCGGATTCTGTTTCAGTTTGTTTCTGGTCAGCAGCCTCAAGTCGAGGTAGCCGGACCGGTGGGAATTGTCAAACTAACTGGCCAAGCCATCAATTATGGGACCGACGCCGTTATTCAGCTAATGGGCTTGCTGTCGCTTAATTTGGCACTGATTAATATCATTCCTTTTCCGGCGCTAGATGGTGGCCAGCTCTCTTTTATTATTATTGAGTTACTTACTCGTAGAAAAATTAACGAAAACCTAAAAGCCAAAATCAATGCGGCCGGTTTTGCCTTACTGCTCTTTTTGTTGGTGTTGGTCACTTTCAAAGACCTGCGTTCTTTGTTTTAAAGCTCCAAATAAAAATTGGGTGGTTTAGATTATTCTTTAGCTCCGTAACACCCCCGGGGTGTTGGTTGGGACGGTAGCGGTAGGAAACGATCTTCTGCAATTTTGGCCCTTTGTTTTTCAGAATATACTGGAAAATCCGGTCGATTAAATAAGGGCCCACAAATAAATAAATATGAGTGGCTGGCTTTAAATCGGTTTTAAACAGATCTTGCCAATAAACCGAGACTTGCTTTTTTTGCGAATAAAACAGTTTTTTTATTTTCATTAGTAAAACCAGATAAGGATTAAACTCAATGCCCACGGTTTTGACTCCAGAGCGGGCCAGCCGGAAAATAACTTTGCCGTCACCGGCGCCCAAATCATACAGACAGTGACCTTTTTTAAGATCAAGGGCCGTGATAATCTGTGGCATATCTGCCTCCAAGGTCGGGTAATAGGGAATGGGTGAAAGGCGCGGGCTGACAAACCAAACTAGGCCAATCACCAAAATCAAAACCAGGACAATATATAAGAAGAACATTAGTTATATAGTATAATAAACCGATGGCAAAACTGATAGTGACACATTTGAGACCAGACTTGGATGCTTGTGCGAGCGTGTGGTTGATTAGACGTTTTTATCCTAATTTTACGCAGGCGGAATTTTCCTTTGTGCCTTCCGGGGACACTTATCAAAATCAGCCAGCTGATTCGGACAAGCAAATCATTCATGTGGATACCGGACTCGGACGGTTTGATCATCATCAGTTTCGCCGGCGCCTCAGTGCTTCGCTCAGAATTTATCAATATTTGGAGGAAGAGGTTAAGTGGCGGACTTTGGATCAGATTGTTCTTGAGCGGATGGTGGAGCTGGTCACTATGATCGATAATTTTGAAGAAGTTGATTTTGACAACCCTACCTCTGACATCTACGAACTGCAAATCAATCAGATATTAGAAGGAATCAAGCTTAACGAAAGTTCTGATCATCAGGTCATGGAACTGATGCTGCCGGTTTTGGACGGTTTGTTTGCCATTCTTAAGCGGAAAGTGATGGCCGAAACAGAGCTGGAAAAGGGCGAGGAATTTAAGATCGGCCAGTTTAAGGCCATTTATCTCCGCTCGCGTTCCAAAGAGGTGTCTAAATTGGCAGAAAAAGGCGGTTATCAACTGGTGTTACTTAAAGACCCGGAGCGGGGGAATGTGAACATTCGTGTTCATCCCAGAGCCAAATTTACCCTGGATCACGTGTATCAGGTAATTATCAAAAAAGAACCCGATGATTTGTGGTTTTATCATGCGTCTGGCCATTTATTGCTAAACGGTAGCAATAGCCATCCGCAAAAGCCCACCAAGCTAACGGTTAAAGAACTGATCACAATAATCAAAAAAAATTTGCTAAAATAATTAAACTCATTAACAATTTTGGCTAAGACAGAAAGAGAGATGTTTTAATTTGGTATCAGTAACAAAAAAACGTGATCAAAGCAAGGATTCCATGCTGCGACGCTTTTCCAGAATGGTGATGGAAGAGGGAATTATTGACGAAGTGCGTGATCGGATGTACTACAAAAGCCCTTCTTTGGTCAAAAAAGAAAAAACAAAAGAACAGGAAAAAAAACGACGCCGATTTCGTGATTAATGACTATGTTGAAAATCTACTTTACTTCCGATTCCAGGTACAAAATTGATAAAAAGTTTGTCAAAAAGTATCTGGCCAGTTGTTGGCAGGCGCGAAATTTACCCTCCGGCGCCCTAAGTATTGCTTTTGTGGGTTCTCGCAAGGCTCGGGTGCTGGCTAAGCAATACTTAAACGACGACGTTGAGCACCCGATTTTGACTTTTCCTTATTTGAGTCATGTCCGGGCTTTTCCTCAAGAAAAAGAGGCTTTGCAGGGTGAAATTGTCATTTGTTACCCTCAGGTGAGCTTGTATGCGGCTGATAAAAACCAAGAGATTAACAAAGTCATTTCTCATTTTATTGATCACTCGTTAACAATTATGGCCAGCCAAAGACAAAAAGGCTAATTAACCAGATGATGTATTATTTAAAATATCGTCCCGCAAGTTTAGCTGAGATTGATAACCAAAAACGTCAGGAAATTCTTACCAAAATATTTCAGTCTTCAGATTTGCCGCACGCTTTTTTATTTATCGGCCCCAAAGGTACTGGCAAAACCTCGACGGCGCGAATCATTGCCAAAATCCTTAATTGCGAACAAAATCAGGGTAAGAAAAAACTTAACCCCCAGTCGTGCAATCAATGCGAAAACTGTCTGGCAATAGCGAAGAATCGTTTTTTGGATGTCTATGAGCTGGACGCGGCCAGTTCTCGAGGCATCGACGACATCCGCTCTCTGCGCGATCAGGTGAGTTACGCACCGACTCGGGGTGCCTATAAGGTTTACATTATCGACGAGGTGCATATGCTTACGAAAGAGGCTTTCAATGCTCTTTTGAAAACCTTGGAAGAGCCGCCTTCTCACGTGGTTTTTATATTGGCAACCACTGAGTCGCACAAGCTACCGGAAACAATTATATCTCGTTGCTTGACCGTGCCTTTTCAAAAAGCCAATTTGGTTGAGATTAGGCAGTCACTATTACGTATTGTTAAGGGTGAGAAACTCAAAGTGAGTGAGGCGACCTTGGATCTGATTGCCAAATCCAGTCAGGGCTCGTTTCGCGACGCAGCCAAATTGTTGGAACTGGCAGTTTCAACCACTGATCTCACTGAAAAAGCGGTTTCGTCGCTTTTGAAAAGCAACAGTCAGGTTGAGCCGGAGCAATTTTTAAAACTGGTTTTGGCTAAGCAAACAGCACCGGCCTTAAAGTTTTTGCAAGACTATGACAGTCAGGGTTTGGACTATTCCTGGTTAATAGAAGCATTACTTGAAGAATTACGGGTCATGCTGTTGATAAAAAAAGGTTTGATCGACGATTCGCAGATTGGCTCGATAATTAATAAAACAACTTTATCGGAAATTAGCCGATTGATGAAAATTTTACTTGAGGCTTATCAACTGACTAAGTCTTCACCAATTGAAGCGTTGCCTTTAATGATTGCTGTGGTTGAATTCGCGCAGGAAAAAGTCTGAGCAATTTTTAGAATCTGTCTGAAAAAGTTTTTTAGCGATTTTAGTTCCGGCTTGGTATTTTTTGGTATTATTAATGACTTTTGACAATTGCTGAGCCAGTTTTTCAGAATCATTCTGGACAAATAATTCACCCATTTTTGTCAGATTAATGGCCTCGGCAATTCCCGGTGCGAGACTAGCCACTACCGGTGTGCCTTGAAGCATGGCTTCCATCTGAACCATACCAAAAGCCTCTGTTCGGTTATTGGAGGGCAGAACTAAGACATTGATAAAACGAAAAAAAGCCGTTAGCTGCGACTGATCTAAAATTCCCAAAACGGCGTAGTTAATTTTGAATTCTTCTAGCAAAGACTGGATTTTTCGGTAATAAGCTTTCTCGCCAGCCACCTGACTGGCAAACGGGCCCACACAAACAAACAACAACTGGGGATACTTTTTTTGCAGACGAAAAAGGGCGTTGACTAACGTTTCCAGATTTTTCTCACGGCTAATGCGACCAACAAATCCGATCACCGGGCTATTCTGCCGGTAGGTTTGTTTCAGTTGATTCAAATAGAATTTATCAAAAAGAGCTTGTTCGATTAGAGGATAATGATAGTCGACTTTATGCAAAAAAGGTTTTAGAATCGGGCTGGTTTGGGCATAATTTTTTGAAGAGTTCACAATTTTTCCGGCTAAGAAACAAGAAACATAAGAACTGAGATTAACTATGCGGGAGGCAAGTTTGAGAAACAGGCTGTTTTGGAAACTCAGATCACAGTGATAAAGAACGACGGTTTGTTTATTCATTAATTTGGCAAACAAAGACACCCAAATGTTTTCAATGCCAGGGCAGTTAATAATAATCAGATCGTGTTGGCTGACTTTTTGCCAAGCATATAAGGGATAGAAAAAATTAATCAAACCCTTACTGAGTTTTAGGTGTAGTCTGACTCGGTGAATCTGAACACCATCTATAGTTTCCTGAACCGGTAATTTGGCTTCATGTTGGAAAGTCAAAGCCGATACCTGATAACCCTCTCTGGCCAGCAATTTTCCCAAGCGAAAAGGGTAGAGACTAAGGCCCGAAATGTAGGGATAAAAAAAACTCGATGTAATCAGTATTTTTTTCATTTCTTTGTGTCGGGGTGCCGGGAATTGAACCCGGTACCTCCATGTCCCGAACATGGCGTGCTACCGGTGCACCACACCCCGAATCTCATAATTATACTAAATAACACCCCGGGGGTGTTTCGTATTATTGGACTGGGCTAAACATGCAAATTTTTTATAACCTTTTCCACTTCGCGATCATTGATCTGGTGATAACGACCGCGGTGGGACAACAAGGCTCCGGAAAAAGTCTTGGGAATATGCATCAGTTCGTGAATCAAGGTTTTGATTTGATCTCTTGGATTGAGCTTGTCAAATCGTTTGGCATTTACCTCAATAATATAATGTGGTTGAATACCGGCAACTTCCTTAAACAAGCGGCTCATGCCCCAGATACGGGCAATGGCTCGGGTTTTGGCATCAAACGAGCGAATACAATGAATTTGCTCAACTTTTAGATGAGCAAAATTTAATTTTTCAACCAGAAGAGCAATTTTGGTTTTGATTTCTGGAGCCAATGCGTATTTCATTTTGGTTATAATAATATACCACTATGAAAAAGCTTTTCGGATTGTTTTGTTTTTTATTTTTGTTTATTTATCAGGTTAATGCTGTTGAAGAAATTGGGATAAACAACAAATTCGGGATGCACATTGCCGTTCCGGCGGATGAGGATTTGCAGGCTGTTTCGGATCTGGTAAATTCTAATCATGGAAAGTGGGGCTATGTAACAATGGTTATTCCGGACAATGATTTAGACTTAAAAAAATGGCAGGCAGTTTTTGATAAGCTTCGCCACTTGCGATTAATTCCAATCATTAGACTGGCGACTCATGCTCAAGACGCCAACTGGGTGGAACCAAAAAAAGAGGATGCGGACAAATGGCTTAAATTTTTAAATTCGCTCAACTGGGTGGTCAAAAATCGTTATGTGATTTTGTTTAATGAACCTAATCATGCCAATGAATGGGGTGGTCGGGTTGACGCTGAAGCTTATGCTGAAACAGCGTTGGAATACGCCAGAATCTTTAAGAAGAATAATCCGGATTACTTTTTGATGCTCTCTGGCCTTGATCAGGCCGCTCCGCAACAGTTGCCTAATTATGCCAGCGGCTCTTGGTTTTTAAACACTGTCGTGACCAAAATTGGAAAAGATGATTTTGAAAAAAACTTTGACGGCTTGAGTTCGCACTCTTATCCTAATCCCGGTTTTGTTGGTAGCCCTTATAATGAGGGTTGGGGTAGTGTAGCAGGCTATCGTTCGGAACTGGCTTTGCTGGCGGAACTGGGAGTGACTAAGGAGTTGCCGGTATTTATTACCGAAACCGGCTGGCAAAGAGAAGTGCTGGGAGAGCAAACAGTGACCGATTATCTGCTTTGGACTTTTAATAACTTGTGGCTGCCGGATACCCGGGTGGTAGCGGTCACACCGTTTATTTTGAATTATCAAAGCGAGCCGTTTTTGGGCTTTTCCTGGCAAAAGCAGAATGAGTCAGGTTTTTATCAACAGTATGAGACGGTTAAGTCTTTGGAAAAAATTGCAGGCGAACCCATAAAATTCGAAAACATTATTTTTCAAAATCGGCTACCCAAAGAGCTGGTTGAGGACTCAAGTTTTTTGATGCCCTTAACCGTGACTAACCTTGGCCAAGGCTTGTGGGACAGTGAGGATGATTATGAATTAAGACTAATTTCAAAGGCCGATTATTTTTACAAATTTGACAAGCTTAAAAATATAGAGCCTGGCCAGGTTGCTATCGTCAATTTTGAATTTCATACGCCCAAAAGACTGGGTCGGAGTGTGGTTAAAATTGGCTTGTTTCAAAACGGAAAGTTATTAAGAACGTCAAATCCCTGGCCAATAAAAATTATGCCTTTGCAGAACTTAACTTTGCAATATCGCTTGTTAAATCTTAAAAATAGCGGTGAGGATTTTCAGGTGGAGCTTTATGACCAATACGAGCATCTGGTTCATCTGGCCAAAAAAGTGACAGGGACCAAAGGAAAAATTGTTTTGCACAAAGTTCGCAATGTGGCTTTGGGAGAAAAATACCGAGTCGTTTTGCTTAAACCCGGTTACTTGCCGCGACAAACCTTTGTTGTTTTTAATAATCAAAATAATCAGGCCAAAATTAAATTAATGTTGCCTTTGGATTGGAATCGCGATGGCCAGTGGTCGCTTAGCGACTTGGCTTTTTGGGAATGAGCAGTTTTAAAAACTTGGCTTCGCTAAATTCCTGACGCTTGAAAATCATTACTTGGGGATGGTCATACACAGTAAAGGCTTCCTCGCCTTGACTGTCATTAATGATAAACTGAGTAAAACCCAAATCAAGAGTGGGAAAAGAATTAAATTCCCTGATTTTTTGATAACCGAGTTTGTTTTCAAACAAAAGCGAATAATAACGGCTTGTAATTGGATATAGTTCTGGTACTTTGGGAATTGAACCCCAAAGCCGGTTGCTGGAAAGGACCAAATAATCACTCTTACTCAAAAGTTTGCTTAAACGCCGCCATTTTGACAGGCTGTCTTTTTCGTAAAAATCAGCCGGAACCAGCCGAAAATTTTTTCCTGAAATCTGAAACAGAGGCAGAGGATCGTCCCAATATTCCCAAACCAAAACACTGTTGGCGGCTAAGTTTTGATTGAGCCAATTAGTGGCTGTAATTCGGGAATGCGGCAGTGAGTAAATATGAATAAAAGAAAGTAGCCATAAAAGAGCTGGGACTAACAAAAGAATTCGCAGTGGTTTTTTTAGGTAGCTGATGGCCATACCCGCAAACAAAGCCAATAGGGGATACATAAACAAAAAATAGCGCATGGTTTTACCCATCTGGCTGGCTTGCCAAACAAAAAAGAAAAAGACCCAAATAATCAAACAAAACCAAATTCTCTGGCTTAATAAACCCAGATTCTGATAAATTTTTATAAGTTTTATTAAGCCAATTAAAATCAACACACTAATTCCCGGACCCAGGCCATAAATTATTAAATTTTTTAATGGCAAGGTAAAGCTGCTGTTGATCCACTGAACCGCGGGTGGGTAAAAAATATCCTTGCCAAAATTACTGAGCATTTTCAAATTTTGAACAAAACGAGGATCGGGTAACGGGTTTATAATATTGGCTGAGGCAAAAAAGTAGGGATCGGCAAAGCGCAGAGTGAGGTAACTGACTAATCCAAATAAGCCGGAATGCAAGAGAAACCGTCGTTTGTCTGAAACCTGAAAAAACATAATCATCAGTAATAACGGCAAGGTATAGACAATATTGATTTTGCTACCCAGCCCTAGGCCAAAAAAGATAGCCGAAGCAACAATGGGCCCAAGTTTATTCTTATATAAAAGTAAAAAATATAAGCTCCAGACAAAACAAGCGTTGACAAACGAGTCGACGGTAAAAAAATGCGCCTGCTGCAAAGGAAACACCATTAGGGTGTAAGCCAAGGCGCTAAAAACAGCTATTTGCCTGTGTTTTGGGTGTTTTAAAAAAAGCTGTCTGGCAATTAAGAAAACCGCCAAGATCACACTCCAATCGATTATGGCAGTGAGTGGCCTGGCCACTTGATAAAAAAAAGTGTAATTGTCTTTTTGAAAAACGATAGCCAAGCCTTTGGCCAAATTTAACGGCCAATGCCCGTAAACAAAGAAACCAACATCTATATTATACGGATTAAGCGGCGAGGTTTGGGGATTTAAATACTGCGAGAACGAATTTGGCCATTTTAAAGCGGTTGCCGTCATTACCAGAAAACGTTCATCCGGGTTCAAATATAGGCCCTGATCCCAGCCCCTGCCGCTCAGGCGCAGGATCAGACCTAATAAAAGTACAATTGCCAAAGCCAGCGCAATCTTTCGATTTGAATTAAGTATGCTTTTCATGTATAAATTAGAGTATTAATAGTTACTATATCAATAATGATTAATCCCTTCAAAGCGTTAGGTGATTTACGTAATTTTCAGCAGAAAGCTCAGGCGATGCAACAGCAGTTGGCTCAGGAAGAGGTGACTGTCGAGAAAAACGGCATCAAAATTGTGATGAGCGGTGATCAAAAAGTTAAAAGCATTGAGATCGACGGCGTGATGGAAAACCGGATTGCCGAAGCTTTTGCCGAAGCGGTGAAAAAAACTCAGGAAATTGCGGCCCAGAAATTGATGCAGATGCAGGAATAATTACTTTAGGTATTTTAAAGCTTTTTTAAGATTTCTACCTCGGTAATGATATTTAATAAACAGGCCATCAATTATATTATCAACCCAAATAATCTTGGCGCTTGTTCGTTCTGAGAGATATTTTACAATATCCCAATTATCATCAAAAAAATAGTTTAACTTTAATTTCTTGATTAATTTTTCTTTATAGAGATGCGGTTGTTGGTCGCTTTTATTTTGAATAATTTGCTTAATTCCTTTGACATCATAGGGTTTTAACAGTTCATGAATGTCTTCTTTCATAAAGCTCATCCGGGCGGTGATGATATAAATTTCGTATTTTGGATTATTTGTTAGTTTGAGGAATTCGTGGAAACCGGTGTTTGGCCGGTAGCTGCTTTTGTGAAGCAGATAGGCGATTTTAATCATGAGCGGATTTTTGGGCAGGTAAAATTTGGTTTTTCTGATGCCCAAAAGATAACGTTTAACAAAATAAATATAGGGCCGTAAGTTGCGGGTGGCGTTGTAAAACACCACGCCGTCGAAATCAAAACCAACTCTGATTTTTGCTGATTTGCCGCTTGCTACCATTGGCCTATTTTACTAAAATTAGAAGATGAAACCAATTATTCTTGCCGGCCGATCCTGTCCTAAACTGGCGGCCAAAATTGCCGATCTTAATCAGCTGTCTTTGGGTGAGCTGGAGATAGTTACTTTTGCCAATTCGGAAATCAAAGTGCGAATTCTCAGCGAAATTAAAAATCAGGAGGTGGCAATTATTCAGGCGACGGCTTTTCCGACTAACGATAATTTGGTTGAGTTGCTATTAATGATTGATGCCTGCCGGCGGGAAAATGTCAAAAATTTGACAATAATTATTCCTTATCTTGGTTATGCTCGCCAGAATTTACAGCATCAGCCGGGAGAGTGCGTTTCTTTAAACGTAGTCGTGAAAATGCTGGAGAGTCTGGAAGCGGACCGGGTGATTACTTTGGATATTCACGACGAGGCTTCAAGCGGGATTTTCAGCATTCCTTTTACCAATCTGAGCGCCTTGCCTTTGTTAGCCAAGCATCTTTATCAGCATTTTGAGATTAAGCCGGAAACAGAAAAAGATTATCTGATCGCTTCTCCTGATCAGGGTGGGGTTGAGCGCGCCCGAATGTTTGCCAACAGTTTTTATCATGATCAAAAAAATGCCGACACCATTGTTATTGAAAAAAAGCGCGACTTGACCAAAATTCACCAATCAGTGGCAGTTGAGGTTTATGGCGATGTTCGGGAACGAAACGTTATTTTGGTAGACGACGTCGCCACTAGCGGCAAAACCATTATTAACGCTGCTAATTTGTGTTTGAAACATGGCGCTAAGGCAGTGAGTGCGGTGGTTGTGCATCCGGATTTTGCTAGGGGAGTTCCTTCATTTATCCAGCAGTCTGATTTAATTCATTTTTTCACCACTAATTCTATTGAGAAGCCGATCGAAAAACTAGACGCTTATTCTAAAATAAAAGTTGTTGATATTGCCGGCCTTTTTCATCTTTGAGTTGACATTAATGAATTTACCTCAGCCTTTACAGGAGTTAATCGATCAGTTTGAAAGCTTGCCTGGGATTGGTCGAAAATCAGCCGCGAAGCTGGCTTTTTATCTCTTGAATGTGCCGCAGGATCGTCTTAATCGTTTCAGTCAGGCGCTTACGGACCTGAAAGTTAAAACCCACAAGTGCGATCGCTGTTTTAATCTGACTGAGAATAAGCGCTGCAGCCTATGTGAAGACGAGGGACGCGATCAAAGTCTGTTGTGTGTTGTTGAGGAGGTGACCGATCTTTTGGTAATTGAGCAGACGCGTAAATTCAATGGTTTATATCACGTGCTGTACGGCCGGATTGATCCCTTAAACAATCTTGGGCCAGAGGAAATTTTGGCCCCGCAATTATTATCTCGTTTAGTTAAAGAGGGTGGCAAGATTAAAGAAATAATTTTGGCCACCAATCCCAATATGGAGGGGGAGACGACAGCGATGTATTTAAAAAGCAAGCTAGAAGAGTTACGAACCAAAAAGTCGCTTGATTTTAAAATCAGCCGCTTGGCCTACGGTTTGCCGATGGGTGCCAGTCTAGAGTATGCCGATTACGGCACTCTGATCCAGGCTTTGGACCATCGCAACGGCTTCTAAAAGGGTTCCACCCTTTTTACTCTAGGATACTGTCTTTAATCATTTCGAATTGAGCAGGCTTGTTTTCGCTGAGAAATTGCTTATGTTTTTCTGTTGTTGACAAATATGAGTTCAGTAAATTTTTGGTCAACCAAAAGCTTTGGTTTGTTTTTGATAGATAGTATTGGCAACTTGAATATGGATAATCTTCCCATGATCGCCAGGCGCGATAGTTTGGATAATCTTTTGCTTGAAGTCCTTGACTATTAAGATGGATATATTTTGCCAGGTGTGAAAAATAGCGATCGGCTTTGATTAACTTAGCCCGATAGTTGTCTTGAAACAATCGGCCACTGCGTTTATAACGAGCATTAAAATAGTAAGCATAACAGGTAAAAATCGTGCGGATAAAGGCGGCCATATCGTAAGTGCCTTTTTGTTTTATGAGCAAATGATAATGATTGGGCATAAGAGTGTAGGCATGGACTTCAATTTTGTTGGCATAATTATTGTTTTTGGCTTTGATAAGAGCGCTGATGCGTGTGAATTTGCTTGTAGGTTTAAATCGTTGAATCTGTCTGAGAAGCTTCTTGCTTGGCGTGAGATATAGTTTGATGTACGAAAGCAAAGTCAAAAAGTCCTGATGATCCAAAAATACCAAGCGTTTGTCTGTGCCTCGATTGTAAACGTGATAAAAGGAATTTGGAGAATAGGTTTTAATAATATTTTTGGCCGGCATAAAGATAATTTACCTCCAACAGAATAGAACACAAGGGTTTTTACCCCACAAGATTATTAAGAACAAATAGTGAAAAAATATTTATAATAAGAGCATGTATACGCATGTTAGTACAGATTATATTTGCCCATTATGTCTTGCTGTAAAGGGGATAGAAAGTACGGCTACATTGATGAAACAGGCAGACATTTTCTTTAAAGACGATTTGGTTTTAGCTGCCGTAAATTCGAAATTCTTTATTAAAGTGCCAGGACATGTCATTATTATTCCTAAACAACATTATGAGAACATATATAAAATGCCGGAAAAAACGCTTAATCGCATTAGTGTCGTTTCTCAAAAAATGGCTTTATTATTAAAGAATGTTAGGCATTGTGATGGAATTACGATGATACAAAACAATGAGCCGGCCAGTGGGCAACACGCTTTTCATTACCATCTGCATATAATTCCCAGATTTAATAATGACGGCTTAATCGAAAGTAAGCTTAAAACTAAAGTTGTCACACCTGAGGAGAGAATACCTTATGCCAACGCGCTAAAGAAGGGTTCCACCCTTTTTACTCTAGGACGTTCTTGAATCTGGTGTAAAAATACTGCAGGTAATATATAATTCTTCTATGAAAACAGTTGTTTTTTCCGGGATTCAACCATCAGCTCAAGTGCCGCACTTGGGAAATTACTTGGGAGCTCTTCGTCAGTGGGTGGATTTGCAAAATAAAAACCAGTGCTATTATTGCGTAGTTGATTTGCATGCAATTACTGTTCCACAACCAAAACAAGCGCTCACTGAGGCAACTTATGCAAGTTATGCTTTATTGTTGTCAATTGGCATAGATACTAAATTGTCTAAGCTTTTTGTACAATCACAGGTGCCTGAACATACTGAACTTGCTTGGCTGCTAAACTGCTATACTTCGGTGGGCCAGCTGTCGAGAATGACGCAGTACAAAGAGAAGTCTGAAAAGCAAAAAAACTTTATCTCGGCAGGGCTCTACGACTATCCGGTTTTGATGGCCGCCGACATTCTTCTTTATGATACCGACCAAGTGCCGGTGGGCGAGGATCAAATTCAACATATTGAGCTGGCCAGAGATATTGCTGAACGTTTTAATCATCAGTATGGCCCGGTGTTTAAACTGCCCAAGGGGTTGTTGCTCAAAGAGACTGCCAGAATTATGAGTTTGCAACAGCCTGATCAAAAAATGAGTAAAAGCGATCCTAATCAGAACGCCACTATTTTTTTACTAGACAGCCCGGACATTGTTGCCAAGAAGATTGGATCAGCCGTGACTGATTCGCAAACCGAGATTAGGTTTGATCAGAGTCGCCCTGGATTATATAATCTGTTGTCTATCTACAGAGCCTTAAAACCGCAACCATTAGCTGAAATTGAAAAGCATTTTGAGGGCCGTGGTTACAAAGAATTAAAAAAGGAATTGGCAGAATTAATTGTTGATTTATTGAAACCGATACAAAAGCGCTATCAGACTTTTGTTAATGATAAGGCCGAACTTAAGAAACTAATGAAAGCGCAGGCGGAGCAAATTAGGCCGGTAGTAGGAAAAAAGGTTAGTGAGGTGAAAGAAAAGATTGGCCTCGTCATCTAGTAATTTAGTACCACATTATGGTAGTGGAAAAAGAGCGTGAAATACTAACTGGCTTACCTCTTCATTATCACACAGTTGAGGAACTCGAAAATGGCACCATGACTTCAAAAGATCCAGATTATTCCTATAGAATTGCACACAGTGTTGGTTCCCTAATTGGAGAAGTACGAAACTACCGATCTTGGATTGCCGAAGGCTATAATCGCTATAGCCAGGAGGAATTACAAGGAAAAATAGATGAGCATTTACAACTTCTTCAAAGATACGCTAGAGCGGTGCCTGATTTGATCAAGATTTTTTCATCCAATAAAGAATTAAGAAAGAGTGTTGAACATTTTTTTAAGGATGAATTATAAGTTTTTTTCCGAATGTAATTTGGAAAATTCGGGTCGCTATTTGTTCTAATATGCTCGTATTGATTTAACTATTGCTCAGTTTAACAGATTGTTTGATAGAATAAAAAAACACCATATTTAACAGTATCTAATCGCGGGATTAGTTAAGCGGCCTAACGTCACCTTCCCAAGGTGAAGAAACGGGTTCAACTCCCGTATCCCGCTCAATTTAGCCAACCATTTTCTTCATCACGGCTTTTAGTTCCTCGAGACTTTCTTCTAACAGAACCGAAACAAAAAGTGGTTTGAGATTTTGTTTTATAAATTGATTTATTAATTTAGTTTGAGTTTTTTTATCCAGCACATCAGCCTTGGTAAGGATCAGTAATTCCGGCCGATCAACAAATTTGGGATTATAGGCGATTAATTCCTGTCGAATAATCTGATAGTCTTTGATCAAATTTTCTGACTCACAACTCAGACAATGAACAAGCAGCTTGGTTCGCTCCACATGGCGGAGAAATCTGATACCCAAACCCTTGCCAAAATGAGCGCCTTCGATCAGTCCGGGAATATCGGCAATAATGTAATCATCAAAAGCTCCCAGATTGGGCTCGAGTGTGGTAAAAGGATAATCGGCCGTTTTGGCCTGAGCTTGGGTGAGTGCGTTCAGCAAAGTGGACTTGCCGGCGTTGGGTAAGCCAATCAAGCCAATGTCCGCAATCAGCTGTAACTCAAAAAGATATTTGGTGTTTTGCCCGGGCCGGCCGGGTTCGAACTGGCGTGGTGTTTGATTAGTAGGGGAACGAAATTCCCAATTGCCGAAGCCGCCTTTTCCGCCTTTGGCCAGCAAAAACCGGCTGGACTCGTCCAGAATTTCCACCTGACTATTATCCCAGAGATTGGTGATCCGAGTGCCAAGAGGCACTTTGATGATCAAGTCCGGCGCGTTGGCGCCATGTTTTTTATTTTTAGCGCCGGGCTGGCCGCTTTCCGCTTTGACCAGAGGTTGCTCGCGGAATTTTTTCAACAGATAAATATTATTTTGGCCAATGACATAAACTGAGCCGCCATTGCCGCCATTGCCGCCATCCGGACCGCCTTTGGGTACAAATTTCTCACGGTGAAAGCTGACACAGCCAT
The DNA here is from genome assembly GCA_001788295.1 of Candidatus Roizmanbacteria bacterium RIFOXYC1_FULL_41_16. Lineage (GTDB taxonomy): Bacteria > Patescibacteriota > Microgenomatia > UBA1406 > UBA1406 > UBA1406. The sequence continues at coordinate 136,380 of MGBO01000021.1, read as the reverse complement.
TGCCGCCGCGACCGCCCTCGACCGTTACCTTGACATTATCAATTAACATTATGGGTATTATACCTGAATTATTTAGTAGAATAGTGGTATGACATTGTTGGAAAAACAGGTTTGGCAAAAACTGGCGGAAATCCCTGATCCAGAATTGAATATCTCTATCGTTGATTTGGGGTTGATTTACAAGGTTAAAATCAAAGACGGCCAGGCGAAAATTACCATGACTCTGACTACTATTGGCTGTCCGCTGTTTGGAACCATTCAAAAAAGCATTGAAAATAAAGTTAGCGAGCTCAAACAAATCGATAATGTCAAAATTGACCTCACTTTTAAGCCGGCTTGGAGTATGGATAGAATGAGCCAGGATGCCAAAATTAAGTTAGGTTTAATTTAAAAACAATCATGGCTTTTTTTAAAAAACCAAAAAGTGATTCGGCCGTCAGAAATCAATTAAAAAATTTGGCTCGTGAGATTGGTATTGAAACCGTAAGAGAGTTGAAAGAAACCGGTAAAGAATTAATAGGGATGCGGCCGGAAGTAAAAAGTCCGAGTAAAACTCCAGACAAAGATTGGGCAGACGAATGGCTGAAGAATAAAGACCCTGACAAACCGCCAGTGAGTAACAAAATCGGCGAATTTAGTTCAATTAATCCTAAACAACAACTAGAAAAAAACGATCAGCAAGAGTTAAGGCAAGTACAAGCCAAGCTGAGTCAATTATTTAGCCAGTCAAAAGATCAGTCAGAACAGGCCAAGCCGATATATGATCAGTCTTGGAAGGAAAGGCAGGAAAAACAACAGCAGCAATCGCAGCAGAGACAAGCTGCTCCGGCTTTGGGAGCCACTGGTTCTGCCCGCGCCCGGGGTGATTGGCGCCATGGGGCCAAGCGGAAACGCCAGCCCACACCGCAAGAACTCAACCGGACCGAATTTAGGGGGAGCAAGGGCCAATAATTTAGGTTAAAATAAAACGATGCAAATATATAATACGCTTACTCGTAAGCTTGAAGAATTTAAGCCGCTTAAACACGGGCAAGTGACTTTTTATCACTGTGGCCCGACCGTATATTGGACTCAGCATATTGGCAATCTTCGGGGCATGACCATGGGCGATCTGGTTCGCCGTACATTTGAATATTTACAATATAAAGTCATTCAGGTGCGCAATTACACCGATGTTGGCCATTTGGTTTCAGATAACGACGAGGGTGAGGACAAAATGGAAAAAGGGGCGAAGCGCGAGGGCTTGTCGCCAAGCTCAATTGCCGATAAATATATTGCTCAGTTTGAAAAAGACACCAAAGCCCTTAATCTGCTTAAGCCGACTCACAAACCCAGAGCCACGCAGTATATTAAACCAATGCAAGAAATGATTGAAAAATTGCTTAGTCAGGGCTATGCCTATCAAACGGAACTCGCGATTTATTATGACATTAGCCGTTTTGACGGCTATAGCAAGCTTTCGGGTCAAGAATTGGAGGCACAGGTAGTTGGGGAAGGTAAGGGTCAGGTGATTGACAAAGACAAGCGTCAGGCACAGGATTTTGCTCTTTGGTTTTTTAAAAAAGGGGATCATGCTGAGGCTATACAAACCTGGCCAAGTCCTTGGGGAGAGGGGTTTCCGGGTTGGCATTTGGAATGTTCGGTAATGAGCAAGGCGCTTTTGGGTGATACTCTGGATTTGCACATGGGCGGAGTGGAACATATTCCGGTTCATCATACCAATGAGATTGCCCAAAGTGAAGCGGCCAACGGCGTTAAATTTGTCAATTACTGGCTGCATAATGAGCATTTATTGGTAAACAACCGCAAGATGGCCAAATCCGAAGGCACTGGCTATTCTTTGCAGGAAATTTTGGATAAAGGCTTTAGTGCTTTGGATCTTCGCTATTTGTTTTTGCAAGCTCATTACAGGTCACAGCAGAATTTTACTTGGGAGGCGCTTGGTGCGGCTAGGGAAGCTCACCAAAATCTGCTTTCCATTCTGTACACCCCGGGGGTGTTACGGGCTGGTAGAATAATCCAAAGCTATCAAAAGCAATTTGAACAGGCAATTACTGATGACTTTAATATTCCTCAGGCGCTGGCCGTGGTTTGGACAGCGGTTAATTCTTCCAACAAAGCCGAAGATATTTTGGCAACCGTACTCAGTTTTGATCAGGTACTGGGCCTGAAAATCAAAAACAGTCTGAAAGTAACAGTTCCGGCATCAATTATTGACTTGGCCAAACAAAGGCAACAATTACGACTGGACAAACAATATAAGCAAGCCGACTTAATTCGGCAGACAATTGAAGCCCAGGGCTATCTGGTTGAGGATAAGGATGGAGTGTTTGTGATTAAACCCAAAGTATTTGCATGAATCCGCTGACATATTTTGCCTTTTTTAGGTATGTACCGACTTTAAGAGAGTATCGGCGATTTTCCCAATCCAAAAAATTGCCTGCAGGGTATCAAATCATCAAGGGCAGGGTAGTGAGTAAAGCTAATCGGTATCTTTTGGCCGGGACCTTAAAACGCCAAACTATCAGCCGAAATAAAATTCAGCAGAAAATACATCTGCTCAAATTTTTGGGCGGCTTGCCCTGGATCAAATATCTGGGGATTTCCGGCACTGTTTCAATGTTGAACGCTCAGCCAAAGGATGACATCGATCTTTTTGTAATTACCAAAGCAAACAAATTATGGACGGCCCGATTTTGGCTGATTATAATTACCTTGGTTTTGGGGGTTCGCCGAAAACCAAAGGACAAAAATTACCGCAATAAATTATGTCTCAACCTATTTTTTAGCGAGGCCAATCTGAAAATTCCCAAGCGTAAACAGACTCAATACGTGGCTCACGAAATTTTGCAGTTGAAAACCATCGTTAATAAAGACGAAACTTATGAAGAGCTACTTTTAGCTAATTTATGGGTTTCTGAATTATTTCCTCAAGCGCCAATGCCAAACTATCCTAGAGTAAAAAGGGTGGAACCCTTTGTTGGGGCGAGGGGGATGGAGAAACTCCTTAGACGTTGGCAACTATTTTTGATCAATCGGCACCGGACTCAAGAGATAGTTACCGATACTCAGCTTTGGTTTTTCCCGGATGATTTTGAGAAAAAACTGCCCTTTTAGCACGAACTGAGGTTGCAAAAACCAGGCGATATACTATGCTGATAGTATGCTGATCTTTTTGAATGTCATTGTGATATTGATGTTGTGTTTTGTGATGTATAAAGCCTCGGAATGGCTGATTCAATCAATCAAAGCGATTGCCGACGACGGTATTTTGAGTAAATTTTTTTTGGCAAGCATTTTTGCCGGCGCGTTTTGCGCTTTGCCTGAATTGTTTATTGGCATCACTTCTTCTTTGGAGGGAGTGCCAAACATCGCTTTTGGCAATTCCATCGGTTCCAGTATTTCTAATCTGGGGTTGATCTTTCCCATGGCTATTTTGCTGACGACTTCCAAGCTGATTGTCCATAAAGAAGACTTTAGTCTAAACACGATCTTTTTTTTGCTGACTGCTTCTTTGTTCCCGTTTTTGCTGATTTTGGACGGGCATCTGTCCCGGATCGACGGTTTATTCTTAATCTTTTTGTTTGCTACCTATTCTTTGTATCTGTTTAATAAGCGCCCCAAGCAACAGCAAGGGCTGCGTAGTTTTTTTGTCCGTTTGGAAAAATCGTTTCGTAAGGGTCACATTAAGCAGGCGCTTTTGACTCTGTTTTTGGCAGTCGTCGTTTTGGTTGTCAGTTCGCATTTTCTGCTCAAGTCAGCCATTTTTTTGGCCGAAAGTTTATCGGTTCGGCCTTTTTTGATTGCCGTTTTTATTTTGGCACCAGGCACCAGTTTTCCTGAACTGTTTGTTTCTCTTAACTCAATTAGAAAGAGAGAGTTTAATGTGCTGTACGGCGATATTTTTGGTTCGTTAATTGCCAACGCCAATTTAATTATTGGTACAACCGGCCTTATCGCTGATTACCGGATTGAAATTTTTCCAGAATACCTATTGTCACTGGTTGCGCTAGTGGGAATGTTTGCTTTATTTATCCTTTTTTCACAAAGCCGCAAACGTTTTGATCGCTGGGAAGCGGTAGTATTGTTGGGCGCTTATTTTCTGTTCTTCCTTGCCGAGACTTTTATTCATTTTTGATTTTGGTAATTGCAAACCCAAAAACACTGTGCTAAACTAGAGTTCAAGTATGGTAAATTACGAATTAGTGTTGGTTTTGCCAGGAAATCTCGAGAAGTCAGCTCTCTCAAGCCTGAGATCCAACCTCAATAAAATCTTAACGACTGTGAAAGCCAAACTCTTAAAAGAAGAGGATTGGGGAGTAAAAAAAATGGCGTATCCAATCAAGAAAACCAATCTTGGCCAGTATTTATTTTGGCAGATTGCTATTGATCAGGCCAAAATTAAAGAGCTCCACCGTTTGTTTAACTTTGAAACCAAACTCTTGCGCTATATGCTATTAAAAATTCCAGCTCCGGCTGAAAAAACCAAGTAATATGGCTTCCAGAAGTCTTAACAAAGTTACTTTAATTGGTAATTTGACCCGTGATCCTGAACTGCGTTACACTCCCCAAGGCACGGCTGTTTCCCAATTTGGCTTGGCCACTAACCGTGACTGGACTACCGCTCAAGGCGAACGTAAAGAAGAAGTCCAATACCATCGCATTATTGCCTGGAGCAAGCTGGCCGAACTTTGCAGTCAGCTATTGGTTAAGGGCAGTAAGGTTTATGTTGAGGGCCGCATTGTCTATCGCAGCTTTGAAGGCAAAGACGGCGTGCAACGTAATATCACCGAGATCGTGATGGACAACATGATTGTCTTGTCGGGTAAGTCTACCGGCGCCAAAGCAAGCGGTGAAGAAAACAGTGAAGTCCCTGTTGAGGAAGTAGTAGTAGACAAAGACAAACCGGTTAAGAAAAAAATTGAAAAACCAGCTAAAGCCGAAAAGCCAATCAAAGAGGCGGCTCCAGAACCTGAGGCTTCGGATAATGAAGAAGTTTCTGAGGATGAGATTCCTTTTTAAAAATGATTAACCATTGTTTTTATTGCCGAGGCAAAGCCAATCCTAGTTATAAAGATTACGAACATCTTAAAAAATATCTGACTGTTCGCGGCAAAATTGTGTCTCGCGAACGCTCCGGAATCTGTTCCAAACACCAGCGAAAGCTGGCTTTGGAAATCAAAAAAGCAAGGGTATTAGCACTGCTACCTTATGTAGTTTATGAAAGCTAAATCTCAACCGAACAGAGGTATAACTGCCAAAGACATTTTAAAAACTCAAGGAATTATTTCTCTCTCTCCCGACGACAAGCTGGCTGAAGCAATTAGCAAATTCAAAAGCAGCCACGACGCTGTCATGGTAACTGAGCAGGGACAATATCTGGGTTTGATTAATTCGTATTTTACCTTAACCAAACGGAACTATCCTGTGTCTGCCAAACTTAAAAAGTGTCTTTTTTCGCCACCTAAATTAAATTTAGACACCAAGATTGAAGAAATTGCCCGCTTGATGCTGGAATCTAAGGTTCATTACTTGCCGGTGTTGGATTCGGCTAACCAAATGCTAGGAATAGTGACGGCCAGACGAGTGCTGCGCTCTCAGTTAAACAATGCCAAGGCAACCAGAGCAGTAAGCGACTTAGTCGATAACAAACACCATTTACAAAGCATTAATCTAAACAGTAGTTTTGAAGAAGTGTTGCGGTTTTTTCAGCGCTCCAAGCTTTCAAAAATTGTGATTGTCAATCAGGAGAACAATCTGCAAGGCATTGTTTCATTGTTTGATCTGTTGCCTTTGTTTAATGAGCCCAAGGAGCGGATGGGCTTTTTTGATCGGGGAGAGCCGGTGAATCAATTGGCCAAATACACAATCAAACACGTTCTTAAAACCGTTACCATTCAGGTGGCACCAGAGCAGAAGATCAGTGAAGTTATTAAATTGATTTTGGATAAAGAGATCGGCAGTGTGATTGTGATGAAAAATCGCTTTCAACCCCTGAACATAATTACCACCAGCGATTTGTTAAGATACTTGTTTAAATCCAACTCCAAAAGATCCACTCGCTCCGCCAATTAACTAACTTGCTTTCTAGACAATCCTATAGTATAATTATCTGTCTATTAAACTAGCGATTGGCATTTGCTGCCAAAAAGCCAAGTTTATAGTTCTTTAATAAGCCGTATGTATGTAGAGCTTTCTGTTTTCAGAAAGAACTAAAGCCGGAATGATAATCCCGGCCTTAGTTCTTTCTGGAACAACCTTCCCAGAATATCATATTCGAGCGGGAGAAAGCTCGAGTCCCTGATATGGTCTGGGAAAAATCCCCATGATCCCATAGTTCTCATGACTATGGAGGAGGGAATATTCTGCTCCATTCAGGTGGGCGGAAAGAAAGGAGGCAAAAATGAACTGGTTGTTGGAGGTCGCTTCTATACTGGTTATCGCCTTGATAACCAGATATATAGGCGACTCACGTAATGGCTGTGCCGCCGCACTCGTGTGGCTCGCAGCCTTGCTCATTGTGTCTTGGATCCTGACAGGATCCGAGACCTTAGGCTTCCTCTGGACGGCCCCTTTATGGGGGTTTGTCTTGGGGATTGTTATGAATCTTATGAACATCCCCATGCGTCGTTAATCTTCTCCTCCCGAAAAGGAGTAGAAGAACTTAGGCTGTGGTGCCCTTTCTCCAGGGTACCACAGCAATTTTAATCATACATACGGCTTTTCATTTTTGCTAAAATAACCCCTAAGATGAAAGTCGGCAAAAAAGCGAGCACGTCATTTGTATGTGACAATTGCGGCTCATCATTTGCTTCCTGGTTTGGTAAGTGCCCGGAATGCCAGGAATGGAATACTTTAAAAGAGTTTAAAGAGCCTTCTATCAATCCGTTCCATTCCCGAAATGGAACAAATGGAACAACGTCGGGGAAGGCGGAGTTTGCGCAACTCAAACAGTTTGCCAAAAATACCCCAGACAGCAGCCGCCTGAGTTCGGGTTTAGCCGAACTAGATCGGGTGCTGGGCGGTGGGTTTGTTCGCGACGAGGTTATTCTTTTGAGCGGCGAGCCCGGAGTAGGCAAGAGCACATTATTAATCACCGTGCTTTCCAAACAAGCGCTTGCCAGTGACAATAAGGTCGCTTATATTTCGTCAGAGGAGGCTGGCCATCAAGTGGAGGGCCGCTGCCGACGCCTTAATATCAAAACCGACAGCATTTTTTTTTCTTCCCAAAAAGACATCGACAGTATTCTAGAAGGCCTTTCGGCTTTGATTGCCAAAAACAAAATTAATTTATTGGTATTTGATTCGCTTCAGGGTCTGTTTGCTGCCAACAGTCCGGGCTTGCCCGGTTCGGTGAGTCAAGCCAAAGAAGTGCTGTTAAAAATCGTCAATTTCAGTAAGCAAAATAAACTGACGTCTTTGGTGATTGGTCACATTACCAAAGAAGGGGAGATTGCCGGGCCGAAATTTTTGGAACACATGGTTGACTGTGTCTTATTTCTGGAAGGTGAACAAACCAGCAATCTTAGAATTTTGCGATCATTCAAGAATCGTTTTGGACCAACTGAGGAGGTGGGTTTTTTTGAAATGACCCAAACCGGTATGGCCGAGGTTCTTAATCCGAGCGAATTTTTCCTCGAGTGGGCAGACAAAGCCGTGGGTAAAGCGTCGGTGGCAGTTCGGCAAGGGGTTCGGGTGGTTTTTGCAACCGTGGAAACGTTGGTGGTGTCCTCTTCATTGGCTTTTCCAAAGAGAGTGGCCAAGGGTGTGGATCAAAAACGGCTGGAATTGATTTTGGCGATTCTTAAAAAATATCTTAGGCTGGCCGTTGATAAATTTGACATCTATGTTAATGTTTCAGGCGGTTTAAAAATAAAAGACACTTTGGCTGATCTGGGAGTGGCGGTAGCACTCTATTCTAGCCTGACCGCCAAAGCCTTTGATCCCAAACATCTTTTCATTGGCGAGCTGGGACTGCTGGGCAATGTCCGCAAAACCAACACTTTGGCTTTAATTACCAAAGAAGCCAAGCGTTTGGGTTTTACCAAAATTTATTCGGCCGGGCAGGTTGCCACTATCCAAAACCTGAAACAAATCTGACTTAGAATGGTATAATACCTATTGCAATGAATAAAGAAGCGATTGTGGCAATTATTATTGGTGTAGCGCTTGGATTATTTGGAGCGATTTATTTCAGTAATTTCAGAACCATTCCTAAGGGCCCTTCTAATAAGCCACAGACTTTTAATACGGCCAACCTCACTCCCCGCACAACTGACAAATCGACTAAATTGGCTCAATTTGATAAATTACCGGTTAACGGCGCACTTTTAACCAACAAGATTCTTGTTATTCAAGGTCAGGCAGATAAAAACAGCAATTTGCTGATCGCCGATCAACTTGAAATTCGACCGATCACAATCCGTGGTAATCAGTTTAAACAAGAATTACAGCTCAAACCCGGCCTTAACGAAATTGCCTTATTTGAACTTAACGGCGAAAAAGAGCAGCTTAAAGTCTTGAAACTTTACTATTTGCAGACTCAAAATATTGATGTTAGCTCGGACCAGTCAGAGGCAACGGATGAAGCCGATGTTTTAAAACAAAAATTAGAGGAAAAAGTATTGCAACTGCGTAATAATCCTAAGCGAGTGATTAGCGGCCCAATCAAGGCCATTGGGGAAAAGAGTTTGACCCTGGGAATTGGCACAGACTCAATCAAAGTCACGGTGGAGCCGGAAATCACCAACTTTTTTAACGTTAGCGGTTATGATTTGGAAACAATTTCTTTTGCCGATCTACAAAAAGGCGAGCGGGTTACTGCTTTTGTCAGTGACATTGGTGGCGATCAGATTAGTTACACTGTTTATCAGGAGCCGGCCCTCACTGTTGCCGCCGGTAAAGTTTCCAATATTGATGAGGACAATTACGAAGTGACGATTATTGATTTTGACAAGAGTTCATTCGGCGCCGATATTCAGCTGTCTACCATTCAAAATCTTTATAATCTCAAATCACAAAAAATTGAAAAGGCCGGTTTTTCTAAGCTGGCGATTGGGCAACGGATTTTCGCTATTCTCTCCGGCACTAAGGGTGATTATTCGATTGACGAGTATCTAATTCTCCAGTAATGGTTAACGCTGACTATCTTCCCAGTGCTAGAATCCTCAAACGTTATAGTCAGGTACTGATTGATTTTGCCTTGGGTTCTGGACAGGGAATTAAAAAAAATGACGTCATTTTGCTCCAATATGATCAACCGGCCAAACCCTTGGCGATGGCGGTGTATCAGCGAATTTTGGAAAAAGGAGCCCATTCCGTAGTTCGCCAGCACGAGGAAGATTTTGACAAAGTTTTTTATCACCAAGCTTCAAAATCGCAGCTGCAGTTTTTCCCAAAACAATATTCGCGGGCACTGGTAAAAACAATTGATCACCGGCTGTATTTGATCGCCGATGAGGATCCGCTTTATCTCAAAGAAATCAGTCCAACCAAAATTGCACTGGTAAACGCGGCCAAAAAACCGCTCAAACAATGGCTGACAGACAAAGAAGATCAGGGCAAGCTCACCTGGACTTTGGCTTTGTATGGCACGGCCGGCATGGCCAAGCAGGCGGGTTTGACAATAGGGCAATATTGGCAACAGATAAAAAAAGCCTGCTATCTGAATGAAGATGAGCCGATGGCCAAATGGCAGCAGATTTTTGATCAGACCAAGCGGATTATTACTAAACTCAATCAATTGCCAATAGGCAAAATCAGAGTGTTGGCCAAAAATACGGATTTAACTTATGTTTTAGGTGACAAACGCGCCTGGATTGGCGGCAGCGGCCGCAATATTCCTAGTTTTGAGATTTTTACTTCACCGGATTGGCGCGGCACCAATGGCCATATTTATTTTGATTTTCCGCTTTATCGATATGGCAATGTCATTGACGGAATTTATCTGGAATTTAAAAATGGCAAGGTGATTAAAGCTCGGGCCAATAAAAATCAGACGTTGCTTGAGCAGATTATCAAACAAAAAAACGCTGATCGGGTGGGTGAGTTTTCGCTTACGGACAAGCGCTTTTCCCAAATCAACAAATTTATGGCTAATACCCTTTACGACGAAAATTTCGGCGGCCGGTTTGGCAACACTCATTTGGCGCTTGGCTCTTCTTATCATGACTGTTTCCGAGGTAATCCCAAAACCATGAAAACAGCCGATTGGAATAAACTTGGTTACAACGATTCAGCCGAGCACACCGACATTATTGCCAAACAGGATCGGCGGGTAGAGGCGATTTTGAAAAACGGTCAAACCAAAATCATTTATCAGCACGGCAGTTTTCTTCTCTAATCTTGTAATTATCAACTTCATATCCTATAATATTGGATGCTTCCAGAAAAATTTTTACCACAAGGAGATCGAATTGATACTGTAGCGCTTACTTACAAGCTGTGTGAAGTTGGCTACTATCTATCACCAAATTATTTTAGAAATGGATTTATTAAATCCGAGATACTTACCCAGATTGATCCATTGGATATGGAAATAATCAGAGAGCTTTTCAGCCAAACAATTATAGATATTAATAACTGTTTGGGTGTTGACCATATCAAAAAGGTTTTGGATAAATATTTTTTGCATGCCGCTGTTACCTGGTCAGATTTAAGTAAGCCAGAAAAATCACTAACGAAAAACCAAAGAGAAGACATTTTATTAACTCATATTGATTATTATATTCAGAAACAAAAAGAACCAAGTGATAAGGAAAGAAGAGAGAATTATTATTTATTATTAAAAGATTTTGCACGACGACTACTTGAGTTACTTAATCAATATTTATTAAGACCAGACTGTATAGACTTTTTGATTTACTCAGACTTAATTTATCCGATTAAGAGGAATGGCGTTTCTATATTTGGTTTTTCATTACTGGATAAATTAGTCCATAAACTGAGTGGTCAGCAGCTTAATATACATCAGCATGTCGAGAAGCTGATTGCTGCTATAGGAGCCAAAGATAATGATCAGGCTCCAGAAAAAATACTTTCTGCTTTAGAAGTACAATTAATAGAAGCCAATCTAAAAGAGAGCAGGCGTCTTACCCAACAGGAAATACGTGAACTCAGACAAAAATCGAACAGGTGGTACGTTTAATTCACAATTGCCATTATATCGAGATTTTATATAATGATTGAATGGCTTTTACATTCACAATTCCGGAAAGTGTTTTGCCTAAAGGGACCAAATTCAAAGAAGGCGAGGTAGTTGATTGGGGTAAAAAAAGTCTTAAGGAACAAACCGAAACTGAAGCGATAATTGACCTTGCGGTTGAGCTGGCAATTGAACCCAAAGCCATTTTTAAACATCTGAAAGTCAATTTAGGCGAGATGGTTAAGAAAGGACAGCTTTTGGCTCAAAAAAAAGGCCTATTGGGAAGCAAAGATTTGAAAGCTCCTCATAGTGCCGAAGTCCGTGGCATTAACCACGAAGAAGGCACTCTGACTTTGGCAATCAGCCAGATCACTAATGTTCCTTTTGCCATCAAAGCCACTTGTGTGAAAAAAGACAAAGGCCACTGGTATTTTAAGGTCAGTGACGGCGTTGAGATACCGGTGCAAAACAGTTTGGACACTAATTTCGGTGGCTATTGCTCTTATATTCATTCACCTTCACAAATCAGCTTGGAAACTTGTGAAACAAGAATAGTAATTACTCAAGATTTGGATATTATGGATCAAGCCAAAATTGCCGCGCTGGGCCCAATTGCCATTGTTAGTTATGAGGCTAGCTATCGCGACCTTTCTCTGCCGCTCTTATTATTGGCCAACAAAGCCGATTGGAAAAATCTTTTTGCCAAAAAATGGCAATTATGTTTATACTTAAGTGCGAATAAATTTATCTATTTTTTTAATCCTTAACGATAATGACTGAAAACGAAATACAAGACAAAAAGCTGCAGCGATTCTCTAGTTTATTGCTTATCTTGGCAGTTACATTTTTGGTATTTGCGGCCGGTTATCGATTGGGCGAGTATAAAACCAAACAACAAGCTAAAACAGCTAATTCCACCACCTCGGTTACTAGCCTGAAGCCAAGTCAGGAGCCTGAAAATATGGCCCTTTTTTGGTCGGTGTGGGCTCTTATCGAGCAGAAATATGCCGACCAGAGCAAGGTGAAACCCAAACAGATGATCTATGGAGCGATCAAGGGACTGGTAGCAAGTTTGGAGGATCCGTACTCATATTTTATGACGCCTGAGGAAAATCAGCAAAGCAAGGATGATTTAGGCGGCAAGTATGAAGGAATCGGGGCTGAACTGGGTATGAAGAACAATCAGATTATGGTAGTGACGCCTTTGGAAAATTCACCAGCCAAAGCGGCCGGAGTACGGTCCGGTGATATTATCTTGGCTGTTGATGATCAGCCCACTCAAAATTGGACGCTTACCCAGACCGTGGACAAAATTCGTGGCGAAAAAGACACCATAGTTAAATTGACCCTTTTTAGAAACAATCAGGATTTTGAAATCAAAATCAAGCGTGACCAGATTAAAATTGAATCGGTCAAATTGAGCTATAAATCCCGCGCCAACTGTTCTAAAAACTGTTCCAAAGCGGCTATGATCAAGGTTTCTAATTTTGGCGACAACACCGTTCGGGAATGGGACAGGGCCGTGGCTGAGGTTAAGGCCAAATGGCAAAATAAAGCCATTAATGGCTTAATTATTGATGTTCGGAGTAATCCGGGTGGCTATTTGGATGCGGCTGTTTATTTGGCCTCTGAATTTTTGCCCATAAATTCCTTGGTAATCAAGCAAGAGTATGCCGACAGACCGGCCAAAGAATATAAAGTGGCTCGTACCGGCCAGTTGCTGGATATTCCGGTCGTGATTTTGATTAATGAAGGTTCAGCCTCGGCATCGGAAATTTTTGCCGGCGCCTTGCGTGATTATGATCGGGCCGAACTAGTTGGCCGCAAAAGCTTTGGTAAGGGCTCGGTGCAAGAAGCCCTGGATTTGACAAACAATACCGGATTGCATCTTACCATTGCTAAATGGATCCTGCCAAAAGGCGACTGGATCAACAGCAAAGGGATTGAGCCGGATTTTGACATTGAGATTAAGCTGGAGGACGGTAACACTCTGGAGGACAAAACCGACACACAACTGCAAAAAGCGATTAATATTTTAATACCATAAAAATGAAAAAAATCGTGCTCTTAACGGCGATTATTATTGTTTTGGTGGTCATAGGCATCAACAAGCGCTATTTGCCCCAAATTGCTCCGAATCAAAAACCCACAACCAACAAGACCAAAGTTATTAGTGAAGAATCTTTGGTAATTAACGCTGTGGAAAAAGCCCTGCCCTCAGTAGTCACGGTTCAGATTAAAAAAACCACGACCAGCGCTGACGTTTGGCAGTTCAATCCTTTTGATCCCTATAGTCCGCTTGAGCTTCAGCCCGGGACTGAGGAAACACTAGAGCAGAGTATTGGTTCAGGTTTTATTGTGAGCCAAGACGGCCTGATTGTGACCAATAAACACGTGGTGGTCGACACTGATGCCACTTATAAAATCATTACTAATGACGAAAAAGTTTATCAAACCAAACAGATTTTGCGCGATCCATTAAACGACCTGGCGATTATAAAAATTGACGCCAGCTCTTTGCCGGCTTTGACCTTGGCAGATTCTGACAATCTTACTCTGGGCCAGATTGCGATTGCGATTGGCACTCCATTGGGAGAATTTCGTAATACCGTGACCAGCGGGATTATTTCCGGTTTGGGCCGTGGCATTACGGCCGGCAGTCCGCTTGAAAGCTTTGTCGAGAGGCTGGATAATGTGATTCAAACCGACGCGGCCATAAATCCCGGTAACTCCGGCGGGCCGCTTCTTAATTCCAGTGGTGAGGTAATTGGCATTAATACGGCTGTATCTCAGGAGGGGCAGAATATTGGCTTTGCCATTCCGGCCAATGTGATCAGGGAGCTACTGGCTAATTATCAGGCGTCAGGCGGCAAAATCAGCCGGCCGTTTTTGGGCATCAGATACAAAGTGCTGGATAAAGAAACAGCGGTAATGAATGATTTGGCTCAAGGTGCTTATATTGTGGAGGTAGTTGAAGACAGCAATGCAGCCAAAGCCGGACTCAAGCCGGGACAGGTAATCAGCAGGATTGATGGTCAAAAAATTACCAAAGAAAACGACATTACCAATCTGATTAAAGAACACGAGGTCGGTGATCAATTGATCTTGGAAGTTTGGGATCAGGGCCAAAAATCAGAGAAAACCGTTGTTCTTGGGCAATACGAATAGCCGGGGTTGTGTATTGCCAGATTTTGTAATATAATTAGTAATTCTATGAAAGCTAAAATTCATCCTCAATATTACCAAGCCGAAGTTAGCTGTGCCTGTGGTAATACTTTTAAAGTAGGATCAACCAAACAAAAAATCTTTGTCGAGACTTGTTATAAATGTCACCCTCTGTTTACCGGTGAAGAGCGTTTTGTGGACACCAAGGGCCAGGTAGAGAAGTTTATGGCCAAGCAAACCTTTGCCAAAGCTTATTTGGCTAAGCGTAAAGAACAATCCAAAAAAGCCAGTGATAAAAAAGCCTATCAACAAAAAACTCTTAAGGATCTGTTGTCTGCCTAAAAACCACTCTTTTTGTAAAAATTATATAATCTAGTTATGAATAACTCTGTTTGTTTGTTGGAAGTTAAACCCGGAGTGGGTGGAGAAGAGGCCAAGATTTGGGCCGACGACCTGCTCAATATGTATCGCAAATATTGCGAAAAAAAGAGCTGGCAAAGCAGCATGCTGGAGGATGATTTGATGAGAATCAAGGGTGATAATTGTTTTTTGTTGCTAAAAAACGAAACCGGCGTGCACCGCGTGCAGCGAGTGCCAACAACTGAGCGCTATGGCCGGGTTCACACATCAGCCGCTTTGGTCTTGGTTTCGCCTGAAGTGAGCGAATATGAAATTAAGATTAATCCGTCTGATTTGGACTGGCAGTTTTACCGTAGTGGCGGTCATGGTGGCCAAAACGTCAATAAAGTCAGTACGGCGGTTCGTTTGACACATAAGCCTTCTGGTGTGGTGGTGACTTGTTCCAGAGAACGCAATCAGTTTCAGAATAGGCAAATTGCTTTGTCCTTATTAATGGGGCGACTGGAACAGATTGAAGCAGACAAGCGGCAGGGAGTGATTTCGGCTTTTACTGCCTCAGCCGGCCATGGTGAGCGATCCGAAAAAATCCGGACTTATAATTTTCCGCAAAACCGGCTCACTGACCATCGGCTCAACAAAAGTTTTCACAATCTTGACCGGATTATTACCGGTGACCTGGACAAAGTCTTAAAACTGTTCTAAATATTAAAAATTGTTACAATAAAAATATGAAATTAAGAATTATTCCTTTTGGGGGACAATCCAATGTTACTAAAAATATGTTCGTTTATGAACTGTGGGACCAGGGCCAGATTAAAGATATTCTGCTGGTAGACTGCGGTGTCGGTTTTGTGTCTGAGTTATCCAATTTGGGTGTTGATTTTGTCATTCCTGACACCAGTTATTTAAAAGACAAAAAGCATTTAATTAGAGCGCTGTTGATCACTCATGGACATGATGATCATATCGGCGCCACGCCTTTTATTTTGCCACAACTCGGGTTTCCGCCGGTTTTTGCTCCCAAGCTGGCGGCTTTGCTGATTGAGGAAAAACTCAAGGAACTCAACCTCAAAGAAGCCAAGATCAATCAGATCAAGTTCCATCAGGATTACCAGTTTGGAGCTTTTAAAGCGCGTTATATTCATATGACCCACTCGATTCCGGACACGACCCATATTCTGATTCAAACTCCGGCCGGTAATGTTTATCACGGCTCAGACTTCAAATTCGATTTGACTCCGGTCTACGGAGCGCCGCCGGACTTTAATGAAATCAATCGGGCTGGCGAAAGCGGCATTAAGGTTCTTCTCTCAGATGCCTTAGGCGCCGAGCGCGAGGGCTTTACTCTTTCCGAGGCGATTGTGGGGAGTACTTTTGAAGAAGAAATGCGCCGGACCAAGGGCCGGTTTTTTATGACCACTTTTGCCTCCAATATTTCCCGGATCAAGCAGTGCGTGGAGGCGGCGCTGAAATTCAACCGTAAGCTTTGCTTTGTCGGTCGCACCATGAAGCGTAATATGGAGATAGCCATTAACGAAAACTATATCCGCCTTAATCGTGAGCATGTGATAGGCGAAGACCAGGCAAAAAAACTACCGCCCAAAAGCGTGTGTGTGATTCTTACCGGTTCTCAGGGTGAGTTTAATTCGGCATTGGATAAGATCTCGAGCAACAAGCACCCTTTTATTCGGGTGCAGCACTTGGATCGGATTTTATTTTCAGCCGATCCGATTCCGGGCAACGAGGCCCATGTACAAGAGGTGATTGAGGGCTTGATTGAACTTGGGGCAGAGGTGATTTATACCGCCATCCGAGATCAGCTTCATACCTCAGGTCACGGCTCACAGGGCGATCATCGGTTGCTGGTGAGGCTAACCCGGCCACAGTACTTGGTACCTATTGGGACGACTGTCAAACACGGCCGTGCTTATGCCAACGTGATGCAGGATCTGGGCTACAAAGAAACCGATATTATTCGCTTGCACGATGGTGAGCCATTGGTTTTGGAGGCTGGCAAAGTTCATACTGACAAAAAGATTCTATTGAGAGATATGTTAGTTGATGGCCGATCGGTAGGGGATGTGGGCGAAACCATTCTTAAGGAACGCCAGAGTCTGGGTAAAGAAGGCGTTTTGGTAGTGATTGTAAAGGACAAATCAGTAAAGCTGATTTCCAAAGGCTTTATTTATAATGAGCAGGCTTTTTATAAAGATTTGGAAGCCCTAGCTAATCGGATTATTAATCAGACCAAATCAGACAAATCTTTGGCTGAGGCACTGACCAATCAGTTGAGCAGTTTTATCAATACCCGTTATGAGCGTGCGCCTGAAGTAATTCCGGTGATTTTATAGGCACAAAAAATGCCCTGGCTATGACCTATTTTCCATTGGGCGTTAACCCGTAGTATCGTTGGCGCTCTAACCGTTTCACGACTCTGTTCGGAATGGGAAGAGGTGGTTCCAGTTCGCACAAATAACCAGAGCAAACACAAGTATACC
Organism: Candidatus Roizmanbacteria bacterium RIFOXYC1_FULL_41_16; assembly: GCA_001788295.1. Lineage (GTDB taxonomy): Bacteria > Patescibacteriota > Microgenomatia > UBA1406 > UBA1406 > UBA1406. The sequence continues at coordinate 119,214 of MGBO01000021.1, read as the reverse complement.
GAGCCCAAATTCAATAGTCAAGGGAAAACATCGCCAGAATAGGTTTATCTAACTTCAGAAGGTTCTAAGATGTAAAATATAGTTTATGAAAGGAAAACGAGCCTTTATTATTCATGGTTGGACAGGGAGAAATAACAAGGATTGGTTTCCTTGGGCATTAGAAGAGCTTAAAAAAAGAGGGTATAAGGCCTCTGCCCTCATGATGCCCAATCCAGATTATCCTGTGATGGCAGACTGGCTACAAAAAATTAAAAAAATTATTGGCCAGCTAGAGTCAAGCGATATCCTGATTGGCCATTCAATGGGCTGTCAGGCAATTTTAAGATACTTGGATCAACAAAATGAAAAAGTAGATAAAGTGATTCTTGTCGCAGGCTGGGAGGTATTGAGCGAAGAAGCTTTACCGCTTCCCGAAGATCATGAAATTATAAAGCCATGGTATGAAACACCCATAGATTATAAAAAAGTAAAGCGTCTAGCAAATATTTTTATCGCTCTTTTTTCGGATAACGATCCCTGGGTTCCTTTAGATCAGAATAAATCAGCATATCAACAGAAGTTGGGAGCAAGAATTATAGTTGAACACAATAAAGGACATTTTATGAAAGAAGTTGGTGGAGTGACAGAAATTCCTATTCTTCTAGATTTTATTTAGGTCCGATTTTTTTTAAAAGCTGATTTAATAGTTTTCATAATTTGTTCGTGAGTTTCTAAGCCTCTACCAGGGTAACCGACAATCCTACCTCCTAATTCCATACCGGCGAGAAGACCTATGTATCCGAGAATAGAAATTGATAGACATTTAACCGATTCTAGTACAATTTGGGTAGTCTCCGGTGACAATTCCATGAGCGGGTGAAGGGAATCGAACCCTCGTCTAATCCTTGGAAGGGATTCGTTCTACCATTGAACCACACCCGCACTCTTGACATTTTAACACAAAAACTTTACATTCTTCTAGTATGAAGTTTCAGACAGTTTACATCTCTAACGTTTTGGAAAGCTATTACCGTGGTTATGATCAACTGCCGGAGCAGGAAAAACTAAACTGGTATCGTTATGATTTTTTGGAAGCCAATCGAGCTGTTTTATATGGAGCCGACAATAAGGCAATTATAACTTCTTATCCGATCAATCCAGAATATTTAAGTGATCTTAAGCAAATTACCGGTTGGCAAAATGTATTGAACCTGTTTCCATCCAAGCCTAATCCCAGCATCAGTTTGGATATTGTTAATAATTTAGATTTAAGAAAACAACTAATAACTTTAATAAAGCAAAATCCGGGCATTGCCTTGATTCAGTATCGCTCAACGCCGGAGTTTCATCAATTGGTGGAATCTTTGCGACAAGAAAAGCTGGATTTTAAGACGCCGGAGCTGATTGCCGGAAGCGACGAATTTATCCTTAATTACTACAATACCAAGCGTGGGTTTCGGCACTTATGGTCAGGAGTGCTTGATGATTTTCGGACTGATATTAATATTCCTGAGGGTTATATCTGTGGTGATTTAAAGGAAGCTCTTGAAGCGGCTTGGTGGTTTCGGAGCCATAATCGTAGTTTTGTTATTAAGTACAACCGTGGCGTGCAGGGGATGGGAATTGTTTTAAACAGAGTCGCAGACTTTGCTTCAGATAAAACCACTTTTTTACAGCAACTAAAAAGTCGTTTGACCGAAACCTTGTGGCAGGAGCCGGCAGTGATAGTGGAGGCGCTGATTGAGCCTGATTCCAGCAAATTTGGAGGCAGTCCGAACGTGGAGTTGTTTATTAATGAAACTGGCCAAGTTGACTTTTCCTATCCTTGCGAGCAGATTTTGGAGCAGGGCAAGAAATTTATTGGCGTCTATATTCATCCGGAGCTTTTAAAATCTCCACAAATGCAAGCGGCAAAGCAAGCCGGAATGGCCTTGGGTAAAGTTTTATCTGATAAGGGCTATCGTGGCTGTTTTGACATCGACATGGTTGTGGATAAAGAGGGTCGTGCTTTTGCGGTGGAGGCTAATCTTAGGCGGACCGGCGGGACACACTTGCATGAACTGGCAGAGGCCTTATTGGGAGAGGGCTACTGGGATAAATATTATTTAATGAGCTTGGATTTGAAATTAAAGCAGGCCTTATCTTATCAGGAACTGAAAGCCAAAATCGAACCGTTAATGTTGAAGCCTGGTCAGACAAAGGGGATTGTCATTGTTAACCCTGATATGTTGTCGGAGAAAATTCTGGTTCCGGCGATTTTTGGCAACAGTCATGATGAGGTCACGAGTTATTCTGAGGCACTTAAAAAAGCCTTGGGTGGGTTTCTGAATTAATTAAGCGACTTTAGGATCTTGAACACTTCCTGTTCCGTTTGGTACGCGCGGCGTTTATTCTTGCCGATAATAGTGTAAATCAGTTCCTGCTGTTTGAGGCGGCTGGCCGAATTAATGATCAGGCCTTCTTTGTTTCGGCGGTTGTAAAGCAATGATTTGAGACTGGAGAGAATTTCCTCAAAGCGGACAGCTTTGGCCAAATGGTAATGAGTACGGCTTAAAATATAGCGCTCATCCATAAATTCTTTGCCGATCAATCGCAACACCAGCTTGTAAATATCAGTGCCGCCGGTATTTCTGGTGTTGGTTTCGCAGACGTAGATTTTGTTATTTTTACCGGCAATCATATCAATGTCAAAATAGCCGCGGTAACCCTCGGCGGCTAGTCGTTCGGCCACAAAATAACCGGTATCAACAATCATAGTGGACAGCCGATCGTTGATAATGTCTTCATGAATGTCAATTCCCAGAAAAGCACCGTCCTTGGTGACGGCAAGTGAGCAGTAATAAAGCATCTCAATGCGACCGCTTTTGTGGATTTTAAATTCGACATTGGGATAGCCATTGGCCACACCATAATTAATACTGATCAAATCCTCGACAATTATCGGGAAGCGCTCCCAATAGGGTTCGGATTTTAATATTTCAGTCAGCTTTTGCTCACAACTTAGATAATCATTGGGCAAATCGTTCTCGCGGAAAATAAGCAAACCATTGCCGCTGCTGCCTTTATTGGTCTTGATCACCACTCCTTTTTGCTTGATGTACTTATTGGCGGCGATTTTGGCCGCATTATAAATGCCCACAACGATTACTCCCTCTGGCATGGTAAAGTCCGGTTCTACGGCCGCACTTTTCTGAGCCAACTGACGGATTCCACTCTTGCTGCCAAAAAAATTAACTGTCCAGGCGCTTTCAATTTCCGGCGCTTCGGGACAATAAATATTCAGGTCTTTATTAATTAAAACTTGCTTGAGTTGGAAAAATTCCGGAGTGGCAGCATAGCTGATGAGAGTAATTTTTTGATATTTCTTGGCCTCAGTGATGAGCGCCTCTAAAGTTTGCTTGTCATTTATCAGATCAAGACAGAGCAAGTGAGAGTGAGCCTGAGGAACGACAACCTGTGTATTTTTGTAATTAGTAAGATTTTTGGTATAACGCTGGAAATCGGAACTAATTTTTATCGGTGAAACAAACAACAAGTTTTGGCCATTGGCATAACCCAAAAAATAAGTATCGACACTAGTACGCGAACTGTCGATTTCTTGGGCCTGCTCAATCGGATTGGAGAGCGAGGAAATAAAAGACCATTCATCCTCAACAACATTATAAAGATAAATGACTAATTCAGATGTCATGGGCCTCCCTCATGGTATTATTAATTAATCTCTTGAGAATTTCCGGGAAACTAATGGAGTACATTTCCAGAGTTTTGGTTAAGGGGCACTCGATCTCGGGGGGGCCAAAAAAAGGATTGGCATTGGAATCGATGAAATAATAGCGGCCGGAATTATCCAGGCGGATATCGAATTTGCTGTAATCAGACATTCGGGCAATGTCGAAAGCCTTACGAACATATTCTTTGAGCAGGGGATCGGAAAACTTTTGATTGGTAATTTTGCTTTCGGTATCGACCCACTGCATCTGAAAATCGGCAAATTGATATTTATTATCGGATTCGGCAAAAATATTTTCGACCAAATAAATTTTTTTGTGAACACCCTCTAAAATATAAGCGGAGATTTCCCGACCAACCACAAATTCCTCAACCAGTACTTGCTGATTATAAGTACTGATTAAATATTTGAGCCGGTCACGCAATTGTTTTTCGGTTTCCGAGACAGCCTCCTGGGTAATTTCTACCGAACCGTGAATTTCGTTGAGCTTGGAAATAAGTGGAAATCTCAAGGTGGGTTCGAGTAAGTCGGTGGCAGTATTGAACAACTGATACCGAGGCACCGGAATGCCATTTTGCTCAAACACTTTTTTGGTTAGAAATTTATTAAAACACAAGGACATACCATAGACACTGGTGCCGGTGTAGGGGATTTGCAAAAATTCCAGCAAAGCGGGAATAGTTGAGCTCAAGTACTCGTTGCCGCGAACAGAATCGACCAGGTTCATGACCATTTCCGGCTTATCCTGACGCAAATGTTGAGGAAGGTCGACGTTAGCCGGAATCAGCCGGACTTTGACACCGAGTTTTTCAACATAACTACCCACAGCCTCGGCATTTTTCTTGGCATCTTTTTCGGTAATATATTGAGCTTCGGTAGGGAAGTATTCACGCTTGACATCGCTGTAGATAATGCTCAGGCTTTTGGGGAGAATCAAATTATTGCCGTTGCCGTTAGTTAGTTTTTCGTCGCCGCCAGGTTTATCAGTATTTTGCATCAAGTGAATAATAAACAATCGGCTAAAAATGTCAAGAATTATTTATTGATTTTTTTGGAAATCACAATCATCTGGCGCAAAATCAAATCTTCTTTTTTGGCTAGATAAGGCCCAGGAAAATCAAACCAGATACGGTAAAAATGATGGATTTTAAAACTAACCAGATGGCCGACATACGGATCAAGTAGATAGATATATTTGTCGTTGATATCGACAACGACCGAGTAATGGCCATCGTCAATTTGAAACCAATCGACAATTACCGGAATCTGTTTGTCCAAAACATAATGTTTGATGTCATTTAGTTCGGCATCACTTTTAATAAATCCCTTTAGGCCGTATTCGGTAGCGGTTTTAACTAAATTAGTTGAGCTGACGCCGTGAATCGGACTGGCCTGGGTTTTTTGCGCCAGTTCGCGCTCTCTAATGTCAAGGTGATAATAAGACAGAACCATTTTAAGGCTGGCTGGGCCGCACCAATAACTCTTACTCTGTTTGATTGGTATAATGTTGAACATAATAAAGTATTTTACCGTAAAATGAGCGGCATAACCAATCTGACTATTCGGGGCAAATCAATTGACCTTCCGATTTTTTTGCCAGACGCCACTTTGGGCGTGGTACGTGGTTTGGATAAGGCGGATTTGGACGGCTGTGGTATTGATGCGGTGGTAGTGAATACTTTTCATTTAATGATTAATCCCGGAATGGAAAGGTTGCAGCAATTTGGCGGCGTCTCGAAATTTATGAATTTTGAAGGTTTGGTCGTTTCTGATTCTGGTGGGTTTCAAATCATGTCTTTACTTCATCAAGCCAAAATCAAAGGAAAAATTTTGCCCGATGGGCTTAAATTTACCTGGCGGATAAAAGGCGAAGATAAAACAATTTTGTTTACGCCGGAGCTTTCAATTCAGACTCAATTTGCGATTAACTCAGATGTGATGGTGGTATTGGATTATTTTACCGATCCTAAAGCCAGCAAACTCGAACAGGAGCGCTCGGTGGATCTAACCTTAAAATGGGCCAGGCGTTCAAAAGACGAATTTGAGCGGCAAATAAAACAACGAAAATTGTCAGAGGCAAACCGGCCTTGGTTAATGGGCGTGCTTCAGGGGGGGAATAATGAAAAACTTAGACAAGCCTGTAGCCAAGAGCTGGTCAAGATGAATTTTGATCTTTATGGATATGGCGGGTGGCCAATTAATGAGCAGGGACAGTTTAATAATAAGCTTTTTAAATACAACGCTTCTCTGACTCCGGATCACAAACCGCGCTTTGCCTTGGGCGTGGGGAAGCCCTCGGATATTACTTTGGGAGTCAAGTACGGTTATCACTTTTTCGATTGTGTGCTGCCCACCCGCGACGCCAGACACGGCCGTTTATACTTGCCAAAGAATAAATTTCTTTACATTGGTCGGGGAGTATTTGCCAAAGACCCAAAACCAATCGATAATAATTGTTCATGCCCGACCTGTCAAAATTACTCTCGGGCTTATCTGCATCATCTTTACAAAATTAAAGAAACCTTATACTATCGGCTAGCTACCATTCATAACCTGACTTTTTATAATTCATTGGTTAAGAGCTTAAGGTAGCCCCGTAACACCCCCGGGGTGTAGTTTTATCACGGGTTGATAAAGATAGGGAGAAGTTATACACTAGAAAGACGATGAAAATTCAATACTTTGGTCACTCCTGTTTTTATATTAAGAACAAAGAATCGTCTGTACTCATGGATCCTTTTGATTCAAAAATGGTGGGTTTGAATATGCCCAAAGTGGATGCCGATATTGTGACGGTTTCGCACCAGCACAAAGACCACAATCAAACCGCCGCGGTTTGCAATGGGGTGGTGTTTGATTTCCCCGGAGAGTACGAAGTTAAGGGAGTCAAGGTTTTTGGTTATCAAAGTTATCATGACCAGGAGCAGGGTCAAAAACGGGGAGAGAATATTATTTTCAAAATTATCATTAATAATGTTGTGTTAACACATCTGGGTGATTTGGGACATCTGCCCGAACCAGCCTTGATTGACGAGCTTGAGGATACCGATGTTCTTTTGATTCCGGTTGGCGGCACTTATACAATTGATGGCCAAACTGCCAAAAAGGTCATTGAGTTGATTAAGCCCTCAATAACAATTCCGATGCATTACCAAACCGACAAACACAATCCGGCCGAATTTGGTCAATTGGCTAAAGTAGAGGAGTTTTTGAAACTCATGGGTAAAGACGCTCTGGCACCAATTCCCAAGTTTGAGATTAAAACCGAAGAAGACCTGCCAGAAAACGAACTCGTTGTGTTGGATATTGCCAAATAGGACAATGAAAGACACTGATAACAAACAGACACCACCGCACGATCAAGAGGCGGAGCAATCGGTGCTGGGCGCGGTTCTGATTGATCCATCAAGTGTTTCTATTGCTTCACAAACCCTAAGTCCTAAACATTTTTATTATCGGGAAAATCAGCTGATTTTTGAAGCAATGCTGAGTCTTTTTCAAGCCAACGAGCCGATTGACATTCTTACTTTGGCTAACGAGCTCAAGAAACAAAAAGCTTACAAAGACATTGGCGGTAAATCATATCTTTCCCAATTGGTGGAAATTGTTCCCACCAGCGCCAATATTGAGCAATATGCCAAGGTGGTCAAAGACTCGGCAGTGAAACGGAGCTTGATCAGCCTGGGTTCTGATTTGGTTCGACAAGCTTTTAAAGAAGAGGGTGGGGTCGCGGACCTGCTTAATATAGCCGAGCGCGACATTTTTGCTCTTTCTCAGGAAAGTATCCGGCGCCAATTTATTCCGGTTAAGGATTTATTAACCGCTTCATACGAGCAGTTGGAAAAAATTATGAAATCCGGAGTCGGTATGCGTGGTTTGCCAACCGGATTTAGCCATTTGGACAATAAATTGGCCGGCTTGAATCCTTCAAATTTGGTTATTATTGCCGCCCGGCCAGGCATTGGTAAAACCACTTTTGCCTTAAACATTGCTAATTATTTGTGTTTGGAAGAGAAAAAAACAGTCGGGTTTTTCTCACTTGAAATGAGTAAAGAAGAGTTGGTAGACCGGATGCTGGTGATGGAGGCGAGAATTGACTCCTGGAAACTGAAAACTGGCAAACTTAACGACGATGAAATGACCAGATTGACTCAAGCTTATGGTCGCTTGGCCGACGCCAATCTTTTTATCGACGACACTCCGGCTTTGTCGATTACTGAAATGCGAACCAAAGCCCGAAAACTCCAAATTGAAAAAAAGCTGGACTTAATTGTTATGGATTACATTCAGTTGGCCGATCCAGGCCGCAAAACCGACTCTCGGGTTCAGGAGGTTTCCTATATCTCTCAAGGCTTAAAGAATATTGCCCGCGAATTGCAAGTACCGGTAATTGCCTTGTCTCAGTTGTCACGTGCGGTTGAGCAACGAGGCGAAAAGAAGCCACAGCTGGCTGATCTTCGTGATTCCGGAGCCATCGAACAGGACGCTGATATTGTCATGTTTTTGTACCGGGCTGAAGAGGATGATGACCTTTTGCCAGAAGGCAAGCGTACCCTAAAATGTCTGATTGCCAAGCATCGTTCCGGTCCAACCGGTGAATTTGACTTTATCTTTAAGGCCAACGAACTGAAATTCTACGAGCTGGAACACCGTGAAGAGATGTAAAATTGCTATAATATTATAGAAAGTCAATTTTTTGCCGGGTAAGAATTGGATTTTGCCAGGGTGGTGGAATGGCAGACACGCAGGATTTAGGATCCTGTGCCCATTATGGGTGTAAGGGTTCAAGTCCCTTCCCTGGCACCAAGAAAAACAAATGATCAACAATTTTTTAACATCACTCTTGGGTTTGAATCTTTACGTTTACGGTTTGGGTGTCTTTTTGACTTTGGTGGTTTTCTTGTTTTTATTCTGGCGTAATCTTCGCAAAACCTCGCTCAACGAGGAGAAAATGGTTGACGCTTTGTTTGGCGCCGGAGTTTTTGCCCTCGTTATTGGTCGTATCGCTTATATCATTATGAATTATGACTTATTTCGAGGCAATCTTTTGACACCATTTTTGCTGGTCAATTATCCGGGAATCACCGAGTTCTATTTTTGGATGGCTTTTTTTGTTTATTGGTTTATTTATGGTTATCAAAAAAAGATCGGTTTTGTGACATTAACAAAAGTATTTTTGGCACCCCTTGTCACTGCCAAAATTTTGCTGACGGCCTTTTCTTTAATCAAAGAATTCAGTCTTGCCGGTTTGGTTATGCTTGCTTCGTTACTAATTTTGATCGGTGCTTATCTGATTTTGACGCATTTACTGAAAAATAAAAGCCTTAAAGAAAAGCCTTTTTTCTTACTAATGGTTTATCTATTATTGCCAAATTTCCTGGTTGACTTTTTTCAAAAGGAGAGAGTATACTTTGTGGGATTAAAGTTCTTAAGTATAGAACAGTTACCGTACTTGGCAGCGATTATAATCAGTACGGTTTTATTAGTTTTAAGGCAATTTAGAAACCGAAAATAAACATGGACACCAAATATCCCAGAAGAATTCTGGCTAAAATCAGAGCCCATTTTGAAGATGAACAGAAGCATTTGGAGAAGCGTTTGGGCCAGATTGATGAGAGTGATCCTTACAAGGATCCGGATCACGCTAACGACAACGCTGATATCGGACTTGACGTGAGAGAAGAGATTGCCCACCAGCAATCTGAGGGTAATCGCGATCAGCTTAAAAAACGACTCAGCGAAGTCAATGATGCCTTGGAGCGAATTGACAAGGAAACCTATGGATTTTGTACCGGCTGTGGTAAAATGATTGACACCGATAGATTGTCTTCAAATCCCTTGGCCAGCCTTTGCATCAAGTGTGCTAACAGCAACTAACCCATTTTTTTGTTTGCTATAATGAACAGATGCTGAGTTTGAATTCCTTGTTCCTGATTTTGTCTGCCATTCTTTTGACTTCTTTGTTTGGTTCAGTGTTAGCCGGAAAATTGCAAAAACCAAGCCTTATCTTTTATATTATTTTGGGATTGTGTGCCAGCAATCTGTTTTTGAACAATGAAGCGGTCAAAAGTTTTTTTGAGCCCTTGTCTAATTTGGGAATTGTGTTGTTGTTGTTTACAATTGGTTTGGAGTTGTCCCTGCAGCGCTTGTTTAGCGCCGGGCGCTTGCTGATTACCGGTTCGGTGGCGCAAGTGGTGATCACCGGCCTGATTCTGGCTATTCCCAGCTATTTGCTTATTCATAGTTTAATGCCGGCTCTGTTGGTGGGTTTGACTCTAGCGATGTCTTCAACCGCAGTGGTTGGTAAGCTATTACAATCTCGGGCCGAAGATGCCTCTGTTTCGGGTGAGGTCACACTCAGTATTTTGATTTTTCAGGATCTGGTTTCGGTGGTTGCAATTACCTTATTGACCTTTTTGGTGGGGAAGAGCCAGGGTGGATTAGTTTTGGCCTGGCTGTTTGTTCAAAAGGTTGCTCTGATTGCCTTGAGTTTTTATTTATTAACAAAAATAATAAATTTGGTTTTTGACAAACTCCGCCTGAATAGGGAAGAGTTGGCCTTGTTTACTTTTGCACTTTTGTTTTTGTTAATCGGTTTGTTTGGGTATTTCAGTATCCCCGAAACCACGGCCGGTTTTATCATCGGCCTGCTTTTGGCAGGTAGACGCGAACAACATGAAATATTTTCTCAGGTCAGGGTTTTTCGCGACGTTCTCTTAGTTTTGTTCTTCTTTTTTTTGGGCACTTACATCACCAATTTTAATCCTTTGATCATGATTGGGGCTTTTGGGGCAGCTTTTGTTTTGATGGTGATTAAGTTTGTGGTGCTCTGGCTGATCTTTATTGTTCTTGGCCTGCACCAAAAAACCGCTTTTTGGGTCAGCTTTGATCTGATGCAAATTGGTGAATTTGCTTTTATTTTGCTGACTTTGATGAGCCGGAGCCGTTTAATCGGCAATGCCCATTACCAATTTCTGGTAATGGTAATTACGGCAAGCCTGCTTTTGTTTAGTTTTGTTTATCGTTCTAAGCTTAAATTTTACCGCTGGTTTAACTATTTTATCAGTCGACACCTGCCGTTTTTAAAGCATTTTTCCACTCGTGAAGTGAAAATGGTTTTTGATCAACTGAAATTTGACAATCATATTGTTCTTTGTGGTTACGGTCGGGTGGGCAGCTATATTGGTCATGGCTTGATTTTGAGTCAGTTGCCTTTGGTGGTTATTGATACTGACGCGGACAGAATCAAAAAGTTGCTGCATCGGGGAGTGAAAGCGGTGTATGGCGACGCGACCGAGCCGGAAATTTTGGATTATGCGCAGGTGGAGAAAGCCAAATTTCTGATTCTGTCCGTGCCGTCCTCGATCGAGCAGGAACAGATTATTTTGGAAGCCAGGCGGATTAACCCGGATATTCGGATTTTGACTCGAACTCATTTGAGCAGTAATCTGAGGCATTTCAAAGCACTTGGTGTGTCACAGGTGATTCAGCCTGAGTTTGAAGCCGCCATTACCTTACTTAAAAAAATTCTCAAACTTTACAATTTGGAAAAACCGGAAATTAAAAAAAGACTGCAGTATTTAAAAATGGAGCATGGGATTCAAGAATAAATCAGGTTTTAACAAACTGCTGGTGCTGGTGGTTTTAGTCCTTATTCTTTGCTTGTATCTTTATCAACAATGGCGTAGTTCGGTAGTTTTACGTGAACCGGACCGGATCAACATTGCTGTCTTTGCACAGACACCATTTGTATATTCGCTTGATAGGCACAAAAACCTGGCCATTATCACATATTTCCGGCCCGATTATTTGGTCAGAGTCCCGCTTGGTTACGACTGGTATAGAATTGGCAGTCTTGATCTCTTGGGTAAAATTGAAGCCAGTCGCGAGACGATTTTGAAACAGGCATTTGGTGAGTTGGTGGGGGCGCCGATTGATTTTGTTTATTATCCGAAAGCAGCCAGAGTGACTGAATTCAAAGACGTTTCTTTTAATGAGTACTATTATGATTTGGTGAAAAGCAAATTATTTCATTCACAATATAAACACTCTGTCCGTAATTTGTTTGATCGGCTGTTAATCAGAAGTCTGTTTAAAGTTCGACACGATCATCTGGTTTTTTTGAATACTTCGGATCTGGGATTAACAAAAAATAAACGGACTTATTATTACTCTGATAAGCTGGATACGAAACTAAAAGGTCTGTTTTATCACGATTCTTTGTTGAACGAGTCTCTGAATTCGGTTGTCGTGACCAGTAGTAAGAATTACGATCAGGCTAACCTGATCCTTCGCCAGCTTGAGGGTATTGGCGTGAAAGTGATTGAAATTCAAGTGAGGGACCAGTTGAAAAACAAACAGTGCTTAATTGCCGGAACAGAGGCACAGCGACCAATTCTTTTGAAATTAAAACGACTTTTTGATTGCCAAATTCAAATTCAAAAGTCCGCCATTATCAAGTATACTTTGAAATAAGATGTATGCAATTGTAGTCGTAGTGTTGTTTGTTTCTTTCTTTTTGGCGGTTTGGTCGATGAAAAAAGAGCAGGGAACAACCGAATTGCAAGAATTATCCAAAAAATACCGACAGTCTAAAATTAAGGGCGGAATATTAATTGAAAAGGGGGAACCCCCGAAACATTATTCTTCGTATTCCTGATAAGTTTCTTTATCGTCGTCCTCGTCATCGTCTTCATCCTCGTCTTGTTCGGCTTTGTGTTGAGCAATAATTTCGTCTGGAGTTAACAAAATTTTCTCGGCATCCAAATCAAGATCAGTTTCTTCAACCGGAGGTTTGATATTATCATCTTCCTCGATTTCCAGGTGACTGTCTTCGGAAATAAAACTTGACATGTGCCGATATTTGGCCGGTTTGGAAATTTCCCTGATAAAAATTTTAACTTCATTTTTGTCAATTGAAAAAACATAGGCCTCGTAGATTCCTTTTTCGTTGGTAAAATTAATCAGGCGTTTGGAAATATCGTCCGGAAGGCAACCGATAAAATTACCAGCGACATCTCGTGCTTCGAGGCGACGTTTGCGCAGCTTTAAAAATAATTCCTCTCCGATTTTGAGAAGGCTCAAATGTTCTGGTTTGCCAATATTGGAAAGTTTGATTATCTTGGTTTTGCCCGGTTCTTCGATCAGATCGGCAATGGCGACCACCTTGACTGCCGGCCGATTAGCCGTATTGATACTGTTATCTTTACCGTTTAGGGCATTGAGTAAGGCCAAGCGTTTTTTGGCCAGACTGTTGTTTGGTTCAAAGCTAAGGGCTTGGCGATAGTATTTACGGGCTTGAGATAGGGAACCGGTTTGCCAGTAGGCATGAGCTAGCTGCATTAGTGAATCAATATCAGAGGGATCTAGCTCGAGTACTTGTTTATTGAGTAGGATGGCAGCTTCGTAATTACCCAAGACCGCTTCGTCAATCGCTTTGGCTTTAAGTCGCTCCTGATCGAGATTAGTCATTAACTGTAAAGTATAGCCGAGGTCAGTCAAAAGTCAAGCTGTTTATGATATACTCATAAAATATGTCTGGACATTCGCACTGGTCAACGATCAAGCGTAAAAAAGAGGCCAACGATCAGCAAAAGGGCAGGGAGTTTTCCAAAGTCAGCCGCGAGATTCTACTGGCCGTGACTCTTTCCGGCAATGTGACTGATCCGAACCAGAACATTCGGCTGCGGGCCGCTTTGGCAAAGGCGAGAGAAGTCAATATGCCCAAAGACAACATTGCCCGATTGCTCGATCGGATCAAGGATAAGGCTCAGCACGTGACCGAGGTGGTCTACGAAGCGATTGGCCAGCACGGTGTGACTTACCTTATTAAAACCGCCACCGATAACTCTCGACGGACCCAAACCGACATTAAAATTATTCTGGATAAAGCCGGTGCAAAATTAGTGGCCAAGGGAGCGGTGATGTACAATTATGATCTACTGACCATGTTTACAATTGAGAATTATCCGGAAGAGGCGATACTTAATCTGATTGAGGCTCTTGGAGCGGTTGATTTTGTTAAGGAGGACAAGACCTATTATGTTTATGTTTTGCTTGATCAATTCAATGAGGCTTGGCAAAAGGCTACGGAGCTTGGTTTTAGTAAAGCCCCGGAGCTCGTTTATAAACCCAAAGTGACAATTGAAGTCGACGCTCAGGTAGCGGAGGCAGTTTATTCCTTAATTGAGAAATTAAGCTCTTTGGAAGAAATTCAGGAAGTGTATACTAATCTCGCCTAATTATGAAACACCTATATAATTTGTTACGTAAGATTGACAAGCGTCAGCGACTTTTGATTGCTGTTGCCATAATTTTGGCTTTTAACTTGATTATTGTTTTGTTTCCAATTCGAGTCGCAGTTTTTTTGATTCCGATTGATATTGTAATTGTGTATGGAGCGACTTATATCGCTCTTCTTGAGGATATTGAGAATATTGAGTGGCTGGTGTTGTTTATTTTGCCGATCTCTTTGGCCATCAGCCTGTTGCTTTTTTACTATCTTTTACCTGTTCGCTGGCTGACCCGGATCCCGTATCTAGCTGTTTTGGGAATCGGCATGTATGCTTCGATATTAAGCGTGAACATCTTTAATGTCGGAGTAGAGAAGAGTCTACCGCTATATCGAGCCGCTTACTCTGTCTCTAATTTTCTGAGTCTATTGGCTTTTTTCCTGCTTTATACCGTGCTATATTCGTTCCGTCTCCACTTTTTGCTCAATACTTTTTTTGGAATGCTTTTGGCTTGGCCGCTTTTATTTCACAGTACCTGGGCTGCCAATCCGAAATCAGTACTGGAGGAACGAGTATATAAATTTGCCACGATTGAAACCGTACTCTTATCAGGCGCGATCTTTATTCTTAATTTCATGCCTATTAAGACCAATATCTATGCTCTATATACAGTGGCGATAATCTATTTGCTTTCCGGACTCACCCAGGAGATTATGACCGATACGGTCTTTAAGGAACGGGTTCGTGAATATTTAATTGTTTTTTTGCTTCTGACAATATTAATTTTTGCGACAGCTTCTTGGGGTTAGAGAAATTAACTGATTGGTCACAAAGGCGGGGAGAGGGAAGAGAGAAATCCGGACAATATCCTATAGTTCTACTATCCTATAATATTCACGTTCGTGAAAAGAATGTGGAAAAAGACACTGAATTGTCTGGACTGTTATATCAATCCAAATAAAATAACGGATGTTTGTTATGCTCCAAACTAAGCACCTATCTATTAGGCCCCTAGGCTCAATTTCCCGAATAAATTCATATTTTAGAAAGAAACGAGGCTCTAAACTCAACACGCATCTGAACGGAAGAGCAAGCTATAGGAGAAGACCCTATGTTAGCAGATTTAACACCGCGATTTGAAAGAGGTTGTGTTGTGTTAATTACTCTCTATGAGAGTAAGTGCTACTCCCTAGAAACAGGGATGTCTTACTTTGATTATGGTTGCACCTGGTGGACTCAGTGGCAATTAAGGGTGTGTATCTGCCAAAGTGGAGCAATACCTAATGTCGTATAATATATCTTTAACGACGTCTTGTGGTTCGCTCACAGGGGGGAGAGATATTTTTGGTGATCATTTACTCATCTTTTTATTTGTTTATTTTGCTTTTTTTCTCTAACAATTTCTTTATTGTCTTTCCCTGTTATCTGCTTATTGGCCTGATTTTTTTGGCCAAGGCCTTTTGGGTTAAATTTGGTGTTTTGGCCTGTTTTACAAGGCTAATTGTCCTTAAAAGTCGATCATACTTGCCTCTTCCCTGCTTTCATTTTGATTGGGGAGTCTGTATAATTTTTTTATGATTCTTATTCTGCGTAAAACCCAGCAAGCCGATCGTCTTGCTGAGGTGAAGCTAGTACGTCATGGTGATTGGATAAATGTGATCGATCCGTCTGAAAAAGAAATTCAGGAGCTGGTGAATAAGTATAAAGTTCCGGCCGAGTTTGTACACGCATCTTTGGATTTGAAAGAACGCTCGAGAATTGATACGGTTAAGAACTGGAAGCTGTTTATTATCCGGATTCCGGTAAAAAAAGAAACCAAGTTTTTAATTATCCCAATTGGTGTGGTTGTGAATGAATACAATATTATTACAATCTGCGCTAAAGAAAACGAAGTGGTTAATCGGTTTTTAACCGATAAGATGAATGGTTTTTATACCAGCAAACGAACTCGCTTTTTGCTGTATTTGATCAAAAATGCCAACTATTATTTTGACCGGTATGTGGAGGAACTTCAAGAAATTACCACCAGAGTGGAACATCGACTGCTGCATTCACAGGCCAACGCTGAGGTGATTTCTTTTTTGGAAATTCAAAAAACGATTACTTATTTTCATTCGGCCCTCATTAATAATGGAATGTTGTTTGAGAAAATTATTGTTAACAAAAAGATTGAGATTTTTCCGGCCGACAAGGAAATTTTGGAAGACATGATTATTGAAAATAAAGAGTTATTGGAAACAGTCACTATTTTTATGAACAATATCAACAGCACCATGGATGCCTATGCATCGGTAATCTCCAATAACCTGAATATCACCATGAAATTTTTGACTTCTTTGACTATTATTTTAAACTTGCCTAACATCATTACCTCGTTTTATGGAATGAACGTGAAGCTGCCGATGGCACAAGATCCAATGGCATACTTAACTATTTTGCTTTTGTGTCTGTCTTTGATTATTTTTTCACTCTATTTTTTCTTCAGGAAACGGTGGCTTTAAGATTTGTTGCCGCTGTGGTATTTTTCGTGAATTTCCCGTAGCCTGGGATTGGTGACGTGAGTGTAGATTTGGGTGGTGGCAATGTTTTTGTGGCCGAGCATTTCCTGAACCGAACGCAAATCGGCGCCATGAGTGAGTAGATCAGTGGCAAAGCTGTGACGTAACACATGTGGCGTAATTTTTCGGGTAATTCCGGCTTTGAGACGGTATTTTTCAATCAGGCGCTCGACTTGGCGCGGCGAAAGACGAAGCTCTTCTGGCGTCTTAGCAGTTTTGCCGCGATAACGGATAAAAACGGCCGGCGATTCGTCGTTGCGGGTTTTGAGATAACGTTCGAGCCATTCAATGGCGTGACGCGACAAAAACACGACCCGGGCTTTGCCGCCTTTGCCGATAATACTGAACTCGCCCTTATTGACATTGATTTGGTCGCGATTGATGGCTGAAAGCTCAGAGACACGCAGGCCGGTCGAAAACAAGACTTCCATAATGGAGCGATCGCGTAAACCCGAGCGGGAACGGGTGTTGACCGCCTTAAAGAGCAAATCCAAATCGCTTGATGGCAAAAAACGAATTTCACGGTCCCGGGTTTTGCCAAGCTGTATTTTATCAGGCGAAATCACATCAACCTCTTGCCTGACCAGATAACGCAAGAGCGAACGGATGGCAATTAAAAAATAGTTTTGTGACTGGCGTTTGAGCGCCCCTTTGTAAGGATTAAGATATTGCTGAGATAAATAAAGTCGGAACTGGCGCAGATGCTGCTCATTCAGGTGACAAACATTTTCGGCCGGATCAACAAAGTTTTTCTCCAGCCATTCCTGAAAAAAAAAGAGATAGTAGCCGTACATTTTGACAGTTCTGGGAGACAGATTCCGGTCCAGTTCGCAGAATTCCAGAAATCGCAGAACAGCTTCTTTTAACGACATAAGTTAATAATAGCAAATTGTATTTGACAGAACGAATTTTTTGTATAATGAAATTGTAATGAAGAAACGCGTACGGTCATTTAAGCAAATCTGGTCTGTTTTGTTAGTTTTTTTTAAGCCCACTTATCGGAAACTGCTTTTAATAATCGGTGTTTCTTTTGTCGTACGCTTGGTGGTTTATGGTTATATTAAAATTCCCTGGATTATTTTTGACGAATACATATATTTGGATACGGCCCGCCAGATAGTACGCAGTAATTTTTTGTCTCAACTATCGCGGGATCCGCAATTATATCCGCCCGGCTGGCCCTTGTTTTTGGCTGCTTTTACCGGTTTTATCAAAAACCCGCTGGTTCAGTACAAGATCAGTTTGATTGGTACCATGCTTATTTCTTCGCTCATTCCGTTCTTGGTTTTTTGGTTGAGCGGCAGCTTGTGGGTGAGCTTGCTTGTCGCCTTCTACCCTCCCCTTTTCATTTATTCATCTAACATCATGTCCGAAACTTTGTTTATTTTTATGCTTTTGGCGCTCATTACGGCACTTAAATTTATTGTTCGTGATGATCTAAATAAGCGCGGGAGTTTATTTTTGGCCGCAGTCATTTTGGGACTGTTTATTTATTTCACCAGAATTATCCGCTCGTTTGGAATAATTTTGTTGCCGGCCTTTGCTTTGGCAGTTTTATTAGTAATTTACTTTCAATACCGTGCCCAATCTTTCAACCGGCTTAAAAGCTTGGTTTATTTCAGTCTTTTAACAGTCTTTTTTTATTATGTCTGGAATTATCTTAGCCGATTATTGTTTTTGCCCGACAAGGGTTTTTATGAAAAAACCACTTATATTGACTCTTTTATTAAGGGATTAATGCAGCCGCGTTTTTCTTTTACTCTGCTGCGAAATGAGATTACTTTGAGTTTGTATTGGCTGTTTTTTGTTTTGCCGATCTTTTCTTACTTTGAGTTTAGAAAAGAATGGCATAAAAAAGAATGGTATTTGTTGCTGCCCCGGCTGTGGACCATTTTTATTTTTGGTTTTTCTTTGCTTTTGACCTTTGCCCATATGTTTATTGGCACGGCCAGAAATCCGCAATACCTGGTATTCAGCCGCTATTTGGATCCGGCTCTGGTTTTGTTGTTTGTTTATGGAGCGACTGACTTTCTAAAATATTTTCAAACCGCCTCTGCCAAGTTGAAAATTCATCCGGCAATCTGGCTGGTGTTGGCTTATTTTGTTTATTACTTTATTTTTAAACTGCCGAAATTAGATTATAAATTCGGCAACACCATGTCCGTATATTTTTTCCTGTTGTTTAAAGAGCAGGCTTGGCTTTCTTGGATTTTGGTGGCTTTGGTTGGTTTTATTGTCTACTCGATTATTAAAAACCAGCGGTTTTGGTTACTGAGTGGTTTATTAATCTTTTTTGTTTGGACAACTCTTTTTGCCATTAACAATACTCTTTCGACTCCGACCTGGGTGATGGCTAAGTACCAAAAAGTGATTAATGAATGGGACTTGGCTTTGAGTAACTATCAGACCGCCGATATCCCGATCTGTATTCATAAAGATGGCATTAGCTCGGAGACCTACTATCTTTATCATTTTCTCTATCCTTATCAATATTTAAAAAATTGTGATAGTTATGACAATAAGCCGCGACGGATTCTGACCAGAAAGAACCATCGTTTTGCTCTACCCAGCAATTGCAGTTTGGACTTTAGATTTACTTCTCAGGAATCAATTATCTACTGTCCGTTGGGATATTGACGTTATAGTATAATACTGTAATGAAACTCTTTGTGACCATTCCGGCATATAATGAAGCAAAAACCCTTGGCCAGGTGATTAAATCAATTCCTCGCCAGATTAAGGGATTTGATATGGTTAAGGTTTTGGTGTATGACGACGGTTCTAAAGACCAGACTGCCGCTGTTGCCAAACGTTTTGGAGCTGACTATGTGTTTAGGCATAAGCGCAATTTTGGATTGGCGCGCACTTTTGCTCACGCAGCCACTCAAGCGGTCAAGCTTGGGGCTGACGTTTTGGTAAACACTGACGCCGACAATCAATATGATCAGCAAGAGATTATTAAACTGGTAAAGCCGATTTTGGAAAATCGGGCTGATCTGGTAATTGGCGATCGTCAGGTGGCTAAGCTCAAACATATGCCGTTTGCCAAGAAATACGGTAATCTTTTGGGCAGCTTTATGATTCGATGGTTGACCGGAATTAAGGTTGAGGATGCCTCCAGTGGCTTTCGGGCCATGACCGGTGAGCTTGTTCGCAAGGTTCATATCTTTTCTACTCATACCTATACTCATGAAATGTTGATTGCTGCTCATTTTCGTGAATTTGCCATTTTGGAAATTCCGGTGACTTTTTCTCGGCGAGTAACCGGTGGTAGTCGCTTGATTTCTAAAGGCGTGCTCAACCACGTTTTCAAATCCGGTGCCACTATTTTGCGGGCAGTTTTGCTTTATCGAGCTTTATCGGTTTTTAGTTATTTGGGTGGTATTTTGAGTTTGAGCGGTTTATTGGGCTTATTGAGATTTGGTTATTTTGCCTTTGTGCAAAACGACCCTTCCGGCCATGTGCAGTCTTTGGTAATTTCTTCAATTTTATTGGGAATTGGTTTTAACATTATTATTCTGGGTTTCATTGCCGACCTGATCTCTTACAATCGTAAGCTGATTGAAGAAAAGTAAATAAACCAGAAAAAACAATAATGAAATACCAGGACTTGTCGCTCTATGATTACTATCTGCCCAAGTCCTTGATTGCCCAAAAACCCAGCTCTCCGCGCGACTCGGCTAAATTGCTGGTGTATTATCGGAATGAAAATAAAATTATCGACGACCGTTTTTATAATTTGGCCAAATATTTACCGGTAGGATCTTTGCTGGTAATGAATAACTCCAAGGTCATTCCGGCCCGGATCATGGCTCACCGCCAGACCGGCGGCAAATGCGAAATACTGATGGTTAAAACAACCAGTCCGGGTGTTTATCAAGCGCTGTTTTCCCGCGCCATTGCCCTTAATGAAGAGCTTGTCCTTAACGGCGGGCTCAAAATTAGAGTGATTAAGCAAACTGAGCGCGATTACTTTTTTAAGACCGACTTGTCTGTGACCGAACTGATTGCATATTTGGAAAAGTTTGGTCAAATGCCGATTCCTCCGTATATTAAAAATCCGGATTCTTTGGCCAAACTGCAAAACCAATATCAAACTGTTTTTGCCAAACAATATGGTTCTATCGCCGCCCCAACCGCCTCTTTGCATTTTACCAAGCGCTTGTTGCAAAAATTAACCAGGGAAAAAATTAAACAGGAATTTGTAACTTTGCATGTGGGCATGGGTACTTTTGCGCCGCTGACAGAACGCCATTTTGTCAGCAATCAACTGCACGGAGAATATTATCAAGTTTCCAAGCGAGCTTGGCAGGAAATAATGGACAATCATCGGGCCAAGAAAAAGATTATTGCTGTGGGAACAACTGTGGTCCGAACTCTGGAGGAGATTACCAAAACGCTTGATTTGTCTGGTGAAACAAAAATATTCATTAAGCCCGGCTACCGATTTAAATTGGTGAATGGCTTACTGACTAATTTTCACTTGCCCAAATCGAGTTTATTGTTGCTGATTTGTGCTTTTATCAACGATCGGAAGCGCACTCTGGCCCTTTATGAGTACGCCGTCAAACACCGCTACCGTTTTTATTCCTTTGGCGACGCCATGCTCATTTTGTGATATATTACTAGTAAAATGAAGCGTTTCCTAATCATCGGTTTTTTGGTGGCTTGGGGTTTGGCCATTTTGTTAATGGTAGCGGTTTTTCCAGCCTTAAGA
Source organism: Candidatus Roizmanbacteria bacterium RIFOXYC1_FULL_41_16 (assembly GCA_001788295.1). Classification (GTDB taxonomy): domain Bacteria; phylum Patescibacteriota; class Microgenomatia; order UBA1406; family UBA1406; genus UBA1406. Next base: position 97,998 of record MGBO01000021.1, on the reverse strand, counting down.
CGGACTTATAAACCCAAAGCAGCGACTTCCCTGACCAGTATTTTGAAAATTCTGCCCAGAGTGACTTTTACCAATCAAAATTGGACCGAATCAGAGATCCGGACTTTGACTCAACGATATTCGGGTGTGATTTTCAGCAATCAAAATTTGGAACAGTTGAATGAACTTATTCCGCTTTTTAAGCACGCCAACCCTGATTTTAAAATCTATTATGAAGTACCGATTGCTCAGACAACGACCCTGGCCTTGGACTATCCCATTCTGATTAAACATCCAGAGTGGTTCCTTAGTGACTTGACTTTGGATATTCGTGATCCCTTATATCGCCAGCATTTTTTCAGTTATTGGACACAGGAGTTAAATAAGGTTGATGTTGACGGCATTTATTTGAGCGGCCTTAATCGTTGTCCGATAATTGCCGGTTCACCAAGCTGCCGACCACAATATGATTGGTGGACGATTAGTCTGCTTGATTTTATGGCTCAAATCAGGCAATCTTTTAGCGGACAGACCTTGTTTTTTGAAGGGGCGCCGATTGTTTCCAAGAGTGAGGATTTTACTCAGCAGTTATTGTTGCAGACCGACGGGATGGTGTTGAGCGATTTTGCCGCAATTGCTAACGACCCGGCCACCTTTAAACGTTATTATCAATTCTTAGTCAATTTGGCTCAAAATCCCAGCTTTTCTGGCAAAAAGTTAATTTTTCAAGTGACAAATGAGGCCTCGAAAGAGCCATTTTATTTGGCAAGTTATCTCTTATTTGCGAACGAGCATTCGTTTTATTATTTTTCCAGTGGAATTGATTCTGACTTAAATTGGATTGAGTCTTGGGACCGTTTGATGATGAAATCAACCAATTTGCCTCAAATAAAAATCGATGGCTTGTATGAACGGATTTTGGGCAATGCTTTGATTTTGGTTAATCCGATTTCTTTGCAAGCACAGATAACCGCTCTGCCCGGTGAAACCACTGAGCCGACCACTTTGCCAGGTCAACCCGAACTCGCCGACTGGTCTGACAATAACAGTAGTGTTTTTGCCGACTTTGACAATGTTTATATAGAAACGCGATCGGATTCGGTAATTTTAGGTGATCAGGTGACAGTGGAATCCGGGCCCAAAAGTCTAGATGACGGGGATGACGGCTTGTATCTTGACGGACTAGAAGCCGGCATTTTCAATCTTAATCGCCTTCAGGTTTATGACGGCCGGATTAAATTAACAAGACCTGGCCAGAATGGCTATCAACTATCTGTGTGGCTGGATTGGGATGGTAAGGGTGGCCTGACTCCTGAACTAATTTTTGAGATCAAGAATAATCAAACTGCCACCCAGAACTTTAAATTAATTGTTCCTTCAACTGCCAAAGATTTTATCTATCTTCGAGTAATGGTTGACGACCAAGGACACGGTGAAGTTGAAGACTACCGGCTGACGATTCAGTGAGAAACGACTGGAATTTTTAAGCTCCGATTTTAAACTCGACGACGTCTCCCTCTTGCATCAGATAGTCACGGCCTTCTTGCCTGACTTTGCCTTGCAGCCGGCTGTTGGTCCAGCCGCCACTGTTGACAAAATCGGCAAAAGTGACAATTTCGGCTTTAATAAATTTTTGGCTAAAATCGGTGTGAATGACTCCGGCAGCAGTGACAGCCGGAGTGTTTTTGGGAATGGTCCAGGCGCGGGCTTCCAGAGTGCCGGCAGTGAGAAATGACATTAATCCCAAAGTGTCGTAGCTGATTTTGGCCAGTTTGTTCAAAACCGGCTCATCAATGCCAACCGATTGTAAAAATTCCCGGCGCTCTGTTTCTTTAACGTCGATCAACTCGGACTCAATCTTGGCCGACAAGGCAATCACGGGCTTAAGTGAAAAATCAGCCAACACTTCCCTACTCTGACTTAATTGATCTTCGTCTAGATTGGCAACATAAATAGCTGGTTTAAGAGTGAGCAAATTCAAGGATTTGATTAGTTCCAGCTCCTCTTCGTCAAGTTTGATTTCCCTGGCTGGTTGATTATTGTTTAAATGTCGTTTAAGCGTGTTAACCAACTGCCAACGCAATTGATCTTCTTTGCCGGCATTTTTTTTGGGCTCTTTTTGGTTTTCTAGAGTTTGTAAATCGGCTAAAATTAATTCCTCGTTGAGAATAGCCAGATCTTCTTTGGGGTCTACCCTATCGCTGACATGTATCACTTCAGGATCTTTAAAAAAGCGTAATACATAACAAATGGCGCTGGTTTCTCTGATGTGGCTCAAGAATTTGTTGCCCAGGCCTTCCCCGCTGTGGGCACCTCTAACCAAACCGGCAATATCGACAAATTCGACAGTGGCCGGCACGATTTTATTGGTTTTAACAATTTCAGCCAGCACTTTTAGCCGTTCGTCTGGCACTTGCACAATTCCGATATTAGGGTCAATGGTCGCAAACGGATAATTGGCCGCCAAGGCGGCTTGTTTTTTGAGTAGTGCATTAAAAAGCGTGGATTTGCCGGCATTTGGCAACCCGACAATACCAATTCTGAGATTCATAATTAATAATTATATCACTCACTATCTCCTAGTCATGACCAAGATCCATAATCCTAATTATCTTATCCCATAATATAGATTATAGGTTGTGAGTGTTGGTAATTTATTGTATAATATACAACCTATGTCAAAAGAAATAAATTTAAGTACTGAAGAAAAAAGCCATTTCAGACCGTTCTATTATTGCAGCTATAATCTTAAAACTGGAACTCCAGGTGTGATCGTTAGAATGGCTCCAAATATCCAAAAAGCTTACGAAGCAATTGAAGATGTTATGAGAAATTCGTTTCATGTTGATCAGAATGGACTCGGTTCTTTTTGTCAGTTAGGAGCGATGACGGACGTTTGTTCCGATACCGCCGCAGGAGTCTTAGAATACTTGTTGAGTCCGCAAACAAGTATTAATCCATTTTTTGATAAAGACCTTTATGACAAAATGGCTGATGCCTTTGGCGAAAAACCTTTAGCAAAATTAAATGGAATTTTGGCTTTTCCTGGCAAATCACCCAATGGAACCAGCCGATTATTCTTACCTGATAGTTCTCTACTCCCATTAATTAGTTATGCCGAGCTTGTTCATCTTAATCTTCCATTTGGTTTACCAAACGGAACTATAGAAGCCTTAATTAAACACAGCAAGGATCCCGGAATCATAGACCGGGGGACTCAATTTTTGAATTTACTTTCGCAAATCAGAAATATCGAACCCCAGCCGACAAAATTCCTTTATGGTGCTGGCTAACTGAATTCTTAAACTTGACAATTCTGTAATATTTTCTTATCCTGTATGATAGTGTATGATAATTATCAATTAACTGATTGATTATGAAAATCACTCTCTCACTGATCAAGGCTGACATTGGCTCTGTCGGCGGGCACACCAAGCCCTCGGAAAAATTGTTAAATACCGTTCTTAATCACGTCCGGCAAAAAAGTAAGCAGTTGCTGATTGATTACAAAGTCTTCTATACCGGCGACGATATTGCCATTTTGATGAGCCACAAGCACGGAGTTGAAAACAAACGAATTCACAAGCTGGCTTGGGACGCGTTTATTCTCGGGACAAAAGTTGCCAAAAGCCAGGGATTGTATGGGGCGGGACAGGATATTTTGAAAGATTCATTTTCCGGTAACGTTAAGGGTATGGGACCGGCGGTTGCGGAAATAGAATTTAAAGAAAGAGAGAACGAAACTATCCTGGTGTTTACCATGGATAAAACCGAACCCGGCGCTTTTAATCTGCCCTTTTACTTTGCTTTTGCTGACCCGATGTGGTGCCCAGGACTGATGCTGGCGCCGCCGATTATGAAAGGCTTCACTTATGAAATTATTGACACCGAATATCTAAAGAGTGAAAAAACGATCAGATTAAACGCGCCTGAGGATTTGTATGATATTGCCTGCTTATTGCGGGAAACGCGGCGCTATGTGATCAAAAGCATTTGGTCGCGGGAGTATCCCACTGAGCAGGCTGTGGCCGTTTCAATTACCCGATTAAAGCATATTGCCGGCCGCTATGTGGGTAAAGATGATCCGGTGGCGATTGTGAGAGCGCAAAAGATTTTTCCGGCAACTGAGGAAGTGGGCGGCTGCTTCCGGCTGGCTCATTATGTCGGCGGCGATACACGCGGCTCACACAATCAACCGTTGATGCCGGTCAAATTTAAATCTCCGGCCTCAGTGCATTATTGTATTCCGATTGTGCAGGGCATGGGCATTTCGATCAAAAACGGAGTCATGACCGAGCATGTTGATCTGTTTGACGAACCGTTCTGGGATTACGTTCGAGAGCGGGCGTCTATAAAGTCAATTATGATGCGTGATCAGGGATTTGTGGAGCCCTCTATGGTGCCCAGAGACGAGCTGGAATACGGCGGCATTGTAGAACGTCTGGCCAAACTGGAAAAGAAGTTCAAAAAGTAAAAGTTAATTATCGATGGTTTTTGTTTTAACCGTTTAGATCCAGCATTTTGCTATATGGATGAGGATACTGATGATTTGGTGATAGTAGGATTAAGTGTTCCCATGGTTTGTTAAGATCTGGGTGAATATTACTTGAGTAGACCCATAAATTGGTAAAAGTACTATCTACACAATTGGGATTATATTTTCTAATCTGCTGAGGGTCAACAATATAAACGATTTCTTCCGGTATAATAATACCCCAATAGATAACCGCATATCGGCTTCTTTTGTCAGCATTCCTAATTTCTCCTAAAAGTGACAGAGCAACATCTCTTTCTAAGATTTGCTCATAGCTATCTTTAGGTTTTGTTGATCGAAGTGGTCGTCGATCATCAAAATAATTAGTAGCGTTAATTTGTTCTTTGTTTAATCTTCTGTTTGACCAAAATTCAATAGGCATTGGTTTTTATGTATTTGTAAAACCATATTTTAATATACAATTTGTATCTGTCAACTTGACAAGAGCGGCAAAGCGGTTTAAATTATGTCGACGAATGATCGAATCCTTATTGATAGATCCGCAGTTAGAGATTAAAAAGCAGGAAACAGCTGTGGGATTTATCAGTCATACATATCAGCCGCCACGGGAAGTATTAATCGATTTGTCTTTTTTGGGAATTGAACACCAGGTTAAAATCTCAGTTGCGCCGGAATTTAATCAGAGAATTACCGAGCAAGTTTATAAACCTTTATTTGGGCTTGGCGAAGACGAAAACCTCTCCCCCTTTCCGCCAGGCTGGGTATTCTCTTGTTTTGCTTCGCTACGCAGCTATTTCAAACTTCATCAACCTCAATTATGGCAGACTTTTAAAAACAGATTGTCGATAACCTCAGATAAAGAGTATACGATTTTAGCTGATCCTTGGCTGCATGTTATTCTGCCTTTGTTGCCCTCAGACGATCAGGCGATGCTGATTGAATTAGGCAAGCAGGCGTTTAAAGATGACTTTGGTTTTGACAGCGCTGGTTTTTGGTTACCAGAAACTGCCGTCAGTTTTGAAACTTTGGCTTTATTGGTACAGGAGGGTTATGAATTTGTGGTTCTTAGAGACGATCAATTGAAACTATTTGGGGAGAAGAGCCGAAATCCTAATTTTGCCCAAATTGGCGAACTTAAAGTTTTAATTGGAAACAAATCTTTGGGAAAGGCAATTTCTTTTAATCCCGAAACAACAACTAACGCTGATCGGTTTGCACAAGAGCTAGCTAATAGTGATAATCCATACAGAATTGGCATTTCTGATACTGAGTTTTATGGCCATCACGGCCCAGGTCGCGACCAATTTTTGTTGCGGGCGTTGAAGACTTCTTTTAAAGACCAACAGCTTAACCTTTTAAATGTCCGCTACGGATTAATGGCCGAATTGACACAAGCCGAAGTTAATGATGGCACGAGTTGGAGTTGCGATCATCAATTGGGTCGTTGGACCGGCAAGTGTAATTGTGGGAATAATGGGCCGCCGTCTGAGGCCATAATTAACGAACGCAATCGCTTATACTTAGGTTTGACTGCCAATAATCATGAAATTAATGAATTACTAGACGAGAAATGTTTTGGTTGGCGAAACCATTTTATTAAGCTAATCCTACCATTAAGAGACTTGATTTTAAGTGGCCAGGACTTTGTCCGTCCTTTTTGGAAAAATGGTTTGGCGTCTGGTCTAGACGAACAGCAGTTGTTGTTATTATTGGCTAAACTGGAAACATTAATCGGTTTTACCAGCTGCGGTTGGTTTTTTGGCGAAGTGAATTCACCTGAGGTGGCTATTCCTCAGTCAATGCTAGATGGAAGCACTGATTTGCTAAAGACCAAGTAGATATTCCTTAAGAACATTGTAAAAAAGAAGCAGGCTTTGGGTGTCTACCCACTCGTCATCCGAATGCAGGCCGTTGCCGATCGGACCAAATTCAATGGCCGAAGTCCCGACAGCGCTGTAGTGGCGAGCGTCGCTGGCGCCGTGACCGTGATTGAGAATGGCTTGTTGATTAGCAACTTTGTTAATACTATTGCTTAGCTTACTGATAAACTCGCTTTTGGGACTGCAGTAATGGAAAGATTCGTTTTCCAAAATTTCCAGGCTCAGGTCGTTGGGAACTAAGCTTTTTAACTTGGCAAGAATACTGCCACGATCTGCCGGAATATAGCGGCAGTCAAAACCGGCGCTGGCCTTGTCGGGAACTTTGTTGAAAGTTTGATTCGGCGTATTTATAAGTGACAGATTAACGGTAGTTTGCCAGGTTTCTTTTTTGGGCACGGGAAATGCCTGCTCTAGTTTGTTCAAAAAGGCTTTGATTTTCCAGGCGGCATTGTTTCCATTCCAAAGGTAGGCGCTGTGAGCGGCTGATCCCTTAGCAGTTACTTTGCCCCAGATAACTCCCTTAGCTTCGTTTTTAATATTGAGTTGGGTGCTTTCGGCAGTCAGGAAAAATTCAGTTTTAATTCCCTTCTCTACCTGATGTTTGACACCCGCAAATCCACCTGTTTCTTCATCGGTAGTCAGTTGCAGGCCAAGCGGAAAGGACAATTTATCAGCTAGTTCCTTAAAAAGTAAAATAATGGCGGCACAGCCGGCTTTCATATCATCGGTTCCTCGACCATAAAGCCGCCCGTTTTTTTCAATTACTTGATATTGGTCTTTGTGTCCCGGGACTACGTCTAAATGGCCGCTTAGAATAACTCTGAATTTATCCGGTCGTTTTTTGCCTGAGTATACAATCGCACTGGGATTATTATTCTCATAGAATCGCTCAATTGAGAACTGCGATACTTCTTTCAAAGCGGTCTCTAAAACTCGTTTCAGTTCTTCCGGCTTGTCGGCAATGGAGGGAATTTGAACCAGCTTTTTGGTAAGTTCAATAATATTTTTCAGCATGAATGTATTTTAACAACTTAATTTTCAACGGACAATTGTAATAATGAAAACTGATTAAGTAACATATTTTCGACGTTTGGATCAAGAAAAACTTGATGTTGGCAAGAACCATAGTCATTGAGACGATATTGCCAGCCTACTTGCCAAACTGGCTCACTTCCCTCTTCTTGCCACGGTCTGATCATTGCCGGAATAAAACCGGCGGTGTCTAGACTATCCAAAAGATTGATCTGTTTGGTGTCAACATAACAAGTAATTATCTGTAAACCGACACGCTTGGCGATTTTAATCAATTCGGGAAAGTTTAAATCATGATTAATGGTAAAAAAGCCAGAGGCATCCGGTTTGATGATCAATAATTGATGACCTTGGAATTTTATTTGGCAGAAATCGGCCGATTCCTCTTTGATCAAATTTTTTACCTCTTGATTGATTCTTTGACTGATTCGGTGATTGACTTCAATAGCGCTTGGTAAGGCTTTTTCGGCAACCATTTCCTGATATCTTTGGGGTTTTAGTGACGAATACAACTCGGTTAATAATCTATTTCGGAGAGTAATTGGCCAAGCTTTAAGGTGACTGGCAAGTTTGTCTAAATCGACCGGAAGACTGGTCATGTGAATCATTGTTTCTCTGGCTGGCCGTTTTGAGCCAAAATTAAGATATAAATGATCATAAACAACGTGTTTACCAGGTTCCAGACAAACCGGGGACAGTCCGGCGGCAAGTGCGGCGCGTTGCATTCCAATCTGATCGGCTCGGACATCAGCCCAGGGAATATGTCCTAATTGTTTGGCTTCACCGGCGAGCCTAATAGTCATCTGACTGGCCAATCCATTCTTACGCATTTTTGGATGCACGACGACACGTTTGATTTCACTCATGACAGATTCAGTTCCTAATACCGCCGTGGCGACAACACCGATTTCAGGCATTTCAGCCAGTATCCGATATTCGCCATTTCTGATACTTTGGGCTACTTGTTCAGAATCATATACACCCACAAAAGGATAACCTGGTATAGCTGCGGCTACTAATTCGGTTAATGGCGCGGCATCACTTAAAACCGCAGATCTTAGATTGTATTCTGTCATTTTTGGCATAAAAAAACCCGCCAATTTTGGCGGGAAGAACTGTTAATTTAAGCGATTAACTAATCCACATCCCGCCAGAGCGGGTTAAAAAATAAAACTGTCAATTGATAATTACAAAGCAACAAATTCATAAAAGCATTCTATCAATAGATTTGCGTTTGTCAACCCATGGATCTTTCGATACAATTAAGGCTTATTAATAGTTGTTAAATGGAAGTGATGGCAAAAAAAGCCTTAATTACCGGAATTTTGGGTCAGGATGGTCCATACTTGGCTAAGCATTTGTTAAACAAAGGTTATAAAGTCTTCGGTTTGATTCGCCGTTATTCCAATCCAACTTTTGACAATCTTGATTTTCTGGGAATCACCCGGGAAGTGGAATATGTGCAGGGCGATATGAGCGACGAGGCCTCTCTTTACAGCGTTGTTAAAATGCTCCAGCCGGCCGAAGTCTATAACTTGGCCGCTCAATCTTTTGTGGGCGCCAGCTGGGACCAAGCCAAACTAACAACCGAAGTCAATGCCATTGGCGTCTTATATCTTCTTAACGCCATTAAATTTTTTTCGCCAGCCACTAAATTTTATCAGGCCAGTACCAGTGAAATGTTTGGTTTGGGCAATACCAATGGCCGTCAGGACGAAAATACGAACTTTCATCCCCGCTCACCTTATGGCGTTTCCAAGGTCTATGCTTATTGGATGACGGTTAATTTCAGAGAAAGCTACAACATTTTTACCGCTAACGGCATTTTGTTTAATCATGAATCCCCTATTCGCGGCATTCAGTTTGTGACCCGCAAAATTACCGATGGCGTGGCCCGGATTAAATTAGGCCTTGCCAAAGATTTGCGTTTGGGTAATCTTAAATCCAGACGTGATTGGGGCTTTGCCGGTGATTATGTTGAGGCCATGCATTTGATGCTCCAACAGGACAAAGGTGACGATTTTGTCGTTGGCACGGGCGAAAACCATTCGGTGGAAGAATTTGTCAGCTTGGCTTTTGAACATATTGGCATTAAAGACTGGCAAAAATATATTGTGACCGACCCCCGCTTTATTCGTCCGGCCGAAGTTCCGGATCTTAAGGCTAACCCGCAAAAAGCCAAAAAAATCCTGGGTTGGGAGCCAAAAACCAGTTTCAAGGATCTGGTGGCTGACATGGTTGAAGCCGACTTGAAGCGATTAAAAAAGTAATTTCTTTACTCGCCCACCGACCAGCTTTATCAAATCCAAACCTTTAATTCGATTATCTCCAGAAAGGGCTCTCACATAGCCGCTAAAATCATCAGTCGCGTATTGTCGGCGATTGTGACTAATTGGATAGCCAATGATCAATACCCACAGGATCGGGCTGAAAATAATTAAGAATATAATAGTTTTTTTAAACATAATAGCCTGGAATAAGCACAAAGCTTAATATAAATAAATAATGCCAAAAACCAAACATGGCCAAATACTTTGGCCTGATTATATAACCTAAACAGATAGTCAGCAAAAAAAAGCCATTGAGAAAGTAACGGCCTTGAATATCCCAATTGAGGCCGGATTTTTGAAAGAAAAAAGCCAGGTAATACAAAAAAGCCAAATAGAAAAAGCCATAAATTAAAAGAGTGTGACGATAGGGGTTTGGTTTTTTGATAAATCTGAGAAAACCCCAAAAACCAAACAGGACCAAAGAAACGGTATAAATGATAAAAAAGAATTTAAAGGGATATCGTTCGTTGCCGGCGCCAAGAAAGCCGCTGAAGTGCATCAGGGTGTGGCGAAAGTCCAGAACGGCCAGAATTAAGGCTTTGCCTATTGGCCGAGGGACGATTTGATGGCTGGAGGCGATAAAAAAACCGCTGGTGGTCGTGAGCGTGCCGTATCGGCTGTAATTTAAATAAAACCAAGGCGCCAATAACAACAAAAATATTAAGTTAAAAAAAATAATTTTTTGTAATTTTTGTGTCCAAGGTTGTTTGGTAAGCAAAATTAGTAGATTAGCAACGGGAGCGGTAAAGACGCCGGAAAATTTGGCCAGACCAGTCAGGCCGGCCACGATTGCCGCTTGAATAGTATTAATTTTGGCTTTCAGCACTAAATATAAGAAAAACATGGCCAAAAAAGCTTGGGCAATGTCGGGGTTGATTGAGATGCCACTACGAATTACTTGCGGATTGAGAGCAAAAAATAAAAAAAGTGGCTGGGCAACTTTTTTTGGGAAAAGTAAACGCAGGGATTTATAGGCATAATAAACCAAGCCAAAATAAAAAAGCGCCGAAGTCAGCCGCGTAAAATAAGACAGGTGCCACAGACTGAGTCGAAGAAACTGGCCCAGTTTGAAAATCCAAGCGGCAGTAAAGTGATATAGCGGGGTTTGGTAAGACTGCAGGGTGATTGGAATAAAGCCGGCTTGCTGTTTGGCTGAGTAGCTATGCTTTTGTTTTAGTCGAGAGGTTTCAATTTTTTTAAAATCCGGTAAATTAAAATTGCGATTAGGGTCTTTCATTTTCAAATCCACAGTTTCAAAAAGTTCATCGGTAAAGCGGGGTTTGATCAGCTGGCGATTTCTGGGCTGATACGGATAAACGCCTTTGGCAAGCCAGTAGACGGTTTCGTAATGATCGTTTTCGTCCGGTGTCTGTAGCGGCGGGATAAGCCAAAAAAACAGCCAGTAAGCGAAAAAAATCAGCAACCAGGACTTTTTCATATATACTATATTTTATCTTAATGAAAAAAGTTATTGCGATCTTTGCTATTGCTTTATCTTTGCGGCTTATCGGCCTTAATCAGTCTTTGTGGCTGGATGAAGCAGTAACAGCAGTAGTGGTGCGTGACTTATCTTGGACGCAAATTATGACGAACTTTGCCCCACAAGATTTTCACCCAACATCGTATTACTTGTTAATGAAACTATGGACCACTTTTTTTGGTTTGAGTGAAATCAGCTTGCGGATGCCTTCAATACTTTTCAGTTTGGGCGTGGGCTGGTTGCTCTACCGCCTTAAGGGCCTATGGCCGGCCGCTTTTTTTTTATTTAATCCCTTGGTTATCTATTATTCTCAGGAAGCCAGAATGTATTTGATGGTCACTTTTTTATTGACACTGGCCTTTTACAGCCTAGAGCGAAAAAATGCCTGGCTTTATTGTTTGGCTATAATTTTGGCGTTTCAGACTTTTTATGGCGCCATATTTTTTATCGTTGGCTTGATGTTCTATTTACTGGTTATTAAAAATTGGCGCTTCTTAATGTTAACCTTTGGCTCGACATTGATAACAGTGGGGATGGCGATGCCACTGCTTTGGCAACAGTGGCACAACTCCCAAGAGATCACAGCCCTGGTAGTCAACTGGAAAAATGTGTTGGGTACGGCCAGTCTTAAAAATCTGTTACTTATTCCGCTAAAGTTCAGCATTGGCCGGATTAGTTTTGAACCCAAAGCCGCCTATTATCTGATTGCTGGGCTCTGGACAACAATGGTTTGGAGCCGGCTTAAATGGCGCGATCCAAAAGCAATTTTACTGATGACTCCCCTTTTATTGGCCTTAGTTTTTTCATTTGTCTCTCCCCTACTCTCTTATTTTCGATTTTTATACTTATTGCCGGTTTTGGCGATTTTATTAAATCAGGGGCTTAAAAATAACTATTTGAAGATTTTTATTTTGATTGGTTTTATCGGGTTTTCTTTGGTTTATTTATTGTTTCCTCAATTTCACCGTGAGGATTGGCAGAGTCTGGCGCGTGATTTGCCTGAAAAGACTTTGGTTTACGGAATCGTGAGTTCCTTGGAGGGAATTAACTACTATCGACCGGAGTTATTGATTAAGGATCTGCGTTTTTCAGCTTTAATGGCCAAACAACTTCTGGTTGTCCCTTACACAGCGGAAATTTATGGTTTTGATTATCAAAAACGGCTGATTGATTTGGGTTATCATCAAAAGCGCCAGCAGACCTATCGGCAATTGGTTTTGGAAACTTGGGTCCGGTAGAGTAAAATATCAATATGCAGAATAATTACACACTTAAGGAATTACAAAAGGCTTTAAAATCGCATGAACTGGAATTGCGTATCAAATTTCATTCTCTGACCAAGAAAGAAAAAGATATTTTAGCCCGAACTGTCAAACTACAGGAAGAGGTCGGTGAACTGTCCAATGATATTTTGTCGATTCTGTCCTTGCAGCGCAAAAGCAAGCTGGCTGAGTTTGAGAAATCCAATATGTATGAGGAATTTGCCGATGTAATTTTATCTGTGATTATGCTAGCAAACGCCGTGGGCGTGGATATTGAACGTGCGGTTAGAGGAAAATACAAAAAGTTAATTTCGGTTTATGCCAAAGACAAAATCTAAAATTTTGGTGACTGGAGCCGGTGGTTATATCGGTTCGGTGGCCACTTACCTGCTCTTGCAGCAGGGTTATGAAGTGGTTGGGGTGGACAACTTTGTACGCGGATTTGAGGGCCCATTGAGTTTTTTGAGCCATAAATATTCCAAGGACCAGTTCCGTTATTATGCCAAAGACATTCGAACAGAGATTAATACAGTATTGGAAAGCGAGCCAAATATTGGCGCCGTGATTCATTATGCAGCTTTTTGTAACGTGGGCGAATCGGAAAAACACCCAGAGCTGTACTTTGGTCAGAACGTCAGTACCACCCTGGCTTTATTGGAGGGCTTGATTAAACACAAGATTAATAGATTGTTGTTTTCTTCCTCCTGCTCCGTTTATGGCGAACCAAAAGCAGAGTTTATTGATGAAAACCACCCCCTTGATCCCACCAATCATCCATATTCGGAATCCAAATTTATGTGCGAACGGATGATTGATTGGTATTCTCAATTGTTTGGATTGAAATATATTTTTTTGCGCTACTTTAATGTCTGCGGCGCCACCGATGATGGGGCGATTGGAGATTCCAAAAAACCGTCTTTTCACCTGATGCAAAACGCGGTCCGCGGCGCTCTGGGAATTGCACCTTTTGCCTTAAACAATACTGCTGTAGACACGCCTGACCAGACTCCGATTCGCGACTATGTGAATGTGGTGGATTTGAATCAGGCCCATATTTTGGCGTTGCAGTATTTAGACAGCGTGAAGTCACACGATGTTTTTAATCTCGGCACCGGCAAGGGAAACTCGGTTTTGCAAATAATTAAAACCGTTGAGGAAATTACTGGAGTCAAAATCAAAAAGACCGTTGGTGAGCGCCGCCATACCGATGTTTCCCGGGCGGTCAGTTCAAACAAAAAAATCCAACAGGTGTTGGGTTGGCAACCGACTCATTCTTTGGCCGATTCGGTAAATTCTTTGGTGAAATGGTATCAACAGCACCCGCAAGGATGGACAAAGTAAAACCGTCCATTGTTTTAATAGGTCCGACTGCGCCTCGTTTTAAAGGCGGGATTGTACATTACACTCAGAGTTTGTATCTGGAGCTAAAAAAAGAACATTATCGGGTGGCCATGGTTGGTTTTAAACGCGGTTACCCAGCTAGATTTTTTCCCGGCGCAAAAACACCCAGTCCTGACAGCCTATTCCATTTCGGGAATGGAATAGAGCAACTGGACTGGCTGAATCCCGTGACTTGGTGGCAGACGGTGAGATTTATTGTGAAAAAAAAGCCGGAAATAGTGATTTGTCAGTGGTGGACCTGGTTTTGGACTCTGCCGTTTTGGTTTGTGCTTTTGGGAATCAAGCTACTGTCACGTTCTAAAATAGTAATTATTGCTCACAATCATTTTGATCACGAACAGGCGCTGTATAAGCGATGGTGTTCTCATTTGATTTTGGCTCAGGCTGATATAATTGTCGTTCATAACAAAGAAATACAGAGAGATCTTCATCAATTGATGCCTGACAAAAAGATCAGGCTGACATTTCACCCTCTTTACCATTTCTTTAAGCAAGACAGAATAACTCAAGCACAGGCGCAGAGCCACTTAAAACTGCATTCTCCGCTGTTATTATTTTTTGGCCATGTGCGGCCATATAAAGGCCTGAATGTGCTTTTGCAAGCTTTGAGCCAACTGTGGAGAAAAGGCCAGAAAATTAATTTGCTGATTGCCGGAGAGTTTTGGGAAGATAAGCAAAAATATTGGCAAATGATTAAACCTAAATTCAGAGCCCGGGTAAAAATAATTGATCGTTATCTGGCCGATTCTGAGGTGGCCTGGTATTTTGTCGCTTGTGATGCGGTTGTAATCCCCTATTTGGCTGGTTCGGGCTCAGGTCCGGCTAAGATTGCCTTGACTTTTGATAAGCCTCTTTTGGCGACTGACGTGGCGGACAATCCTGATCTGTTTGCTTTAGGCAAAGTGGGAGTTTTGGTAAAATCCGGTCAAGTGAATGCCCTTGCTACCGGAATCAAGCAGGTGCTGCAAAATAAGGGCCAGTTTACCAGTGAGATTAAGCGGATAAAACCAAAATTAACTTGGCAGCAATTGGCCAAGACAATTATTGAAAAATGAAAAAAAAACTTTTTTTCTTTGGCATTGACAGCGCCACTTGGGATTTGATTGTTCCATGGGCCAAGGCCGGTAAGCTTCCAGGCTTTTGGAAACTGCTGAAACAGGGTTCCACCCTTGATTTGCGCTCCACAATGCCCCCAATTACACCGGTGGCTTGGCCAACGGCAATGACCGGCGTGTCGCCGGCTGTTCATGGATTCTATGATTTTTATCGACTGGATGCGAGTCGTCAGATTACGGTAAACCTCGCTTCGGAACTTTCTCATGCATTTTTCTGGGACATTTTGAGCCGAGCTGGTAAAAAAATCGCGGTTTGTAATTTGCCTATTACCTATCCTTTTAAGAAAGTGAACGGCATTATGATTTCCGGATTAATGACACCGGGAATTAAAGCGGACTTTATTAAACCCAAAAGCCTGAAACCGGAGTTTCTCAAGCGTTTTCCCAAATTTCATTTTGCCCCAGGAACCAAAGTGAGTAAAAACGACCCCAAAAGTTATGAGTTGAGGTTTAAAGAAAACCTGGAAGACGCCAGGGAGACGGCTCGTGTAGCCAAATGGCTTTTTGCAAAGGATGACTGGGATTTGTTTGCAGTTAATTTTATGGCAGTTGACCATGTGCAGCATTTTTTCTGGGAGTTTATGGATCAGCCAAATTCCCCTTATCACGACGCGATTTTAAAGGTTTATCAAATTGTTGACCAATATCTATTGGAAGTTCTAACCAAATATAGCGACCAATATC
The DNA here is from genome assembly GCA_001788295.1 of Candidatus Roizmanbacteria bacterium RIFOXYC1_FULL_41_16. GTDB lineage: Bacteria > Patescibacteriota > Microgenomatia > UBA1406 > UBA1406 > UBA1406. The sequence goes on along the minus strand of MGBO01000021.1, from coordinate 82,340 downwards.
AGATTATGATTTTTTCTGATCATGGCGCCGGTAAATTGGAGAAAACCGTTTTTCTTAATCATTGGCTAAGAGAAAAAGGATATCTTTATTTTAAAAATACGCCCCTGGTTTTAATGAAACGACTACTGACGAATTTAGGCTTTAATCCTGAGAAACTGATAGGATTGGCCTCCAAACTTGGCTTGGTGAGAAAAGCCGGTAGGATTAAAATGCAAACTCGAAACCGATTTCTTAACAAACTGATTTTGTCCTATGCTGATCTGGATTGGCATAAAACCCGGGCTTATTCTTTTGGCATGTACGGCGGTATTTTCTTAACACAAAAAAATAAGAAGTTGCTGACAGAAATATTAACCGCTCTCCGACAAGACTTTAAGAAAGAACTAACCTTTGTTGATAGCTCAGAAAATATTTATCAAACCAAAGTTTTGCCTAAAACCATTCCTAACATTCAATTTTTATTGAAAGAAGGCGCCATTGTGTCAACCAACATTTATGCTTTTTCCGGCAATAAGCTGTTTACAGACCCTATTACCAATAAATCCGGTGAGCATCGGATAAACGGTATATTGGGCTTGTATCCAAAAACTGACCTTAAGGTGACGAAGCCTTGTTTGGAAGATATTACTCCAACTATTTTGCGTTTTTTTAACGAGCCTGTTCCTGATTATTGTCTTGGCCAGGCGATAATTGACAAAGCAGAATCGTTATCAATTGATGAGATTGAAATATAATGAAGCCAAACTCGCTCTTTTTTTTAGGCATTGACAGCGCTACTTGGGATTTGATCAAACCTTGGGTAAAAGCTGGCCGATTGCCTGGTTTTGCCAGATTGCTAAAAACAGGCTTGGCTTTGAACTTGGAATCAACCGTGCCGCCTCTCACTCCTGTGGCTTGGACCAGTCTTTATACCGGAGTAAACGCCGGCAAACACAACGTTTTTGACTTTTATCGATTTGATAAAAATAAACAGATAACTGTGAACTTGGCTGACAGTAATCAAAAACCAACCATTTTTGAAATATTGTCTCGACAGCAAAAGAAAATAGCAGTATTGAACTTGCCTTTTACTTACCCGCTCCGGCCGGTTAAGGGCTTATTTTTGTCCGGCTTTCTGACTCCAAATCTGGAGGCTGATTTTATCTATCCACGCGATTTACAAGGTGAGTTTAAAAACCGTTTTCCCGACTATAGTTTTACTGAGAAGGTTCGCTATGGAATGGATCAAGCCTCTCAAAGCGCCTATTTTCACGAGCTAATTGAAAGCATCAGACAAAAAATTAAAGTTTTTGACTGGGCCGAATCTAAGGCTGATTGGGATTTGTTTGCCGTTAATTTTATGGAAGTGGATCACGTGCAGCACTGGTTTTTTCATCAGCCTGAGAAAATGCTCAAGGTTTATAGGCAAATTGATCGTTATTTATTAACCAAGTTAGAGCAAAATCGTTTTGCTCAGTATTTGGTGTTTTCTGATCATGGCGCCGGACCGTACCTTAAGAATTTAAACTTAAACACTTATTTTCTTAAACAGGGTTTACTAGTACTAAAAACGGATTTTAAAACCCGGGCCAAGAAGATGCTGTTTGATCTGGGGGTGACGCCAAGCAACGTTGCCAAACTGGCTCTTAAGCTGAACAAACTCCCCAGTTCCAGTAAGGGACGCGGGAAAGCCCAGAAAATTAAACTGTTTTTGGAACTGTCGGATATTGATTGGCAAAAGTCATTGGCGTTTGCGTTTGGATATTACGGTAATATTTATTTGATTAAAAAAGATCAGAAAAGCCAACAGCTGGTTCGGACGGCTCTAAATAAATTATCCGATCATGGTCAGCCGGTGATCGATCAGATTTGGGAGAAAAAAGCGGTTTATCACGGTCCTTATTCTAAGTACGGCCCGGATTTGCTGTACAGCGCCGGCCAGTATGCTTATGGAGCGAGCGCAATCAGTCCGTTTTTGGACAATCAGGTATTTTCTACTCCGCACACTTTAAAGAGCGGCGAACACAGGCCATTAGGAATATTGGCTTTGGCAAACAAAGTTAAGCTTGCTAAGAAGCGAACCAATATCAATATTTACGAAACTAGCGCCACTTTATTGAATCTGCTTGGGGTTTCGGTTCCTGATTACTTTGAGGGTAAGAGTATTCTTGATTCACAAAATTCAGATTTGCTTAATCAAATAGAGCTTTAGATCGGCCTGTTCCATTCCCGAAATGGAACGGATGGTTACATGTAGCCGAGTTTGCGCAAGTTAGCCATAATCCCCTCTTTGTCTTGCCGGCGGCCAGCGCGCTCAGGAACCTTGTCGAAATCCTGCTCCCAGGCAGGTTTATTGCCGGCTTTATGAGTGGTTCCCTTTGCACCAAGAGATCGGTAACCTTCTTTGTACAATTTACAGTAAGGGATTTTGAATTTACGAATGGCTTCCCAAATTTCTTTTTCAGTCAGATGCAAAATTGGGTGAATGCGCATATGATCGGGTGTAAATTTATCGCCTCGGGGTGAAAAATATTGTTCGTGAGCGCGTGCTTCTTGCTCGTCCCAGCGGATTCCGGTAATAACGGCATTGTATTTGGTCTCGGCCAAAAAGCGGTTCATGGCCACAGTTTTCATTAAATGATTGCCGACATAGCTTTCCGGTTCATACGGAAAAGTGGGCTTATTGTAGCCCAAGCGCTTAATTTCCTGGCGGTTGATTTCGTCCAGTTTGGCAACAGTGATGGGATCACCGATTTTTTTGGCTTGGCTGGAAACGTTGTGATTATGGACTTCTGTGACTTGTAGTTTCCATTTTTGAGTCAACTCTTTGACAAAATCAGTAATTTCTTCAAAAACATGGCCTTCGTTGATAAACATACAGTGAGGCATTTTCAGTTTATGTTTTTCAACCACCTCGCGGACCATCCAAAGAATAAGAGTGGAATCTTTGCCGCCGGTCCAGGCGAGAGTAATCTTCTGTTTTTCAAATTGGGTAAGCGCCTGCAAAATAATCCATTGGGAGAGGTTGATTTTGTCTTCGATTTTGATGTCAAAACCGGGCTCGTTTTGAATTTTTTGCTGTAGCTGAGTCAAGAGATCGACCACATAATCGTTAAACAAAGTTTTTTTTTGGGCAGCCCGGGTAAAAAAAACTGGCAGCAGTTTGTCCGGAAAATATATCTTCATCTTGATAAAATTAACTCTATAACCACCTAATTCTATGAAAACTCTAAAAAAACTGCAACTGGTCTTTCTTGTTTTGTCGGCCTATTTCATATTCCGATTTTTGTCACAAAGCGCTCATAAGATTAATTTGGACCAGCTCAGTTTTGATCCGCTAAACTTGTTTTTGGCCATGATTTTTACGATAGCGAGCTTTTTTTTCTTGGTTGGCAAAATTAAAGCTCTTTACGAAAGCGAATTGCCTGTGACTAATTACGCACGGCTTTTTAAGACCGTTGCCAAAACCAATCTGTATCGTTATTTACCCGGTGGAATTTGGAACCATGCTGGCCTGGCGCTTGAGGCAGCCTCTGATTCGGGCAAGAGCCTGAAAACAACGACTAAGTTGCAATTTCTTAATATTGCCTTTATGGTTTATGTGGGTTTGATTTTTTTGTTTTTTGTGCTGCCCTACCCGATTAATCTGATTCTTTTGGTGGCTTTGGTTATTGGTTTATTATCACTCAATCAACTTTTAACTTGGCTGAACAGGCTTTGGAAAAGTCTTAAATTTAAGCAGGAACTGACCTTTATTAAATTTGAACCTAAAGAATTAGCTAATATTTTTGCCAACAATTTACTGTTTTGGCTGTTTAACGGCTTATCGTTTGTTTATTTTTTAAAAGGGATTGGTTTGATTAATGAAGTTGGATTGGTTAAGCAGCTGTATTTGGGAGCGAGCTATATTTTGGCTTGGATCGCCGGATTTTTGTTTTTGCCGGCGCCAGCTGGTTTGGGCGTACGCGAGGCAGTGTTAGGGTATTTTCTGGACGAGGCTGGGATTAGCTTGGCTCTGGGCGTCTCGGTTTCGCTTCTTTATCGTTTATTTATTCTTATTCGTGACTTAGGAATGTTTGTGTTTAGCCTTTTTGTTCGGGAGTGAATGTTTCTTTGGTCAAATATTGTTTAAACTCGGCTGTACTAGCAAAGCTTTCCACTTGTGGCGGCAAGTTCGTTCTGAGTTCTTGTGCAGATTCTTTGTCTTTCTGTTCGCCCTGATCAACCCAAACCCCTTTTAACCGAGAATTATTCATCTCAACAACCTGCTTGATTAAGCCAGCTTGGTTATCAATAACCACAATTTCATTTTCCGGCAAATTTTCTAAAAAAAACTTCAATTGTTCTCTAGGCTCTTGTTCTTTACGGCTATCAACAATTGCAATTGGTGCTGGTCTGAACAAGGGATTAACGTCTTGAGTAAGAACACTGGCGTCTACAATATTAGAATTATTTTTTCCCGGCAACAATAGACCGCTTTTAGTTAATTTGGCAGCCTGATCTGGATAAGAGCCAGCTGTCCAAATAATGACACGACCTTGTTTGGCAAGTTGTTTAACGAGTTCGGCTGCTTCTGGTAAAACATATTGAGTATAATCGGTTTCAAAACAGTCGCGAATTTCGGCTTCATAACCAAAAGTTGAGCTAAGAAACTGAGCAAATTCGTTGGGGTTGTAAACCGGATTATTTTGTCTGTAAAGATTATATATCGCAGCAATCTCTGCCCCACCCTGAGCAGCGACTCCAGTAGGATTAATGACATGACCAATTTTGTTGAATAAATCCGTCTTGTATTGTTCGGTATTAAATAAAGTGTCGTCCAAATCCAGAAGAAAAACCGTATTTGAGTTCATTATAGAAGTTTCTTTAAGGCCTTTATCAACAGGGTGATTGACTGAAAGGTATGATTGGTGTTGATCTGGACTCGAATTTCGTCGCGCCCTAGTGGCACGACCGGGTAAGAAATGGCGGTAGTAAGAAAACCGACCTTAAAAAGAGAAGCAACAATGGCTTTGGTTTTGAGAGTGTCTCCGATCAACACCGGTTGAACCGGATGATTTGATTTGGCGGCAAAAGGAATGTTGGCAGCAGCAGCTTGTTTTTTAAAATAAGCAATATTTTTGTGTAAAGTGCGTAAAATCGTCTTGCCTTTTGATCCGGTCATCAGCTTGATGGCCGATATGGCAGCACCGGCCGTACCTGGACTAATGGAATTGCTGTAAATATAAGTGGCTGAGGATTCACGCAAATAATCAATGACTGTTTGAGAAGCTGTGCAGTAGCCGCCATCTGAACCAAAAGCCTTGCCAAAGGTGCCGATCAAAACGTCGGCTTGAGCTTTGTAAACTTCTTCGGTTCCCCGGCCGGTGTTGCCAAGCGCACCTACACCATGGGCGTCGTCGACAACGGTAATAAGGCCGTTTTTGAATTTGGAATCGTATTTTTTCTTAAGTAGTTGCAACTGTTTCAGATCCTGCAATTGCCCCAGCATACTGAAGACGCCATCGGTAACAATAACAACACGGTCATATTTTTTGATCGCGTTTTTAATTATTGCTTCCAAATCCTTGAAATCCAGATGTTTGAAAACGGCGCGCTGTTCTTTGGGTAAACCAGCTAACCTGATGGCATCGATAATACTGCGGTGATTGAGTTCGTCGGAAACAACTAAGACTTTGTCTTGAATGAGTGAGGTTTTGGCTTGGCCGGCAATGAGTGGAAAAATGACGCCTTGATTGGCGGCAAAAGCACTGGAGTAAATAATGGCGTCGTCGCGATGATGAAATTTGGCAACGGCTTTTTCCAAATCGGCGTGGATTTTGAGAGAGCCGGAAATAAAGCGAACGGCACCGGGGCCGCTGCCAAACAACTGACTGGCTTGATGCTCACCCTTCTTAAGCTCGGCACGATATTTTAAACTCAGATAGTCATTGGCATTAAAAATATAATACTTTTTCTTGTTAATGATGGCCCGTGGCGGTTTTCCTGAGGTGAAGCGTTCGATAATTTTTTCTTTTCTTTTGGTTGAGCCGGCCTTATCAATCCGATTAATCTCTTGAGTAAGGAGTTTGAAAAAATTACTTTGCCCCATTGTCGATCTGTTTCTTAATATTGGTATACATGGCCTCGACCAATTGCTCCAGGCTGTATTGAGGAAGCCAGCCCCAATCGGTTCGAGCTTGAGAATCGTCGATCGATTGCGGCCAGGAGTCGGCAATTTTTTGAATCTCGGTTTCTTTGTATTCAATAACCAAGTCCGGAACAAATTTCTTGATCTGGTTATAAAGATCTTCAGGCGAAAAACTAAAGGCAGCCAAATTATAACTGGTGCGGATCTTAATTTTTTCAGCCGGCGCCTCCATAATACTGACAGTCGCCCTGATTGCGTCGAGCATAAACATCATTGGCATGGTGGTATCGGCTTTTAAAGGGACGGTGTATTTTTTTTCTTTAATCGCTTTCCAAAAGATTTCTTTGGCGTATTCGGTAGTGCCCAAACTGGGTGGCGTTTTGTAATCCAACAATCCCGGATAACGGACGCTTCTGACATCCAAGCCATATTTTAAGTGATAATAATGGCACAGACTTTCGCCAGTAAGCTTACCGACTCCGTACATAGTGGTGGGCTCAATTGGGGTAATTTGCGGCGTGTTTTGTCTTGGCGTGGTGGGTCCAAAAACAGCAATAGAAGAAGGCCAAAAGACCTGGAGTTTGGCTTCTTTAGCAATATCAAGAACATTTTTGAGGCCAATGACGTTCACTTCCCAGGCGCCTTGCGGGTCCATTTCGCTTTTGACCGAAAGATAAGCAGCCATGTGAAAAATAGTGTCAATCTGATGTTTGGCAACAAGTTCTTTTAAAAACTTAATATCGGTAATTTCACCGGATTCAAAGATGCCCTTAAAATCCTTGGGGTAATTGGAATGGCCCATGGCGACTACAGACTGCTCACCGTATTTTTGCTGAAGAGTGGGTACCAGCTCAGATCCGATTTGGCCGAATGCTCCAGTGACCAAAATCTTTTTCATAATTACATTTTAATTAGTGCAATAGTTAATTGCAAGCTATAATTGTTATTCATGAAGCGAGTGATAGTTTTTGGTTTGATTTTTTATTCTGCGATTCTAAGTTACTTTTTTGTTTTTAAAACTGAGATTAATTCAGACCATATTTCTAATCTGCTGCTCTTTCCCTATTATTTTAGGGACAAAGTATATTTACCGTCAGATAATTTTATGATCAAATACCCGTTTTATTCATTAGTGGTATCACTGATTGGCATAAATCTTTGGTCAATTTTTGCCATTTCTTTTTTTTGCCTTTTGCTGACCCATGGTTTGTATTGGTGGTTTTACAAAAAAGTGATTTTGTTAAATAATGTTGATTCAAAATGGTGGGCTTATGTACCGATGACCACAGTCATATTTGGGGGATGGAATTTGATGTTGCATCTAGTACATCCCCACTTACGCAATATTGAGATCGGGCTTCTTTTTTATATTTTGTCTCTTTTTATCTTTGGCGGAAAGCTAAAACCGAAATTGGTTTATTTGCTGATTGCGGTTTTAATTTTGGTTTTTTTTAGCGATCCATATTACCTGGCTGTTTTTGCAGCTCCGGTGATTATTTCCGCCTTAATTATTTATTATCAAAAGCACGACTCACGATATTTGCTGATTTCTTTGATTGTCTATGTGGCGGCTTTGGGAGGGAAAATTTTGGAAAAGGGATTAGTGAAAACCGGATTATTTGCGTTTGATTCGGTAAGGCCGCAGATTTCTTTGGAGGCATTCATCAACAATTTCTCTCACTTTATTCCTAATTTGCATACCTTAGTAAGACCTGGTTTTTCGGCAGTTCTTAATTTCTCAACTAGCAACATAATTAGTAGTTTAAGTTTGGCCGGTGTGATTATTTCCTTGTTAATGCTCGGCTATTATTTTTGGCAGGGATTTTGTAAAAGCGATTTTCTTAAACTTTATCTTGGCTCATCGGCTTTTATTTTAATTGGAGTAACGCTCTTTTCACAATTGGGCAGCTTTGGATTATATCGTTATTATATTTATTTGTTTTTCTTGATTCCCACTATGTGGTTAATGGTAATCAGCGATTTGTGGAAGCAAAAAAAATTAATAATAATGAATTTTTTACTAGCTATTTTTTTGATTAGCGCTTTGTTTAACACTGTTTCTTTTTATAGTGTTTTGTGGCAGCGACGAACTGTATCTGGAAACGAAGACAATTGGCAATTGCTTAAGCAATTAAAGGATCAAAATTTGAAATATGGCTATGCGACTTTTTGGAACGCCTCTATTAATACATACCTGTCCTCAGATGTGATCAAAGTCCGTCCGGTACACTGCATTAACTACCAGATTATGCCTTACTATCGTCTTAGCACAATTAACTGGTATGAATTTGCTATCCATCATGGGGAAACTTTTCTCTTATTGAATCATAAAGATTTGAGATATGGTTGTAGTTTTAAAACAATAAAATCTCAATTTGGTAAACCCAGCCGATCAAAAACCATTATCTTTAAAAACCAGATGAAATTTACACTTTTAATATATGATTATAATATTGGCCAAGTATTTAATTAAATGAAAAAAAGTTTTATCTGGACGTATTTCTTAACATTTCTGTTTTTTTCGCTTATTTTTTTGGGTTTGCTCCGGAGTCCATTACTTAGTCAGCAAAAAGTTTTGTTTTATCGGGGCAACCTGCTGTTGGCCCTGACTGTCCTAATCCTCTGTTCCATTTCGGGAATGGAACAGCGCGTTCTGAAGGTCCGATTTGAGACGGTTTTGGCAGCGATTGTGATGAGTGCCTCGATTCACCTGTCTTTGTTTGTCGTTTTTCCGGTTACTTTTGACCGCTCCGTGACCATGTATTTGCTCAACCGCCTAAACACGAGTCAGTCCCCTACTTGCCAGGGCTTGTCTCCACAGAACATGGAAAAGCTGTTTATTAAAGAGTACGTTAAGCGTGATAAAGCCATGTCTCGGCGCATCAAAGAGCAAAGCATTATCGATATGCTTGAAAAGAAAAATTACTGCGTTTCCCTAACCTCTCGCGGCCGTAATTTTTTGAATCTCTCCGAATTAATTAAAAAAATCTATGCAATCAATTAATGCCGGCGCCTAGTCTTGGGGACTAACTTAATCAACTGCGCCTGGTATTCTCCCGGACCGTTGTCGATTTCAATTATGCGCTTGGTATTTTTTTTGAGATATTGTTTCAAGACATTGTTAAACCCGTAATCCAAGTAGCCGGTAAAAACCAAATACTCTGAATCATCTAAAATCTGGTAGTACTTTGATTTTTCCTCAGGCAACGGCGCAAATTGATAAAGCCGTAAATTTTTGTGACTAGTTTTTAGACCATAATACGGATCCGGAATGCTCGATAAAAAAACAGTACTGTTTTTGGGCAGCTGGCTGACTATTGTCTGGGTGAATTTCTGATAAGACCCTTGTGAGCTTTGCCAATCCAAACTAAACAGATTTAAATTTACAAAAAGCATTACTCCACTGATTAACCAAAAAAAGATTTTTCCTGATTTGTTTTTAAGGCTTTCCCAAAATTTGACCCAGAGCAGATACAAAAATGGCACTGGATAGACGTAGTACCAAGGCTCTCTGCCATAAAAAATAAACAACCAACCTACTATTAAGCCAATGATTAATAATCCGGTTTTTGAGTCTGGGTGTTGATTGAGCCAGAAATAGCCACATAAAAAAACTGATAAACCAAAATACAGCCAGTGAATGGCAGCATAATAAAACAAGCTATTTTGACTTAAAAAAACAAAAAAACTGGGTTCGGATAGCCGGCGCTGTGCCTGCCATTGAAGAACTTCAAACAGCGTTTGTATCTGGAAATTAATCGTGAGGAACCAAATCATGACTCCGGCTATAAACAAACCACTCAGAATAAACAAGTTTTTGAAACGGCGCTGACTGATCAAGTTAACAGCAATAAGAAGAATGGCCAGAATTCCGAGCGGATGAATTAAAAAGCAAAGTACGGCTATAATTGAAGCTAATAAATAGCGGTAACGATAACGGCTGAACAATAACCACAAACTGACAAAGGTAAGACTCAAGACAAAAATCTCCGGCCGGCCAAAGCGACTGGCTCGCATTAACGAGAAATCCAGCAACCATAATCCTGCTAACCACCAAGTGGATAATGGCCGACTTTGCTTAAGAACGGTAAGGAACAGGATTAAGCCAGAAAATATTGCCAGCAGGCGCAGCCCGACAACAGACAGGCCGCTAAATTTAAAAACAAGTGCCAAAAGTATCGGCAGCAAGGGCGGATAAAAAAATAAGCCTTGATCAGCGTGATACATGGATCCGTGCAGCGAGCTGATTAGCCGGCCCTGTGCGCTTAGATTATAGGCATAGTCGGCGACAATTACCTCATCCGGCCAGATTGGCGGACTATTGGTCAGAAACACAAGACTGATCAAAAAAAAAGCAGAGGCAAGAAGTAAAAATCGATGCCAAAAATTGGTCATTAGAGCTATAATAACTCAAATTTGAGAAATATGCTTAATTTAAAGAAAGCCAGAATTTTGGTGACCGGCGCTCAGGGTTTTGTGGGCAAGCACTTAATTAAGCAACTTTTGGATTCTGGAATCGCTCGCGCCAATATTATCTCTTATCCTCACAGCCGTTACGATCTGAAAGATTATGCTACTTGTTTAAAAGCAACCAAAAATATTGACTTGGTTTTTCATTTAGCAGCCAATGTGGGTGGCATTTACTATCACACGCTTTGCCCTGGTAATCTTTTTTATGACAATCTGATTATGGGAGCAAACTTAATTGAAGCATCCAGGATTAATAAGGTTACTAAATTTGTCAGTTTGGGAACGGCCTGTAGTTATCCCGAACGCACTCCAGTTCCTTTTAAGGAAAAAAACTTTTGGAACGGTTATCCTGAGGCTAATAACGCGCCTTATGCCATGGCCAAAAAGGCCTTACTGGTAATGCTTCAGGCTTATCGAAAACAATACCATTTTAATGGCATTTACCTTATTCCGGTCAACATTTATGGCCCAGGTGATAATTTTGATCGGGAGAATAGTCATGTGATTGCCGCTTTGATCCGACGTACGGTTGAAGCCAAGCAGAAAAATTTGGCTTATCTTGAAGTTTGGGGCAAGCCTACTGTGACTCGGGACTTTATTTATGTTGACGACGCGGTTGCAGCCATTATCCAGGCGGCAATTAAAATTAATCATAGTCTGCCGATTAACATCAGCTCCGGCAAAGAGTTTACGATTAAGCAGGTAGTTGAAATCATTGTTCGCACCGTTGGTTATCAGGGCAAAGTTGTTTGGAATAAAAAAATGCCTACTGGCCAAACACGCCGAACATTGTCAACTAGTAAAGCCAGAAAGGAATTGAGTTTTCGTGCCCAGACAAGTTTGCGCCAGGGCTTAAGCCAAACCGTTAACTGGTATTTAAAACAAAACAAATGATTCCGATTGTGATTACCAGTATTAATTCTCCAACTCAGGCGGTAGTGGAATTTAGCCGGCTCAGAAATTTTAAACTGATTGTTGTTGGTGATCAAAAAACGCCAAGTAAGTATAATGATCAAAATTTGGAGTTCATTTCTCTTACTAAACAGCGGCAGTCATTTCCGACTTTTTCCAAACTACTCCCAATAAACAGTTATAGCCGCAAAAATCTTGGTTATCTTTGGGCTTGGAAAAATTACTCCTCAGACTGGCTATTTGAAACCGACGATGATAATCTCCCCTACGCTAATTTGACTTTGCCAAAATTTAAGCAAGCATACTCAACAGTTAATTCAGATAAAATATTTTTTAATATTTTTACACTTTTTACACGAGAAAAAGCCTGGCCAAGAGGATTTCCGCTTGATTTGATTAGAGATAAGATGGATTTTAACATGAGTATTGAGAAGGCTAAACCACTTTTAATTCAATCCTTAATTGATCATGACTCTGACTTTGATGCTGTCTATCGCCTGACAATCAATCGGCCGATTAAGTTTAAAAAGAATCAGTTTGTGGCCGTTTCTGCCGGAATTTATGGCCAGGTTAATTCTCAAGCGACTTGGTGGCACCGGAACATTTCTGCTCTAATGTATTTTCCTTCGACTCTTAGTTGGCGAGCGGCTGATATTTGGCGTGGCTACGTGGCCCAGAAAATTATTTGGCAATTATCCGGTAGGCTTTTGTATCTTTCGCCACAAGTTTATCAGCAACGATTAAGACATCAGGTAATGGCGGACTTTCAGGCCGAGATCCCCCTTTATCTTTACTCTCAAAAATTAGTTGAGGATTTACAAAAATTAAAATTAAGCGGCAATATCAATCAAATGCTGGTTCAAGTTTATTCGCTACTAGTGAAGCAAGGATTTGTTGATAAGCATGAATTAGTTATTCTTAAGCAATGGCTCAAAGAAATAAACAATTTGCGATTGTAACTCCACTTGCCAACGAAGGGATAATGTTGACAAAGTATTGTCAGACTTTGTTTAGTCAGCTAGAGAAATTGCCAGATCAATTTACAGTCTATTTTGTCATTGATAAGGCCTCGATTGATAATACCTTGGCCTTATCCCGCCGCTTGGCTCGAAAGTATCGTGATCTACAAGTAATTTATGCTCCTGAAAATCGCCATGTGGTTGACGCCTATTTGGCTGGATTTCGGCAAGCCTTGAGAGATAATTGTAATTATATTATTGAAATGGATGCGGGATTTTCGCATCAGCCTAAAGAAATCAGCCATTTTGTAGACAAACTCAAGCAGGGTTTTGACTGTGTCTTTGGTGTTCGACCACTTTGGTCTTTTAAATATCGCGTGCCTTTGTCCAGACGATTCTTTTCTTTGGTCGGAACGGTTTTCAGCAATTTGTTTTTAAAGACACGCTTAATTGATATGACTTCGGGTTTTGAAGCTTTTACCACTCCGGCTTTAAAAAAAATTCTGGCCACTCCCCTTTTCTCAACCGGTCATTTTTATCAGACTGAAGTTCGGCTTAGAGCTTTTCGTTTGAAATTAAAAACAGCCACTGTACCCATTACCTATCGCTTTCCCAGTAAAAGCGTTAACTGGCGATCGTTGAAAAATGCCCTGACTACATTCGTTTATTACCTGACTCACTAAGCTGACTATCTTATAGTATAATACATTAATGCCAGCAATTAGAGAACAACTTGCAACAATAGGTTCAAGAAATAAGCGTGTGAATGTTCGGCCACCTAGCCCAGAGGTACTTGGATTAATAGGAGATTATCCACGTTTATTTGATAGAGAAAGTTTATTTTGTGCCCAAACGCCAGTGAATTTTCTTGGCGCAATGATTGTTGAGGTTCTTAAGCCTGAACTCAAACAAATAATTAGTTCCGCGAAGTATGATTTGAAACAGATCCACAAGCTTGAATCTCCGGTTAGATTATTAACTGATGTGTCAATACTGTTGCCATCAACTAATGCGTCGTTGACTGTGCCTTATGTGTTGCATAAGACCGGCTGTGGCTTAAATGCAGGAGTGGTTTTAACAGGCAATCTGGCAGGGGTAGTTATTAATACCCATTCTGTGGAAGAAGGAAAATCAAGACCCCTTAAAGTGGAACGAATATGGAACGATGAGGTTTTGGCAAAGATGAGTTTTAGCGACCCCCATTTTCTTACCAATTTAAGGTTATTGAACTTTTTTAGAAATTTTAACGATAGCTGCAGGCAAGACAGAACTACATTACCGTTTATAGAATACTTAATTAATGATTCATACCAGCTACTTAAAAAAACCTATCGTTACACTACACAGGCCTTTTTTGCACTGTGTCAGGATATTTTGCCAAGAGAAGTGAGCAAGCAGATGTCTTACTCTGACTTTCATTTTACAAGGTCAAGGCTTTATTAATACTTGAATTTACTATAGGTTTTGGTATAATACCCTATGCCAGAGAGATTTTTAAATAAAAAATGGAAGGTTGTTAATAATACCAAACTGTGTGGTCCAGGATGTCCTTATGAATGTTGCTACTGTAATCAGGAATTATTTGACAGAGACGAAAATGGTAAGCGTAACAGTCCGTATATTTCAACCAAAACTGATGCCGGAATTTCTGTTAATAGCAAGCTTATGGTTGGTAAGACTATAACTCATAGAATTCCCGATGATGTTCTGCTTGCCGAGTTACTGAATTTTCCCTATTATTCGCCTGAAACCCCATTATTGATGGAGAATTTCAACGATCCCTCACTTGATTGGAATCACTCTCTGAAATTAGCGGCTGAATTATCTAATTTTGGTCATCGAGGCGAAATCATCTATATTACCAAGGGGAAGATTGCACCAAAATACATAGATAGAGCGCGTGAATTAGTAAAAAAAGGCGTTAAGCTGGTTTTTATAGTTACTTATTCTGGTTTGCCGGTTGCGATCGAACCAATTCCGGCAAAAACCCGGATTCAATCGATACAAAGATTGAAAGCGGCTGGACTACCAGTAATTATGGCGATGCGGCCAATGATTGAGGGAATTAATAGTAATGAGGCAACTATAAATACAGTATTACAGGAAGCTGGTTCATATGCAGATGCGATTACGGTGGGCGGACTTTTTGTTTATGAAAACACTATTAGGAATTTTGAACAAGCCGGTCACCCTCTTGATGATAGATATAAACCAGATCAACTAACAGAATCAAAAATCATCGACGATTCATTGAGAAGCGAAATTCGAAGAGTTGCTCAATCCCGAAATTTACAGGTACCAATTTTTGATCATACTTCCTGTGCAGTTGCTGCTCTTAGCCGAGAATATTACAAAACAAATAGACCTGATCGTCTGGCTCATTCAATCAGAGATAACAATGGCGGATTAGAACACTGTCGTCAATTTTGTCCTGATTCTCAACTATCTTGTTGTGCTAAAGCATTAGAGAGGCCACTAGCCGAAATAAAATCAAAAGCAGAGCAAGTATTACGAAGACTTGGATATCCTTATGAAATTGTAGCCTCTAACAGAACAGGAGTACTTTATATTGTTAATGGAGATCTGCACCTTTCAGAAACGTTTTTTATCTCTCAAGAAACTGGTTTTCACGTCGAAAATCTTCCTTCTTACGAAAGGCTGTCAGAAAAAACCACTAATGCCTTAGAAACAATTGGTCTTTGCGGTTGCCAGTTCAAGCTGATTTTGCAACCGAACAATGTTTGGATGGTCATTTTGCCGGAAAATCAGAAACTGATCAGCCAGGAAACAATTGAACAGCTCAAATTTCACCTGGAAAAATATGTAAGGGCAACTTTAAATTTTTCTCTTGGCAATGTCAACTGAGCAAGAAACATCTGAGGTTAAGGAAAACGGAAGAAAGAGTAAGAATTTAATAATTATAACCGGTCCGACTGCTAGCGGCAAAGATACGGTCATTGATCTTTTTATAGAACGGCATCCTAATTTTAAGCGTATTGTTCCCTACACCACTCGCACACCTCATATTAATGAACAGGATGGAGTTGATTATCACTTTGTTTCACTAGAATGGTTTAAACAGAACCAAGATAGATTTTGTGCAATTACTCAAAGAATGATTAGTAATCAAACTATATATTATGGAACTGCCCTTAGCGATCTTCAGATGATATTAAAAGGAGAGCAGCGAATTTGGAAACTAGATCCTTATACTGCCTGCAATCTTGACAGTTGTCTTGGTGAATCTTTAAGTTCTGATGAAATTAAGACTCTATTATCGCAAACGGCAATTATCTACCTGGGAGTCGATCGTTTAACAGTTTTAAAGGATCGAATGAGCCACAGAGCCAGGCCAGACGATACCAGAGCCGATTTCTTAAGACGTTTACGTAACGAATGGCAAGCCTGGTTAGCGATTAAAGGGAAAGTTGATCCTTTTATTTGCGATCTCAAGACTGTTTCGCCAGAGGAATTTTTGTATGGCTTAGAGAAAAGGTTAATTTGAGCTTTCTTGTATTCTTCTAGCCTTATTTTGATAAGCGGTGAATATTGTTCCCTCAGGTAAACTCCAGTAATTTCCATTATAGAACAGATCTAATCGACAGGTGGCTGTATATGCTGCAAGTCCTTTAATTTTTTTCCCGCTTCCCTTGCCAGTCGCTTGTACGCGAAGCACTGCTGATCGCCGTCCATCAATATATATCACTGTCTCTGCTGGAAAAGAATAGCATTCGTCAGACCTCGTTTCTTTTGATGATGTTTGAAAGGCCTCTTTACTGGACATAAACATTATAGATTATAGCACCAGAGCAGCAAAAAATCGAAACGACATCTGATAATTGCCGCCAATCGGCCTTTGCTTTGGTTATTTTAATTGAGATATAATAAGGGTATGCTGATTCAGATAGTAGAACCAACAGAGATACATTCTCAAGCACTGGCATTGTTAAAAAAAAATGGCCACCAGTTAATCATTGATGAACCGACCCTCGCTCAAATAAAAACTCTAGAAGCTATTTTTATTCGTACTTATACGCAAGCCAACCGGAGCTTTTTGGAAAAATATCCCAATTTAAAATATTTATTAAGAGCTGGTGTAGGATTGGACAATATTGATTTGAATTATTGTAAGAGCCAGAAAATTACGGTGATCAACTCTCCCGGAGCAAACGCTAACGCAGTGGCCGAAATGGTGATTGCTTTGGCAACGCTACTATTGCGAAATTTTGCCCCCCAAAATTATTTGCTAACTAAAAAAAAATGGCGAGAACGGAATTTGATTGGATTTGAAATCAAAAACAAAACGATTGGTTTGGTAGGCTGTGGCGCTATCGGCAAACTTGTTTCCAAGAAACTCGCCAATTATGAAGTCAAGCAAATATTGGGATTTGATCCGTTTTTGAATCAAGAAGAACTGATTAAATATGGAATTATTAAAACCGAACTGGAAGATTTAATTAATAAAGCCGATATTATTTCTTTACACCTGCCTCTGAATAAGCAAACTATCAATTTATTCAGCTTGCCGCAACTGAAAAAGATGAAAAAAACAGCCTCTATTATCAACACTTCCCGGGGCGGTATCATTAATGAAACTGATTTAATATACGCGCTTGAGAATGGAATTATCAGCGGAGCGGCTTTGGACGTGTTTGAAAACGAACCTCACTTGCGAGATGAATTTTTTAAATTAACAAACGTTATTTTGACTCCACACTTGGCTGGTTTTACAAAAGAAGCAGACATTGAAATGTCACTTATGCCAGCTCAAAAACTACTTACTCTTCTTAACTAGGTATTTTATTCTCTTGAAATAGAGTAAAAAATCATAATAACCGCGAGCTAAGGCCGCTCCGAAACCTCTGATACCATCACGATAACCATGATGATACAATTGCCAGCGAAGAAAAATATAAGGCGGATTAAACAGCATCTTCAAAAAGGAAGAAAATAAGCTATTTCGTAGTTGTTTGGCTTCCAGAGTGGTATAAAAATTAAATTTCGTGATCAAAGTTTTTAAATCAGGATGGGAAAAATGCAAAAGTGGATTTTTGAGATAGCCGACTTTCCCTTTAACCTTAAGCTGTTCGTGTACAGCCACAATTGGTTCGTATCGACAAAATTGAGGTTTAAATAAACGCACGAGCCGGTCGTAAGCCCAATCACCGCCCTTGAGATAGTCACCCAAAAAATACTGCTTACGCGGGATTCCATAAGCCATCAGATCTGTTTTATTAACTTGGGGTTTGGTCAGAATATTTTGAATTTCATGCTTAACTTCTGCTGTCACGACTTCGTCAGCATCGATTCTAAGCATCCAGTCGGTTTGGCAATGATCAATGGCCCAGTTTACACTCTTTTGCACACCAACGATATCATGGAACTCGGGCTTGTCGAACTTTATTACTTCTGCCTTGTATTTTTTGGCTATTCTTGCGGTTTTGTCTTGTCCCAAAAAAAGGACCTGAATCCGATCGCACCAAAGCAGACTTTTAAGGCAGCGTTCGATATTATCTTCTTCATTTCCGGCCGGAATTACGGCTGTAATGGTTTGTTTTTTCACGATTTAATTATAACAACTATAACCTAGTCTTTTAAAATATTTGCCGTAAAGGGCTTGCTTGTTATTGTTATTTTACTTTCTTTTAATAATTTGACTTTGTTTTCTGAAACAATCACTTTTAACCTCGGTTTTTGGCTGCTGATTTCTGTCGGATAAATCCAGCCGAACATACTATCGGCCTGGCTGGCGGCCGGTTTTTGGCCGTAGGCTTCAAAAAGATATCGCCAGCCGCCAAAATACAGATAATCCCGATCTGTTTCTAAATAAAAGGGGCGGGAGTCAAGATAACGACTGACTTTTTGAACTAGCGCCTTTTTGGCTAACAAATTGCCTGACAGCGGCCGATTGACAAAGACAGCAGTATTGACAGAAATATATACCAGTAATAGCATTACTAGTGGCAAAAGCTTGAGTTTGCACATTAATTGCGCCAACACAATCGCTTGAAATGGCAGCCAGCCTAGATAGTAATAATCATTGATGGTGCCGGGATAGAATAAAAACATTATAAAATAAAAAGTCTGAATTATTTTCAAAATTTTATTTGCCAGACCCTTGGCTGTTAAAAGAAAATGTATATTAATTATCACCAAGATTAAAAAGACTGCGATTCTAAAAATAGAAGCCAGATTAATAAATAGTATAAAGTTTGCCAAAGTTGAAATCATAATTTGCAAGTGGCGGAACATAAGACCAGGTTCAAAACTGCTCCCTGCTCTACTCAAAAGACGAACTGGAGTTAGTAAATTATCAAAGTTATGGACTACATCAAAGACAATTAGAGGAAAATAGAGGGCCAGAAAGACAATAAGAGACAGTAAGCCGGTTTTAAAAGTAATGTTAAAGCTTTTCTTTTTTAACCTGGTCAAGATAATATAAATCGTAATTGGCAGATAAATGAGTAAAGAGGCATGAACATGAAAAGAGCCAGCCAGCAGCAAGGCAATCAAAACATACCAACGAGAATCGTTCAATGATTTTTGGTAAGCCCAGAAAAACAAAATTGAGATCAGCGGAATTGGTGATGGGTTCCAGAACCGGCGATCAAATGTCAGGATGAAAGCAGAGCCGGCATAGATAATTAACGAGATAAGGGCAACTCTGGAGTTGAAGAGTTGTCGAGTTGTATAATAAAGAGCTACTGCTATCAAAAAGCCTAATAAACTGGCACTATAAGCTAGAATCAAGGGGTCCAGGTTTGACAGTCTGAGTAAGAGCGCGTGTAAATAAACAAAGCCCGGGCCAAGATAAAAACCAGTGTCAGCTTGACTGGTGCCAATCCAAATCGGCCTAAAGTCTTTAATTAGACTAAGACCAAGCAAAGACTGATACTCTTCGTCAATCCCAAAATGAAAGCGTTCCCCAACTTGGACAAAACGCAGAATAAATATAAATAGAAAAGACAAGATTAACCAGTGATTTTGCCTAATTTTTGACCAGATAAGCATGATACACGCCAGAACTAAACTGTTTAATTATCGGAACAGAAATTATGGTTTGGTACTCGGAAACAATGATTCTATATTGAGGTTTTTGGGCTGAAATTTCGTCTGAATAAATCCAGCCAAAAAAGTCATCGGCATGAGACTGAGCCGGAGTCGAACCGTAAGCCTTAAATAAATAACGCCAGCCACCGGCCGAATGATATTTACGACCGTCTGTGGTGCGGGTTTCCAGATAAAAAGATTTACCTTTGAGCTCGGGGTTAATTTGCTTAATCAATTTTTTTCGGGTCGACAGACCAAACTGCTCCTGCTGACTGGTAATTAAAGCGTATGAGTTAACGAGAAAATACGGAATTATTAAAACAATCGCCAACCCTAACGGCAACTTGGAAAAAAATATACCGATTGAGATAACAAACAAAACTAAGAAGCCCAGCAAAAAATAAGCAACGACTCCGCCCGGATAAAAAAAGTAAACAAGCATAAAACTAAACATAAGGGCGGCTAGCAGACGATACTTTTTAAAACTGAAGCTTAAAATAAAAACCGACATTATTATAAGTAAAGAAAGCAGGGCTAATGGCATATATGTGCCGGTGATCCGGCCATGCACGCCTAACTGTAATTCATCTTGCGTATTGGAATAAGGATGAATGTACCAAATCCTGGACAAAGTATTTAAAAACTGACCAAAGCTGTAAGTAAGATTGCCTTGATTTTGGAAATCCAAAAATTTACGCAAATATCGAATCGGCATTAATAAATTGTCGAAGTTATGGACAAAATCAAAAACCAGTAACGGCAGAGTAACCAGAAACCAGCTGATGATGCTAAGAAGCCAGATTTTTAATTTAACTGAGCGCCAATTGAATAAAATAATCAATAAGGTTACCGGCCAGAAAGCCAATAGCGACAGATGAATATGTAGCGATAAGCCAAGCAGCAGAAAAAGCAAAATTAAATATCGAGGATCTTCCCTCAGCCTCATCAGGCAGTAGAAGAACCACAAGGACACAAACATTATCGGAGTAGGATTCCAGAACCGACGGTCGAAATAACTAAGGAACATTGAACCGCTGTAAAAAGCCAAGGCAAAGAAAGCCGCTTTGGTTCCGTAAAACCGATTAGTAATATAAAACAGGCTCAAGGCTGTGACGATTCCCAATCCGGATCCAAAATACGCCAAAATTAGCGGATCTGAGGAAATATTAAACAAAAAAGCGTTAAGGTAAGTAAAGCCCGGGCCCAGATAGTAACTAATATTGGACGCGCTTACCCCAATCCAGATTAAATGCGGATTTTTAACCTGCTCCCAAGCTAACAAAGCCTGGTATTCCTCGTCAAAATTAAAGGTAAAAAATTGACCTAAATTCCAGAAACGAAAAAAAACCGCCAGCGTCAATAAACCGACAAAGGCCAGAAGATTAAAATATTGGGTCTTGGATTTTCCAAGTAGAAACCCGGAAAAAATGGCCGGAATTTGGAAAGGCTCTTTGATTATTTGAAAGGCTAGGCGTCTGGCTAAAGCGATTAGATTTTGATGCCAGGAGTAGTTTTTGGCTAAAAAGTATCCGTAATTGTGCTGGCTGCTTTTATTGATTGCTCCCTGATCATAAGTACGGGTTCCACCTAAAAAATGCCGTAGATGAGTAACAAGAGCTTTGGGTTCGAAAATTAACGACTTGGGAAAACGCTGGTTGAGACGGACACCCAAATCAACTTCGTTGTAGGCATAAATTGGTGGCTTGAGTTTTTCGTCGAAACCGCCTAATTCTTTTAAGACATCAGTGCGAAAAGACATATTACAGCCATAAGGGAAATCAACCCATTGCTTGGTCTGGTCAAAAAAACGCTTAACAATAAGAGCACCAAAAAAACTGATTTTACCAACTCCCCTACCCGGTTCTGTTGTTTCTGGCTGATTGATAACCCGTCCGGCGACTCCATTAATTTGTTTATTACGGTAAGCTTTTAAGTGGCTTGTAAGAGTGTTACTAGTAATGATAACGTCATCATCTAAATACAAAACTATTGGCGTTTTCGCTTTTTGCCAACCCAAATTAAGATAATGGCAGGTATTAGGAGTATCTAAATGAAAAAGCCGAAAATTTGTCTGGGAAGGAAAATCATTTTTTAGTTTCCTATAATTCTGTGAATTAGACTGATCAAAAACTAAGACTTCAAATAAAAGTTGACGACTTTCATTGACGAGTTGTTTTAGTAGTTGACTGACAATTTTTGGTCTGTTTAGTGTACCGATAACAACGGTTAATTGGACCGCGTCAGTTTTTGCTTCTCTCTTTGCCATAGTATTTCACTTCCAATTATGCCAACAAATAAGAGAATTATCAACGAACCTGAGATCGCCACTAACGGATTAAGAGCGATCAAAAGATACTTTCCAATCGCAATTGCCAAACTTAAGGCGACAACATTTAGAATCCCTAATAATGGTTGTTGGCGTAAGGCTAACAGAGGTTGAAAAAAAATATTAATCATCCCCCACCCTAATCCGGGTAAGATGAAATATGGAATAAGAGCGATAGTTTTTTGGGCATCTGTTTCAGTGAAGCGACCACCGACAAAAAGATATTGAACCAAAAATGGAATTATAATTGCCAGTCCCCCAACGACGATCAAAGTTGCCAAAAAAGCCGCCAGTTTACTTTTTCTGACTAATGAAAAAGTATCGGCATATTTTTTTTGTTTTAGTAATTCCACCAAGCGAGGCAGCAGCAACACTTGCAGACCAATAGTAATTACACCCGTGGCTAAGGCAAAGAATTTGGCAATAATATTTAGATATACAAGCGAGCCACTTTCAAGAGTCGAACCAAAAGTTCGAATAAGCAAAGTATCGGATCTTAAAGCAAAATTACCAATGATTAACGGGATCCAAGCAAAAAAAATCGGCTTCAAACTAGAGGCCTTAATAAGTTGCCAAAACGAAAATTTAAATTTAATCTTTGGCATCAGTAGAAGTACTTGAAAAATAATGCTGGCAAGAAAGCCAATAATCAAAATAAATGAACCGATCCGGTCAGCGAAAATAATAATTAGACTTAAGTTTAATACGTTGCCCATTAATTGAACTAAAGGAAAGCGTAAGAACTTTTTTTGAACATAAAAATAAGTACCTAAGAGAGTTGACAAAATGGCAAAAGGAAAGCTGATAAACAGATAAGACATCTGGAGCCTGACAGACTCTTGAAACAAAGATGTTTGTTCACTATAGATCAGTTTTGTAATTAATGTTGAAAGCGGCAAGCGAAACGCGATCAGAAGCAAAGAAAAAAGAACCAGCTTAAAAACAACAGAAAAAAAATAGGTCTCGGTTTGGTTTTTGGATTTATCCATTCGGCCAAGATAAGGTAAAAAAGCGTCATTGAGCGTGCCGTAAATAACAGTGACAACGGTGGTAGGAATAACGACAGCGGCTAAAAATGTATCAAGGCTAAACCCGGCGCCAAACACATTGGTAATCACAATCTGTCCAACTAATTGAACGAAAGTGGAAATGATAAAGATTAAAGTAATGGCAATACTTTTTGTTTTCATGTTTCTTACAATCCCCAGGAATATATTGAAACTGGCCAAGGATCGTGCTCTGTCCCACCTAAACTATTAACCGTAAATTCGTGATTCAAATGCGCTTTAGCATATATTTTAACTGATTCCGGCAAGAAACTCTGCCAGTCTTCGATAATGACTAAACCCTGAGGATATTGTTTAATAATTTTTTTAAAGTCAGAGACTCGGCCATAAGTAATTACGCCGTCAACATTGCTGGTATAGGGAATATTGGTAAACTTAGTTAAGTAAGCAGTCGCTTTTTTTTGCGGTAAATACCAATTCTGAGCAAAGGGCACGTCATTGATAATCGCTAAACGTTGATGATTGGGAAAATGCTGCTTTAATAAGAGAAAGGTGGTTTTGTAATCGGCGATTTGAACATCGCCATAAATGTCAAAATTCGGATTGTAAAAGGTTCGAGCTTGTAGCTCAAGCTTATGTGACACAATAGCGAGAAAGATAAAAGAAATTACTAATAATACTGACAGCCGTTTAGATTTGTTACGTTGATAAACAAGTCCTAAGCCTGCGGCCGCAAAGGTAAAAATCACTCCAAATAGCGGAACAACATATCTGACATTATGTGTATAGTGCTTGAATGTCCAAAGATATAAGCTAATAGCAATATAGCCGGCAATTGAAATCGCCAGAAAACGATTTGATGGCCAGATAAATATCCAACCGAATATGGCTACAAGGACAAATAACCAATACTGTTTGCCAAAAAGCTGAAAAAAATAAACTAAGTGATTGTAAGGGAAAAATATTTCACTTATGGTTTGGCCGCGAAAAAAGGTTTTGGCCATTAAAGGCAGGTTAATAATTAAGGAAAGACAAATAAGTAAAAAAAAGAGAGCGATTAACTTAGCCGGCTTCTTTAGAACGCTTATCATCTCTTGATGATAGTTTAAAACAATAAAGATCAGATAAGGGACCCAAAGCAGGATTCCCAAAAAATGCAGTAGGCTACCGATGGTAGCGATTAAAGTGATCAAGAAATGAAAACGCCAGTTAATTTTTTGGTTTTTCTCTGACAAAACAGTCATACTATAAAGTATGATTAATAGCCCGGTTTGAATAGCCGTATACTGCTTTGCTTGAGTAGAGTTAGCCAAATTAAGTTGCGAAAAAGCCATAAAAAAAGCCGCCAATAATCCGCCGACCGGATTGGACAGTTTACGAGTTAACAAAAAAGCAAAAATTATACCTAAGGTGCCTGCAATTGCCGGATATAAACGGGCTGACCACTCTGAGATGCCGAACAACTTAAAAGAGGTTGTAATTAGCAGTAAATGAAGGGGCTGGTAATCCTGCTTTTTTAGCTGATCAACAAGATCGACTTTTCCAGTCACAATATTCTTGGCACTGGTTGCCAAATAAGCCTCGTCTGACCAAAAAGAATGATTACTGGAGATCCCCTGCAAGCGGAAGAATAAGCCAAAAGCAATAATAGCCGGCAAAACTACCTTAAAAATTAAAATAGATAAACGGTTTGACAACATCTGTTTGCAGCAAAAGCCAAATTATAACAATCATCATTCCCAACATTACTTTAGCATAATCCGGGAAAGGCTTAAAGAGATGGCTCAAACCAGCGAGAAAGTATTTTTGGCCGAACGAGAGTGAAACAAGTAATAACAGAACAAACATTGAACTGACGCTAAGCGCCGAGAGTTGCAAGTCGACCAGTCCATGGAGCATGTTTAGAAAGCTGGCAAGAGAGTTACTTCTAAAAATGAGCCAGCCAAAGTTAACCAAAAGATAAGTTCGAATAAACGGCCAAAATCGGCTAAATAGATGTGACTTAGCAGGAAATCTTCGTTCAATCACCAATAAAAGTCCGTGATATAAGCCCCAAAAAATAAAATTCCAGTTGGCGCCATGCCAAAAACCAACAATTGTCATAACTGCGATTAAGTTAAAGTAGGTACGGGCCTTGCCCGAACGGGAACCGCCAAGAGGAATATAAAGATAATCCCGTATCCAGGCGGAAAGTGAGATGTGCCAGCGGCGCCAAAACTCGGTAATACTTTGTGATCGATAAGGAAAGTCAAAGTTTAGAGGAAGAGTAATATTAAAGAGTAGCGATAAGCCTCGAGCTATTTCTGTATAACCGAGAAAATCAAAATAGATTTGATTGCCAAAGGCAAAGATAGCCGTAATGATAGAGAGCCAGTTAAACTGGTCCGGGTTCTTAAAAACAGGATCAACAAGAGGAGTGAGTGAGTCTGCGATAAGCGCCTTATAGGCAAAGCCAAGTGCGATTAATACTAATCCCCTCCTTAGTCGCTTATATGAGGGTAAAGACAGTTTTTTTCTTGTTTGCAGATAGAGTTCGTTGAAACGGATAATGGGTCCTGAGATAAGATGAGGAAAATAAAAAATGTACAGAAAATAACTCAGCCAAGTAGGAGCCGCTGGTTTTCCTCTATAGATATCAACCTGATAGCTAATCGCCTCGAAGGTAAAAAAAGAAATACCTAAAGGCAGGGACAGACTCGGCAAGAAAGTAAAACTAACAATATTCAGAAAAAATGCAAGATACTTAAAAAAAATCAGCACGACTAAGTTGAGAGCAATCGAGAGAGCTAGTATCTGTCGTCGCCCGGTTGAGGCATTGAATAGCAACCTTCCCAACAGATAGTTAACAATTGACAACAACAACAGCAAAAAAAAATAATTCAAGCTTGAACTTGCATAAAAGACAAAGCTAACAATCATTAAAAAAGGAACACGCCATTTGGGCCAGGCTTTTAAAAATATAAAATATGTGCTCAAAAAAAATATCAAAAATTTCAAAGTGAGAAAATTCATAAGACTGATTGAATTAAGTATTGAGCAATAGTCAGGGTAAACTTATTTGCGCCCAAGGTATTGAGGTGATCAGGGTCGGAATAGTATCTTTGGGAATTAAGGCTGTCGCTTAAATTTAGCGAGTCTACTTGATCTTTTTTTTCAAGTTCTGTTAAATATTCATTAAAAAGCGACCGTTTAACTTGGTATTTCTTAAAATAATCAAGACTAAGCGGGTGCTCAGGATACCAGACAATAAGAATAGGAATTTGTTGAGCCTGAGTGAACTTCACTAACTTTTCGAAGTGAGAAGAATCAAAACTAAAGTCTGAAAAAAGATACTTTATTCCCTTTTCCCGCTGATTAAAGTTAATCCCGCGAGGTGAATAGTAACTGTCAAAAGCATTCTGTGAGAGATGAATATATCGAGGAATCCAGCCGTTTCTGGAAATATTTCCGGAATCTGTGAATAATATATTTGTTTCAGGTTTGAAAATTAATTTTGGAAATTTGCTCAAGATTACTGGTAGATCGTGCCAGTGTCGATAAAGATAAGAGTATTTTTTAACGCCGCACTCGAGCCGTGTTGAAAAGTCTCTTTTGATAGAAGATAAACAACGGCCAGTGTAGTAATTATAAAAATGATTAAGGGTACTGTCGGGTTTTGAAAGGTAGCCACCATTAAATTGCCAGGGAACGGGATAATCATAAATAATCAGCAGAGGTTTGCTACTTGTGGCAAGCACTTTTTTTAAGAGATACAGATTGGATTCGACAGTTCCTCCGCTGTGAGCAAGATTAAAAACCGCGAGCTCTGGATTGACTTTCTGCAGTTCATATTGCAGAAGTTCAGGATTTAGATTTTGGTTGGTTATTGAGGAGCCCATGGCCAGAATGTAGGGCGACTGCCGGTTAATCAGCGACTCCCCCACTATTTGTGATTTCCAATCAAGATCAACAGAATAACTTAATGAAACGGGTTTTAAAGAGACAATAATTCTTACTAGAATTTCGAGTAAAAACAAATCAAATAATACAATAATCAGGAAGCCCTGAAGAAGTTTTCGATAATGTTTGCTTCTGGTGTTATTCAACATTAATAAAAATTAATTCTAGGCAAACTTTAAACGAAATAAACCGATAATGTTTCTTAACGCAATTGAAGGAATTTTCTTAAGTTTAAAAACAACCGTTTGGCCGTTAAAACGTGATCGATGGTTAATTGGCTCTTCTGACAGTTTTAGCCCCTTTTTAGTACACATACCGACAAATCCCCACCAGAAACCTTCACTCAAATACTTTAAGTACTTTAAATTTGGCTTTATTATACTTCGCCTATATAGAACAAAGGGCGCAGAAGGGTCGTGAACTGGTGGTTTAAAGAGAATTATACAGACGAGCTTGAATAACTGAGAAAATATTTTTCGTTGCAGAGCGTCGGCACGGTTTTTGCGCCAACCAATAAGAACTTCCGCTTCCAGCCGCCGCTGCCAAAACTTACTTAAATCCTTAGGATCACACTGACCGTCCGAATCGACAGAAAGAATATATTCACTGGTTGCCAACTTTATTCCGTCGATGACTGCCTGTCCATATCCGCGCCGGGTTTTCTTTTGATTAAGAAGTAGTTTATATTTACTGCTAATTTTTTTTAAAAACTGAGAAGTGCCGTCTGATGAGCCGTCTTCACAAATAATAATCTGGAAATTAATCCTAAGACGTCTTAGTTCCTTTCGCCACTCCCTAATAACGGTTTCGATTGTATGACGCTCGTTATAGACCGGAAAAATGACTGAAAGTTCTAATTTGGATTTAACCATTCTTTATGTTTCTGTATTTAGAATATGATTGATAATCCTTCTGAATCCCTCCTTGAGAGAAGTTTCTTCCCCTGTTTTGTAGTGTTGATTAAATTTACGATTACTGCAACGGCGCCTAAGTGGCCCAACCGGCTTATCCAAATCATGAATAATTTTTGGTTTTATATTGAGGATTTGACAACAAATTTCGACTACTTCGTTGACGGTGACTTCTTTACTGCTGCCAATATTTACTGGACCGAAATATTTTTTTTTATTCATAACTTCATAGATTTTTCGAACGGCGTCGTTGATATACAGAAAAGTACGAGTTTGCTTGCCGTTTCCCCAGACACTGATTTCGTGAGACTTTTGAGCAACAATTGCCTTGTATGCAATCTGGGGTGGGAATTTGGCTTTGATCCCCTTATATGATTGTCCCGGGCCGTAGATAGTATGGAGAAGTCCTACTCGGCAATCCAGAGGTGAATATTCCAGCAACTTCAACATTGTCAACTTTTGCCAACCATACATCTGATCTGGATCCGCCGGTTCAGAGAGCATTTTCTCAGAAAGCAAAGCCCCTTCATTCATACGGTAGACCGGATATGCGCAAGCTGAAGAGGGATAAAAAATTCTTTTGACGCCGTTTGCCTCAGCCGCCCTCAAGAGATTGATATCAATTGTAAAATTATCCAGAGCTGGATAGTAATGCTGCTGAGAGAAAAAACCAATCCCGCCCATACTGGCAGCGAAATGATATATGTGATCTTGATTTTTTGTTAGTTTAAGACAAATCTCAAAATCTCTAAGATCTTGAGAACGATTCGTGTTAGTAATCTTAAACTCGGACTTTTGAGATAAGAATTTGTACATGGATTGACCAATAAAGCCATGCGCTCCGGTGATTAATATTCTGACTGATTTTTTGTTTGCCATTTACTTAAAACTTAAACATTATAATATTAATTATGGCGACTTTCTAGGTAGAGTCTCATCCACTCAATGTCTAGATAATCATTGCTTGAACCTGGTAGCCACTGAAGTACAAATTCGACCGGATTTTTAAGGTTGCGGATTTTTTTGGAAACGATATATTCGTCCCATCCCGGTGTAGAAATGGCAATATCGTTTTTCTCGATTCCATCGGGGAGTTCTTCATTGATATATAGGTACCCGCGAATAGCATTGTACTCTTTTTCTTTCCGGCCAATCCGAGCTCTGACTGTTAAAACCATCCGATCTCCGGCTTTAACATTTATTTTTTGCAGCGTATTTGGCACGTAACTTAAAGTTAGAGCTGATCTGTTCTTGTCTGGAACAATATGAATGAAAGCAGCTTTATCTACTTTTAAAAAAGCAGCAAAATTCTGATGCGAAAAGAAGAGTGATGAATTGTATGGACTCAAAAAATCGTTTAAGTCAACTTCCCAAATCGGTTTTTGAGTTTGCCATAATTTTAACTTCGGTCCTTTACCTCTGTGCCAGACCTCAAAAGGATAAAGAGATTTTTCCACATAATAGTTGTTGCTCACAAAAACATCAATTGGGCAACGTTCGTTGTTTTCGCAGATATTGTGAACCGGGTTTTTGAATACCGAGCCCTGGTGAACCATGAATTTAACTACATAATTCGGCATTTTATTTCTAAGCTTAATATTTCTTACCATTTCCACTCTGGTATCATATGGAGTGTAGTCTTCCTGAGCCAGAACTTCACGATAGCTTGGCCTGGTTTTAGTAATAAAGTATAAAAGAGGATCGTAATAATAGGTAAGAAAATAGTCGCCTGGGTTAACTTTGCCCTTCAGATAAAACATAAGGTCTTCTATGGCTTCAACTTTCTGCGGAGTTGAGTAAATACCGGCAATTGTTGGTGGGTATTTGAATTTTGCGGTGGCTCGATCATAATATTCATTATTAACCTGAAAAAAATAATATTTGAAGCCCGAAGATAAGAAAAGAAGCAAAATACCGAAAATCGGAATCTGCCAGGAAAAATGAATAGCCACTTCTCTGGTCTTAGTCCAATAGTTGTTAATCATTCTCCAAATACCAACAAAGGCAAAAGCAAAAAGCGGTGCCGCTCCTTGAATCATCCGCGAATAGCCCGAAAATGAAGAAAAGGAAAATATTAATCCAGCTCCGGTAAACCAGACAAAGGCGGCTATCAAACCAGACCTCCAAGAATCCAAGAGAACCCCCTTTTTATTATTAGCCCAAATACCTTGAGTAATTAACAGCAAACAGGAACTAATGGCAAAGGAATTTGTCAGGTGCAAAATACCAAGAGCTTCGTCGGTTTTTTTAAAGAAAATAAACAGAAAAAGGGAAAGAAAGACTGTAAGCGGGACAAGCCGAAGGGAATAGAAGAAAAAAAGAAATGCCGACAGCGGCACCAGGGCTTGAATTGGGCCTCCGAGAGTGGCTGCGGTTTCCGGGTGATAAAGCAAACCGCCTAGGTATCCCAAAAGAAGTAAAATTGAAACTAGCCGTGAATATTTTCTTGAAAACGCCGAAACTATAAGCAGAAAAAGAAGAAAGAATAGAAGAGGCAAAGTTCGGGTTATAAAGCTTGGATCGATTGGTATAAAAGTCGGTAAAAGAAAAAGACTCAATCCAAGCGAGGTTATTAAATCAACAAGACTAAATTTAGCGAGTTTGTTTCGCGTTTTGTACCAGATAATACCCAAACTTAGACCGAGAACAGAGACAAGAGCAAAGCCGTTTCTTAGCGCACTGACAAACCAGAAGTAAACCAACTGTATCTTGCTTGTCGCCAGACCAGCGCCAATGTCTCGTTTGCTCGATTGGTCCATAATGCCCTTAATAAAAACGGGTAGCAGTTCCGTTGTGTAAAGAAGAATGAATAATATCGATAAACCGGCAAAAAAAGTGATGACCAACAACTTCAAAGGCCGGAGAAATTTCTGATACTGAGGTTTCTTGCCAATTCTAATTGCAACGTAAAAAAAAATCGGAATAGCAATCATTGCCCCTTGGCTAAGATAACTTATGGTAGCGAATAACAGAAACAGGCCGGAAAACACCGCCAAGATTTGGGACAAACGTTGTATTTCCAGAGAATACATGAAGCAGAGAAAAGAAAGCAAAATAAAGTTTGACGCGCCTGAGTTATATGAAGGTGAAGCAATAAAAGCAAAATTATTAATAAAAAAAAGCGCAACCACAAGTAGCGAAACTAAAATCCGGGGGCCAAAACGGCTAAGATATTGATAAAGAAAAAAAAGACTTAAAAAATTAAAGCCTATTCCAACGACACGAACCTGAAAAAGAGTAATTTTGGGAAAAAGAATAAAAAGTGGGGCCATAAGCTTATCAAACGAATAGATGTGTGTCGCAAACTCATCCAGAAATGGAATGTCGCCGAAAGCATAGCGCATTGCGGTAGCAACATAAAAGCCCTCGTCCCAAAAATCAATTCCCCAGGTTGCGTGCTTTAGGGCAATTATGATGAGTGCGGCAAAAATTCCAACGACGGTAATCAGAGTCAGTTTATTTTTCATAAAACAGCGCTTTTAAACAGAGATAAATTAGTTGAAAGCCACCTAAGAGAATAAATCCCTTTGTCAAAATGAGTAACCAACTCGAGTTGAAACTAAATAACTGTCCTAATCCCCAATAGAAAAGATAAAAAAGCGCCGCCAGAAAAAACATCGGTTGATAGAAAGATAACTTCCTGGGCAGTATGCGTATAAGTAAATGCCAGAACAAGACGAGAAAAAAAGGAAGAGTGGCCAGCATTGAACCCCCAAACGTCTTAACATCCCGAAAGGAGGAAAGTGTTTTACATGTTAAGAAGTAGAATAATTTTCCTGGATCAGATTTAAATTCACGAGACGGAAATTGATGATAAGCAATAAGCGCGGGTTCCTGAGCGCTTAAGGCCACCGCCATATTTTTCTTTCCCGACAAGGATTTAACTTCAATCTTATAAGTTTTATGTTGAGAATCGTTAATAATGGGAAACCCAAAGGGAAAAAGTTCATTACTGACGAATTGATCGGTATTGATGATAGTACTAAAATAAGGTAAGTTACTACCCTTCTCTGTCAACGTGAACTTAATTCTATCCTTAACGGATTGGTCAAATGCTTCAAAGCGGATGGCGATAATTCCCAAATAATTATCTAAAACTTTAATCTCGGATGCCAATGTGTTTCCCTTGAGAAGTTGTTGGTTTGCGGGAGTGGTAAAAATCTTCGTTGGATAATGATGTGACAAAACAGAAAAACTCAGATTTGAGGTTTTGAAAACAAATAGGAAATTAATTATCAGCCAAAACAAAACAGTGAGAATGATGGCCAACGGCTTTTTCATTTTTCCAAGGATATCAAAATAACACCCATAAGTAAAAGTAAGAAGATCCAGGCGGCCACGTTTTCTGCCAATAAATAAAGCTGTAAGGACGAAAGTAAGAGACAAAGAAGCATTAAGATGAGGCTGGTATTTATTAAGATAAGGCCCTTTTGTTTAAATCCCTTTAGGGTAGTCCAAATAAGCAGAAAAATAAGACAAATAATACCAGTCGACCGAATCGGAATAACAAGAATATTAATTGTTACCATAATTATGGTTGTTATCAGTAGAAGCTTGCGGTGTTTGTTCGAGAATTTCTCTATATGGTGAAAAAACCAGACGTAAATTTTCATCAACATTCTGTTTGTTTCCTGGCGATGTTGAAGCCACAGCTTAGATATCTGAGGCCAGATATTTCTAATTAACATTAAAAGGACTGTAATGACTAAGAGTACCCGGGCTGACAATCTAGGTAAAATATTGGTCACCTCGACAATGAGGCCGCTTTTTGTTTCTTTCTGGTCAACAGTTTGCCAGAAATACCCCAAATTTTTCAGTATATAATTTTCCTGGTCTAATGACAGACTAGAAAAATGTAATTGATAATGGTTAGGACGAATTCGTTTGTAAGTTACTTTCGGGACTATATCGTCCATGGGCTTGGTTTTGATGAGAGTAAGACTAGGAAGAAAAATCGGTGACAAACTCATTTTGACTTTTTCCAGATCCGAATCTAACAAAGAATCCTTTGAGTACATCTGAACCTGAAATTGGGTAATTACGCGGTCATTTTTAGGCTTTATGGCACGAGTGATTTCTTTACTTTCCCCACTGGGATCCAAAAAATCATCTAATATGGTGGTGGAAATGATTTCTTCTGGAATACTGTCCTCTTTCAAGTTGTTGTCGATTGGGCTGACCCTAAATAAAGAGAGAAGGCGATCTAACCAACGTGAAAACCTATTACTCAATTTATCCGTAAACAATTGCTTTTTTTCCCAGTAGGCTTGCTTAATTGAAATGTTAATAGGCTTGACTGATCGGTAACGAATTTTTACAAGGATTGTGTCTGTTAGTTTTTCAGGATTAAGTGACAGAGTAAACATATTAGGATCAGCAGTTGACCAGGGAATATCTTTGGACACGTTGAGGTCCCGTCTAACAGACAATTTCAGGTTCTGACTGTTTGGACCAAGGTAGACATTGTCAATAATATACTCATTAGTATCGGGAATTTTACTAACATCATAGTTTTTTCTACCCACGGATAGTTGAAAATCCTTCTCCCCAACCTCAATCTTGTCTAAGGACTTAAAGCTAATGTCATAATAACCGTAATCACGGTTAATCATAATTTCCTCGAGTGAATAATCAATCAATCTCGGGTTTGGGTACGTAATCGACCTAGGGATCTGGTTTTTTAAATGATTGTTTAATGAATGAATCAGCTTACGCAAATATTTTTTTTTAGAAGTCGAGAAGCCTGAGCTAAAGACAACCTGATAAAGCACGTTCTCATTTTTTTCTATGTAAGAATGCAAAGATAAAAGCCTTTGTTCTCGCTCAGGACCGCGACTGGAATCACGGAGAGTGTTTTCAAGATGCGCGTGATACCGTGCCAGAATATTTTCCCAGTTACTAAAAACAAAAGGATTTCTGAGATAATATTTTTTCAAAGAGTGTAGATCTGGATATCGACCAAGAACTTCAAGTTGATTACTCCACTTAATGATTTCCGCAATACGTTTACTGGCAAAAAATAACTCATCGTATTTCCCATTATATATTTCTATCTTTTCGTTAATTTGGATCAATGGATATTTAATAGACCAAACAGGAGTTTGTACATACGGATACTCGTGGATACCGGCAGTTGTGTAAAGTGACTGTTTGGCAGGCGTTAGAAGGTAACGGTAGTTAATGCGCAAATAGTTAGTAAGATCGACTGGTTTTAATTTAGAATCCAGATTTGTTATGAAAACTAAGATAAAAATTAAATAGACACTTACAATAAGGGAAAATTGCTTATTTTTATTTTTCATTCTGATTTCTGTAAATGTTAACCAAGTATAAAACCAAGACTAAACCGGAAAACAAGGCAGAGGCAACATAGATCTTCTGCCACTCAAATATCAGTGCATAATATCGCGTTTGTTCATGTGTGTTTATTTTCCAAATATTGGCATAACCGTCAAAAACACCGTGCGGTAGATCAAATCCTTTTTTGAAAAAGAATCGACTCAGTTTAAGATTACCAAGCCAGTTGTCATTAAGATGTTTGCACTCAGAAATTTCTGGATAGTTTTTGGCTAGATTTAAAGGATGTTTGCAATCAAACTCTGCTTCTGAGATGGGATAAAGCTTCCAGCCTGGAGAAAAAAGTTCCTGAAAAAGCAAACTCTCAGTACTCTTAGTTCGTATTTTGATTAGATACATAAAGTCGGCAATTTTTTGGAAAGAAAGACGAGTGTCTTTGTCTCCGGTGCTTATTTGGGAAAGGTCGTTGTAATTTTTGACTTTATATAAAGCAAATTTTGTGTTTTCGTAGACTGGCTGTTTCTTATTGACTGCGGCAAAATAAGAGGGACTTTTGTAAGTATAAACCGGAATTATCTCAGCAAAAGGTTTTAGATGCTTTATGTTCTTAATATAGAGAATATATTTGATATTAAGTTTCTTGGTCAGGGAATAAAGAGCCGACAGATCATGACGATAGAAATAGTCTTCAACCATTTGATTGATAGTGCTGTCTGTTTGCAATCTGAGAATTTTCAAATTACCAAAAAGATTAAGTTTGGTAAAGGTTTTAAAACCGGTAGTCATGGCTCGGTATGTTTGATTAGGGTTATCTCCGGGAATAAATGCTCCAAAACCATATCCGAGCGGAAACAGCAACAATCTGGTATCGTCCCTGAGCTCGTTGCGGACGTATTTAGTTAAATCAAGATATGTCTGATCGAACTTCATGGCTTTTACCCAATTATTGGGAATCTCATCCCTGAAAAAGCGTCCATTTAAAAATATAAAACTTGGTAGAAGAACAGCGATAAAACCATAAATAGTAAATACAAGGGTAAATCGCCGCATGCGGTTGCGGAGCAAATCCTCAATGGCCAGTCCGGTGAGAAGCGAAAAATAAAATAAATAGCTGAGGTGAAACTTCATGGAGGGAATACGGTTCATATTAAAAATCGGCGTTTTAATCATTAAAAAACTATAGAACTGTTTCAATGCCTCTATCAGATTCACACTGATAAAGAGTAAACAAACGATAAACAAAATCAGGAACGGGAGAGTCTCTCTTTTTGACCTATTCATTTTGTCTCTTATGCCTAATAAGATAAAGAAAGACAAGCTTAAACTAAGAGCAAAGAAATGGTTTATGTATTGTGGGTAAAATCCGTAATTTCGAAAGCCTTGTAGTCTAGCGATTGTTTCAGGAAAAATATTCGTCAAGTAGTAAATAAAACGGATCTCCTTAATCTCAGAATGAGTATAGCTTAGCATGTTGAGCATATAGTCGGCTTCGTTACGAGCACCATAAGTCTGTCGCAGGCCACTATTATTGTCAGTAAAAAGCGAAAAAAGGGTAGGTAAAAGAAGAATGATGTTTATAAAGACGATTAAAACCCCATAAACAAAAAACCGTTGTAAGTTGCGCTTAAAATCCCTCCAATTGAGATTAAATCGACCCCACACCAGTATAAACAAACCAAAGAAAGTCATAAAGTTGATGAATGCCGGAGTGGTTAAAACGCGAGACAGCACTAAGGTCAAAATTGCTCCCTTAAATAAGGGTAGATTAGAGTTTTTCTTTAGGGCAAGGAAATAGTAATAAAAGACTGCCGGAGCCAAAACAATCCCAAAGGTTGAGGGCATAAGAAAGTAGTATTCGACAATAAAGAAGTATGGGGCCAGACTATAAAAGAGTCCGGCCAAGTAAAATGCGGGTGATCGCCGGCGGGCAAAAAGTTCCAAGACCTTAACAATATAGAAAAAAGAGAGGCTTAATAATAACCCCCAGATCAACTGTTGTATATTAATCTGTTCCAGAGTAAGTTTTCTTAGGGCTGTTAAAAAAAGATTAAACACGAGAGCATGGCCGGCAAATTGTTCAAAACGGGGAATATGGTCTGAGGAGTACCAAGCGGACAAAGCTTCATTAAGCGTTCCCTTAGTATTGAAATAGCTGAGACCGGTATCGTCCTCGCCGAGAGAGTAAAGATCGGCTCTGAACCACAGGAGTGGAATTAAAAAAAGCAGAGTGCAAATTAAACCAAACCAAAAATTGCGTTTCATAATTGCTTCAGTTTTTTAACCAAGTTAATATTGGGATCGGCTTTAAAATTTTTCTTTCCAAACTCAAGACAATCCCGGCGCATAGCAAAAGCTAATCTCTCTTTGTTAATTTTTTTTAATAGTCTAATAACAGCTTCGGTTTCTAGGGGGACAAACCAGCCGATCTTAGGAGGAAGGATGCTGTTGTCTTTTATGCGTTCCCCTTTTTGTATTTTCTCTCCGATTGCTGGAACCTCGGGAACAATTACCGGAGTACCCGAGGCAATTGCTTCAACTGCCGGACGGGATAGATAACTCTCATCGGCATAAGACCAGAGCAGATCAGACAAAGCGTAAATTTCGGCCAGGCCTTCGGGATTCTTGAAATAGCCGACATATCTGACAGGATATTTTTCCGTCAATCTTAAAACCTCATTTTTAAGTCTTCCCTCCCCTGCAAACAGAAAAAAAATTTTTTTGTCATACTGAAATTGCCGGATGATCTTAAATAAAAATGGGCAATGCTTTTCCTCGTCTATGCGCCCAACAAACGTGACAACGAACTTCTTATTTATCTTCCACTTGTTTCTTAACTGCTGCCGGTTTCTTTTTTCAAAAAACACAGCCCTAGCGTGATGATTAACAATTAAGATTTTATCTTCTGGGATGAGTCGCTCAAGATTTTCAGAGGTTCCTCGCGAATTAACAAATGCCAGGTCGATGTTTGTAAGAACTAGTTTAACCCATCCTTCCAGAAACCGGAATCGTTTTTTGTCCCAAAGACTTCTAAATGACAGAACGTGTTTTTTCACTCCAAGCAGCTTGGCGATAAAAACAAGAGGCAAGAATGTGACCAAACCGTTATAGACAATAATTCGGGGCCGAAGCTTAATAATATAAAAAAGGGCAATCAAATAAAGCGGCAAGATAGAAACAAAACCAAAAAGAGTATATTTGGAGGCCAAGTGTCCCCAGATCTTGTCGTAACGAAAATACGGAATGCGTATCAAATTAAAGGCGGCATTTTTTGTATCACTACTCCCTAACCCTAGTATCGTGTTGTTAAAGTCATTCTTGGCTGCCTCAGCCAGGTGTTTGAGCGCTATAAAGCTACCTCCACTTAAAGAAGGCGTAATTATCAGCAGTTTTGGCCTGACTTGTTTCATAAAAAGTAATTTTCGACTTGATTGACAATATTTAGATAAGCCTGCCCGTTTCCAAAAATGTCCGGAGCTTTATTGAAACCGTGTTTGCTGAAATAGTTTAAAGCAGACTCGATCTTTTTTCTGTCTAATCCAACCACACGATTATTGCCAGAGGCGACGGTTTCTACCCAGGTTGTTTGATTGAGAAAGGTAATACAGGGGATGCCCAGACTGAATGCCTCGGTTTGCAGCCCGCCCGAATCGGTCATTACTAAGGTTGAGTTATAAAGTAGAGCCAAAAGATTAAGGTAGGGCTGTGGTGGAATAATTTTGATCGCTTTTTTGAATTTAGATAGCAGTCCATAATACTGAAGCCTTTTTTTTGTCCGAGGGTGCAGGGGAAAAACAACCTGCTGATTGTGTTTGGTAAATATTTCCAATAATGCCAAGATATTATCTTTGCTGTCGACGTTCTGAGGCCGGTGCAGGGTTAATAAATGGTATTTTTTGGGTTCAAGTTTGAGTTTATTAAGAATTGTCGCCGATTTAACCTTAGGAAGACAAGACAGGACTGAATCGTACATGACGTTTCCCGCAAAAAAAACTCGACCTTTAACACCCTCCTTCTTTAGATGATTGACGGCAGTTCTTGTCGCACAAAAAAGAAATTGTGAATAATGGTCGATTAGAATACGGTTTCGCTCTTCCGGCATTTCAAAATCAAAGGAACGCTCTCCTGCCTCAATATGGGCGATTAAAATACCGCTCAAATAACTGGCCACAGCTCCGGCAAGCGAGGAATTAGTGTCACCGTAAATAAGACTCAGTGCCGGCCTAGTTTTTTTAATAATGTCTTTAATCTTGTCTACCATTTGATTGATTTGTTCTGCTCTCAATCCCAAGTTATATTCGGGTGCGGGAATCTTGAGTTCGTTAAAAAAGACGGCACTCATCTCGTAATCATAATGTTGGCCGGTGTGAACAATAATCTCCCGATGTCCCCTTCTTTTTAATTCTTGACTAACAAGATAAGCCTTGATGAAGTTAGGCCTGGCGCCAACAATAGTCAGAATGTTCATGGCTTTTGGTTGAGGATATTTTTGACGTCGACCACTCGCGATCTGTACTTTGTCAGAGGGGCTCTTAAGTCTGGATACTTATTTAACAAAATAATGGCCTTAGCTTTATTAAATTCTCGGGAATATTTGAGCTTCATCGATGTCAACTCCTCTTTTGAATATAACGGATCATAGACAAATACTCTGTAGCCGCGTTTCTCAAGCAGTTTTATGAGAGGCAAGCTGCGAGTGTAGGCTGTTTCCTTAACTCCTTCGCGAAAACTGATACCAACAACAAGAATACGAGACGGCGGTTTAGTAATTTTTTCAGTCTGTTTAATATAGAATTTAATCATGTCATCATTTTGTTGTCTTGCCTGTTTGATAAGCGGAACTTCGAAGTTATTGATCAGAAACCACGGGTAGACTGGTATGCAGTGCCCGCCGACGCTACCCGGTTCGTGTAAATGGCAGAAAGGATTATTGGCGGCTTTTTGCACTTCCCAGTAGTCAATTCTGGAGCTGAGACTGATTTTATAAAGTTCGTTTGCCAGAGCAATATTGACGTCACGGTATACCCCTTCGGATATTTTAATGAACTCAGCCGTTTCTAGTGACGAAACCTCAATAATTTGGCGGCAAAAAGTAAGGTAAAACTGAGCCACTTTCTTTGTCGAAAGCATATTTATGCCCCCGACAATTTTAGGTAGTTCCTGATATCTTGAAATTGCATAGCCAGTCATCATGCGTTCCGGTGACATTGCCAAGTAAAAATCGCGACCGGCCCTTAATTTCGATATCTTCTCTAGTTCTGTTTTTAAAAGCTTTCCCGTTGTTCCGATTGGAACGGTAGTTTCAAGAACTACTAGATCGCCTTTCTTCAATCCCCGGGCAATATTATTAGCTGCTTCTTTGATATTAGTGAAGTCAGGTTTGTTTGTGGCATCGATAAAAACCGGAACAATAATAATGTGAACCTTGGTTTTTTTGCTCGCGCCTACACCGTCGATCGTAAATTTAAGCTGTTTACCGACATGTTTTCGAAGTAAATCCGATAGTCCGGTCTCTTCCGGAATGGGATTAATCCCCTTATTGAGTTGAATGCTTTTTTCAGAATTACGGCCGACGCCTATAACCTTGTGTCCGCTTTCGGCAATAACACAGCAAAGTGGTAATCCGGCCTTTCCAACACCATAGACGGAAACGGTAGTCATTGATTGAAGAAAACTTGTAACCATAAAGTAAGGTTCAGGATGCGCCAGAAATAATTGGTATAAAAGCCATTCTTTTTGTCTTGACACATCAAATTAAACAGTCTAATCGCTTCCATCTGATCAAAGTAATTCTGACTTTTTGCGGTAGATGAACTAAGTACTTTAAGGATATAATATCTGTTACTTACCAGCCACTGATAATCAGGAACAGAGAAACCAAGCTTGTTTTTACGCCAGGTAATTTTCGGGGGCAGAATGTCGGAAAACGATTTTCTTAAAATATATTTGGTCCACCCCCTTCTCAGCTTCATTCTTGAGGGTAAAGACATCGCAAACTCAACAAGGCGATAATCGAGGAAAGGTAAACGCGCTTCAATGCCAAAAGCCATACTGTTGCGGTCTTCGTAACGAAGAACATTGGGCAGAGTATGTTCAATGTCAGACCATAACCTCTCCTTCAAAGACATCTGGCTTTTTTTTAAGTAGTTCACTCGTGAAGTATTGTCGGGAAAAAATGACCGACTATGCCACTGTCCTTTTGTGAGTTTTAGATAGCTAGTAAGCATTCTTTTAAGATGTCTATAACCAAAGGCTATCTCGATTCCAAGTTGGACAATTTGTCCGCTCTTTATAAGATCAAGGAGGAAATGGCGGTAGTAGGGAATATAGCCAGCCAGAGTTTCGTCACTTCCCTGCCCGTCTAAAAGAACCTTAACCTTGTGTTTAGCCAATCTCATCACACAGTACTGCGCATAAACGGCAATAGTTTCTGTCGGTTCATCCTGATGATAGACAAGATTACCTAGATCTTTCTTAAAGCCCTTGGCATTTGGAAACGTATAATGAGCGAGCAAGCGTTTTCCCTTTACGACCTCCTTGATGAAATAACTCTCATCAATTGTTTTATCATTATATACAGCGCTAAAACAGTGTAAACTACCCTTAACTGAACTGCCAATGTTTCCAGTTTTTTTTAGTATATTGTCAACGTTAGCAACGATAGATGAAGAATCCAGACCTCCTGATAAGCAAGAACCTACGGCGACATCACTTATTAAACGTAGTCTTACCGAGTCCTTAAACAGTGCTTGGTATTTATGAATTAAGACCGATTCGGATTCGGTTGATTCCTTTATAGTTTTAGACAGTATACTAATCGAGTAATACTCTCTTACCGATAGTCGTTCATTTTGCCAAACAAGATAATGCCCGGGCAGAACTTTATAGATATTATCGAAGAAAGTGTCTGTTTGATCTTCAGGAATTTTGTTTTGGCTCAAGTATTGCCTAATTACCGGACTGTTGGGAGCCGTTTTTACAGTATTGTTTTTAAGTAAGGCTTTAATTTCTGAGCCGAAGACAAGTTGTTTGTTGGCATTAATGTGATAGTACAGAGGTTTTACGCCAAAGCGGTCGCGGGCCAGAAAAAGAAGTTTCTTTTTCAGGTCATAGAGGCAAAAGGCAAACATGCCGTTAAAATACTTAAGACAGTTGGGACCATATTCCTCGTAGGCATGCACTATTACTTCGGTATCAGAATTGGTTTTAAAGCGGTGTCCATTTTTCTCCAGACGAAGCCTTAGCTCCTGAAAGTTATAGATCTCGCCGTTAAAAACGATAACGATGGTTTTGTCCTCGTTAAAAAGTGGCTGTTTGCCGCCTTTCAGGTCGATAATGCTTAAACGGCGATGCCCTAATGACACAAATTGATCTAAAAAATATCCTTTTCCATCTGGACCCCGGTGTTTTAAACTATCGGCCATCTGTTTAATCACTCGTCTGTTTGGGTAGGAAAATCCGACAATTCCGCACATAATAAGCTATTCTAACAGATGTGATTGGTAATTATCTTTATAACCGGTGTCAATACTTTTTCCTCATGATAACGCTTTGCATATTGGTAAGCAGCTCTTGAGAACTGTTTACGCTTGTTGTCGTTCCTCAACAGATTTAAAAGACTTTTGTACCAATCTTTGGCGTCTTTAACCAAATAGCCAAAATGATGCTTTTCAATTGCCTCAAAAGCGGGATAAGGTTTGGTAGATATAACTGGCAAACCGCAGCCGATGTATTCAATAACTTTGGTACTCAGGTCGTCGCCCATAAAGGCATGTTGGGCAGCGCCTCTGGGGAGTTTTGACATCTTAATGTATGGGGCAAGGCCGACAGAATATTGAGGAAGGATTTTTTGAACCAGCTTATCGTGGTCAACGCTGCCTTTAAACAAAACTTTTTCTTCAAGTTTCAACTTCTTCACTTGGTTATTCAACTCAATTAGTTTGTTGCCGTTGCCGAAAATGTCAAAACGAAAGGTAATTCCCTCTTTATCTAATAGAGCCAGAGCTTCAAGCAAAGGTTGAAAGTCTAAATTAACTGACAAATGACCGCAGAAAACGAGTAAGTTTTTTTGCTTAGTGTTAAATTTTGGTTTTGAGGCATTATGAATATGTTTTATCCAGAAAGATTTATGACGATAGCGTTTATTTGGATCAAGATCGACCAAAAACCGACCGGTAATATAAAAGAAATAATCGCAATCATGCAGGGCAAAACGGTTTATCTGTTGATAAGTGAAATTAAGAAACCAATTGACATAACGTCGAGGCGAGTAGTCGACATTATAATAAATAAGCGTGTGAATTCTAAAGAATAGCTTAAGCAGTCGCGCATGAAGATAACTTAAGGGATCAATACAGAGAACGAGCGAATACTGATATTTGTCTAACTTTAGTTTTTTAAAGTAGATATAGTTATAAACGCTCTCCAAAACAAACTGCAGAGGCGGGAAGATTTTAAAGAGCCGGTATTGTTTCCCTACTTTCAGATAGCTTTTGGTTGTAGTATTTGGCAAAAGAGGGTGAGAAATGTGAATAACGCCGTCAAAATGCTTGGACAGGTAAAGATAGAGTTGGTCTGCCATACCGCCAACGTCGGTGTGATGAGACAACAGAAGCGCCCGGCACTTTTTCATAAATTGATTTTATACTCGTAGGTATCGGGATTCTGATGGTCGAGTACCTCATTAACAAAAGCCAAGAGGATTAATTCGGACGAGCCGGTATTCACAAAAACATGGGCGACATTTGGTCCAATATGAACTAAGACATTATCTTTCTCTGTAATAGCTCTTTCTTCTCCTGTTTTAGTGACAACGTCTTCTAAACAGAGTTTACATTCTCCCTTTATTACTAAAAACCACTCTGATTTGTGTTTGTGGTAGTGATTACCACGAACGGTTCCCGGCTTGGATTTGGAGACAAAAAAATGACGGGATTCAAGCATAATCTTTTCTAAAGTGTTTTCAGCCAACGAACCGCGATGATCGGTAAATTGTCGTAGTTTGACACTTTTCATTAAAGAATTTGATTGTTGTTTTTAACGGTTTGTATGTATTGATTGATTAGTAACAGAAGTTCTTCTGACTTAAAATAATTTTGGCTATTTCTTGAACTGAACTTGTCTAATAGTGAAGCTTGGTCTTCGGGATTGACTTTAAGAATATTTTGCTGAATCTCTTTACTACTGTATGGTTTGATTAAGTAAAAGATCCCCAGTTCTTTAATCCGAAAAATCTCATCCTGGTTGATTAAGGATTCATGCATTTTTTCACCCACCCTCATTCCGATTGTTTGTTTTGGGTAATTTTTATCCATATTTGAAGCTTGCAAAAAAAGCCTAATTAGCAAGGAAAGTTTGGCTGACTTCATTTTTTTTATAACAGTGTCCCCGTCTTTGGCATTGATAGTTGCCCAAAAAATTAAATCAATGGCTTGCTTTTGAGTCATAAAAAAACGAGTCATGTCTGAATCGGTAATAGTTAGGGGAAGTTTATTAACAATTTGATGATAAAGAATTGGAAAAAGACTGCCTTTTGTTCCAATGACATTACCAAAGCGAACATTGATGAAGCGTTGTTTTATTGTTTGAGAATTAAAATAATGGGCATTAAATAATTTTTCTTGCAAAGCCTTAGTTAAGCCCATCACATTTGTTGGCTCAACCGCTTTGTCCGAACTGATAGAAACAACCGTTTTAATTTTATTGACAAGGGCGGCTCTCTTTACATTAATAGAACCATAGACATTGGTTTTGATAAATTCCTCAGGCATTTTCTCAGATTGGGGAACGTGCTTGTAAGCCGCGCAATGATAAAGAATATCAACATTCTCACTAGCGGCAATAAGAGAATCGTAATCACGTATGTCACCCAAAAGATAATCGATTTTTACATTTTTGATCTTTTGGTATTTAAACTTAAGTTGGTATTGTTTATATTCATCACGACTATAGATTTTAATTGATTTTGGTTTAAAAGGCAGTAGCTCCTGAAGAATACTAGAGCCAATACTGCCGGTTCCTCCGGTAATTAAAATTTGCTTATTTTGAAAATAGTTTTGATACATTGGTATTCAAATAAGTAGATTAACCTTTGAATGAGTAATTTGATATCGACGCTGGCATTTCGGACAAGTAAATTGGCCTTTACTAATATCAATTTTTTCAGTACAAATACAGACATAGCCATGTATTTTGGCTGGATTTCCGTAAACTAAAGCGAAATCTGGAACATCTTTAGTGACAACGGAACCGGCACCAATCAGTGCGTAACGACCAATGTTAAATGAAGGAACAATAACAGATCCAGCACCAATTGATGCTCCAGATTCAATTTTAATATTGCCAACTGTCCAGTCGGACGGTGACTTTGGCTTATTTTGAGAATTGACTGCTCGCGGTAAGTGATCATTAGCTAAAACTACGTGGGGTCCGATAAAAACATTGTCCTTAAGAGTGCTGCCAAAGTATAACGAACTATTATTTTGAATCCGGCAATTATTTCCAAGAGTAACATGATGATCGATGTAAACATTTTTGGCAATGACGCAATTTTTGCCTATATGAGCAAATTCTCTTACTTGGGCTTGGTGCCAGATTTTGGTGTTATTGCCAATTTTGGCATCGCTTGAAACCTCAGCCGTGGGATGAAGGTAATATTTCTGGGAATTCATTATTAGGTTAAAGCAATTTTTAAAGCCTCAACTGCAAATTGGGATACGACCTGTTCATTTGAGGCAACTTTATTAATAAAATACTTGATTTCTTCCGTTAGTGGTTCTTTTT
Organism: Candidatus Roizmanbacteria bacterium RIFOXYC1_FULL_41_16; assembly: GCA_001788295.1. GTDB lineage: Bacteria > Patescibacteriota > Microgenomatia > UBA1406 > UBA1406 > UBA1406. The sequence goes on along the minus strand of MGBO01000021.1, from coordinate 37,581 downwards.
TGGCAACTGAGATTATCTGTCGATCGGAACTGGAAAATTTCAAAATAAAATCAGAAAAACCTTTTGTTTCTTCTTTGAATTTGTCATAATTGCTTTTATAAAATTCAATTTTTTGAGTGATATAATCCAGTTCTAAATAGCCTTCGCTGCCGGTAATTAAAAGCTTTCTGATTTTTACAGGCGTAATCCAATTGGATTGAATATAGGCTGATGTGTTTTTATACTGCAGAAAATATTCTACCGAATCCTCTCTGGTTTTAGTATGGATGCGATGTTTACTGACAGTCACGACCTGTGGAAGACTATCCAGCAAATAGTTGACGATGTCAAGGTCATGAATGGCCAAATCAACCATAATATTGGCGTCTCTGATTTGAAACGGAAACCCGCCTACCCTCCGGGCGATAATAGAAGTCACTTTGCCGATCTTACCACTGTTGATAATCTGCTTGACTTTTTTGACCGCCGGATTAAAGCGTTCAATATGCCCCACTAATAATGAGGTTTTGTACTTTTTCGCTAGCGCGACCAGGGCTTTGGCCTCGTCGACAGTTGTGGCAATCGGTTTTTCTAAAAGAATATTAATATTTTTTCGAAGAAAATATGAAGCTACTTGGTAATGAAATGACGTGGGGACGCAGATTGAAACCAAATCCGGCTGTTCGGCCATAATCAAGTCTTTATAGTCTGTGTAATGGTTAAGGCCGTATTGAGAAGCAACTTTTTCACCCAGTGTTTTATTCACTTCCCCAATACCGACAAATTTTACTTGCGGAATACTGGCATAGACACGCACATGGTTGATTCCCATCTTGCCAACGCCAATAACCGCACACTTAAGACGCTTGGGCATAGGATTTGATCATTTTAACAATAAATTGACGCTCTGTTTTTGTTAACAACGGATGAACCGGGATTGATAAAACTTGACGGCTGGCAAGCTCGGTATTAGGAAAATCTTTAAGATTGGTTTTTGTTGATAAATAAGAAAACCGGTATAACGGCATTGGATAATAAATATTAGTCTGAACTCCTTTTTTAGCCAAATAGTGTTGTAATTGATCTCGAGTAAAGCCGGCCTCTTCTGTAATTCTTAACGTGTATTGATGATAGACATGCACTGTTTTGGGTGCTTGATATGGAGTGATTATACCTTTGATATTAACCAGTTGTCGATTATAAAAGTGAGCATTTTGCTGGCGCTTTAAAGTAATTTTCTTTAAGCGATTTAATTGAGTCAAGGCGATGGCTGCCTGCAAATCGGTAAGACGATAATTAAAGCCCAAGCCTGAATAAAAATAACGCTTTTCTTCATCTTGGCCATGATGTCGAAAGAGCTTGGCTATTTTGTAATAGTTCCTATTTTTGGTGGTTACCATTCCGCCTTCTATGCTGGTAATATTTTTCGTGGCATAAAGTGAGAAAGTGGTTATATCGGCAATGCAACCGGTAGGGTTACTCTTATATGAGGAACCGATTGATTGAGCGGCGTCTGCAATTACCAACAGATTGTGTTTTTTGGCGAGTTTTATTATTTCCAAATAGGAAGCAGGCTGGCCATAAAGATCAACTACCAAAATTGCCTTGGTTGACTTATTGATCTTGGCCTCAATTTTGTTAGGGTCAAGGTTAAATGTAAGGGGGTCAATATCGACAAAAACCGGTTTGGCGCCAGTCATTAGAATGGAATTGGCTGTCGCGACAAAGGTAAAAGGAGTGGTAATGACCTCGTCATTTAAACCAATGCCAACTGCCTGAAGCGCAGTGTGTAAAGCAGAAGTACCGTTATTAACAGCGAGCGCGTATTTTGCTCCAACCAGTTTGCTAAATTTAATCTCCAGTTTTTTGACCTGAGGTCCCTGAACCAGTTGGCCGGATCTTAATACGGATAATACCGCTTTCTCTTCGTGTTTATCAATGATTGGTTTAGAAAGGAGAATTTGATGGTTAATCATTTATGGCTTATCTTACTTAAGCTTAATTGCTTTGTCAATTCAATGGCTTTGAGCATTAATAAAGTATAAATTATGGCCATGGTGGTTAAAAAACAAAGCCAAGAATGAAGCAACCACAGTGGTTCCCGATCAACAATGGCTTTATAGATGCTCCAGGTCAAAGCCGGCAAAATTAAAAGAGAATATAAAGGAAACAATAGAGACTTGATTTTTTGTTCTTGAGTTATAAAATCTTGACGGCTGGCAATTCCAAATTGCTTATTTTCAAAAGCGTTTTTAGCCGACCAACACTGTTTTTGCCAAAAGTGTTTAAGGTCTCTAACCGTATGATGAAGTAAATGAACGTGCTTGGCATAGGCAATTTGTTTATTTTTTTTGATTAAATCTTGAAGAGGGGCAACATCATCCAGATCATGTTTGTTGACAAGCAACTTTTTCCAGATGGTCATTCCCTGTGCTAGGGCAAGCAACGGCAACTGTTTGGAATTCTTAAAATTAAAAACAACATAATTTTTAGTATTAATGACAACAGGGTATTTGTTAGAGAAAGTTCTGGAATTAGCGGCTGAGCCATATAGATAGTGCGAAAAGGGGTCGGTAAAAGTATTTATGTATTTGGTGTATATGGAGTCTGAACCGTCGCTCACTTGTTTAGAAAAGACCGCGGCTACATTGGGTTGATTGATTATTGTTACTAATTCGCTGACAGCACGGCGGTTCTTAAAAAAATTATCAGTTGCCAAAACCGTGATTATTGACCCCTTGGCAGCTTTTATTCCCCGACGTACGCCTGGCTCGGCAAAGCGATCGGGATTATCAATTACCCTGGCCCCGAACTTCGCCGCTACTTCTCTGGTTGAATCACTTGAACCGCCGTCAACGACAATTAACTCTAGTTTATTGGCTGGATATTCTTGACTCTTTAACTCCCTTAAAAATTTTGGTAAAACGGCGGCGGCGTTAAGAGTAGGAACAATAATTGAAAGCGAAGGTAGAGATGTCATTTTTGATAAAAATCAGCTATCGTCTGGCATGTATATTCAATTTCTTTTGTTGTTAATTCTGGATACATCGGCAAACTGATGATATTTTGGCAGAGTTGTTCGGTAACCGGGAAATCACCTTTTTTATAACCCAATCCTTTATAAGCCGGTTGTAGATGAATTGGGATTGGATAGTGAATGAGTGCATTTACGCCTCGTTCATTAAGAAAGCGAAGCAGTTGATTCCGCATTTTTACTTGTAAAACGTAAAGATGATAAACCGAGCTAACATTTTGATGAACGATTGGGGTAATTACAAACGGATTTAAAGTTGACAATTTCTGATTATAAAATTTTGCATGCTGGATTCTTAACCGGTTCCACTGATTAAGATGTCTTAGTTTGACACTGAGAATTCGAGCCTGAAGGGTATCCAGGCGTGAATTGTAACCTAAAACGAGATGATGGTACTTTTCTTTTTGACCATAATTTCTTAATTTAAGAATCTTGTTATAAAGAGAATGGTTACTGGTAGTAATAGCGCCGGCGTCGCCATAAGCGCCGAGATTTTTACCAGGATAAAAACTAAAAGCTGCCGCAATGCCAAAGCTACCCACTTTCTTACCACTACTTATAGCTCCATGAGCTTGACAAGCATCTTCAACAATTTGCAACTTGTATTTTCTGGCTAATTTAAGAAGCGGAATCATGTAAGTCGCTTGCCCGTAGAGATGAACCGGAAGAATGGCCTTGGTTCTTTTGGTGATCGCTTTCTCTACAGTTGATGCTTCTAAATTATAAGTGTGTGTATTTATATCAACTAATACCGGAGTGGCGCCGGTCATTGATATTGCATAAGCCGAGGCAACAAAAGTATTTGCCTGAGTAATAACTTCGTCACCGGGACCGATACCCAATGCTTTTAGAGACAAAAACAAAGCATCTGTTCCAGACGCAACACCAACGGCGTATTTGGCTTGACAAAATTCGGCAAAAGATTGTTCGAACTCTTCTACGCCTTGTCCCAAAATAAAATCCGTTTGAGACAGTGTAGATTTAATTGCATCATCTATTTGCGTTTTAATCGATTGATATTGTTTGTGTAAATCGACGAAATTAATTTTCATATTCCACGCAACTTACGGGCTGGTATTCCCGTGACAACTGTATTGGCTTTAACGTTATGCGTAACAACCGCTCCGGCCCCGATTAAAGCATTCTTCCCGATGTTGACGCCACCCAAAATAATCGCACCACTGCCAATTGATGCCCCTTCCTCAATTATGATTGGTTTTAGCTTCCATGTTTTGTCCAGGGTGGTTTTTACAGAAGGATAGTTGTCATTTATAAACATTACTCCATGACCAATAAAAACTCGATCTTTCAAAATTACACCTTCGCAGATGAATGAGTGGGATTGAATCCGGCAAAATTCACCGACGATAACATTTTTCTGAATTTCTACAAATGGTCCAATCAGAGAATGGTTGCCTATTTGACACCCATATAGATTGACAAAGTCATTAATAATGACTTTGTCGCCGAGAACGATGTTATTTAAGTTTTGTTTACTGTTTATTTTGGTAAGTTTTTTCATAATCTGATTAATTCTGAATTATTATCAAGTGATTGCTGTAAAGAGGTCAATATTGAAACTACCTGACGGCCATTATTACCATCGGTTAAAGGTATTATATTCTTTAAAATGCACTTCACAAAGTGTTGATACTCTTCTGCCAGCGGTTCTTTATTCTTTATTATTGGAGTAAAAATTTTACCTTCGTGAAGAGCGATTTTGTATTTTTGAAAAGAGACACCCTGAGTTTTCTGAATAATATTGGCATTTTTGTCATAAATTTTAACTGGACTGCTTGTATCAAGGTCATTAAATTGAATCATTTTTGTTGATCCGACAATGGTGACTTCTCTAATTTTGATTGGATCAAGCCAGCTCAGAATAATATTAGCTAAAATCCCATCGCTAAATTTGATTGAGGCTGAAACAACATCGAAGAGATTTTTTTGTAGATAACTTTCACCGATTGCCAGAACTGAAATCGGACGGCTACTTACCCAATATAGCAGCATAGAAATGTCGTGTTCGGCCAAATCCCATAGGACATTAACATCCTGACGAATAGGACCTAAATTACGACGCTGAAAATGCAAGTGTCGAATTTTGCCAATTCTCTCTTTTGCCAGGATATTTTTTATATATCTAACTGCGCTGTTATAGAGAAAAGTATGACCGACCATTAAGGTACGTTTCTTTTTTTTGGCCAATTTAATCAAGACATCCGCTTCAGCAATCGTACCAGTAATTGGTTTTTCAATAAAAACATGTTTATTGGCTTGAAGAGCTTCCTGAGCAATCTTAAAATGAGTCTTAACGGGCGTGACGATTAAGACGGCCCTGACTGACGGATCATTGAAAATTTCATGATAATCTTTAGTAACTATTGTTTTAGGATATTTTTGTTTTACTTTATCTAATGATATTTGCATCAGATCAGCACAATAAGTGAGTTCGGTTTGAGAAGAATCATTAATCAATCTGGCAAAATTTGGGCCCCAATACCCATATCCGATAAGACCAATCTTCATTTTCACTGCCATGGTGTATGATTATATAATCTTTTAATAAATTCTTTGTAAGAAGATTGTAATGTGTATTTGACACTTGTTTCCCAGGCTGCGGTTTGCAGCCTCTGATAAAGATCTTCATTTTGATAAAGTTTAAGAATAAGTTGACTTAAGCTTGTTGGATTGGACTCCTTAACTAATAGGCCGGTCCTATTATTGATAATACTATCGCGCAGGCCGTCTACATTATAAGCAATTGCCGGCGTCCCTTGGGTAGCGGCCTCAGTGATAGTCAATCCCCAACCCTCTTTGACAGATGTAGCCAGTAATAGATGACTTTTTTTTAATAATTCCTGTTTCTTTTGTTGACTTGCCTTACCAATATATTCAATGTCTTGTGAATACTTGCTATGCTTGATCATCTTTAATATTTTCTTGCCGTAAATACCAGAGACTCTGCCGACGATTTTTAACTTAAGTTTGGGAATATGTTCTTTAGCCAACTCAAAGGCTTTAATTTGATGATGGGTTCTTTTCATTGGCCTTATTGAGCCTAACGACAGCAGAGTAAACTCAGTGAACTTCTTTGTTGCTGAAAGGTTTGGTATCGGTCTTAGATCGACAAACTCAGGAATAATGGTGATATTGCTCTTCTTAAAACCGTATTTGACTAGATCGGTGGCACTGCTCTGGGATACTGTAACTACCTTATTACTACTAAGTAGTTTGAGGTAAAGTGGCTCGAGAAAATAGCCAATTATGGCTAATAGAAACGGGAACTGATAGAACCAAATTTCACGACAAAGCTGATGAATAAACAATAATCGCTTTGATCTGGAATATAATTGTGTCATAAACGGCATGGTATTAATTTCTTCAATGATCACATCAGGCCATTGTTGGAGATGTTTTTTAAAATAACGAAAGGCCTCAAAATATACGGTGTATCGGTTACCGACTCGATTGATTTCATAACCTCTTAGCTGCTCGTGACTTGAGCCCCCTTTAAAATTAGCGACGATAAATTTAACGTGGTGACCGTTTTTTGCCAGCCTTGAGGCCAAGCCCTCATTAATAAATTCTGCACCTCCGGCATCAGGATTCTTTTGGTCCTTCCAGGTAAACCACAAGATGTTCATTTATTCTTTAAGGATTGATTATAGGATTTGAGAATTCGCGACCGGTAAAAAATTGCCAGTGTATCAAATAAAATTTTCCAGATCGCTGTCAGATTGGCTGCTGATGTAATTTTTCCCAGCTTATAATCCAGTTTAATTGGGGCTTCAAAAATTCGGTGATAACCGAGTGTTTTGGCAACGACCAATATTTCTAGATCGCCGGCAAATCTTTTCTCAACTAAACGAGGCAGTACTTTCTTTATTAATTCTTTTTTAAAAATTTTAATACCGGCTTGAGTGTCTCGAACATTGACGCCAAATAATAACCTGACTAAATAATAATAACCAAAACTCAAAATCCTTCTGGAGCGTGAGTAATTTATCAGTGAAGCCGGGTGTCTTTTGGAACCAACAATAATATCGGCGTTGTACCATTCCATATGCTCCAGAAGCATGGAGATACCGTTAGGATCGATTTCCATTCCGGAATCAATAAACATCACATAATCCCCTTTGGCTTTGTTCATTCCGGCTCTGATAGCATAACTCTTGCCATGATTTTTTTTATAAACAATGATTTTGGCATTTGGAATTTTGGCCTTTTTCAATTTGTCATATGATTTGTCGATCAGGCCGTCAATGACGACAATTAATTCATAAGGATAACGAATCTTGTCTAATGCCTGTTTGATTTCGCGAATATTACGAACGATGGTTGCCTCTTGCTTGTAAACCGGAATGATCAGGCTCAAAAAGTGATCTAAATTATCATCTGCCATTGTTGGTTTTTATTCTGGAATATATATGTGAACAAGTATAAAGCAAAAAAACAGACGCGGAGAAGTAAATGTTGAGATGCATAATATTTTGAAGACTGTCTTTTACCTGGGTAATCAGAAAAAGATAAGCCGGTAAAGCCACTGGTAATATTAAGGCAGAGAGACTATTCTTAGCCAAAAAGTAAGTATTCATCAAGTTTAAACAGCTGTAAGTGATACCGTATAATGATGCATAGCCAAGGTAGGCATAAATACTTTGATATTGATTCCCAAACAAAATCAAAACAAATCGTTCACCAATAAATTTGTAGCTAAAATAAGTGAAGATGCCGACAAGAACAATTAGAGCGCCTGAAAAATATAATACTTTTTCCTGTGACTTAGACTGAGAACGATTGGAAAAGAAAACCAAAACAACCTGAAGGACTGGCCCAACTAGGTAATAAGTAATTTTGCCGAAAATAGACCAGGCACTGTAGAATCCGGCAACATTGGCCTCAAAATTTCGCTTCACATAGATAATATCGTAATTGCTGATTATCACAATTGCCATCATTGACATTAAAGTAATGAAAAATTGGCGATTAAAAATAATTTTGTCCAAATTTGTCCGGCTACTTTTTGACAACTCAGTATCGGTGAGTTTTAGGAATTTATTTGTGTAAAATGCCGAAATTAATAGAACAAACGCAATCCCTGTTGTTTGAAACAATAAGACGTGAAAAAGTTGACCGAGATAAAACAATGGCAAAAAGATACTTAGTAATTTGGATAAAGCCAAAATTAAAGAAAGAATAGAAAAAAGTAAAAAAATTTTAAGTCCTTGGAAAACAGCTAAGTAAAAACCCAAAACTGAACTTAACAATATTGAGGGAAATATCAAGTAAGTAATTTCAACCGGTAAATTTGTATACGAGGACAAAAGAGGAGTTAATAAGAAAAGAAGAAATAGAATCGGCAGAATCTTTTTAAGAATTAATAGAAATCGTATTACAATGGTTCTGGTATATTGACGACTGTTTTTAACGTGAGAGCCGATTCTTTGAACAATAATAACTGTAAAGACTAATATTGGAACAGAGCAAATAATAGCATACGAATAAAAGGCCGCCAAATTACCATATCCAGCCGGTTTGAGAATTCGGGCCGCTAAAAAATGAAATAGATAATTGATGAAATTAATCAGCAAAGATGAAACAGTTAAAAAAAAACTACCCTGAACGTACACATTTCTTAAAAGTTTGTTTAAAAGTTTTATCACGATAGAACAATATTTTGTAGGCCAATAAGATTCTTTATCTCAATGGCCTTCCGGCTATTATTTTTAACAACAATCCCCTTCTCCTGCAGCTTTTTCATTTCAAAACTGATGGTTTCGCGGATCATGCCGGTAAAACTGGCCAGATCCTGATGAGTGAGCGGAATAGTGATTTTGACGTAATTACCGCGGCGCTTGCCAAAACGTTGACACAGCATCAGTAAAAAAGCGGCCAGTTTTTTCTGACTGGCTTCGTACATCAGGCTTTGCATAATATTGAGAACTCCGTCCATACCGCCTGAAAAGCGCTTGAACAAATCAAGAGTAATTTTGGGTTCTTGACGCATCAGATCAAGCACTGCCTCAACCGGAGCTTGATTAACGGAAACGTCGTCGATGGCTTCAAAAAAATAGCGATTCTCCGCTCTTGCCAAAGCCATAATAATAGGAAAGTAAGAACCAGGCTTGTAAATATTGACCGCTTTAACGCGACCGTCTTTGGTAAGCAAATATTGCTTAACAAAACCACTCTCTAAATAAAAAATCTGACTGATTTTGGCACAGGGATTGAGAATGACTTCACCACGCTTGAATTTTTTGGACTGGTAGCGACTAAAGAATTGACTAACATCAGTTTGTTCTTCTGGCATAGTGATATCTTATCATATCTTCATAACGCCGTTGGCTTTTTGCCGTCAATGTTTATAGAATGAAAGTATGTTGAAACTGACGAAAATTGTAGCGACGATTGGTCCGGCTTCTGATGAGCCGGAAATGATTAAGCAGCTGATTGAATCCGGCGTCAATGTTTTTCGTTTTAACTTTAAGCATAACACCGTTGATTGGCATCAAGACCGAATTCGACGCGTGAACGACATTGCCAACAGAATGAAAGTCAACATTGGGACACTTATTGATCTGCAAGGGCCGGAAATCAGAATCAAGATGACTTTTGACCAACTGGAATTAACACAGAATCAGAAGTTGGCTTTTGGCGAAAGGGCTTTCTTGGGTAAAGAGCCGGGATTTTCTATTTCTCACCCTAGTATTATTTCCCATCTTAAAAATGGCCAAATTTTGTATGCGGATGACGGCTATTTTAGCTTTAAGTTTTTAAGAGAACAAGACAAAGCCTATTTGATCGTACAAACTCCAGGGGTTTTGAAAAACAACAAGTCCTTAAATATTCCCGGAGCCGATTTTCCGTTTCCGGTTTTAATTGAACGGGATTTCGAGGGCTTGCAGCTGGCACTTAAGGAAGAAATTGATTTTGTCGCTCTTTCTTTTGTGCGAACTCACGACGACATTACCCTGTTGCGTAAAGAGATGGACAAACTCAAAATTAAAGCCAAAATTATTGCCAAGATTGAAACCAAAAATAGCTTGGAAAATTTGGACGAAATTATTGATGTGAGCGATGCGGTAATGGTGGCCAGAGGTGATTTGGGTATTGAGCTGGCTTTGGAAAAGGTCCCTTATTATCAGAAGTTATTGATTCGTAAGTGCTTGGAGGCAGGTAAACCGGTGATTACGGCAACCCAGATGCTTGAAAGCATGATCAACAATCCCCTGCCCACTCGGGCCGAGGTATCTGACGTTGCTAACGCCGTTTACGACCGGACCGACGCGGTGATGCTTTCGGCCGAAAGCGCCTCTGGAAAACATCCTTTGGCCGCTGTCAAATATATGGCGAAAACCCTCAGTTATACTGAGCGCTACACTCAGGCCGATCTTCGCTTACAATATAATTTTGCCATCAATCATCAGGAAAATCTGGTGGCAGACACGGCTTATAATTTGTATCTTAAAGCCAGTCAGGCCCATTTGAACGTCAAGGGTTTTATTGTCTTAACTCAAACCGGACGAACTGTTAATTTATTATCTCGTTACCGTGCCGGCGTGCCCTTATATGCGTTTTGTCCATCTAAAGCTGTTGCGGACAAACTCAGTCTTAATTATGGTGTGCTTTCCTTTGTCCAGGACTCTGGCTATGAGAAGACCAAGGAAGTCACTGGCGGCCATGTGCGCGCCGTGATCAAATTTTTGGCTGACCAACAACTGGCGGCAAGCGGCGACAAATTCATTGTTATTCATGGCGATTACTGGGCCGTGGAAGGAGGCAGCTCCACGGTGAAGATTGTAGTAATCGACTAACAGCCTGCTCAAGATGCTATACTACAAGAGATGAAAATCAGAAACTTTGCCATTATTGCTCACATTGATCATGGAAAAAGTACTTTGGCTGATCGATTAATGGAAATTACCGGTTTGATTGACAAGAACAATCATGATGAGCAGCTTCTGGACCGCAATCCGATTTCTCGAGAGCGTGGTATCACTATTAAGCTTGCCCCTGTCCGGCTCCAATATCAGGGCTACACTCTCAATTTGGTGGATACTCCAGGCCATGTGGATTTTTCTTATGAAGTCGAGCGCACTTTGGCTTGTGTCGAGGGTGTTATTTTGTTGGTCGACGCTACTCAGGGTATTCAGGCTCAAACAATTGCCCACACCTATAAAGCTTTGGAACAAAATTTGGTTGTCATTCCGGTTTTGAACAAAATTGATCGGTCTGAGGCTCAGGTGGAAAAAGTCAGAGCTGACTTGGCTAGTTTTTTGAAAATCGACGAATCTGAAGTGTTGTCTATTTCGGCAAAAACCGGGCAAAACTGTGAAGCTTTGTTAAAAGCAGTGATTGAGAAAATTCCGGCTCCCAAAAGCGCAGAAGTTGACTCGACTGTCACTCAAGCTCTGATTTTTGATTCTTATTATGATCCTCACCGTGGTGTGATTGCTTTTGTTAGGGTTTTTGGCGGCTCTTTACAAAAGGGTCAGCGGCTGAAACTAATTGGCAGTTCGCAAAATTTTGTCTCCGGTGAAGTCGGTTATTTTACCCCAGAATTGGATCCGTCATCCAAGTTATTGGAAAACGAGATTGGTTATCTTGTGACGGGCCTGAAGTCAATCAAGCAGGTGCGTGTGGGCGATACTTTTACCACTGAATTGCTGCCGGCTCCGGCCTTACCCGGTTATCGCAAAACCAAGCCAATGGTTTATGCTTTTATTTTTCCAACTGATAATGCTGATTACGAAAGATTGGTGGCCGCGATGGAAAAGGTGGCGCTCAACGATTCGTCTTTGGATTATGTTGGCATTTATAGCCAGGCTCTGGGTCCGGGATTACGAGTGGGGTTTTTGGGATTATTGCATGCCGAAATTATTAGAGAAAGACTCGAACAGGAGCACAATTTGGATTTGGTGATTACTCCGGCACAGGTTGAGTTTCAAATCCGTGATCAACAGTTTTACGAACCGATTGCCAAGGCCACGGTCATTATTCCTCAGGATTACATCAACGCCGTTATGCAATTGAGCTATGAATATCGTGCCAGAATTTTGACAACCACCAATTTAAATCTGCAAAACCAATTGGTTTTGGGGCTTGAAATTCCGCTGGCCGAATTAATGGGGAATAATTTTTTTGATACTCTCAAAAGTGCTACCTCTGGGTACGGCAGCCTTGATTGGGAGTTCTTGGAATATCGATATGTAGAAGCCAGCAAGCTGGAAATTTTGATCAACCTTAAGCCGATTGATGAGTTCTCTCAAATCGTGGTCAAAAATAAGGCCTTTTTTGTGGCGCAAAAATATGTCACCAAATTGCAAAAATTAATACCTCGTCAACAATTTGAAATTAAAATTCAAGCTCGATTTCAAAACAAGATAATTGCCAGTAGTCGAGTGGCTCCGTTTAGGAAAGACGTCACTGCCAAACTTTACGGCGGTGACCGAACCAGGAAGGACAAATTACTCAAAAAACAAAAAAAGGGAAAGAGTGACTTAAAGCAAGTTGGAACAGTCTCTATCCCCAAAGAGACTTTTATAAAGCTTTTTCGTGATTGATTTGGACTGTTGCAACAACCCTTTGATTTCAAGGTAATATTTAGCAGACAAAAGCACTGTCTGCTATTAGCACTCTTGCCGTTTGTTTGCCAAAAATTAGGTTTGGATTGTTGCTAAGCAATTATTCAGTTTGCTATAATTAGCTTATGAAACATAGACTTTATCTATGGCTTGCCAAGAAGTTGTATTTCCCGATCGCCAGATATTTTCGTTTTTTTGCCAGTCTTGTCTTGAAACGTTGGCACCCACAGATTGTGGTGGTGATGGGTTCTGCCGGCAAAAGCAATGCTCATAATTTGTTTCATCAAATTATTACCAAGAAATACTCATGTCGCAAAAGTCGTAAGGCTAACAGTGCCTTTGCCATTCCTTTGGACGTCCTTGATATTCATATTACTAATTACTCGGTAGAAGAATGGTTTTGGCAAGCCCTAAAGGTGCCATTTTATTCGGTGTTTCGGTGCTTGTTTACTTTTAAAGAACAGTACTATGTGGTTGAATTGGACGTTGATCGGATTGGAGAAATGGCTTTTTTTGCTTCATTTATAAAACCTGAGTATGTTTTTTGGGTAAGCTCTTATGCTACTCACACTGCCAACTTTGACAAACTGGTAAAGTTGGGGAAATATCAAAATCCAGCTTCGGCTGTGGCGGCTGAGTTTGCCAAAATGTTTGGGACCAGTAAGAAGCTCGTGGGTATGGTAAACGCCGACTCAAAATTTATTACAGAGTCTTTGCGAGGTTATCGTTTCAACCGATATGATCTTAAGCAACGACAGGGTAATTACTCTTTTGGCAGCTGGCAAATTTTCCGCAAACGAACAACATTCAAACTGAAGATGGACAAGGAAAAGCCGGAAATCGAGTTGCCTTTTATTGCCCCTAAAAATTTTGGCTATACTTTGTTGGCTGGTTACATTTTGGCTAAGTTGCTCAAGGTCTCGGATCGCGATTTTAATGAAGCGTTATCGACATATCAATTTAATCCTGGTATTTGTTCAATTCTGGAAGGACTTAATGGTACCAAAATTATTGACTCCAGCTATAATTCGAGTTTTTACGCGACCAAATCCTTAATGGAGGTTTTGGATGAATATCCAGGCAAGCGCAAGATTGCGGTTTTGGGCGATATGCGCGAACTCGGAATGGAAAGCGAGAAGCAACATCAGAATCTAGCTAAGGAAATTTTAAGACTGAAATTTGACCAGGTAGTTTTAGTGGGTCCGGAAATGCTACAACACGCTTACCCAATATTACAGAAAAAGTACGAAGAAACCGCTCTTCATCATTTTCAAAACACCTATCAAGCCGGTTTGTTTATTAAGGAGCGCCTTCTTAGACCAGGTGACGTAGTTCTTTTGAAAGCCTCTCAGAATACTCTGCACTTTGAAATTATTGCCGAACTGCTTTTGGCCGATCCTCAAGATACTGCCCGACTTTGTCGCCGCGAACCGGTTTGGGAAAAAAAGCGGCTGCAAATCAAAGACGAATTTTATAAACTGTTATAACCAAAATGAAACAACAACTGTTTGCTTTGATCATTATTTTAGTCGCTCTTTTTGGAACTTTGTTCTTGGTTTATACCGCAACACAGAATTCTTCATCAGTCACTCCCCTTACCACTCTTAAAAAAGACGCCTTTATATACTTTTACGGCAATACTTGTCCTCATTGTAAAGAACTGAATATATGGCTTGAGGAGAACCAGATTGCCAAAAAAGTAAAGTTTGATAAAAAAGAAGTTTATCAAAATAAAGCCAACGCCGACCAACTTCAGCAAGCGGCTAAGATTTGTGGATTAGATACCAGTAGTATTGGCGTGCCATTTGTCTATGATAATGGCAAATGTTATGTTGGCTCAGACGAAGCCAAGGATTTATTCAAAAAGAAAAGCAAGTCCTAACAAGCTATTCCATTCCCGAAATGGAACGGAGGGTTATTTTTCTTGACGGAGGTAGGCGTCGACAACATTCTTCATTAGGTAAGCCAGACTCAAAGGTCCAGTACCGTGAATAACCGGCGTGTAATAGGCCGCTTTCTCTTCGACTTCTGATTCAAGGTAATCCCCCACTGTTTTGTCGTCTTCTCGACGATAGCCAAAATTAATGAGTGTGGCGCCTTGTTTGATATTTTCAGCCGTAATCACCGGTTTTCCGGTTGAAGTGATAACAATATCGGCCTGGCGGTAAAAATTCTCCGGATTGGGTGTATGAGAATGTGTAATAACCATGGCTAATTTATACTGAACCAGGGTATTGGCAATTGGCGAGCCAGTTGTGCGTCCGCGGCCGGCCAAAACAATGAACTTTTTCTTAAAATGCCGTTTGAAAAACTCCGTGTCTTTGGGTTTAATTTTCCATTGATTAAAATCAGTGGCAATATATTTGAGAATTGAAAGAGTGGCCAAACCAACCGGTGATTGATATGGCGTTTTGTACTTGGTGCCCTCAACTTCCTTAAGCAAGGGAATAAAATTCTCCAGAGTGGCCGAGGTCAATTCAGAAGGAAGTGGCCGCTGGATAATGACCGCATGAGTTTTGCGGCTGTTGGCTGATGTCCTAATATCGGTTGCAAATTGTTGAAACAGCGGGACTTGATCATAACTGATGATCTGACAAACAATTCCCAAACTTTCGGCCAGCTTTTGTTTTTGCTTTAGGAAAATTTGAGTCAGCTTATCCGGCGCAATCGAGAAGATAACCATTTTGGGCGGGATTTTGGCAATATTACCCTTGTTGAGCTTTTGCCGGACATCGTCCAGCAGCTGATCATAAAGAATCTGGCAATCGATTTTCATTTAGATTAATGTTGCCGCCGCAATTCCATCCTTGGTCTGGGAAAAGCGCATTAAAATAACCCCCTGTGTATTTCTAGACAAAATCGGCATTGATTTGACCGGAACCTTGACCGTCTGACCACTGTAGGAAGACAAAACCATTTCTGACTCCAGATTGTCTATCAGCGAAGAAAAAACAATTGAACCGGTTTTTTCGGTAATATTGGCGGCTTTAATGCCAATGCCACCGCGGTTTTGTGACTTAAACTGTTTGGCCTTAACCAGTTTTCCATAGCCTTTTTTGGTAATGATCAGAATAAAGCTGTTCTCAATGGTTTTTAAAGGCACAATACTGACTGAAGAGACTACTTCTTGAGCTCGAAGCTTGATACCGCGTACCCCGCTCGCCATTCGGCCCATACTACGGACATTTTTTTCATTAAAAGTGATGGCTTTGCCGCCTGAGGAAACCAGAAAAACAAAGTTGTCTTTCCTGACCATTTCAACACTAATAAGTTCGTCGCCACTCTTGAGTTTAATTGAAATCAAACCGTTGGCTCTGATATTGTTGTACTCGGATAATGAAGTTTTTTTGACCACGCCGTGCTTAGTGACAAACAAGAAAGCCCGATCGTCACGACTGTCCTCCAGATTTAAAGGAAAGAAAGTGGTGATTTTTTCATGGCCGTTAAGATTGACCAGATTGACAATGGCTTTACCTTTGGATTGTCGTGAGCTTTCGGGAATTTCCCAAGCTCGCAGCTGGAAAACACGACCCTGATTGGTAAAAAACAAAAGATTGTCGTGAGTCTGGCAGTACTCCAGTTTCATGACTTCGTCGTCCTCGTGGGTTTTGATTGCCGAAACCCCCTTGCCGCCGCGTTTTTGGACTTTAAACACGCTTTTGGGTAGTTGTTTGATGTAACCGTTGTGAGTCAATAAAATATAAGTATCTTTGTTTTCGATCAGTTCCTCCTCGGAAAACTCACCCGGGCGTGAGGCGATTACTTTGGTACGTCGACCTTCTTTGTATTTCTCCATCAGAAGTAGAAACTCTTTTTTGATCTCGGCAAAAATATTGGCCAAGGAACTGAGAATTTTTTCCAATCTGGTAATTTCTTTACGTAATTCCAAAAGTTGTTGTTGCAGCTTGTCTTTTTCCAAGCCAGTCAGTTTTTTGAGCTGCATATCTAAAATCGCCTGGGTTTGAATCTCGGATAATTTAAATCGGGCAATCAAACGTTCTTTGGCGATTGATTCACTGGCTGACTTTTTGATAATCTCGACGACTTCGTCAATGTTATCAATGGCAATCAATAAACCCTCTAAGATATGAGCCTGGTGTTTGGCTTGCTCAAGATCAAAACGGGTGCGGGCAATGACAACATGGGAGCGATGCCTGAGAAACAATTCAAGAATGGTTTTGAGCGATAATGTTTGCGGAACGCCCTCGACAAGGGCGACAATATTAACTGGAAAGGTGTTTTGCAACTGAGTTTTAAGAAACAAATTGTTGAGAATTTTTTTGGCGACGGCATCACGTTTGAGTTCAACAACCACGCGAATCCCCCGTCGATCAGACTCGTCTCTAAGGTCCGAAATACCGACAATATTTTTGTCTTGAACCAGGGAAGCAATTTTCTGAACCAAAGTGGCTTTGTTGACCTGATAAGGAAGCTCGGTAATGATAATCGCTTCTTTGCCCTTGCCAATTTCCTCAATTTTGGCGACTCCCCGCATCAGTAATGAGTTGCGACCGGTAAGGTAAGCCTGATAAATATCTTTTTTGCTGTAAACATGGCCGCCTGTCGGAAAATCCGGGCCTTTAATAAACTGCATCAGTTCCTCCAAAGTGACGTTAAAACCCACGGATTTGGCCGCCTCATCCAGGCTAACCTGTGTGCTATAAACCGGCTTCTCTAGCATTAATAGTAAACCTTGGAGAAGTTCCTTTAAATTATGTGGCGGAATCTTGGTGGCCATTCCAACCGCGATTCCCTCTGAGCCATTTACCAATAAATTAGGAATCATGGCCGGCAAACAATCCGGCTCCTGCAGAGTGGCATCGAAGTTATCCCGAAATTGGACCGTATTTTTGTGTAAATCAGCCAACAACTCGTCGCTAATTTTGGCTAGTTTGGCCTCGGTATAACGCATAGCTGCCGGCGGATCACCGTCAATTGAACCAAAGTTACCCTGACCCTTGATTAAGGGATTACGCATTGAAAACTCCTGAGCCATTCTGACCATCGCCTCATAAACCGGTGAATCGCCGTGAGGATGGTATTTACCCAAAACTTCACCGACTACCTTGGCGCTTTTGGAATAGCGGCTAGTGGAGGACAAGCCAAGCTTGTGCATGGTATAAATAATCCGGCGCTGTACGGGTTTGAGACCGTCCCGTACGTCTGGCAAAGCGCGGGCCACAATCACACTCATGGCGTAATCCAGATAGGATCGCTTCATTTCCTGAGTGATGTCTGTGGGGATTATGGTAGTCATGTATTATTTACTTTGACAACTTTTTGACAAGAGCCAAAGCTTTGTTTTGGTCAAGAAAACGCTCGGTTTTGACCCACTTGCCTGGCTCTAATTCTTTATAATGATCAAAGAAATGCTTGATTTTGTCTTTTACTGCAACTGGAATATCGTCGATATTCTCGTACACGCCGTATAAGGGATCGATTTTCTTAATGGGCACGGCAATTAATTTGGTGTCAATTCCGGCCTCGTCTTTCATTTCCAGCATACCGATGATCTTGGCTTTAACGACCGCTCCGGCAGACACAGTTTCTGAAGCCAGTAATAACACATCTAAAGGATCGTTGTCTTCACCCACGGAATTAGGAATAAAACCGTAATTAAAAGGAAATTTCATCGCTGTAAATAAAAAACGATCGGCCATCAAAAAGCCGGTTTTTTCATCGATTTCATATTTAACCTTGCTGTCCATGGGAATTTCGACAAAAACCATTATATTAGGGAGCTTTTCTAGCTCAAGTGGCAGTTTGCTAAAGTTCATCAATATTAAATAAACTATTAATTAAATATCCAAATTGGCGCTTTTGGCGTGTGTCTGGATGAATTTCTTGCGAGGCGGTACTTCTTCACCCATTAACATGCTAAAAGTTTGGTCGGCCTCTTGCGAGTCCTCGACATTAATAACTCTTAAAACACGATTTTCCGGATTCATGGTCGTGCTCCAAAGTTGTTCAGGATTCATTTCACCCAAACCTTTGTATCTTTGTAGAGAATAATTGCCACTGAACTTTTCCTTGGCAATTCTGTTCATTTCCGCTTCGGAATAAGCATAATAAACTTTTTTGTTGGCGCTTAATTTAAACAATGGCGGTTGAGCGATATAGATGTGGCCTTTTTCAACAATCTCGGGTAAATGCCTGAAGAAAAAAGTAAGAATGAGCGTCATGATGTGCTCGCCATCGACATCGGCGTCGGTCATAATGATAATTTTGTGGTATCTGAGTTTTTTGTAGTCAAACAAATCGGAAATACCGGTGCCAATGGCGACGACCAAATCCCGCAACTCTTTAAAAGTCATCACTCGATCTAAATATGACTTCTCTGAATTAAGGATCTTACCTCGCAGTGGCAAAATAGCCTGAAAATGGCGATCGCGGCCTTGCTTAGCACTACCGCCAGCCGAATCGCCTTCAACAATAAACAGTTCGGATTTGGCCGGGTCTTTTTCGCGACAATCGGCCAGCTTACCCGGAAGAGTGGCGCCCTCAAGCGCGCTTTTTCGAATGACTGAGTCTCGGGCCGCTTTGGCTGCCAGTCGAGCTTGCTGAGTCACTAACACCTTTTGCATAATGGCGCTAGCGGCGCTTGGGTTTTCTTCAAAATAACGGGTCAGATGATCTTTGACAATCTGGAGAACAATTCCCTGGGCCTCGGAATTACCGAGCTTAGTCTTGGTTTGGCCCTCAAACTGAAGGTCGGTGGCTGGCATTTTCAGGTAAATGACGGCAGTAAGACCGTCTTTAGTATCGTCTCCGGATAAATTCCCCTTTTTGATCACACCCTGGCTGTTGCCATAGTCGTTGATGATTTTGGTAAGGGCGGTTTTAAAACCAGTGACATGAGTGCCACCTTCTTTGGTGTTGATGACGTTCACAAAGGAGTAAAGACTTTCCTTAATGGCGTCCGTATATTGAAGCGCGACTTCGACCTGAATGGAATCTTTCTCGTCTTTAAAATAAATAGTTGGGTGAAGCGGTTTTTTATTTATGTTAATGTCCTCAACCAGGGATTTAATCCCGCCTTGAAAATAATAGCCTTTTTTAAGATTGATCCGCTCATCAAAGACCTTGAAAAAAACACCTGGAGAAAGATAGGCTCGTTCTTTGACTTGCTTAAGAACTCGCTTAATATCCAATTCGATTCCGGTTTTGAAAATCTCTAGATCCGGATGAAAGGAAATGGCCGTGCCGGTGGTTGAGGCCAGTCCAAGCTGGCTTTTGGCTGACTTTTGCAAGCCCGTTTTGGGTACGCCGCGTGAAAATTCCATCCGATAAAACTGATTATCGCGCCGGACCTCGGCAACAAAATCGTCTGAGAGCGCATTGACAACACTGGAACCGACGCCGTGCAAACCGCCGGAGACTTTATAAGTTTTGCTGTCAAATTTGGCGCCGGCATGAAGTTTAGTTAAAAGAATTTCCAAAGCACTTTTGTGGTACTGTGGCATCATATCAACCGGAATGCCACGACCATTGTCGACTACGGTAAAGTAATTGTTTTGATGAATAGTGATTTGAATAGTTGAGGCAAAACCAGCCAAGGCTTCGTCGATTGAATTGTCGATGATTTCGTTGAGACAATGCTGAACGCCATCAATAGAAGTGGTACCAATATACATTGCCGGACGCTTACGGACCGGTTCCAGGCCCTCCAGAACAACAACGCTTTTGGCATCATAAACCATAGGCAACCATTATAGCAGAAGATGTTAGGTTAAGCAACAGGGTCTGCTGAGTTTGGCGCCTAAGAACACTCTAAATAATAATTGCTATAGGATTAAAAATCAGGCTTTGGCTTGTTTGAATGAGCCGCCCAGAGGAATCGAACCCCCAACCTGCCGCTTACAAAGCGGATGCTCTACCGTTGAGCTAGGGCGGCGACACTTTATTATATCACCCCTCTTTTATTGAGGAATAAAAACGCTGCTTTTTGAGCTTGTCTGGCAGAAAAGACAGGGCTTTAGTTGGCCCAACAAATTGTTCGCTCCAAGCATAGTTTTGGCCATAGCCAAGATTTTTATTTAGTAAAGTACTAGGATTACGAAGATGTAAAGGAACCGGCTCGTTTGGATAATCGTAGACAGCTTTAATGGCTTTAGACAAGGCATTGGCAACACTGCGAGACTTTTTGGCCAAAGCCAAATAAATGACAATGTGAGCGAGAATCAGTTTGGCCTCAGGCAAGCCAATCTTGGTGACCGCCTCAAAAGCGGCGTTGGCTTGAATAAGGGCACCACGATCCGCTAAGCCAATATCCTCAGACGCAAAAATAATCATTCGGCGGGCAATAAACTTGGGGTCTTCCCCGCTCTCCAGCATTCGGGCCAGATAATAAAGACTGGCGTCGACATCAGACCCGCGCATGGATTTGATAAAAGCGGAAATAGTGTGATAATGTTGATCGGCGTCTTTGTCATAAAGGCCGGCTGACTTGGTCTGAAAGATATTTTTGATTATCTCTGCAGTGATAATTTTGTCTCGGTAAGAGTAAATGGCAATCTCAAGCGCGTTTAAAGCAATTCTGGCGTCACCGCCGCTTAACCGAATGAGTAAATCCATCGCTGATTTATCCAAGCTCTTGCCATATTTGGCAATTCCCAAACTTTTGTTTGTAATGGCGCGCTTGATTATTGTTTTTAAATTTTGATCCGTAAGTTTGTTAAAAATCAACAATTTGGAGCGAGATAACAGCGGACCAATGATCTCAAAACTGGGGTTTTCGGTGGTCGCGCCAATGAGGATGACTAATCCTGATTCAACATAAGGCAAAAGAGTATCTTGCTGGGCTTTGTTCCAACGGTGAATTTCGTCGATAAAAAGCAAGGTCTGGCGACCTTGGATCTGATTTTGTCTGGCCTTGGCAATAATTAGTTGGAGATCCTTTTTACCGCTGGCAACTGCCGATAGCGAATAGAAATCAGCTTTAAATTGTTTGGCAATCAAATTGGCGAGCGTGGTTTTACCGCTGCCTGGCGGGCCCCAGAAAATCAGAGAAATCAGGTTTTGTGATTGAAAAAGCCGAAAAAGAAGCTGGTCTTTGCCAACCAGATGTTCCTGTCCGATAAATTCAGACAGTGTCTTTGGTCGCAACGCGTAACTAAGGTTCATTGAAGCTGGCTAATTTCCAAACTGACGACCTGATTTGGGTTCAGTAATAACATTCGTTTGATTTCTCCGGTTTGGATCATAACATCCTCAGTCATTTGCTGTTCCTGCAAATCGGTTTGGACTATTCGGTAGGTGCCATTGGCTAAGTTGTTGATTGTGAGAGGTACGGCTTCCATCCGACTGTTGGTGGGATCATAGTTAACTACGACCAAACTGATGCGACCAGCGGCGCCGGTTGAGGCAATTGCTTTGACAATCGAGCCCTCGCCTTGAACGGCCAAACGATGGCGACCCAAAACATTCAGAAGCTTGAGAGCGTAAAAACGGGGCTTGGGTTGTCCTTCATAAGTAAAAATTCCCCAACTGGGATTTAAACCATCCTTAAGTTCAAAAGCAAAGGCCATCTCGACTTTTTGGTCAATAAGATCACGGATAGTAGCGACAGTGTGGGCCGCACCAACATTGGTGTCGGCAATTGGATTGCGATTTGAATCATAACCCCATTCTGAGATGATCTTAGGCAGTTCACGATATTTCTTAAGGGTCGGATCACTCAACCAAGAGCCAATATTGCGTAACTCGTTGCTGAAATCATTGGTGTCAGTCGAATAATGGTGCCAGGAAATGAAATCAAGAGGCAAATTTTGCTGCTTGGTGTAGTTAATTAGTCCCAAAAACCAGTTGCGATACGGTCTGGTCGTGACTGGGCCACCAATCAGATAATGATTGACGTTTTGGGCCGCCATTGCCCCTTTGGCAGAATAATAGTAAAGGGCGCGGTAATCTTTTCCGCCATAAATACTCCACTTGCCAAATCCCTCCAGATCCGGTTCATTCCAAACCTCATAATAGATATCCTTGAGCCAGTCGGCATAAACTCCGCCGCACAGACGAGTATCCAAACCGCTATAACGCTCAACTGTTTTTTGCACTAAGAGTGACCATTCGGACCAGTCTTTGGGTGTAGAAATTAAACTGCCGTCTGAGGAAAGTGTTGGGGGCATATAACCCAAGACAAAAAAAGGCTTGGCGCCCATCCGGTAAATGTCACAAACGGTAGCGTCGAGCTCTGTCCAATTAAATTGAAGTTGATTGTTTGAGTCTCGGGAAACAACATTGTAAAAATCATAGATATGATCGAGCCGAATGTATCTGGGAGCCAAAGCTGAGGCTGGCAAAGACACGTTTTCCAGCATCCGGACTCCGCTTTCCTCGCCGCCTTGAGCCAGCGCTTGCCAGTTGTGTTGAAGTGGCCCAACAAAATCTTTGGCATCAATAACCAGATTGGCTTTTTGGTAGAAAGCGCGGGATAAAAAAGGAATCTGATTGGTGGAAATAAAATTTAAAATAAAAAAAGAAACCAAAAAGAGCAGTCCAAACAGAAGAAACCTCAGCTTAGTTTTCATCTTGTATAATATATAATATATCAAACCTGAGAAAATCGGATTGCCGGGATGTTGGAATGGTAGACAAGCAGGACTTAAAATCCTGTGTCCCAAAAGGGCGTGAGGGTTCGAGTCCCTCTCCCGGCACTTATTCGGAGACTAGTTCACCGGAAGAACGCTCGGTTTGGGACCGAGAGGTACGGGGTTCAATTCCCCGGTCTCCGACAAAGACATACTTAGTGTGTTATAATAGTCTGAATTATGAAAGAATACAGACAGCCTAATCAAGAAGAAGTACCTGAACAAGATTCTTATAGCAGAGCTAGGACTGATTTATTAATGCACCAGAGTACTTGTCTAAATTGTCAGCAAGGAAAATTTTGTTTTCATGCGACTTTACTTAAATCAAAGATTGATAGAACTCTAATTAAGTAAGAAATTTTTTAGATAAAAATATCCTACTTCTGTTTTATTTCCAGATGTTCGTAGGCTTTTTCAGTGGCAATTCGTCCACGACTAGAGCGATTAATTAATCCCATCTGAAGCAGAAACGGCTCGATAAATTCCT
>MGBO01000021.1:0-13891 GCA_001788295.1 Candidatus Roizmanbacteria bacterium RIFOXYC1_FULL_41_16 | reverse complement strand
TCCTCACTCATGGCGCTGGCCATTGTTTCCACTCCTACCGGTCCGCCGTCAAACTTGGTAATTAAAGTTTCTAGATAGTGCCGATCCTGCGAAAACAAACCATGACTGTCCAACTCAAGAATGGAAAAAAGTTTTTTGACTAGCACCTCGTCGATGACCTTGAATTTATCAATCTGAAAAAGATCGCGGGCCCGCTTAAGGGTGCGATTGGCAATTCTGGGAGTTTTACGGCTGCGCTGGGCAATTTGGGCGGCGGCAGGTTCGGTAATTGGAATATTCATTAATTTGGCGTTACGAAGGACAATTTGAGTAATCTCATCGGTATTGTAATAATCGAGTCGGAGAATAAGACCAAAACGATCACGAAGCGGAGACGAAAGCAAAGCCACTCGAGTTGTCGCTCCAATGACCGTGATTTTGGGCACTGGCAAGCGAACATTGCGGGCGGCCGGACCTTTGCCCAAAATAATATCCAAAAAAAACTCTTCCAAAACCGGATAGAGCGCCTCCTCGACAGTTTTGGGTAAACGATGGATTTCATCAATAAAAAGAATGTCGCGATCTTTGAGATTGGTAAGAATTGCCGCTAAATCACCGGCACGTTCCATGGCCGGGCCAGAGGTAATTCTAATATCGCCGGAAAGCTCATGGGCCAGAATATGCGCCAAGGTGGTCTTGCCGATTCCGGGTGGTCCGTAGAAAAGTAAGTGTTCGGCGGTTTCGTTTCGCTGTTTGGCGGCTTTAATAAAAAGGTCAAGGCTTTTTTTAGCTTTGTATTGGCCAATAAAATCGTTTAAAGACTTGGGCCGCAACAAGTTTTCTTTTTGAAGCATCGTTTGCTTATCTGATTGACTCATGGGTATTTAAATTTTTGATGGCCTGAGTGATTTTTTCTTCCAAGGTAAGTTTTGAATCAACTTTTGAAAGAGCAGATAAAGCCTCGGCTTTTTTAAAACCAAGCGATTGCAAGGCGTCAACTACCAGTTGATCGTCTTGGGTAAGCGACTGGCTTTGAGGTTTAAATTCAACCTCAAATTTATTGGAAAGATCAAGGAGAATTTTTTGTGCTGTTTTTTTGCCGATTCCGGGTATTTGAGAAAAATAAGCCGGGTTTTGTTGATTAACAGCGTCGATCATCTTTTCCAAACGATCAAAACCAATAATGGAAAGGGCGCTTTTGGCGCCAACTCCGGAAATATTAAGAAGAATATTATAAACTCTTAGTTGTTTTCGATCGGCAAAACCATATAAACTAATTTCGTTCTCGCGGACATGAAAATGAATATAAAACGTCTTTGAATCCCCTATCTTAAGATCTTTCATATTAATAGCTGGCAAAAAGACTTTGTAAAAAACGTTTTGGCCAGGATCCAAAAGTACAAAATTAGGACCGATCTCGTTGACTAAGCCTTTGATTTTCCCAATCATATAACATCAGCAAACTGATGAAGAGAAAGATAAGTCAAGCCGCAAGCCAAGGCGTCGGCGGTGTCATCTGGTTTGGGAATCTGATCCAAATTGAGCAGAGTTTTCACCATTTTTTGCACCTGTTGCTTATCAGCCAAACCATAACCGGTAAGACTGGATTTAATTTGAAGCGGAGTGACAAATTCGATTTTCAAATTATTCATCGCTCCGGCCAAGATCATCACACCCTGGGCTTGTCCGACCGTAATGGCTGTTTTTTGATTGTTATTAAAAAAGACTTTTTCTAAAATCATAGTCTTTGGAGAGTACTTGATAATTATGTTCATAAGCTCTTGGTATAGTTTTTTAAGCCGTTTTTCAAGAGTCTCTTTGGCATCAGTGGTTAGACAGCCGTATTCAAGAGGAGTAATTTGATTATCAACTTTTGTCATGATGGCAAAGCCGGTTCTGGCTATCCCTGGATCAAGAGCGATTATTTTATTCACGAGTTTCATTATATAATATCTGATAATGAAAAAATTAGCTGAGGGAGCTTTGTTTTTATCGCCGCTGTTGTTGATTTTAATACTTGTTTTACTTTCTTTTAAATCTTCTCCCTGGAAGTCTCAACCGCTCAAGAATACGATTACTCCGAAAGTTCGGCCGACAGTTTTACCTCAAAGTAAATTTGAGTATGTATTTTATGAACTTGAAGATTACTCAAAGCTGAATTTGATTAACAATGACAAGAAAAAACAATCCAGTGACTTGATCAGTACCAATAATTGTCAGGTGGCCATAAACGGTGGATTTTATGATACCGATCATCAGCCCTTGGGACTGATGATTATCGGTCAGGTCGAGCTTTATCCCGCGCTTGAAAGCAGTCTACTTAATGGATTCTTGTGGTTAAGTCAGCTTGGTGCGTTTGGAATCACCGATACTTTACCAAGCGTTGATTTGGAATTAGCTTTGCAGACTGGACCATTGCTCTATCAGAACGGTTCTCTGCTTCCGCTTGAGATCAAGAACGATAAACTGGCCCGGCGTAGTGTGATGGCAACTCTGAGCAATGGAAACTTATTGTTAATGATTATTTATGATGGCCAATCGGTATTTTTGGGGCCAAAGCTAGCGGAGTTACCTGCAATTCTGCAAGAAGCGGCCAGTGAAAATGATCTAGTGATTATTGACGCTATTAATCTGGACGGCGGGAGTGCCTCGATGTTTAAGAGCAGCCAAAAATATTTATCGGAATATAAATCAATTGGCTCGTTATTCTGTATTACAGAATAATACTCTTGGGTTCGTCAACTCTTTCTTTACTAATCAAATAGAGATCGACATTATAACTACTGGTACCCACTAACTCTGCTTTGCCTTTGACAATCTGTTCGTATGGACGGCAAAAAGAACAGCCCTGATTCGGACAATTAAAAGAATTGAGTTTACGCGCGGTTTTAATTTTTAGACCGATATCAAGCAGAATTTTCTCTGATTTTTCGTAACTGGCGATTTCCTGAGCTTCCGGTGGAGTACGTTTTTCCAAATACCAATAACTTTGTTTAATCACAGGCCGCTGTTGGCAATTGGTGGCCAATAAATAGTAAATCGGTAATTGAAGCGAGTCTTTTTTCTCGGTCCTTTGGCCAGTTTTAAAATCGATGATATGAACGCTGTCTTGATCCGAAAGATATTCCAACCAATCGATTTTGCCGCAAAGAATGATATTCTCGCTTTTAGACAGCCAATAATAAGGCAAATCCATTTTAATTTTGACAGCCAGATTTTTTAAAGGCCCAGGGTTTTGATAAAGATAGCTCAGCATTGCCTCAGCCCTGTCGCGATACTGCTTCTCAATTTCCTTACTAGTAAAGCCACCCTTTTTGCCGGAATATCGGTGCCATTGGCGGTCTAGAAGTACAGTAAAGGGCTCTTTAAAACGATTGCTTGATGAAATGTTGGATAATAAGTCCATCACTTCGTGAACTGCCGACCCGAGCGACAAGGGTGGGGCGGCAATCTGAACCTTATTGCCTGAGGAAGGATCACGATAAATATTCTTAAGGTAATAGGCTCGAGGACAGCTTAAAAAATCACTAATTGATGAGTAGGATAACCAGAGAGCTGTGTATTTGTCGTCGGTCATTTTTTTACTTCTAATTTTTGAAACCAACCGCGGCGGTACATGACCGCGATCACGGCGTATACAGCAATGTCGACCCAGGTTTCTTCAATTGATTCATTATTAGGATTTTTGTTGTTGCTGAGTAGGTACTTAAGGCGGTTGAGCTTGTCGCTCACGCGAAAAGCAATTCCCAATTCCTTGGTGTCCAGAATATTGCCTTTGCCGTAATCATGATGTTTTTTGAGAAACATAGTTAGTAGTTCTTCGTTTACCTGAGAAAAAGCGCTGTCAAGAGATTTTGGCTGTTTCATTTTACGTTTGAAACTAAATAATATTCCTATTTTAGAGTATTTTCAGTTATAATTCCAGAATGAACATTTATTGGCAAGTAATTGGCTCAACTTTATTCATCAGTTTACTGTCTTTGCTGGGAATTATTACCTTGTATTTTAAGGCCAAGCAGCTGGATCGATTTCTTTATTTTGTAATTGCCTTTGCCGCCGGCAGTCTTTTGGGTGACGCTTTTTTGCATCTGATTCCCGAATCTTATGAGGCTTTGCAAAGTGAAGCGGTTTTTTCTTATATCCTGGTTGGATTTATGCTGTTTTTTTTGATTGAAAAAGGACTTCATTGGCACCATTATCATCATACCGGCAAGTGCCACGATCACGTTGCTGGTGAGTTGAATCTGCTTGGTGACGCGGTTCATAACTTGCTAGATGGTTTGGTGATTGCCGCCAGTTTTCAGGTTAGTTTAGCCGTTGGTTTGGCCTCGACTGTGGCGGTTGCTTTACATGAAATTCCACAGGAAATTGGTGATTTTGGTATTCTTCTCTACTCAGGATTCTCGCGAACAAAGGCACTTTTTTATAATTTTCTTTCCGCTTTATTTGCTATTTTTGGAGCAGTATTAGGACTGGTTTTTTTAAAGGAAGAGTCAGTACTTACGTTTTTACCGATTATTGCCGGCGGTTTTATTTACATTGCCGCCTCAGATTTAGTTCCGGAGTTACATAAAGAAAAGAATATCAACAAATCTTTCTTGTCTTTGGTTTTTTTCCTGCTTGGTATATTAGTAATGTACAGTCTTAAGTTTTTGAACTTAGAATAGCTTCAAAGTAATGACGGTGGGAAGCAAGGTTACTACCTGAAAATCGAGCTAAATGAATACCTGAGGCAAGCAGTAGATTATCCCTGATTGCTCTCGGCTCAATAGACCCGTACAAATTCAAATAACGTCTATCCAGCTTTAAAACTCTCTTAATAAATTCATAGGCATAATAATAAATATGCGGAATGTGTTTGGGTGCATCCGAAACGCTGGCATTTACTGCAGTCAGGGCAACATCCAAAACATAATCACCACTGAAAGCATCCATCCAGTCGAGAATATAATACTTTCCCAGAGAATCAACCATAATATTACCATGATGAAAATCACCATGGCAAAGCACAAAGCGCTTTTTTAGGCGCAAGGTATTGAGCAACAACTCCTTTTCGTTGGAGTTAAGTCTGTTAGTATTTTTTAAAAGCTTACTAAAAACTTCTATTTGCGTTTTGAGGCCATTGACTTGATATTGATGAACCTGACGATGTAATTTGGCAATAATCTTACCATAGGTAAAGTATCGCAACGGATTTATAAGAAACAAGTCCATCAGAGAAGTGCCAGAAATTTTCTGATAATAGATTCCGGTCTGGTCATTTAGTTTTACCATTTTTAATGGCTTAGGAATATTAAGATCTGTGTGAGTAGCAATTAGCTTAATGTTGTCATACTCCTGTTGAATTTTTTCGTCGGCAAAACCTTTGTCATAAAGCTTAAGAATCGAACTTTTATCGACTTCAAATATCTTTGAACATCGGCCAAAAGCAATTGGTCTATTCATAATTTACTGTTTAACTTAGCTTTATTTAAATCCCCTGTTTTCTTTGGGTTTTATTTGGATAGATAAATTACACTGGCTGGCTGGGGGACAGGGATTCGAACCCCGACTCACGGCTCCAAAGGCCGCTGTCCTACCATTAGACGATCCCCCAAATACAGCTATGAATATTGTACACGAGAAGCAGTTAAAGTACTAGCCGGACAAACTCGCCAACTCGGATATTTTCGCCAAGAAGAGTGATGTGCTGCTTAATCAAAGTCTCTACTGTTAAACTTGAATCGCGAATATACTGCTGTTCCATTAATTCATTAGTAGTCTTAGGGTTCATCGAGCAAATTTGCATGGCGATTTCATAAGCCAGTTTTTTAAAGGCTTCATTTTTAGCAACAAAATCAGTTTCACAAAGCAAAACAACAGTTGCCGCCATTTTGCCATTATGATGAACATAAGAGGCAATAGTTCCATTAGAAGTAGTACGAGATCCTTTTTTATCAGCCAATTCAATCCCCCACTTGTTTAAAAGCTCAGAGGCTTTTTTCAGATCATTTTTTGCCTCGTTTAGCGCCTTATTGCACAAAGCAATTGAAGCACCGGTGTTCTCACGCAGTTGTTTGACTTTCTTTAAATCAACCATAGTTTTTAGGCTTGTTTGACCACCTTAATTTTCTTGCGGCCGGCAAGGTAACTATTGATTAAATTCTTAAGGACATATTCTAAAGTCAGAGGTGAATCGTCGTTTAGAACCATTGGGTAATCAACCTGGGTCGGATCAGAATTAGTGTCGATAATTCCGTAAATAGTGACTTTGGTGGTTATGGCTTCCTTAAGTGCATTTTTCTCTTTTTTGGTATCAATAATGAGAATGTTTTTTGGTCTTTCTTGCATTTTGAGCACGCCCTCGTAAACCTTAAGGAATTTATTCATCCGTTTCTCTTTTTTGGAAATTTCGTGCTTGGGAAAAACATTCCACTCTCCCCGTTCTCGTTCGGTCATCATCTTATTTGTTTCCTTTAGATTTTTGTATATTTCGTCAAAGTTAGTCAGAAATCCACCGACCCATTTATTACTGAGATAGTAAATGTCGTTAGGTGATAGCAACTCTTTAAGATAGGCTTTAATTAAACGTTTGGTACCAACCACTAAAAGATCTTCACTGTTTTTACCGGCTTCGTAAAGTTTTGCCATCGCTTTTTCAATACATTCTTTGGTTTGAAATAGATCGATCAGATAAATGCCATTTTGGGCTTTATATGTATAAGGAATGGACTTAGGATTAGTACGGGAAATTTTATGACCAAAATAACCGCCGGTCTCTAAAAGTTTCTTGACATCAATGGTAAATTTCATATTAGCTCTCCCTTTTATCTACAGCTGTTTTCAAATAACTTCAGGAAGAATAAAACAGCCTGACTATAATAAATTAATAACTGAGTTATTATATCTAACAACCAGACTTTTCACAAGCTATTTTGCTTCTTGTTTTAGAGTGTCTTGCAGAAATGCTCTGAATTGCCCGTTGATTTCCGGATGCTTCAGAGCAAACTCAACCACGGTTTTCATATATTCAAGCTTGTTGCCGGTGTCGTAGTATTTGCCACCCTTGACCTCGACGGCATATATTTTCTTTCCGTCGCGTAGCATCAACTTGAGTGCATCGTTGTAATAAAACTCCTCATCCGGACCAATATTCTTGACCACTTCGTCAAGATAATCAAATATATCCGGAGTAAAGAGGTAGCCAGAGACGTTGGCTAAATCTGAAGGCGCCTTATCTTTGCCTGGCTTTTCGACAATAGTTTCAATGTCAATGACTCCAGGAGCAACCTCTTTGCCGCCGGCAATGCCATAGCGATCATAATCCTCATCACGTTTAATTCGGATACTGCCCAAGCAACACGATTGATACTTCTCATAGGCTTGAATTAGTTGAGTAAAACGTGAAGGCTTGGAAACAATAAAATCGTCGCTAAAGGTATAAATAAAAGGTTCATCACCAATAATATGACGAACATTTAAAAGCGGTGTTCCGTTGCCGTAAGGACCTTTCTGACGAACATAAGCAATGTTAGCCATACTGGAGATCCGCTCCACTTCGGCAATGAGAGGTTTTTTCTTTTCACCGCCCATCTTAAGATTTTCGATTAATTCTCGGTTGGGCACGTCAAAATGGTCTTCGATCGTTCTTTTGTGATAGCCGGTAACAATAATAATGTCTTTAATCCCAGATTCAACTAATTCCTCGACAATATACTGAATAATTGGTTTATCGACCAATGGCAGCATCTCTTTGGGCATGGCTTTGGTTTGAGGTAAGAAACGAGTTCCGAAACCGGCGGCGGGAATAACGGCTTTTGTAATTTTCTTCATCTGAAAAAATATTAACTTGTATTAATTACTAACGAATTTAATTGAATATTGCGATAGAACGGGCTGATTATTGACCAGAATACTAAGTTCGGCCGTTCCGGTAATATCAGAGGTGATTTGAAACTCGGTTTTACCGTAATTGTCCGAAAGCATGGTAGAATTGCTCAAAGTACCAAGTGAGGTTGAAATATCAACGCGTTGATTTTCAATACCGACGCTCTGACTGTTACGAGTAAAAACAGTAATGACGGATTGGTCGTTTGAATCGGCTAACGCCTCTAGTTTGCTGATAATAACCACGGTTTTATTAATATCAACCTCTTTATTACTGGCCTGAGTAAAAATCGGCAAACGACTGTTTGATAATGAAAGATAGCTTATGCTAATAAACAAGAGAAGAAAGACACCAATAATAATGTTAAATTTTTTGTCAAACATCTTTTATTAGAATTATATAATTATAGCACAAGGATTTAAAACGATGTCAAACCTAAGAATAGTTTATCTAAACGATACCTACGGACAATCATCTAATTTGTCGCCAATTTCATCTGAAGTAATTAGCTTTCTTCATGGTCGCGGCCATCAGGTTTTGAATCTTAACCAGTATAGTTTGGGGTCCAAAAGTGCTGTTTATGAGCAAACCCTTAAGCTCTTGAAAGCCAGTCAATTGGTGGTGGTGGTTTTAGATAATTTCTCGGTTTTGGCCCTGGTTCTTTTAACACAAGCGTTTAGCAAATCACTGCCAGTGGTTGTTCTGACAAGCAATCAACCTCTTTATCAAGAACTTAAAGCGATCACTCATAAGCAGCTTCATTGTTATTATTTCAACAGCTCTGAGCAAGTTATTAATACTCTAAAGCTTTTTAAGCTATGATGTTGTTGCTGGTTTTTGTAATTCTACTATTGACAAGATTAATCGGCTTAAACTGGGGCCAGCCTTTTTACTTTCATCCAGACGAAAATAATATGGCGGTTGCTTTGGCAAGCCTTAAATGTCAGAATGTTTTTGACTTAAAAAACTGTTTTAATCCGCACTTTTACGCTTATGGTCAATTAAGTCTATATTTAGGAAAATTGCTATTGCCAGTTTTTCACTCTCCACACTATTCTCTACGGTTTTTATCAGCTTTTTATTCGATAATTGGCGGTTTGATTTTTTATAAACTAATTAAGCGTGATTTCAAATCTTCAGTTCATGGCTTAATTGGGCTATTACTGTATGTTTTTTCGCCAGTTTTAATTCAACTTTCCCATTTTGGCACGACCGAGTCCTTGTTAATTTTGTTAATGATTTTGGCTCTTTATTTTAGAAAGAAATTACTTATCTTAGGTTTGATCATTGGTGTTGCTGCCGCTGTCAAAATCAGCAGCCTCAATCTACTTCTTTTGCCGTTACTGTCTTATCGGATATATAATCGGAAACTGCCTGAATTAATCTGGTCATATTGTTTGGCATTTTTGGCCTTATTGCTTCTTTCACCACACAACTGGCTGAATTTTCCCGATTTTTTTTCGGCCCTAAATTATGAAACGCAGGTGGCAACAGGAACTTTGCCTGTTTTTTACACAGAGCAATTTCAAAACACTGTCCCAATATTTTTTCAAATTAAGAATATTCTTATTTACGGCCTGGGTCCTTTGATGCTGATAACGTCAGTTTTGGGTAGTATTTATTTGACCAAACGCCGGACTTATTATCCAATTATTGTTTTTGTATATCTTTTTGTTACTACAAGCCTAACCTTTGTTAAATGGACCCGTTTCTTGGCTTTTTGTTATCCGTTGGTTATCTATATGTCTGTTGCCGGCCTGGTCTGGCTTAAAGATTCATTCATAAAAAAATACTATTGGCTTTTTTCGATAATGATTCTTTTACAGATCTGTTTTGGACTAAATTTTTCCAGTCTTTATTTAAAATCCGACGTCAGGCTCGAAGCCAATCGCTGGCTTAGCTCTAATCTACCATCACAAAGCTTAATTATTACCGAATCGGGCAATGTGATCGATCTGCCATTAGACCAGTTCAAACACAGAGTTTCAAGCTACTTTTTGTATGATCTAGATAAAAATCCTGTTTTGGCAAGAGCAGTTTTTCAAGATTTAGATAAAACTGATTATGTCATTGTTCCCTCCAGACGAATCTATGCCAATTACAGCTGCTTTTGGTTTGTCGGTGATCAGCCACAATATAATGAGAATTGTTCCAAAGCGATAAAATATCCAAATATTGATCGCTATTACCGGCAACTTTTCTGGTCTGAAGATTTTAAATTAATCGCTTCTTTTAGAAGACTAAATGACGAAATGGCTGAGGAAACCTGGACTGTCTTTGATCATCCAGTCATTCGAGTCTATCAAAGAAAATAATAAAAGCTACTTTTTTATCTGATAAATCGCCACTTGTGAATCATGATATCTAGACAACCATTGCGAACGAGGGTTTTCCTGTAGCTCCAGATCCAAAAATGTCCCGCTTTTGATGAAAATAAGGTCGGTTTGATAATTGGCTAAAGTTTTTTCCCACCCAGGTTGAGCCTGAATAATTTCCAAATAAATAGTGTAAGGGCTTTTGCCGCTTTTGGTAATCCAGGCTGGCATTCGACCATCGACAAACACTCTTGAGCCAGGAATCTGCCAGATAAAGTAACCACCCCATTCATACATGGTAAAAATATTGCCCTTAAACTTTCTGTACTTCTCAATTTGGGTATATGGTAATTTAACTAAGGCATGAGAACAGTACCATTGCTTAAAGTTATTGATAGGAACAAGCTTTTGCACGTTAACAAGAGCCATAAAGAACAGTAATGAAATCAGCGAAACGTTAAACAGAGAAATGGGTATTTTCAAATGTTTAAGGGCATTGGCCAGCACTTCGCTATGTTCCAAAATAAAAAAGAATAATAACCAATAGAGCGGAACATGACGCTTAGCGTCAAAAGCAATTATTAACAAAATAGACAAAATAACCAGATAAAATATAGATAGTTCATGACGATGTTTGTACTTAAAAATTAAAACATAAAAAACAGTTAAATAAGTAACTAACATTGCCCCTTGCATAATCCTATTGGGGGCGGTCCACTCGGCAATTAGTTTGGAGAGGTCGGTTTGATAATGATGCCAAATCTCAGTGTAGACCCCGACACCCAAGGGGTTTATTAAAGGCAAACATAGTCCAAAAAAAATCATAAGTAAATACAAGCGCTGGCCTTTAAAGACTTGCCAAAAAGAATACAGCAAATATACACCAATCCCCAGGATAAAGCTGGGGTGACTATTGGTCCACAAAACTAACAAACAAATAATAATCAGGTTGATGGCAATTGTTCTTGAACGCTTGCTATTTAGGTGTTTTATTAACAATAAAAGAAATAAAAAGAATAATAAAGACAGCACCTGAGGCCGAAAGCCGATAGTAATAATGTTTGCCGATCCTAATAAGAAAAGACCGACTGATAAGAAAACAGTTGGACTGAGTCGAAATGCCAGATAAAAAATTGCCACAATCAAAGTAACCAGAATGGCCAAGGCCACCGCCACACCCCAAAAACCAAACCAATCATAAATACCGGCTAACAGAACATCATAGATGAAAGAAGAGTAACCCCATTGGTACTGACTGAGGAAATAACTGAATCGATTGTTGACACATAGTTGGCCCTGGCTAATAAACTCCTGGCCGCAACGGTAATGCCAGCCGAAATCAGTATCCGTAGTTGGAATAAGAAAATTGAAGAAAATTAGTATCAAATATGACCAAAAAAATAACATTGAAAAAAATGTAGCACTTACATAGAATGGATGCAACATGAACGAATTGGCAAAGCAGGATCCGCAAGTTGCACAACTGATGAAGCTTGAGGCTAACCGCCAGAAACAAGGACTGGAATTAATTCCTTCTGAAAATTACGTTTCTCCGTCTGTTTTGCAAGCGATGGGCTCGATTTTAACTAATAAGTATTCCGAGGGTTATCCTCTAAAACGCTATTATGGCGGCAATGAGTTTATTGATAAGATTGAGCTTTTGGCAATAAAGCGCGCCAAAAAGCTTTTTAATGTAGAGCACGTTAATGTTCAGCCTTACTCCGGTTCACCGGCCAATTTGGCTCTTACTATGGCGGTATGTCAGCCTGGAGATACAGTTATGGGCCTGAATCTGATTGACGGCGGCCACCTTACTCATGGCTGGAAAGTTTCAGCCACCGGCATTTTTTTCAACAGTGTTCCCTACCATGTCTTATCAAATGGCCGAGTAGATTTTAACGAAGTTAAGCTCTTGGCAAAAAAGCATAAGCCAAAACTTATCTGGACCGGTGCCACCGCCTACGTTTATCAGTATGAGTTTGATCGTTTTGCTAAGATTGCCGATAGCGTGGGAGCTTATCTGGTCGCCGACATTGCTCATATTGCCGGCCTGGTAGCCACAGGCAATCATCAAAACCCGGTCCCTTATGTCCATTTAATTACAACTACCACTCATAAAACTTTACGTGGCCCACGTGGCGCCATGATAATGGTAACTAAGAAAGGCCTTGAGAAAGATGCCGAATTACCTTCCAAAGTCGATAGTGCCGTTTTTCCTGGCCTTCAGGGAGGTCCACACGATCACACCACTGCCGCCATTGCCGTTGCTTTGGCTGAGGCAGCCAAACCACAGTTCAGGCGTTATGGCACTCAGATTGTCAAAAACGCACATTCTCTCGCCACTGCCCTGATGAATCAAGGTTTTAAACTTGTTGGCAATACCACTGAGAATCACTTGATGCTGGTTGATCTAACGCCTTTTTTTGGCCCAGGCGGTGGTTATTTTGCTCAGTATGCTCTTGATCAGGCCGGAATAACTTTGAATAAAAATACCATTCCCAAAGAACCGTCATCTCCGTATTTTCCATCTGGAATCCGTTTAGGCACGCCCGCACTCACGACTAGAGGGATGAAGCAAAAAGAGATGATAAGGGTCGCCGGTTGGATCAACGAAGTTTTAACCGAAATTAATCATTATCGTTTGCCTTCTGACAAAAAAGACAGAAAAACATATTTAGCTGAATTTAGATCAGAAGTTAATCAAAATCGAAAAATTAAACGAATCAAAATGGAAATCAAACAGTTTAGCCGTGCTTTTCCGATTTTTGCCTGGTAAATCCTTAGAGAGTATTGAGATCGACTCTTATTGACGGACTCATTGAGGACTTAATATAAAAAGCCTTTAGGTATTTTTTATTGATGCCAGAAACTAACGCCTGAATATTTTCAATTAATTGTTTTTCAGAAAAAGCTTTCTTACCCACCAGTTGATGAATAATGGGAAACTTGGGCTCGGTTTTATAGTTGATGGTACCTGAAGAAAGTTTTTTTATGGCCGCCTTAGGGTCTTCGGTAAGAGTCCCTTTTTTGGGAGAAGGCATTAATCCTTTTGGTCCAAGAATTTTGGCATACTTCACCAATTTGATCATATCTTTGGGAAGTGCTAAAAGAATGTCGAAATTAATCTTATTCTCTTTTATTTGTGACTCGATTTCCTCATCAAAAAGGACTATTTTCAAAGTTTGACCAGTTCCATGAGGCAAAATAGCTTCGCCTTTAAGACCCTTCTCTGTAGTGTTTATATGAACCTCAATCGAGGCGTCAAATTTTTCAAAACTAATTTTTTTCAAGAGCTTAACCGCATCAATCAAAGAATAGGCCTTGTCAGGCAAAACTTTAGCTTTGGCGTCAAGATAAGCCTTGCCATGTGTCTTTTGATGACGCTTGGCCTTAACTGCTTGCTTATTGACTTTGCCGGGTTGAGATGTCTCGGATTTAGTCGTAGAGGTTTCGGCTGATTGTCCAACAGTGACCTGCTTTTTTTTACCCATAATTAGTTTGTAACTTCTATTCCCATACTGCGGGCTGTCCCGGCAACTATTTTTTTGGCCTGTTCGAGATCCTTAGTATTAAGATCGTTAAGTTTAGCTTTGGCAATATCAGTGAGCTGTGCCTGAGTTAATTTACCAACCTTGTCTTTATTGGGACGGCCGGAGCCGGTTTTGATCTTTAAAACAGCCTTGATGGCTTCAGTAACGGGTGGTAGTTTGGTCACAAAGGAAAAAGTCCG
>MGBO01000020.1 GCA_001788295.1 Candidatus Roizmanbacteria bacterium RIFOXYC1_FULL_41_16 | reverse complement strand
TATCCAGGTAAAAATTGGCCAGTAGGGCAATCTATTTTAGAAAACGATTGTAAAGTTTCCGGTGAAGTTGAAACTTCGACAGTGACTGTTTGTAAACAAGATATCGATCGAAATTATCTTTCGGGTTGGGAGGTGGCCTTGGCGACTGAGTCTGACAAAGTCGATGGTCCAACTTCGATAAATGTCAGCAATGGAGATGGTACTGATTCAAAAGACCTGGCGGCTGGTAAATACCTTCTCAAAGTCAGCGGAACTTATCGTTATGGTAATTCCTCAATGATTGCCGATGCTGCTTTTTCTTTTCGTCCAGTTGGCATTCCAGACGGTATTGGTGACTGGGTGAGTGGTTTTGATTTGTCCAGCGGCAGTAATGGTTTGATGGCTTGGATTAATGGAGTTGCTGTTCATTGGGGCCCTTTTAAAAGCGATCATGTTTATTATTATCTGTATGAACATACTAGTAGTGGATCGATAAACTTTTCGATTTACGACAATAATTATGGAGATAATCTGAATAATAACTTTCAGTTTGAGATTTATCAGATTAATTCTAGTTTAAGCGGAATTACTGGAGAAAACGGTTGCGTTGATTTTACCAGTGTTGATTATGGTGATTATTATTTAAGTGAAATACTTCAGAATGGCTGGGATAATGTTTCGGGTGAGGGAATTGTGACAGTCGACGATCCTACAGAAACATTTATTTTAACTAATCGTCTTCTTAATCCTCCCACCAGTGGTAGTTTAACTGTTTGTAAATACAACGATTTAGATATGGATGGTGAAATTGATGAAAATGAACCGAAGATTGAATGGGATGTAACTGTAGCGGATCAGAGTGAAACTATTCCGGCTGGTGAGTGTCTGGAGTTGTCAGAAATGGATTTTGGAGAATACGAAATTACAGAAGCAGAGGTTGCCGGGTGGACAAGGTCCTTTCCCACAGACAGCAATTCCCAAACAGTCATTTTAAGTGAATATGCCCCAGATCAAACCGTTAATTTTCTTAATTATGAAATACCGCCTGTTGGCGAGTTGACGATTAGTAAATATAATGATCTTTGGCCGGTCGATCAGACTCCAGGTGCGGTCATTACTTTTACTATAACTATTAAGGCCAATAATGGTCGAGTAAACGATGTCATAGTCGTCGATCTTATGCCCGCTGGTTTTAGTTTTAATGGTACTTGGGAAGTTAAAGATAAAGATGGTAATGAAATTATTGTTGATAATCCAAATTATCATTCTCCAGGAGAATGGAAATTAGGCGATATGGAAGATGGTGACGAGATTACCATTACTTTCCCGGCGACAATTGCCGCCGATCAGGATCTTGGTTTGTACAAAGACTTGGCTTATGCTTATGGTATCGGTGGTCAGGAAGAGCTTGTTTATGCTTCTTCGGAGCCTTCTGGGCAAACTGATCCGGGTGAGGTCACCGAGGAATACGTCGGTACTCAAGTGAATTTGGTCAAAGACACTCAAGACTCAGAGACTTTTAAAGTCGAAAAAGAAGAAGAGCGAACCGGTAGCGTATTGGGAGCTTCGACTTCTTTACCGGCAACCGGCGCTAATTCTAATATCATAAATATCGCTTTATTTATTTTTTGCTTGTCTCTTTTGAGTGTTTTGGCTTTGATTAAGAAAAGAGGCCAGATGTTAATAATGCTATTAGCCGGATTTGTAAGTCTGTTAGTGTTTAGCCATTCGGCCCTGGCAATTCAGTCTCTAACTGTACGTCTAGAACAACCTAAGAGCCCTACTAACAACAATACTTTTAAATTGGTTTTCACAACCATGGATATGAATGGTCAGGCAATTATCGCCAAGTGTTTGAAAAAAGGGCCGGCTGAGGCGTCTTTCAGCCAGTTTGGCAGCAATATCGCCATTAGTGAAGGCGGTAACAGCGGCATTTGTCAGATTAATTCCGGAGTCATGAATAACAGCGGTACTTATCAATTTATGGTAACGGTAAGCGCTGGTGCGGAAACTGATGATAGTGATGTAGTGACCGTTGATTATAACACGGCCACCGGTCCGGGTACGCCTACCAGTTACGGTAAATCAAAATTAAATAACGGCTGTGAGTACAAAATTACGGCCAAATCAGCTGATGACAGCGGCAAGACCGTTAAGATAGAACTTTATCGTTCGGACAATCTAGAATTCACTGCCGACGCTTTAAGACGCATTCATACCTTTAATGTCGGTTCAAACTCTCAAGTAGAATTAACCAACTCTGTGCCTGATTGTAGCAAAGATTATTATTATGCCTTACGGGCCTTTGACACCTATGGCAACGGTTCTGGTTTAGTGGGTGACGAAAATATCAAAGTGACCTATGTTGGCCAAACAACTACCGAATCTACAACTCAAAATACTCAGGAAGCAGTCTTGGTGGCCGGTGGAGCGGCAATTGCGGCTGAGCCTGGTCAGGCAGTCGAGGAGATCAGTGAAGCTGATCAAGAAGCCAGCGAGGGAAATAAAGAAGAATCTACAGAAGCA
This sequence comes from Candidatus Roizmanbacteria bacterium RIFOXYC1_FULL_41_16, assembly GCA_001788295.1. Lineage (GTDB taxonomy): Bacteria > Patescibacteriota > Microgenomatia > UBA1406 > UBA1406 > UBA1406. The sequence continues at coordinate 19,688 of MGBO01000020.1, read as the reverse complement.
GAAGCGGAATTTGAAGGAGAAGTCTTGGGTGAACAAAAAGCCCAAAATGTTTTCACCAAAATTATAGACTATGCCAAAGCCAATCCTTTGACCACCTTTTTAATTATTGGCGGTCTTGCTATCATATTGTATGCCAGCGGTAAAGTCTTTAAAAAGAAATAAGCTTACTCGTGTTTTATTTATTGCTAGCTTATTTTTCTTAATCGCTTCTTTTCTAATTTTGATTCTTACTTATCAGCCTGTGGTTTTGGAAGAGTTGAAATATGCCATTAAACGGCCGCAAACACAAATCGTGCCGCAGGATAAAGAGTTTGGTATTGTCATTCCCAAAATCAACGCCAACGCCAAAATTGTTCGCGACGTTGATCCGTATATTGCCTCAATTTATCAGCCGGCTCTGGCTCAGGGAGTGGCGCATGCCTTTGGCACTGGATTGCCGGGCGAGAAAGCCAATATTTTTTTATTTGCCCATTCCAGCGGCAATTGGTATCAGGCTAATCGCTACAACTCAGTTTTTTATCTGTTGTACAAGCTTAAGCCCAAAGACGAAATTCAAGTATATTTTATAAACAGTTTGTTCAAATATCAGGTTCAAAGCTTGGAATATGTAGAACCGGACAGAATTGATTATCTCAGCCGCGAAAGCGCTGAGGAAACATTGACTCTGATGACGTGTTGGCCGCCAGGCACCACTCAAAAAAGATTAATTCTAAAAGCGAAAAGAATTATTGACTGAATTACTTCTTTTCGACCGTGATAGTACAATCCTTAACCAGGGCGACAACAGCGGCAATGGCGGCGAAAATCGGGGCCAGAATCGTCCCTAATACACCAAAAGTGAGTGGAAATTGAGCAATAATTTTATTTTTTTTATCCTTTACCACAATACGCCTGGCATTGCCCTCTTTAATTATTTTTTCTAACTTACTCTTGAAATTGTCTGAAGCCTTAAACGATCTGGTGGTTTTCTTGGTCTTGCTTTTACTTTTTTTGACTGGCATTTAATTAATTAAATTTTTAATGTGGCCAATGGTGGACTCGAACCACCGACCTTTCGAATGTGAATCGAACGCTCTAACCAACTGAGCTAATTGGCCAGTAACTTTGTACCAAAACTATTTTATCATATCTAAAGCTCTTTGAGCTTATGCCCCAGTGACAGGAGAATAAAGTTACTAAGCAAGCTGCTGCCGCCGTACGAGATAAACGGCAAAGGAACACCCACAACCGGTAACAGTCTCAGATTCATGCCGATGTTAAAGACGGTTTGAATAAAAAAATAACTAAACATGCCAAAAGCATAATAACGGCAAACCAAACTATTATTAGCCTGGTCTGACTGCCGGAGTAAATTCAACAAAAAATAAAACATCAATCCCAAAATAAGGACTCCACCCAACAAACCAAAAGCCTCAACAAAAGTAGCAAAAGCAAAATCAGTGTGTGCCTCTGGTAAAAACAGGAGTTTGGATTGAGACACTTTGTCAATGCCCTTGCCAAAAATGAAGCCCGAACCGATGGCAATGACAGACTGCAAGGAGTTGTAGTTAATGCCGGAGGGATCGTATTGAGGGCTGATAAACGAGGTTAATCGCTGTATCTGATAAGTTTTGAGAAACCGCAATGAAAAAGCCGACAACGGTAGAAAAGCCAGAAGCAGGCTAAGATAATAGCGCCAGGGAAAACCGGCAAAATAAGTGACAGAAGCTAGAGAGAAAAACAACACCACCGCAGTCCCCAGATCGGGTTGTTTGAAAACAAAAAATACCGGAACTAAAATATAAGCCAAAGTTTTAAACAGGTTTTTAAACTGGCGGTTTGGATTTTTGGTCAACATCATGGCGATAAATAATAAAAAAAACGGTAAGAAAACAACTGAAGGCTGCAAGTTAAAACCTAATAATACAAACCAACGTTTGGCGCCGCGAATAGGATCACCAATTACTAAAAGTGCGGCCAAAAGAATAAGACCCAAAACTGTGAGTGGTTTGGCTAGTTTGAGCCAAAAATCCAGATCAATTCTGGTAATTGTCAGATAAATAACAACCGAAAGTACCAGAAAAGAAAATTGAGTCAGGGCATTGTCAAAACTAAACAAAGCCTGAACAAAGATACCTAAAAAACTAAGGACTACTGCCAGAACAAAAGTTAAATTATTCACGGCCTGATTTCAATGCTTTGATCTTTACTAAAAGTAATGTTGCGGGCCAGAACTTTGTTTTTAATAAAATCCAAATATTTGGCTGGAACCTCGGGTATACAAAGATCGATCTGTTGGTCGATGCGGCACTGAGTCTGGCTGCGTCTTTTTTGAATTTCTCGAATAAGATCGCGCACTTTTCCTTCCCAAACAAGCTCTGGAGTCATTTTGGTGTCTAATTTGGCCTTTGTTTTGGCCTCTGCTTTAAATAACACCTCTTTAAGATTAAGTTCGGTTGAAAGCAGGCTCTGGTAGTTCGTAAAATTGGTTTTCAGTTTGGGTAAGTCAACCGGGCTGAGTTGATATTCAATTTTGCCAAGCGGTTGCCGTACTTTAAGGAGGTTTTTCTTGCGTTCAATATGGCCAAGTTCGGCCAGATTACGAACTTTTTGCATGTCGTCAACCAAGTCCGTGTTGAGCCATTTTTCATCAATTTCCGGCCAATTCTGAAGATGTACGGATGCTGCTTGCGGAAACAGATTAGTGAAGATCTCTTCGCTGAAAAAAGGCAAGAAAACCGAAAGCATAATGGTCAGATTTTTCAAAAAGTAATGCAGAGTAGAGTAAAAAGCCAGTTTGTCATTTTTATCCGTACTGTTTTGCCAAACCCGATTCCGGCTCAATCGTAAGTACCATTGCGACGCGTCTAAAACCAAACTTTCCAGTGCTTGGGCGGCTATGTTTGGCTGATACTGTTTTAAGTTTTGATAAACCTGTCTTTCGGTTTGTTTGAGGCGTGACAACAGCCAGGAATCCAAAAGCGGCAATTTGAGTTTACTTAAATCATTGGTTATCTGTTCTTCGTATTTTTCCAGATTAGCGTAAAGAGAATAAAATTTGAGAATATTCCATAAGGGAATATGAAAATTGCGCTTAGTTTCGTTAGCCGCTTCATAACCAAACCAGAGATTTTTGGCTGGATCCTGTTTGGCATACATCCAGCGCATCACGTCCACGCCAATTTTCTCCGCCGCCTCATTAAACTCAATGGAGTTGCCCCACGATTTGTGCATGGCTCGTCCGTCCTTGCCCACACAGGTGGCATAGCCAAGAATGGTTTTAAACGAAGGCGACTTTACTAAAACTGTTGACATGGCAATTAAAGAATAAAACCAGTTTTTGAATTGACCGGGAAAGCTTTCGGTAATGAAATCAGCCGGAAACCATTCCTGCCAATATTTTTTATCAGTCAAGTAGCTGATCTTTTTGGTTTTGGGGTCTATCAGAGTCGAAAAGGGAATAATACCGGCATCCAGCCAGGGATTGCCCACATCGGCAATACGCTTTACAGTCTGACCACACTGATCACATTTTATCTCCACCTCGTCAATCCAGGGTTTATGAGGAGAATGTCCGGTAAAGCGATCCCAGCCCTTAACCGCTTTATTTTCAAGTTCTGTTTCTGATCCCAAGACTTGAAAATGACGACATTTCTGACATTCATAAATCGGCAAAGCCAAACCCCAGTAACGATTCTTTTTGCTGATCAGCCAGTCGTGCATATTCTTGAGCCAGTCCAGTTCTCGATCAAGGCCAAAATGAGGCAGCCACTTGATTTGTTTGGTGGTCTGGATCATCTGTTCGCGCAAAGTCGGACTGCCTTTGTCCATGGCAATGTACCATTCGGATTCCACTTTCCAAACCAGTTCGGTTTTGCACCGCCAGCAGGCAGGGTAACGGTGACGGTATTTTTCTATTTTAAACACCCAGCCGCCCTTAGCTTGATCTTTTTGATCAATTTTTTCCAAGTAATCCAGAATCAGTCGGGGATGCTTTTTGGCATTTTCGCCGGACAAGAAACCCAAATTTGGTAAATAATCGGCGTTGTCACCAATCACCGGAATCATTGGTAAGCCCAGTTTCTGGCCGAGCTTAAAGTCCTCGGTTCCGGCCGAGACAGCCGTATGAACCAAGCCGGTTCCTTCGGTCAAATTGATCGGCAAAATCTGCTCGTCAGAAGCAACCACCAGATGAAATTTATCAATATATTTTTTGGTCACTGTTTTGACTGCCGGCAGATCATCAAAAGGAGCATGATATTTCAGTCCGAGAAGAGCCTGGCCCTTAACGGTTTTAATGATTTTTTGGCTCCTATTGCCAAACACTTTTTCGACCAAGTCCTTGGCAATCCAAAACTTAGCGTTGGTGTCATCCTGAACTAAAGAGTACTCCAGTTTAGGATCAACAGCGACTGCAATATTAGCCGGAATCGTCCAGGGTGTGGTTGTCCAGACAAGCAGAAATTCATCCGGATATTTTTCCAAGGGCAATTGCAGATAAATGGCTTCATGAACGACTTCTTTGTAGTCTTCGGTGAGCATTTCGTGTTGCGAAATAGCTGTTTGGCATCTGGGGCACCAGGGAACTGATTCTTTGCCTTTGTAAATCCAGCCTCGCTGATTACACACCTTAAGAAAATGCCAGATCATAAAATTGTTTTCCGGCGCCATGGTGAAATAAGAGTTGTCCCAATCCATAAAGTAACCCAGTCTTTGGCTTTGTTGTCTTTGAATACTGGAATACTTGATTACCCGTTGTTTGCAAAGATCGACAAATTTGGCAATTGAAGCATGTGGATTATTGGGAACCAAGTTTTCAATATCCTTTTTACTTCTGAGCTTTAGTTCTTTTTCCACTTCTACCTCAACCCACAAACCCTGACAGTCAAAACCGTTTTGAAAACGCAGTGAATAGCCCAGTAAATTATGAAAACGCTGCCAAAGATCCTTATAAGTCCGGCCCCAGCCGTGATGAACGCCCATGGGATTGTTGGCTGTGATTGGTCCGTCGAAAAAGGAAAATCTCTTCTTAGAATCTTGATTCTTTTTGAGATACTTTGCAACAGTTTTATTCTGTTGCCATTTTTTGAGCCAATAGTTTTCCAACTCGGGAAAATTAGGAACAATTGGCAAAGTTTTCATTCGGATATTATACACTAAAGCACCTTTTTCCGTAAAAAAGCCGGGATTTCCAGCTCGTCCAAATCTTTGTCCTGCGGCTCTTTTCTTTCTTCAGGCAGCGCCTCAGAAACCTGTCTGGTTTTGAGATCACTGAAACGGGTCGCAATCAAGGTGATTTTGATTTCGTCGGCCATCGTCGGGTCAATTGCCGCTCCAAAAATGACCTGAGCACTTTGATCGGCATTCTTGGTAATGGTTTCGGCTGCCTCATTGACTTCCTGCATGGTCATGTTTTCGCCACCGACAATATTAAAGAGAATGCCCCTGGCGCCTTCAATTGAAAATTCAAGCAAGGGAGAGATCATGGCGTGTTTGACAGCTTGGATGGCTCGGCGCTCACCGCTGCCAATGCCAATACCCATAATGGCCGTGCCTGAATTTTGCATGATGGTTTTGACATCGGCAAAATCAACATTAATCAGACCCGGTAGGGTAATAATCTCTGATAATCCTTTGACTCCTTGAGTGAGAACAGAATCGACTTCTTTGAAAGCGTCAATCAACGTTACTTTCTTATCGGAAAATTCCAGTACTTTTTGATTGGGAATGGTAATGAGAGCGTCCACTTTTTCTTTGAGTTTGGCAATGCCTTCGTTGGCAATCATCATGCGTTTGGAGCCTTCAAACTGGAAAGGTTTGGTAACCACAGCAATAGTAAGAGCGTTGTTTTGCCTGGCAATCTCAGCGACAATTGGAGCCGCTCCGGTTCCGGTGCCGCCACCTTCGCCGCAAGTAATAAAAACCAAGTCGGCGCCTTCAAGATATTCATTGATTTTCTCGCGCGATTCCTCAGCCGCTTGTTTACCAACTTCAGGATCACCGCCGGCACCCAAGCCCTTGGTAAATTTTTCGCCAATCTGAATTTTGGCTTCAGCCTTATTAACCATCAAAGCCTGAGCATCGGTGTTGACAGCAATAAAATCCACTCCATCCACTTTTTCGCTGCTCACCATTGAGCCAACGGCATTGCTGCCGCCGCCGCCGACTCCAACCAACTTGATTTTAGCGATTTTTTTGGCGTCTGGTTTAATTAACATTATTTGGTTCCGGGAATAAAACTTTTAAAGAAATCGACTGTTTTTTTCAAATTGTCTTTGAGTTCGAAATTCTTAAACAGTTTGCCAAAGTCAGGAATCTGCATCTTAGGAGGATCACTTTCCTGTGAACCGCTATAAAGAAGTGCGCCCACAATGGCCGAATAGCGAGGATCTTTTAATTCGTCAGCCACACCTTCAAGCTCGGCCGGATAACCCACTCGCACCGGCAAACGGAGTTCTTTTTTAATCATAGCGCAAATATAAGGAGTCAATGCGCCGCCGCCTGTAAGAATCACTCCAGCCGGAGTTTGTGATTTGAAGTCCAGGCTGCTCAGTTCCTGCCGGACATATTGGGCAATTTCTTCGATTCTGGGTTTGATAATACCGTCAACCAAAATTTTTTGTGAAATGACGTCAATTTTTTCCGGCAGATGCAAAGAATCAAGCGACAGCTCGTCTGAACTACTGGTTTCGATTTTTTTGATCTTGATACCACCCTTGCCCAAAGGTAAGTTACCACCCTCCCGATTGGATAGGTACAGTTTGACTTTTTCAGCCGAATCTAGCGAAATTCTCAATCCGGCGGCAATATCGCTGGTGACGTTTTTAGAGCCAAGGGGAATGACAGCCGTGTGAGCAACCGCTCCATCAATATAAACACAAACATCGCTGGTTCCGGAACCGATATCAACCAAAATACAACCCAATTCTTTTTCAGTGTCACTCAAAACCGCTTGGGCAGAAGCCAAACCACCAAAAACAAAAGAGCGGACTGAAACCCCTAATAGACTACAAATTTTACGGATATTGTTAAGATTAATGCTGCTGGCAGAAACAATATGAGTGTCCACCTCAAGCCGGACTCCGTTCATGCCGACGGGATTTTTGATATTGGATTGTCCGTCTACAATATATTGAGTGGGAATAACGTGAATAATTTCGCGATTACTGGCCAGTGAAATGGCTTTGGCTGACTCAATAACCCGGACAATGTCATCAGGCGAGATATCCTGGTTTTGATAATTGACGGCCACAATGCCATGAGAAGTTTGAGAAGCGATATTTGGGCCACTGGTGATTAAAATGGCTTCATTTATTCTGGTTCCGGCCATTCGTTCTACCTGATTGAGACACTCTTCAAGGGCTTTGGTGACTTCTTGAATATCAACAATCTGAGCTCGTTTGATCCCCCGACTGGGAACCGAAGCAAAACCCAAAATTCGCAACTGTTTGTTGTTTTGATCGTCAACTGAGGCAATAGTACAACTGATTTTTTCCGATCCTAATTCAATCGAGGTAATATTACTCATAAAATAAAATAAGGCTTGTCAAATAATAAATTAATTTCTATTGGCTTTTGGCCTTTAATTTTTAAGGACTTAAGGATATTGTGCACAATTCTCCAGCTTTTAGCAATGTTTTTTTTACTGTTGAATGTGATTAACGGGCCCTGATGGTCCAGTTGTATCTTAATTTGTTCCGGCTTGTCAATACTTATCTGACTGATTCTTTGATCCAAAGGCGGAATCTGGTTAACGATATTAACGGCAGTTAACAGATCCTGATTAATAATTCTGGCACCGGGCCGACTTTCATAGCTTCGGATCTTTTGATAATAATCGACCGATAATAAATTAGGCTGGGGTTGGTGGCGGCGGCTGATAATTTTGCCACCAGCACTGATCAACAAATAATAGCCATTAGTTTTAATTTGCAGGATGGGTTGGCTCAATGTCAGCATGACCCTCAGTTTTTCAGGATAAACTTTGGTTAGCTCAACTGTTTCAATTATTGGATTATCAGCCAAGATTTTGGCCCCGGCCTTTGTTGTGTTAAGAGCCAACAAATTTTGATTGAGCAGCCAGCCGAGTGGCACAAAATTCAATTTTGACGGCTTGATCTCGACTTCTTTTATTCTAAATCGATTATTAACAAAAAAACCTGCCAACAGGCTTAAGACCAAAGAAACAATTAATATTGTTTTAAGCCAAAAGCCGGTTGAGAAACTCTCCCGGGGTTTTGATAAGTTGGGCATAGTTATCAAGTGTCTGGTAATTCTTCTTTAATTGAGGCAACTGTTGGCTGGCCTGGATAATTAATTGGTAGAGATTGTCAGAGGGCTCATTTTGATTAAACAGATAGGCTACCTTATTTGCGGTCAGGATCTTTGCCTGAATAAGTTGTTCCTGATTAGCAGACCAAGGCAAGGGAATCAAAACAGCCGGTTTTTGAAAGTTAATTAATTCAAAAAAGGTATTGGCACCACTGCGGCTGACTATCAAATCCGTTTGATGATAAAAGTAACCGATTGTTTGCGGTAAAAGATATTTTAAAGGATAATAACTGTCGGATTGAAGTGGTTGCAGACGTTTATAATCCTTAAATCGATTGTCACCAATCTGGTGAACCACTTGAAACGACTTTGTTAATTTCGGCAACAGCTTTTCTGTAATAACATTGATGCTGTGGCTGCCACTGGATCCACCCATAATTAACAGCAATGGCTTATTAATCGGCTTGAAAAAATTAGGTCGATTTTTGATTTTATAATCGTCTCTTAAGGCAATCCCCAAAACCGTGGTTTTATTTTTGGAAAAACAAGCGACAGCGTCTGGGAAAGCCACGAAAATTTTCTCAGCCAAGAGTGCGATCAAACGATTGGCTCGGCCGGGGTTGATTGTCTGTTCGTGAAGCCTGATTTTGATGTTTTTGAGTTTGGCAAGGACGCAAATTGGCAAAGATAGATAGCCGCCAAAAGAAAGGATCAAATCCGGCTTTTCTTTCTTAAGAATCCAATCGGCCTTAAATAAAGCCTTTAAAAGTCGAAAAAACTCAAATGGTAATTTTAGCCATTCTCCTTGAGTAAACCGGCCGCTATTAAGGCTATAGAAATGCAGTTGTGGGTGACGGTGCAGTATCTGATATTCCAGACTGGGTTCTTTAATATCGTTAAAGGTGGTTGTTCGGCCGGCAACGGCCAGTTGATATTTTTGTTTAATCAATTCAGGCAGAATAGCCAAAATTGGTGACAAATGGCCGCCGACTAGTAATATTTTGGATCTAGACATAGGTTTTATGATATCTAAAAACATTGTACATAATTCCCAAAAGCGCATAGAGAGTGAGAAGTGAGCTGCCGCCATAAGAAATAAAAGGAAGGGGAATGCCGGTTAAAGGAATTAGTTGGGCCATTGCCGCCAGGTTAATTAGGCACTGAATGATTAGCAGGAAAAGTATGCTACTGGCAAGCAAAAAACCGAGACGATCCTTGATTTTAATGATGTTCAGATATAAGTTATAAAAGAAAATCAAATATGAGCTGATCAAAATAGTGGTGCCAGCAAAGCCGAAATTTTCGCCTATGATTGCAAAAATTGAATCAGTGTGGGCTTCGGGTAGAAATTGGAATTTTTGTTTGGAGCTGCCATAACCGGTGCCAAACCAACCGCCCAAAGACAGAGCGGTGTTGACCTGATTAATATGATAAGTGATTCCTTGCGGATCAGTTTTGGGATCAAGATAAGCAGTGAGTCGGGACAATCGATAGGGAGAGCTGAAAACAAAAAAAGCCCCGGCCACCAGACCGATAATGATGAGTAAAAAAAACTGTGAGTAAGGGGCGCCGGAAATAAAGTACAAATAAACAGCGCACAGTCCCAATATTGAAGCGGTTCCCATATCAGGCTGAAGGATGACCAAACCGATTAATAATGAAATCAGCAAAATAAAAGCAAAAAAACGGCCTCTTTCTTTAAAAGAAAACCAGGCTGACAGATAGATAATTAAACTGAATTTGGAAAACTCAGACGGTTGCAAACGGATTGGTCCTAAACTCAGCCAGCGTTTGGCGCCAAGCACGGTTGAGGAAAATCCGGGAATAAAGATTAAGACCAAAAGAACGATATTGACAACCAAAGCTATCAGGGCCAGACTGTACAGATAGTGATAATCAAATTTCATAAAAAACCAGTAGACTATCAGGGCCAGCCCAAACCACTTGAGTTGCTGTTTGACAAACAAAAAGGCGTCGCCATAAAGACGGCTGGAATTAATTGAAGAGGCTTCATAGATCATAAAAACTCCAAAAACAGTCAACAAAGCGGGAATAAAAAACAATAGCGGCGAAAGACGGCCGGTTTTACGCCCCATACTCTTTTTGGCAACGTTTAAAATGACTGGAAAATTGTTCTCCCCGGTCAAATTCATTATTAAACGTCGCAAAAGAGGTTGCCGAGGGAGAAAACAGGACGATTGTTTGGGAATTAAGAAGAGGCAATAATTTGGCAAATAAAGCTTTGAAATCCTCGACAAGAGTCAGTTTTTTACGGATTTTTTTTTCAACCAGATCGCTGAACGAACCGGGAAGCATAAAAATCTGGTCAGGAACTTGATTAACCAGAGTTAACCACTGATCAAAGGGTAGATTTTTATCTTTGCCGCCAATCACCAAAATGATTTTTTTATTGGGAAATTCAGTGGAAATAGCCTCCATAGCTTTGATTCCGGCTACAGGCGTAGTGCTGGTTGAATCGTTGTAAAAAGGAGATTGTTGCAACGTTCCCAAAAATTCGAGTCTAAATGCTAGGCCCGGAAAATCACGGATCACCGGTTCAATTTTGGCTTTGGTGATACCGACAAGCTCTCCCACTTTTAGAGCCAAACTGGCGTTTTCCTGATTGTGTTGCCCGATAAGATATTTAAAACCTTTGTTGTAATAATTATTTTTGACAAGGATCAATTTTGAACAAAGATATTTATCAATTTCTGATTGGTATTGTTTATAAGTTGCCTCCAAAGTGACCAAGTAATCCTCGGGTTTTTGATTGGCAAAAATCTGCATTTTGTCGTTGATATAATCTGCCATTCCAGAGTAAGAATTGAGATGATCGGGATAAATATTGGTGAGGACCGCAATGTTCGGACTGACTTTTTGTTCACGACAAGCCTGAAGTTCCCAGGAAGACAGTTCCAAAACCGTGTAGTCCTGTTTTTGGCAATGGGCAATCAATTTAAAAGCAGAATACTGAGGCAAATTTCCGGCAAGGGAAACTTCTTGGGTAAGATTGTGCTTGAGAGTTTGATAGATAAGATTAGTGGTCGTGCTTTTGCCGCGGGTTCCGGTGATACCGATGGTGTGCGTTTGACAATGGCTCAAAAAGAAAGCGCTAGGCATGATAATTTCTTTTTTGAGTTTTCGCGCCAAGCGCAAGACAGGTGAATTAAAAGGAATGCCGGGATTGCGAACAATGACTTGGCACCAGCGAACAAATTCCTCCGAATGCTTTTCAAATTCATAATCGATATTTGAATATGATTTAAGCAGTTTCAAACTATGGCTTAGCTGCTGTTTGTTTTTGTTGTCAGAGACTTTGATTGGACAACCTAATTTGTAAAAAAAATCCAGAGCGGTCAAACCGCCACCCTGAATTCCCAATCCAAGAATGAGGATCCTTTTTGATTGATACTGTTGTTTTATTTTAAGAAAGCAATCCATAAGCCAAATAAAGAAGCAATAATTGCGGTAAGCCACAAGCGAAAAACAATCTTTGGTTCGCTCCAGCCGCGTAGTTGCAGATACAAATGAAGTGGGGCGACCGGAAAAAACTTTCGCTTAAGATATCTTTTGGACAGCAGTTGCATAAGCGAGGTCACAATTTCAACCACAAAAACCAAACCGATAATTGGCAAAAGCAAAGCTTTACCTAAAAGCAAGCCAATAATGGCAAAGGTGGCCCCAAAAGACAGAGAGCCAGTATCGCCCAAAATTATTCTGGCCGGATTGACATTAAAGTAAAGAAAAGTAATTAGCGCGCCAATCCAAGCAGCCAAAAAAACCGACAGAACCGTGTCCAAAAGAGAAGAAGAAATAGCCCAAAAAACCAAAACATTGATTAACAATACGCCAGCCGCCAATCCGTCCAGGCCGTCGGTAATATTAAAAGCATTGGCAAAGGCAATGATGACAAACGCGGCAAAGAAGATATAAAAGAACCCCAGTCTGATAATTCCAAAAAACGGAACATGAACAAAATCAATTCCCAGCCAACTGTAAAGCCAGTAGCCGATAATCAAAGCCAAAAAAATCTCCAGGATCAGTTTGTGTCTCATGCGCAAACCAAAAAAGGCGCTTGTTTTGGTGGCCAGAATCTTGTTTATGTCGTCATATAGTCCCAAAAAAGCAAAAGAAAAAAACGCAAAAAAGACGATCACCGCTTCTTTAAAAACGTTTTTGAAAATAGAAATAATTGGAACATTAAACAGATAAAATAAGGTAAGAAAAAAAACAAACAAAAATAAAGTGGTTGAAACTATCAACACGCCACCGCCAACCGGGACTCCGGCTTTTCCTTTGTGAAAAAAATCAAAAATGGGTGTTAATTTGTTAAAGGGATCTTTGGTTTTCTGTCTTTGTCTTTGAAATTTAATCCGATACAAAAAATCAATAAAAGGGAGCATTAAAAAAGAATTAAAAACAAATGAAAAGAGCAGAATTCCCAAATATAAGCTAATCATTCTAATTTAAAAGCTCGTTTAATTTTGGGCCAAAAATCAAGGCGGCTATAATTAACGAATAAAGCGCATAAATTAAAACCGCCGCCGCTGAAACATCTTTGGCTTGTTTGATAACTTTGTTGTATTGCTCTGTGATGGCGTCGGTTGTTTGTTCCAGACTGGTGTTAACCAATTCCAGGGTTAACACTCCGGTAATAACCGTAATCAGGATCAGCCATTCGTAGTAGTTGATTTTGAAAATAAGCGCCAATGATAAGGCAATAACAAGACCTAAAGTATGAATTTTAAAATTAATCTGTGTTTTAAAAGCCCAATAAAGGCCACTGAGTGCATTTTTGAATCCGGCTTTAACTGTTCGGATCTTGACGTATTTGTCCATCATCCTAAATTATAGTATAAATTCAACTTTTGGATATGACCTGTTCCCAGATAAATTTGGCTAGTTTTGTCGAATCATGTCTTAAGACGCTTCGGCTTAGTTTGTCGCCGCGGCTTTTTTGATAAGCGGTTGAGCTGATCAGGTTACCTTCTAATACCTGTAACTTGTCAGTGCTGACAAGATCATTAATGACTTCGTTTTCGCCAAAGGTAGTGTAATGTTTGGCTATATCTGGAGAAACTGTGGCGTTGTTGGCAATGACATAATCAAAAGGATCAGCTCCCAAACTTTTCTCATATCGTTTAAGAAAATCAACAGCGGTAAAATCGTCAGTTTGACCAAGTTTATTCATCAAATTCAAAATCATGGCCTTCTTGGCCTTACTATTCTTAAAGTATCGTACTATTTCCTTGAACGTGAATAGCGGTAAAATACTGGTGTACAGATCCCCAGGGGCAACAATAATTAAGTCAGCTCGCTTAAGATGATAAATAGCCTTGGGATTAACTTTGGCCCGATGATTAAAAAATAGTTTGGCAATGGGGGCCCGTTTAACTTTTTCATCAATGAGTGCCTCGGTTTTCACGATTGATCCGTCAACCAGTTTGGCGTTGATGTGGGTTTTTTCTAAAGTAACCGGAATGACATTGCCTCTGGTTTTGAGAACGGTTTGAGCCAATTCAATACTTTTTTCAAAGCTTTGGGTCAGTTTTTCCAGAACAGTGAGAAAAATATTGCCGAAATTGTGGCCTTGAAAATCGCCGTTTTCAAAGCGATAGAGAAATAACTCTCGCCAAATCTGATCCGAGTCCGACAAAGCGATCAAAGCCTGACGAACGTCTCCCGGAGGCAGGACTCCATATTGGTCTCTGAGTTTACCGGTACTGCCGCCGCTATCGGTCATGGTGACTATCGCGGTTAAATCGACCGGATAATGTTTTAAGCCGTAAAGAGTGACAAAAGAGCCAGTACCACCACCTAAGACCACGATCCTTTTGCGTGTTTGCATTATTTGGTTATATCTTTATATATTGTTTGTTGGGGAGATACAACCGTATTTTTTTTGATTTTGACCCCAGGCATCAGGCTGGTACTGACACCCACCTTTACTCCGCTTCCGGTAATTGTCCCGAGTTTATAAAAGCCGGTCTCGGTTTTGTTGCTCTCAACCACTGATTTAATGATTTGCTCGTCAAAACGCCAGTTGGCTGTGACCGTATTAGCCCCAAAACTGGTGTTTTCTGATAAAACACTGTCGCCGACATAATTACGGTGAAGCATGACTTTATTACCAAGGTAACTGCGAGCCACTTCGCTGTGAGCGCCAATCAAACAATCAGCGCCGATATGACTGTTTCGAACCAAACAGTGATCGCCGATAAGGGTATTTTTACCAATATAAGTTGGGCCCACGATTTTCGTAAAGCTGCCGATTTTGACACCTTCGGCAATAAAAACCTTGCCGACGATTTGGGAAGAAGATTCCAGTTCTTGAGTTTTCACCACGCTTTCCTTAATTGTTTTTAAAAAAATGTTAGCCGCCTCCAGAATGTGCCAGGGGTATTTAAGGCTGGTAAAAGGCTGATTATTAATAACCAAATCCGATTGTTGTTTGTTGAGAATAAGATTAATGGCATCCTCGTAGCTGAGGCTGTTGTTATGAGAATCCAAAACTTCTTCCAAAAGTTGGCGGTTGGGAAAAAAATCCAAGACAAAACGAAAAAGATTGTATTGACCGGGAACAGTATTCGGATCGGGTTTTTCCACGATTCGTTGGATTTTACCCTGGCTGTCTTTCTCCAGATAGCCGCCGGGAAAATATGAGTTGACCTCAGTTGCCGTCAAAACAAGCTTTTTACCGTCAACTTTTTTGAGAAAATCGCTGATCAGGCTTTCACTAAAGATATCGTTGCTATTAACGATTAGAATTGGCTGATCTTTGGTCACCTTTTTTAAGGCGGAGATCACGGCTCCGGACTGGTCCGGAAGTGTTTGAGTAACCAATTGCGGCTTGTTTAGATTATATTTTTGCAATTGTTGGCTGATAAGGGCATGATTTCTTTCATTGGTCACGACAATAAAATGAGGATTAATCTTGGCTCGTTTCAAAAAAAGGGAATAACGCTTGATTTGATAGATAATCAGAGGCGTGCCAAAAAATTCAAAGAGATTTTTTTCTTCCAGTGGCCAAAAACGATTGCTAAGCCCACCGGCTAAGATAACTACATAAAATTCCATGACTATAGTAATTATACATCATTCTCTTTTGAATTTTTAAACTTTATATAGTAGAATGCAATGATATGAATAAACAGGCGGTAATTGTGACTGGCGGCAAGCAGTATCTGGTCGAAGAGAAACAGATTTTGGTTGTTGACCGTCTTAATGGTAAAGAAAAGGATGAAATTAAATTTGAGCAGGTTCTTTTGAAAACTAAGGGAGAAGATTTGGAATTAGGAGCTCCGTTTTTAGACAAAGCTATGGTGACGGCCAAAATTCTCAAACAAGACCAGGGTGAGAAAATCAGAGTCGCTCGTTTTAAAGCCAAATCCAAATATCGTAAAGTTACCGGTCACCGGACTCAATTAACTCAAATAGAAATCTTAAAAATTGTTTAAATAAATGGCGCATACAAAGGCTGGAGGATCAGCAAGAATCAATAAAGACTCAATTTCCAAACGTTTGGGAGTTAAGAAATTCAGCGGTGAAGTGGTTAAGGTCGGCAACATTATTGTTCGACAAAAGGGCAGTAAATATCGCCATAGCGAAGGCACCAAAGCCGGTAAGGACTTTACCATTTTTGCCGTCAAAGCCGGCAAGGTCCAGTTTTTTACCAAGTTTGGCAAGAGATACATTAAAGTTGTCTAATCAACAGTCCGAACTCACACTCTCTCTCGAATTAATTAAGGACAAGCGTACCAATCCGTTGAAACGTGCTTATTTAATTACCAAACTGACTACCGACAATTTGAACAAGAAAGAGTTGGCTTATCTGATCAACAAGAGCCCAAGTTATATTTCTAATTATCTGCGACTGACACAGTTGCCTGAGGTTATTAAAGACGCCCTGCTTTCCGGAATTATCAGTGAAGGTCATGCCCGGGCGCTGACTTTTTTATCCGATCGCAAAGAGATTATTCATTTGTTTGAAGACATTATTCGTCATAACTATTCGGTGCGGGATACGGAAAAAAAGGTTGACAAAGTTCGGGAGCACAAGCGTCATTACGGCAAGGTGGCTGAAGATCTTAAAACAAGAGTTAGTCAACTGCAGGATAAATGGACTTTGCCTGTTAGAATTTCCCGTCAGAGACAACAGATTAGTTTAAAAATCGATTTTCCTTTAGGAGTGGTCGGTTTGAGAAAGCTCAGGCACTTTTTTGAAAAACTACTTGATTAATAGTTTGGTTTTTCAATCATTCCGGCACGGCTAACCGGAAAATAGCGGAAGAAAACTCGGCCGATGATGTTTTCCATCGGAATAAAGCCAAATTCACGGGAATCAGACGAACCCGGTCGATTGTCTCCCATTACAAAGACCATATTTTCCGGTACAGTTACAATTAATCCTTCTTGCATAAAACCACCTGGGAAAAGCGGGGTTTGCACCTGAAGATAGGGTTCTTTGAAAAGACTGTTGTTTAGATAAACCTGGCCACTCTCAATTTTAAGAGTTTCGCCTGGAAGGGCAATTATTCTTTTAATAAAGTCAATATCCGGATTTTTAGGAGACTTGAGAATAATGACATCGCCGCGTTCCGGCAAGCGGAATTTGTAGCTAATTTTGTCAGTGAGAATATATTCTTTGTCGTGGTAGGTTGGATACATTGAGTTGCCTTTGACTTGATGCGGTTGCATTACAAACAGGTACACGACCACAAAAAAAGCGCCACCCAAAGCAATGCTTTCCAAAAAAGTAAAGATAATATCAATGACTTTGCCTAATAAGGTTTGGGGCTCTTTGATCTCATCTTCGTCTTCCGGAGGGGGATTGGTAATCCAGATATCATCGGTTGATTTTTCCATGGATCCATCATAAAACTATTTTTGTTAAAATACAATACATCATGAAATTGATCATTGTTGAATCACCAACCAAAGCCAAAACTTTTAATAGATTAGTAGACAAAAAGCAATATCTGATTGTTTCCAGTATGGGTCATGTCCGGGATTTACCCAAAAGCAAACTGGGAATTGATCTTGAAGCCAATTTTGAACCTAGCTATGAACCCCTGAAAAACAAAGACAAAACAATTAAAGAAATTGTGACGGCGGCAAAATCAGCCGATCAGATTATTCTAGCTACCGATCCTGATCGAGAAGGCGAGGCCATTGCTTATCATATTCGTGAGATCTTGCAGAAAAAGATTAAAAAACCGCAATTTAGCCGGATTGTTTTTCATGAGATTACCAAAGAAGCACTACTTAAAGCTTTGTCTCAAAGCAAAAACATTGATATTAATTTGTTTGAGGCTCAGCAAGCCAGGCGGATTTTGGACCGGTTGTTTGGTTATAAACTTTCACCTTATCTTTGGAAACGATTTGCCAAACGTTGGCTTTCGGCCGGAAGAGTCCAATCAGTTGCTTTACGGTTTTTGGTTGAAAGAGAGAAAGAACGTGAAGCTTTTAAAAAAAAGCCAATTTTCCTTATTCGTGGCCTTTTTTGTCATCAAAAAGATTTGCCGTTAGCTAAGCTTGTCAAACTAAAAGAACAAACTTACTTTCAAACTCAGTCGGTCGCACTTTTTGATGGAAAATATGATTATCAAACAACATTAATTACCACTCTATCTGAGCGAAAAAAGCAGGAGGCTAGACTGCTCAAAGAAACTTATCTGGTAGACAAGATTGAGGAATCTTTTTCCACCCGTGTGCCGCCGCCGCCCTTTACAACCTCCACTTTGCAGCAGTATGGTTCAAGTTATCTTGGCTATTCGGCCAAAAGAACCATGAGTTTGGCTCAGCAGCTCTACGAACACGGTTTGATAACTTATCACCGGACTGATTCTAACCACATGTCTGAGGAGTTTCTGAATAAGTGCCGTAGTTTTATTCAGAAAAAATATGGTTTAGAATATTTGGAACCCAAAATCAGACATTACCAAACCAAGTCAAAATTGGCTCAGGAAGCTCATGAGGCAATTAGACCGACTAAAATCAGCAATGATGATCAGTCTTCAGCGATTTCGAAACTGAGAGCAGATCAACTCAAACTCTACGTTACGATTTACAATCGGGCCTTGTCAACGCAAATGACTCCGGCCAAATTTAAAAACCAGAAAATCGTGATTGAGTCGTCAAGCAAAGATCAATTGATTATCAACAATCAAGAAGTGTTCTTTCCCGGCTACTTAGTTCTTAACAAATCTTTGAAAAAAGAAGGGACTTTAATCAGCGATCTAAAACCCCAAACCAAAGTTAAGTTGAAAAAACTGGAGATAGAGGAAAAAGAAACCCAAAGTCCGCCCCGCTATAACGAGGCCTCTTTAATTAAGACACTGGAAGCCAAAGGAATCGGTCGGCCTTCAACTTACGCCCCGATTGTGTCTCTGATTCAGGAGCGTCAGTATGTTGAAAAACAAGGGCGTGATTTGGTGCCTTCAACTTTGGGCACCAAGATTACCAATCTGCTTACCGACAAATTTGTCAATCTGCTTTTGCCCACTTTTACGGCACAGATGGAAGATGAACTGGACCTGATTGCTTTAGGGAAGAAGAAATGGTCCCAAATTGTCAAAATCTATTTTGAGCCTTTTAATAAACAATTGGAAAAGGCTTATGATGACGTTAGTAAAATCAAAGTTGAGGAAAAGACCGGTAAAAAATGTCCTCAATGCGGCCATGAATTGGTGATTAAGATTTCGCGTTTTGGCAAATTTTATGCCTGTAGCGGGTTTCCGGATTGCCGCTACACTGAGAATTTTCTTCAAACCATGAACGTCAATTGTCCAAAATGTACTGTTGGTGAGGTAGTCGTTCGGTTTTCCAAAAAAAAGAAACGCTTTTATGCCTGTTCCCGTTATCCAAAATGTGATTTTACTTCTCTCTGGCTGCCCAAGGTTTCAAAGGACGAAACCGAGAATCAGAAAAAAGACGCTTAAAACACCCAGAATAATTGAAAACTTACCCACGCCCACAACCGGAATTGCTGTCGGAGAGACAGTGGTTAGTTTGGGAGCAGTGGTAATAATTACAGTTGGAGTCGGTGAGGACGTTGGTCTGACAGTGGGCACGGTATAGGCTTGAGCAATAAGAGTCGGGCCAACAGTGACAGTCGGCATCATGGTCATAGTTGGCGCCATGGTGATAGTTGGCGCAATGGTCATAGTTGGTGCATTGGTAATAATTGGGCTGACAGTGATAATTGGCGCATCGGATATTGTCGGGACAATCGATGGCTTAGTAGTAATTACCGTGGTCGGTGTAATTGATTCCGAAGCTCTGGGTAAATATGAAATTTTGCGATTGTTTAGATAAAAAGAAACAATGACCAGGTTAAGAATCACAAAAGCGGTGACAGTAAAGGAAAACACCAACGAAATTTTTTTGGTATTTTTGCCTCTTGGTTTCAAATTGGTTATCAGAGTCACATTTTTAAC
>MGBO01000019.1 GCA_001788295.1 Candidatus Roizmanbacteria bacterium RIFOXYC1_FULL_41_16 | reverse complement strand
TGGTTTAAAAGCGATTGACAGTTTGATTCCGATTGGCCGTGGTCAGAGAGAGTTGATTATCGGCGACCGTTCTACCGGCAAAACCACCATTGCTATCGATACCATGATTAATCAGGCCGGTGAAGATGTTATTTGTATTTATGTGGCAATTGGCCAGAAAGAATCAACCATTGCTCAGATTCAAAATCTATTGGCAGAAAAAGGAACCTTGGATTATTCGGTGATTGTGTCTGCCTCAGCCAGTAGTCCGGCCAGTCAACAATACTTGGCCCCTTATTCCGGAACAGCAATTGCCGAGTATTTTATGGCCCAGGGTCGTGATGTTTTAATCATTTATGACGATTTAACTAAACATGCTTGGAGTTACCGCCAGATTTCTTTAATTCTCAAGCGTCCGGCGGGCCGCGAAGCTTATCCGGGCGATGTCTTTTATTTGCATTCTCGATTATTAGAGCGCGCTTGTCGACTTCACGAAAAGTACGGCGGTGGATCAATTACCGCCTTACCGATTGTGGAAACACAAGAAGGTGATATTTCGGCTTACATCCCCACGAATATTATTTCAATTACCGATGGTCAGATTTATTTGGAAAAAGAACTTTTTAATGCCGGAATGAGACCGGCAATCAACGTGGGAGCATCAGTTTCCCGTGTTGGTTCGTCCGCTCAGGTGAAAGCGATGAAACAGGTTGCCGGCAAACTTAAGGGTGAGTTGGCACAGTATCGTGAACTGGCGGCTTTTTCCCAGTTTGCCTCTGATCTGGACGAGCAGACCAAGAAAATTCTTCGTCGCGGATCCCATATGTACGAACTTCTCAAGCAGGATAAAAATCAGCCTTTAGAATTGGAAAAGCAGATCGCGGTGATTTGGCTGGGCACTCAAGGTTACACTGAAGCCATTGAACTGAGTGAGGTCAAACGTTTTGAATGGGAGTATTTGTCAATGCTCAAGTCAAGCAAAACCAAAATTTTAAGTGAGATTCGTAACAAAAAAGAAATCACTCCGGAAATTGAAAAAGAACTAAAAGCCTTTACCGAAGGCTTTATTAAAATATTTTCGCAAAAAAGCCATGAATCTGCGCAGTCTTAAAACCAAAATTAAATCAATTGGCAATGTTGGCCAGATTACCAAGGCGATGCAGTTGGTTTCGGCAGTCAAAATGAAAAAAAGTCAGGGTTTGGCCAGCCAAGGCAAGCCTTATCGCAGTACTTTGGAATTGACCATGAAAAGAATTGTGGCGACAGGATCGCAGATAGAGCACCCGCTGACTTTGGTTAAAAAAAATCAGAATTTGCCAAAACTGGCCATTGTGATTTCTTCTAACAAGGGCCTGTGTGGGGTATTTAATTTCAATCTGTTCAAATTTTTGGACAAGCAGTTTGGCGCCGGACTCAAAGATTATGAATTTGTGGTGATGGGAGCCAAAGCTCAGCAGTTTCTTTTTCATTACGGAGCCAAAATTGTCGCTGATTTTTCCAATAAATTACCTTTTGAAAACAACGTCAACGCTCTTTATGATTTGCTGGTCGAACGGTTTAAGTCTGATCAGGTGAAAACAGTCGAGCTTTATTACAATCAATTTGTCAGCTCTCTTGTTTATAAGCCAACCAAAAAAGTTTTATTGCCAATGGATGTTTCTAGTTTTTATGATCAGGACGAGAAGATTACTACACAAGATTATTTGGTTGAACCGGATCCGTTTAGAGTTTTGGACGGTTTATTTAGTTTTTATATTGAAAGCACGATTAGAGGGGCGATTATGGAAAGCGAAGCTTCCGAACACTCGGCCAGAATGATTGCCATGAAAAACGCCACCGATAATACGAGCGAATTGGTACAGCGATTAAGTTTGTTGCGTAACAGTTTGAGACAAACCCGCATTACTAACGAGTTGCTGGACATGAACACAGCCAAATTAGCAGTTTCTTAAAAACTATCTATGGATCAAGAGAACTACGGAATTATTAAAACCATTAGAAGTGTCGTCATTGATGTTGAATTTACCAAAGATCTGCCCCAAGTGTACGACGCTCTGGTAATTAAACTCAAAAACAAAGAAGTGATTTTGGAAGTGGAGTCTTTGCTTTCCAAAAATAGAGTCAGAACCGTGGCTTTAGCCAGTACCGATGGTTTGCATCGTGGCATGAAAGTCTACAATACCGGTAAACCGATTTCAGTCCCGGTTGGTAAACCGACTTTGGGCCGGATTTTCAATGTCTTTGGCGCCCCAGTCGACGAACAAGGCGAAGTCAAAGCCAAGAAATATTATTCCATTCACCGTTCTGCGCCGGAACTTTTGGATCAGAGCCCCACCCCAACTATTTTTGAAACCGGAATTAAGGTTTTGGATTTGCTGACGCCTTTTATCAAGGGTGGCAAGATTGCCGTTTTTGGTGGCGCCGGAGTTGGAAAGACCGTATTGATCCAGGAATTGATCCGTAATGTGGCTGAAGAGCATGGTGGCGTTTCGGTTTTTGCCGGCGTGGGTGAGCGTACCCGTGAAGGTAATGATTTGTGGAACGAAATGAAAGAAACCGGAGTTTTAAACAAAACCGTTTTGGTTTTTGGTCAGATGAACGAGCCACCGGGCAACCGTTTACGGGTGGCCTTAACCGGAGTGACCATGGCCGAATATTTCCGTGACGAGGAAGGTTCTGACGTTTTATTGTTTATTGATAATATTTTCCGTTTTGCCCAAGCCGGTAGTGAGGTGTCTGCTCTTTTAGGCCGGATTCCGTCTGCTGTTGGTTATCAGCCGACTTTGGCACAGGAAATGTCTGATTTGCAGGAGCGCATTACCTCAACCAAGAGAGGGTCAATTACCTCGATGCAGGCAGTTTACGTGCCGGCCGACGACTATTCTGATCCGGCACCTGTGGCCACTTTTGCCCATCTGGACGCCTCAATTACTTTGGAGCGTTCGCTGGCCGAACAGGCTTTGTATCCGGCCGTTGATCCTTTGGCCTCTTCCTCAAGAGCCCTTGATCCGTCAATTGTGGGAGCAGAGCATTATCAAGTGGCCAAAGAAGTCTTGCGATTGCTGCAACGCTATAAGGATTTACAGGATATTATTGCTATTTTGGGAATGGAAGAGCTTTCCGAAGAAGATAAACTCGTGGTTTCCCGGGCCCGAAAAATTCAGCGTTATCTCACTCAACCGATGTTTGTGGCCGAAGTTTTTACCGGCATTGGCGGCCGTTATGTTAAGAGAGAGGACACGATTAATGGTTTTAAACAGATTTTAGAAGGCAAGTTTGATGATGTTTCGGAAATGGCTTTTTATATGATTGGTTCAATTGACGAAGTCCGAAAAAATGTTAAATCTTAAAATAATTACGCCACAGAAAAGAGTTTTGGAAAAAGAAGTCCAGTCCGTTACCTGCCAAACAATCAAGGGTGAAATTACCATTTTGCCTCGCCACGGCGCTTTACTCACCTTGCTTGCCGAAGGGGTAATCAGAGTTAAGAGTGATCAGGCAACAGAATACTTTTCCGCCGGCAGCGGCTATGTGGAAACAGACGGCAAAGTCGTACAGATTTTGATTTCCCGTGCGGCCGGACAAAACGAACTAGATGAGAAATTGGTATTGGAAGCTCAAAATCAGGCTCAAAAATTACTGGCCGAACAAAAAGATGCTTCAGATCGGCGCCGAGCTTGGGGGATGCTTCAGCGAGCCACTCTTGATTTGAAAGTAATTAGAAAGTTAAAACGAACCTCATCATGAAAACCGTTAAGGCCTTTATGAAGAAAAGAGTTATCACCGTTGCGCCCGAGACCACGATCGAGGAGATTTGGAGCCTGATTTTCAAAAAAGGCATTCACGCTCTTCCGGTAGTGGATAAGCACAATAAATTATTGGGTATAATTTCCGAAGAGGATCTTCTCTCCAAAATTTATCCCGAATACACCGAGCTTATTACCGACGTCAATCATTTTGATCTTTCTAATTTGGAAGATGAGGTCAAAAAATTACGAAGATTGACTGCTAAAAACGTCTTGAATCAGACTGTTTTTACCTGTGAGCCCGAGGCGAGCATTTTTCTGGCCTTATCCAGAATGCTCATGCTTCAGGTCAGGCAGTTGCCGGTGATAGACAAAAAAAGGATTGTTATCGGCATGATTACCAAGGGTGATCTTTTTGATTATATTTTCAAACGTTATCTGCTTTCATCATGAGCTGTCGTTTTATTTTTGTTGTCGGTGGAGTCATCTCCGGTTTGGGTAAAGGGATTACCACCGCTTCTTTGGCACTTTTACTTGAACAGTCCGGCTACCTGACCACGGTCATTAAAGCCGATCCTTATTTGAATCTAGACGCTGGCACCATGAATCCCATTATCCATGGCGAAACTTTTGTGACTGAAGACGGGCTGGAGACTGACCAGGACCTTGGGCATTACGAGCGCTTTCTCAATCGTGATCTTTTCAAACTGAATTATATGACTGCCGGTCAGGTGTTTATGTCTGTAATTCAAAACGAACGGCAGTTAAAGTATGACGGCCAATGTGTTGAATTTGTCCGTCATGTTCCTGAAGAAATCAATAAACGTCTCCAGCTGCTTGCCAATAAAACCAGAGCCGAAGTGGTGATTGTCGAGATTGGCGGTACGGTAGGGGATATTCAGAATATTTTATTTTTGGAATCCATTCGTCAGTTAAAACTCAGACTGCGACATTTGGTCATGGTTATTCATGTTGCCTATCTGCCTTTACCCAAAACTCTGGGTGAGCTCAAGTCCAAACCGGTGCAACAGTCAGTCAGTTTTCTGTTGGCTTCAGGAGTTCAGCCGGATTTGATTGTGACCCGGGCGGAAAAACCAATCGACAAGTTGAGAAAAGAAAAAATCGCCACTTTCTGCAATGTTTACAAAGAGGATATTGTCGACAATCCCGATTTGGAAAATGTTTATCAAGTTCCCGATTATTTTAAGAAACAGGATTTGGTCAAGTTAGTACAGCAGAAATTGAATCTTGAACCCAAAAAACCGGATCAAGCTTTGATTGATCATTGGCAACAGTTTGTAGTAAAAACCAAAAGTCACAAAAGCGGGCCCAGTATTGCGATTGTCGGTAAATATTTTCAAAGCGGCGGATACGCCCTGGAGGACGCTTATGTTTGTGTCATTGAATCGCTTCGACAGGCTTATTTTTATCACGGTTTTAAACCAAACTACACTTGGTTGAGTGCCGAGGAGATTGAGCAAGAAGGACTCTCATTGCTTAAGGGCTTTGACGGTTTAGTGGTGCCGCAGGGCTGGGGTAGTCGGGGAGTGGAGGGCAAGATTTTGACCGCTCAATTTGCCAGAGAAAACCGGATTCCTTATTTGGGTTTGTGTTTTGGAATGCAGATGGCGGTGATTGAGTTTGCCAGACACGTGTTGAAGCTTGAAAAAGCCAATACCACCGAAGTTGATCCCAAAACCGCTTATCCGGTCATTGACTTGATGGCTTCACAAAAACTGGCGCTAGACGCCAAACAATACGGTGGCACGATCAGATTAGGGGCCTGGCCGGCAAAAATCAAAGCCGGCACCTTGTTAAATGCGGCCTATCAAAAGTATACTAATCCGCATTTTCACTTGCCGACAGTAATGGAGCGGCACCGGCACCGCTACGAATTCAATAATCAGTATTTGGCCCAATTTGAACAAAAAGGCCTAATTGCCAGTGCCAAATCTCCGGACGGCAAATTGATTGAGGCGATTGAAATTATCAATCATCCTTTTTTTATTGGCGTCCAGTACCATCCGGAGTATAAATCCCGGCCGTTAGCGATTCACCCGTTATTTCTATCTTTTATTGAAGTTGCCTCTAAGGGAACCTCATAGTATAATCTTCTTCATATGGCATTATTTGCAAAAATAAAAGATCAAGCTGTTCAAATCGGTGACGAAGTGGATTTAACCACTCTCTATGTGGATGCTGGTAAAGAAAAGAAACAGAAATTCAGTGGTATTGTTATTGCTATCAAAAATAGAGGCGAAAACAAAACTTTTACCGTGCGCAAGATCAGCAACGAAGGCATTGGCATTGAACGTATTTTTCCCATTAACTGGCCTTATCTTGAAGAGGTTAAAGTCAAAAAACACAACAAAGTCCGTCGCGCCAAGCTTTACTATATGCGCGAAAAAATCGGCAAAAAGGCCCTGGAGACTTAATTATCGCAGTGTGTTTGCCAGGGAGCTAAACAAAAACCCAGTTTTCTTAAATAATCCTGACTTTCTGGATCCCAATAGTTACCATTTTTTTGATCAAACTCGGCAATAGTATCTAAATGTTTTAAAATCGGCACCTGAATGATATTACTGGCTTGTGAGATGTCCTTAACTGGAGTCCGTCCGTCAGTAGTAATAATAAATAAGTCAGAAAGGTTTAAGTTATTAAGAGCCTCTTTGGCAAAAATGGGATAGGTTGCCAAAATAATAACCTTCTTAGCCCCTGCGGCTTTTAATTTCACATATGTTTCTAACATCGTTCCACCGGTTGAAATAATGTCTTCGACAATTACCGCTATCCTTCCTTTAACAGCGGTTAATTCCTTTTCGTTGAAAGATACTTCTTTGGAGGTTAATGTTTTTACTTTTTCGCCCTGTAACAGATCTGTACAATCAAACCCTAAATCAGTTAGTATTTCCTTACCTAATAACCCCATTTCCCGGGCGCCGTCGTCACCAACAACAGGGATATATTGTTCTTGATGAGTAAACAAACCAGCCTCAATGCCGGCTCTAAACATCAAGGGAATTGCCGAGAGATCAACTACATGCAGTCCTTCCTTTAAAGCCAAAAAGCTAAAGACAGGTGAATGGCTATCAATTTGGATAATGCGTTTAGTACCTAGATTACCTAGTCTGGCAATCAATTCGGCCAAAGGCATCATTTCGGTAAAAGCAACTTCTGATCCGTTAGCGGTATCTTTATCCTGAATATATTTGTCAAAGGCGACTTGTTGTTGGTTGGATACAGTTAGTTTCTGTTGTTGATATCGGTCCCCTCTTTGTAAAGGAAAATAGCTAGTAACATAAGTCACTGGGGGAAATCGACCATGGCTTCTAATTAAGCTTAGTAGATTACAAACGCAAAGAACCTCATTAGCTGTTTGAGCACGGCCAACGATGTGAATTGACCCGGTTCCGTTAAATAATTCACACAGCTCTTTATCTCTAACCATTAAAGTAAACTCGTAATCTGGATATTGAACAAAAGTCGCATTTTTCTGTAGGTTAAAACTTTGATTGTAAGGAAGTCTGCATTCTGGAAAAGAATCGCGCAAGTCACAAAGTCTTTGCGAAAGAACTAGCTTTTCCCAGGATGAAAAACGGTCATCAAGTGGCCTATTCTGGATTTCAGGAGGGAGCAAACTGTTGGGCTGAGTAACAGAACTAAAATCAAGTCCTTTCTCAACATTCATATAGTAAGATATTATAAGCTTAAAGTTTATGGAAGCAATAGGAAATGTGCTGCCAGCGGGATTCGGACCCGCGATCTCCACCTTGAAAGGGTGGCGTCCTAGGCCTCTAGACGATGGCAGCTCACTTTATCCACAGAAACTATATTCTACCAAATAATTTTGGTTAGAAATAAAGCGCTTACTTTTTCAGCTCTTTCAACAGGTTCTTTAACAAGGTTTGCGCAAATTCCTTGCCGCCCAAACCAAACGCCAGGCCGCCGGCAAGTGCCAACATAAAGACAATACCGGTAAACAAAATCCTGATCAGGTCTTGGGCTACTCCCAGCTGATTCAAGATGATTAGGCTTGTGAAAACAATGATGCTGGAACGGGCTCCGGCCGCAATGGTTTTGGCAAAACCTTTTTGTAAAGTGTTAACGCTGTTTAAGACAATATCATAAGCAAGGTTGGCGACAATATAACCGATTAAGCCGACAATAACGGCAACAATGACGTTGGGCAAATAAAACAGCAGGCTGTTTAAAACAGTGACCATTCTGGACAATCCCCAAACCTCAACAGTCGGCACCAGAAACAGAATCACCGTGACCCATCGCAACAGTTCGGCCAAGACTTCAATCCAGACAGAAATAGTTTTTTCGTTGGCGATTTTGGCATTTTTTAAGAGCTTGCTAAGTTTGATAAAGCTCACCAGACTGATAAACAGCTGTTTCACAATACTGGACAACAGCAATCCCAAAATCAAAACCAACAACCCATAGAAAAAGTTGGGTAAATACAGCAAAGTTTTTTTATAAAAACTGGCAAAAACATCAATAACTGGATTCATATTATTTGCATCTCCTTTCTGCATTTATTTTAACAAAATAAGTTAAAATGTCTTCTGTAATGAGTATATATGTTTTTTCTGGCCCAGATACGATAAGTTTGGACAAATACTATCTTGATTTCCGTAAAACCTATACCAGTGTTGAATATCTGGAAATTTTTGATCAGTCAGCAATTGAGCAGAAAATTGCTAATATGGGTTTTTTTCCGGAGCGCAAACTGTTTGTGGCCAAGAATGTGTTTTTGAATCGGGTAAGAGTAGGGAAAGTGACAGCAAAACTGGATCAAGATTTGAAAACACTGCCCAAACTATTGGGAGAGCACGATTTTTTGTTTATCGAGGAGGACAGCAATAAGCTCAAATATTATCTTAAATACTTTTCCCAAGCCAAAGTCTCTGAGTTTAAAATTGCGGCCTATTTATTTAGTTTTCTGGACAATTTTTTCCCCGGAAACCTTAAACAGTGTTACCAATATTGGCAAAAAACCCTTGTTAAAAATCCGGCTGAATTGGTGTTGTTTATGCTCAAACGCCGGATCAGAGAACTGCTTATCTTGAGTACCGGTGCTTTATCCGGGCGTTACCAGAGTTGGCAAGTGAACAAACTCAAAGGCCAGCTCAGGGCCTGGGATCTGAAAAAATTAAAGCACGTATACAGAAGTCTTTATAATTATGAGAAGGGTTTGAAAACGGGCACCAATCCGTTAAAGGCTGAGCAGGTACTGGATACGATTTTGGCACTGTCTTTATAAGACAAAATTTGATAAATTTAAATTAAATTGACAATTTTAAGAAATTATATTAACGTATCATATACCATCATACTTTATTAGTTATATTTAACTATGCAGATTAAAAAAACTATTTTTCGGGAGTACGACATCCGCGGTGTGGCCGGCGATAAGTTTGATCAAAAACTCGTTGCCGAGTATGAAAAATGGTACGGCAAATTTCCCGGAGTGACTCTGGATTTGGAATCGGCTGAGGCGATTGGTAAAGGCTACGGCACGATTATTAAGCGGGCCGGTGGTCAAAAAGTCATTATCGGTTACGAAAAGCGGCCTTTTGGCGACAAGCTTAAAGACGCTTTTACTAAGGGCGTGCTTTCCACTGGTGTATCGGTTATTAACGGCGATGTTTTGCTTACGCCAATGGTTTACTTTTTCACCGCTCATTTAAAATTGGACGGTGGTGTCAGTGTGACCGGTAGCCACAACGTTTATTTTTACAACGGCTTCAAAATGATGAAGAGAAACGTACGACCGATTTTCGGGCAAGAACTGCAACAAATGCACCAAATGATTGAAAAAGAAGATTATGAAAAAGCCGATCAGCCCGGCAAACTTGAGACCGTTGATCACTTAAATGACATCTATTTTAATTACATGTATGAGCACATTAAACTGGCTAAAAGTTTTAATTTGGTAGTTGACTGTGGCAATGGTTCGGCCGGATTGTTTGCGCAGGATTATCTGACCAAACTGGGTTGTAAAGTGGTTAAGGGATTGTATTTGAACGTTGATACTTCTTTTCCCAATCATATTCCGGATCCGGAGCCGCCGCAAAATCTTAAAGATCTGGTCAGCGCAGTCAAGGAAACAAAAGCCGATATGGGCATTGCTTTTGATGCCGATGGCGACCGGGCCGGTTTTGTCGACGAGAAAGGCAACATTATTCAGCCGGACGATATTCTCATTCTTTTGGCCAGAGACGTTCTCAAGCGTCATCCTGGTAAGACTGTGCTTTTTGATGTTAAATCAACTTATCTAATTGAAGAGTTGATTCCTCAATACGGCGGCAAAGCCTTGATGCATCGCACCGGGCACGCGCCGATTAAGGAAAGCATGATTACCCGCGATGATCTTATTTTGGGCGGCGAGGTTTCCGGCCATCAATTTTTCAAAGAGGATTATTATGGTATTGACGACGGTTTGTGGTCGGTCGCGCGGATACTGGAACTTTTGTCCAAGCAAGACAAAACCTTGTCACAGTTAATTGCCGAGTTGCCTCGGCCAATTAGAACTCCGGAAATCAAAATTCCCGTTGCCGACGAGGAGAAATTCAGTATTATTGAGCGGATTACCAAGATTTTCAGCCAAAAGTACCAGACCGTCACTTTGGATGGATCCAGAGTTAAGTTTACTCCCACTAGTTGGGGATTGATCAGAGCTTCCAATACCTCACCGTATTTAACGCTGAGATTTGAAGCGCCCACCGAGGCCGAAATAATCAAGATGAAAAACGCCTTTCAGGACGAAATGGACAAATTCCCAGAGATAAAAGACAAGCTGGACCGCAAAAGCGTGGCCAGCCTCACCGGCACTCTGGGGTGGTTATAAATTCAAAACTATAGTGCAATTCGATCAAAACAAATGGCAAACTAAACCCTATCAGCAAAGAATTGATAAGCCTTGGGGTTACGAATTGATTTATAGTCCGGATTTTGCCGAATCTACTGGTAAAATCTTACATGTTTTTGCTGGTAAACGCCTAAGTTTGCAATATCACGATACCAAAACCGAAACTCTTTGTTTAATCAAAGGGAAAGCAAAGATAGTGTTAAGCAATAATCAAGATCAATTAGAAGAGATTTTGATGGAACTCAATAAGGGTTACTATATTGCTATAGGTCAGAAACATCGCGTTATTGCTATTTCTGATTGTGATTTACTTGAATCATCAACTCCAGAAAAAGGCAATACATATCGCATTGAAGATGATAGTCATCGGCCTACAGAAACCGAGGAGCTACGGTCGAGTCCTAATCGTGGTTGGATTAATAAATAATTATTAGTTTGTTTATAAATATGGTAATTGATTTTAAGAACGTTCCTAAGCATTATGCAGCTCGAACTCAAGAGAAAATGAAAGAGGTTTTAATGGATCCAGATGGTAGTGGTCCGGCTATTCATTACTATATGATTCGTGGTGGTAAAGATCAAAAAAATATTACTATTTGGGAGCCGGGAACAATTAGCGGAGAATATATTAAAACCTATGGCCATTATCATGTTGGTAAGCTAGATGAAACTTATTGGATTCTTTATGGACAAGGAGTGGCTTTGTTGCAAAAGTTAGTAATCGATAAAAACGGCAACATGATTGCTGATCAGGTAGAAGAATTTAAAGCAATTGTAGTCAAGGTAGGTGACGAAATCTATATGCCAACTGGTTTTGGGCATTTACTAGTTAATGTTGGCTCAACCTATTTTGCGACAGCTGACGACTCTCCGGTTGATTTCGAAGATGTTGATCCGGTTAGCTTACCTGGTCATGCAGACTATAAGTTAGTACAGCAAATGCGAGGATTTTTGTATTATGTAGTTGAGCATCAAGGTAAGCCGGCTCTAAAAAGAAACCTACAATACCGTAAGGTTATTAAAGAAGACTTGGGTGGATTGCCGGTCATTGAATAAAAAAAGCTTGGCAAAATTTAAAAAAGTGATATATTAAATTAAATTATGAAGCGATTAAAAATTGGGATTAATGGTTTTGGCAGAATTGGTCGGGCTTTTACCCGAATTGCTTTTGACCGCAATCAATTCGACTTAGTTCTCATTAATACTCGCAGTACCGATGTCAAGATGTTGGCCTATTTGCTCAAACACGATTCTGTTTATCGTACTTATGGGAAAAAAGTAAAGACAGAAGGCGAGAATTTATTTATTGATGAGCAAAAAATTGCCACTTCCTTAAAAGCTAATCCAGAAGAAATTGAATGGGATAAGTATGGTGTTGACTTGGTGATTGATGCGACAGGCGCTTTTACCAAAAAACCTGATTTGGCTAAGCATCTTAAGGGTAGCGTTAAAAAAGTCATTCTCACTGCTCCCAGTAAAGA
This sequence comes from Candidatus Roizmanbacteria bacterium RIFOXYC1_FULL_41_16, assembly GCA_001788295.1. Classification (GTDB taxonomy): domain Bacteria; phylum Patescibacteriota; class Microgenomatia; order UBA1406; family UBA1406; genus UBA1406. The sequence goes on along the minus strand of MGBO01000019.1, from coordinate 16,887 downwards.
CGAAGATACTCCTCATGTGGTTTTAGGGGTTAACGATAGCCAGATCGATTGGAAGAATGAAACCGTGATTTCTAATGCTTCTTGTACCACAAACTGTGCGGCGCCAATGTTTAAGGTTTTGGATGATGAGTTTAAGATTAAGTCTGGTATGTTGACAACAATTCATGCCATGACTATGACGCAAAGTATGCTTGACGACGCCAACAAAGAGCCGGATCGTTCCAGAAGCGCCTTTGTCAACATTGTTCCTTCAACCAGTGGGGCGGCCAAGGCAGTTGTCAAAACTTTGCCGCAACTCAAAGATAAAATTTCTGTCGGTTCAATCCGTGTCCCGGTCGCGACCGGTTCACTTTCCGACATTACCGTTAATGTTGAAAAAGCCACGACAACCGAGCAAATAAACGAGGCTTTTAAGAAAGCAAGTGAGACAAGTTTAAAAGGTATTTTGGGATATAGCCAAGAAGTTTTAGTCTCTTCAGATTATATCGGCTCTGCCTATTCGTGCATTTTCGACACCAACTATACTAAGGTAATTGATGGTACTTTGGTTAAAGTAATGGGTTGGTATGATAATGAGTGGGGTTATTCTTCCCGGCTGGCAGACTTGGTTGAGAAGATTAGTCAATATTATTGATGATTAAATATATAGACCAAGCTAAAATTAGTCACCAACGGGTTTTGCTACGAGTTGATTTCAACGTTTCCTTATCTCGCGATGGATTGCGTATTGCCGACGACGCCAGAATCAAGCAGGCTTTGCCCACAATCAATCTTCTTTTGAAAAATCACAATCGGTTGATTTTGATTTCGCATTTAGGCCGGCCCAAAAAAAGGGATTTAAAATATTCACTCAGGCCGGTCGCTCAACGATTGCAAAGATTGTTACCGGCTTACAAGATCAGGTTGATTTCCGATTTTCAAAATCCGATCGATCAGCGAATGCTAGCCAAACAAACAGACAAAGAATTGGTTTTATTGGAGAATATCCGTTTTTATCCGGGTGAAAAAAAAGCTTGCGAGTCTTTTGCCAAGGAGTTGAGCCTTTTGGCTGACGTGTATGTTAACGATGCTTTTGGTGTCGCTCATCGGGCAACTGCCTCAGTTGTTTGTATACCAAAGTATTTACCCAGCTATGCCGGTTTACTTTTGAAAAAAGAAATTATGATGATCGACAAGTTTATTAAACAATCCAAAAAACCGCTGGTTGCTATAGTCGGCGGTGCCAAAGTCAGTAGCAAAATTCACATCTTGGATAAGTTGTGCCAGATTGCCAATTATCTTCTAATCGGTGGCGGCCTGGCTAATACTATCTTAGCCGCCCAAGGCTATGAGCTTGGCAAGGGTCAACAAAGTTATGAGGACCTTGAGGAGGCCAGGCGCTTGCTTTATCTGGCCGGACAGCGAAAAGTCAAGATTATTTTACCCGTGGACGCGGTCATTGGTTTACCTGAGGTTGAAGACGAGGTGGGTGAGATTCGTTCAATTACCGACTTGCCTCTGAACAAGTATGTTTTAGATATCGGCCCGGCCACTCAAGCCTTGTTTGGGACTTATATCAATAAAGGCAAAACAATTATTTGGAACGGGCCCATGGGTTATTTTGAAAATCCCTCATATAGCAACGGCACGGATTTTATTTTCTATGCCATTGCCAATAATTCTCAGGCTGAGTCTTTGGTTGGTGGTGGCGACACTATTGCTGCCATCTCCAAAAAAGAATATCTGGATAAGATTACTCACCTCTCGACCGGGGGCGGCGCCATGCTGGAGTATATTGAGAAAGGCACTCTTCCCGGGATCGAAGCCTTAAAGTAATTGCACTCTTTTATTTTTTCGTTATACTGATTGTATGGATTCCAAATATATTCTTTGGTTTGATGAAGTGGACAAAAACGACATTCCCAGAGTGGGCGGCAAAGGCGCTAATCTTGGCGAAATGACTAAGGCCTCTTTCCCAATTCCTTTTGGTTTTATTGTTACCTCTGAAGCTTATTTTCATTTTCTTAAAAAGCAAGGGATCAAAGACGAAATTGAGGCGATTTTAAAACAACTGGACGCGAACGATCCCAATAATCTGCATCAAACATCCAAGAAAATTAAAGCCTTGATTTTACACACGCCGATGCCTGAGGAAATTGCCGGACAAATCCGCAGCAGCTACGAACAGATTTATGAAAAAGAAAAAGGCAGTCGTCAATTATTAGAAAAAGTCAAGCAGCGCGTTCGTGCCAGTTATAGTCCGCCTTTGGTGGCCGTTCGCTCCAGTGCGACTGCCGAAGATTTGCCCGATGCCTCTTTTGCCGGCCAGCAGGAAACTTTTCTGAATATTAAAGGCGAAACCAATTTATTGCGCAAAGTCAGAGAATGCTGGGCGTCATTGTTTACCGAAAGAGCCATTTTTTATCGAACTGAAAAAAAATTTAATCATTTTAAGGTTGGTTTGGCGGCAGTGGTGCAGCGAATGGTCCAATCAGACAAAAGCGGCATTATGTTTACCGTCGATCCGGTTACCAACAACAAAAATGTCATTGTCATTGAGGCAATTTATGGCTTGGGAGAATATATCGTTCAGGGCAAAGTGACTCCGGATCAGTACTTGGTTAATAAAAAAGATATGTCTTTGGAAAAGAAAACAATCGGTTTTCAGGAATTAAAATTTGTCAAAGCCGGAACCGAAAACAAGGAAGTCAAACTGACTCACAAGATCGGACAATCACAAAAGTTAACTAAAGCCGAGATTTTGGTAATCGCAGAGCTGGGCAAAAAAATCGAAAAACATTATTATTTTCCTCAAGACTTGGAATGGGCAATTGAGGGCAAGAACTTTTTTATTGTTCAATCCCGGCCAATTACGACTCTTAAGGAACATCAGGCAACAACAGTGACCGTTAAGCAAGAACCGTTTTTGCAGGGTGATCCGGCCTCTCCGGGAGTCGCCACCGGAGTGGTTGTTAAGATTGATTCGGCCAGAGAAATCGGCAAGATCAAACCCGGAGACATTCTTCTGGCTTCGGCCACTAACCCGGATTACGTTCCGGCAATGAAAAAAGCAGCGGCTATTATTACAGAGCATGGCGGTCGGACCAGCCATGCGGCTATTGTTTCGCGCGAATTAGGGATCCCTTGCGTCGTCGGGGTTACTGAGGCTATGAAAAGGATTAAGGAAAAAGAAGTACTGACGGTAAACGGGGCCAACGGTTTTATCTACAAAGGGAGAATAGTGATTCAGCAGGCGCAAACCAGCCACAAGCACTATAAAACTCGAACCAAAATTTATCTCAATCTGGCCGAGCCCGAACAGGCTAAGGAATTCTCTAAACTGCCTGTTGACGGAATTGGTTTATTGCGGGCCGAATTTATGATTGCCAATATTGGTGAACATCCCAAAAGTTTGCTTAAAAAAGGTCAGGGACACATTTTTGTTAATAAACTAAAGGCGGATTTGACAAAAATTTGTCAGGCTTTTTATCCTCGGCCGGTTGTTTATCGCGCTACTGATTTTAAAACCAACGAATATCGTTTTTTAAAAGGCGGCAAAGCCTTTGAGCCGTTAGAAAACAATCCGATGCTGGGTTATCGTGGCACTTATCGCTATATTAGCGAACCGGAGACATTTGAGCTGGAGATAAAGGCCATTCAAAAAGTCAGAGAGCAGGGCTTAGACAATCTTCATCTGATGTTGCCTTATGTGGTTTTACCCAGTCATTTACGAACTGCCAAAGAGCTGGTTGAAAAAAGCGGGTTAAAGTTTGGTAAAAGTTTCCGGATCTGGATGATGGTTGAGTTGCCGGTGAATGTGATTATGCTGGAGGAATTTTTGAAAGTAGGCGTTCACGGAGTTTCGATTGGCAGCAATGACTTAACTATGCTCACTTTGGGAGTCGATCGCGACAACGAAACCGTTGCTTCACTGTTTGATGAACGTAACCAAGCCATTTACTGGGCTCTTAAGCGAACAATATCGGTTTGCAATAATCTGGGAGTGACGTCTTCAATCTGCGGTCAATCGGTTTCTGATTATCCGGAGATTTTGGAAGTGGTGGTCAAAAATGGCATTACCAGTGTTTCGATCAATCACGATGCTGTTTACCGCGTCAACAACGAGATTTATCATTTAGAGCAGCCACACAAATGAGCGGTTTGATTAAGGCGTTAAAAGCTTATCCAGAATATGACAGCAGTGGTAATTTGACTATTGGCGGCAAATTGGTTCTTGACGACGGACGGGAAGTGATGACTTCGGTTGCTAATCATTCTTCCAAAAAAGAAACGGTCACTTTTTTGGAAACCGGTAAGGCCGTTGGCTATATCAACGAACTTTTGTCACCCAAACTGGTTAACATCAGTCCGAACGATTATAAGAAGATTGATCTTTGGCTCGACAGAATAGACCAGAGCCCTAATAAGCAATCATTGGGACTCAACACGACTCATTTGGTTTCAAAACTTATTTACAAGGCTGGCGCTTTAGTATCGTCAAAACCTTTATACATATATCTTAATGAGATTTTCAGCCAAAACTTTCAAACCACAGCTCTTAAACAGATTCCGATTCCGATTTTTACTTTAATCAGTGGTGCTTCTCATGGCAGTGCCAGCTTGAATTTTCAGGAGTTTTCAATAATTTTTGCCTCAAACCACCGCTATTCCGAATCGGTTAGGCGGGCCAGCGACTTGCATAAGGAATTGGAGAAAGTGTTTCGTTACCGCAATATTAACAGCGGCGTGGGTAATGACGGCGCCTATGTTCCTAATCTGTCATCCAATTTTGACGCTCTGGAAATAATCAAAGAAGCCTTGCTCAAAAACGGATATAAAGTGGGAATTGATGTTTTCTTTGCTCTTGATATTGCGGCTAGTTATTTTTACAAAGGCGGCAAGTACTATGTTTCCGAAGAGGTAGGTACAAGTGACACCAATCACTTACTTGAATTGTACGAGAAAATATTTAAGGAATACCGATTTTTAATTCTTGAGGATCCCTTTACCGAAACCGATACCGAAGGTTGGAAACAGGCGATGCTCAAATTCAGCAACCGGGCTTACCTTTTGGGTGATGATTTATTGATGACCAATAAAACCAAACTGGAAAAAGCGGCCAAAAATAATTTATGTTCTTTGGCTGACGTTAAGATTACTTTACAGCCTACCATCTGGAATGTGATGGATTTTATTTCTGCTTGTCAGAAATTGTCCATAAAAGTAGTTATGTCCCAGACTGCTTTTGAAACCAATGATGATTTTATCAGCGATTTGGCTGTTGCCACTCAGAGTCAATACGTCAAATTCGGACCGCTGATTCGAGGCGAGCGTGTGGCCAAACACAACCGTTTATTATTAATTGAAGAAGAAATATTTCCTCATGAGTGAGGTCTTATCTATTGGTAGTTTAACTCTGGATCTTTTTTTTCAAGATCAGTCTCTGACAATCAAGAAGAATCGTTTTAATTTGGCCTTGGGCGGTAAATATGTGGTCGCTAGTTTTAATCAGGGAATTGGCGGCGGCGGCGGCAACGTCGCTGTCGGCTTAAGTCGGGCCGGAATTAAAACTGCGCTTTGGTCTGAAATTGGTGAGGGTGGTGTTTCCCAACTGGTTCGGACTCGGCTGGAGGAGGAAAAAGTTAATACCGAAGCCCTTGTCGTCAGGGAGAATTTGACCAATCTATCGGTTATTTTATTGTCACAAAAAGGCGAACGGACAATTATCAACCATCGTTCGCACCAAAGCGAGCTGGTTTTTGGCCCAAAACAGCAGCAGCTGATCCGCAACGTAAAATTATTATATTTAGGTAATCTGCCCGAAGTTCCACTGGAAGCCAGAACCGAAATTTTAAGCTATGCTCATCAACACGGAGTTAAGACCTTTCTTAATTTAGGAGTTAAAGATTGCCGGCAGGGATTGCATAAGCTCAAGCCCTTATTAGCCAACGTTAATTATTTTGTCATTAATCGATACGAATTGGCTGATATTTTGGCAATTGCGCCTAACGAAATTATGCCCAAGATGGTTGATTATCGGTCAAAATTATTTCCAGATCCTCATTTCGTGCTGATAATCACAGACGGTGAATTTGGCAGTTATGTTCAAACAGAGGAAGCAATCACTCACCAGGTTGCCTATCGAGTGGATAAAGTCATTGATTCAACCGGCGCCGGCGACGCCTTTACCAGCGGTTTTATTAGCGGAATTTACTATCATCTGCCACTGAGAGACTGTTTGCGTAGTGGAGCCAGGAATTCGGCTTCGGTAATAGCCAAAATAAACGCTCAAGACGGATTACTTTTTAAGCGCGAGCTTCTCAACCAATAAATGTTTTAATTGTTCCACTTCTATTTGCCGGCCCAGAGTCCGTAAGCACTGTCCTAACAAAAATTGAAGCGCTGTTTGTTTGCCTTGGCGATAATCGGCAACGGCTTTGGGATTATCAATAATCACTTTTTCAATGGTTTGATCAAAAGTCGCCTGATCGATATTTTTTTTGGATAGTAGGTGTTTGGCTTGAGTAAAAAAGTCATCGGGATTCAAATCAGCCGCGATTTTTTTGTTAATCAAAAGATTGGCTAATTTGGTTTTGTCTAAATCCTGACTGTTTTTAACCAGTCTCAAATAATTGTCACCAAGCTTTTTATTCTCGGTCAGCACCAGAGCGGTTTCTGAACTTAAGCCATAATCTTTCATCAATTTCTCTAGTCTTTGAGTTGGCAGATCGATTGTTTGCAACTGTTTATTTAGTTTTTGAATTAGTGTTGGGTTCAGTTCCAGCGGAGGAATGTCCGGCTCGGGAAAATAACGATAATCTTGGGCAAATTCCTTGGAACGCATCGCTTCTGTCTGGCGCTTTGATTCCAGATAGCGCCGGGTTTCCTGTTTTGGCTGTTGATTTTTATCCAAGAGAAGAGCCTGTCGTTCTTCTTCAAAAGCAATTGCCTGTTGAACAAAGCGAAAGGAATTGATATTTTTAACCTCAACTTTATAATCGGGAAGCTGTTGGTTCTTTTGCCAGCTGTTGTAGTTGACAACAGAGATGTTCGGTTCGCACCTCATACTGCCTTTTTCCATGTCGCAGTCGGATACGTTCAGATATTGAATAATCAGCTGTAGCTGTTTTAAATATTTGGCTGCTTGTGGTGCGCTTTCCACATCCGGCTCGGTGACAATTTCAACAAGAGGTACTCCGGAACGGTTAAAGTCAATATAACTGCCCTTATCATTAAATTGCTGACCATGAAGCAATTTGCCCGTATCTTCCTCAAGGTGGACCCGATTGATTCGAATTTTTCGGTTGTTAACCATCAGGTAACCGTTTTGGCACAAAGGCTTGGCATATTGGCTGATCTGATAGCCCTTGGGTAAATCCGGATAAAAGTAATGCTTTCGCTCAAAATAAGAACTGAGATTTATCTGGCAATTGAGCGCCAGTCCAATTAGAACCGTCCATTTAATTGCCTGTTCATTTGGAACTGGCAAAGCTCCAGGTAAACCCAAACAGACCGGACAAACCTGGCTGTTTGGTGATTGACCAAAATAATTTCCGGAGCAGCCACAAAACATTTTACTTTCAGTGGCCAGCTCGACATGAGTTTCCAGACCGATAATGGTTTTATATTTCATAAAAATCGGATGGCTTAATTTGATAAAAAGCGGTTTCGTCTTCATACTGTTTAGCCAGATCAATTATTTCGGTTTCGCTTAAATGCGGGCCAAATATCTGAAGGCCCACTGGTAAGCCTTGTTGCAGTCCGATCGGCAGATTAATTCCCGGTAAGCCGGCAATTGAGGAGGCTTCAATCAGTTGATCCATTACTTCGCCAAACATCGGGTTGGTTTCGCTTTCGCCAAGCTTTAGAGCCGTGACCGGCGTGGTCGGGGCCACAATCAGATCGACTTGTTTAAAAGCCTCTTTGAAGTTGTTAATGATCAAGGTTCGGATTTTTTGGGCTTTTAAATAATAAGCGTCATAATAGCCCACCGACAAGGTGAAAGCACCCAGCATCATTCGTCTCTTGGCTTGCTGAGAAAAGCTGCTGCGCGGTTTGCCAAAACGAACACCATCATAACGGCAAAGATTGGATGAGACTTCGGCTCTTTGCAAAATTGTATAAAGAGAAATTGAGTATTTAGGGTTAATCAGTTTGATTTTTTTAAAATTATGACCTAATTTTTCCAGTATTCGTTTGGCTTTCATAAACTCATTGATAATTTTTGAATCAACGCCCTCAAAATAATCGTCACTAATTCCCAAAGTAAACTTTCGCTTAGCCTTTAATGCCTTAAGATAATTATCGACCGGTTCTTTGGTCGAAGTGGCATCGTATTTGTCGTAGCCGGCTAACAAACCCAGCAGTAAGGCCGCATCTTCTACGTGTCGGGTCAGTGGGCCAGGGCAGTCAAGAGAGCTTCCCATGGCAATCAAACCATAACGGCTGACCCGGCCATAAGTTGGCTTCAAGCCTACCACTCCGCACCAGGCCGCCGGTTGTCGGATTGAGCCGGCAGTTTCTGAACCAAGGGCAAAAGGTGGTAGACCAGAGGCAACTGCCGCGGCCGAACCGCCGCTAGAACCGCCCGGAAGCCGGTTTAAGTCATAGGGGTTAGTAGTCGGGCCGTAGTCTGAAGTTTCGGTGCTGGAGCCGTGTGCCCAAGCGTCCATATTGGTTTTACCGATAATAATAGCGCCATTATCTTTCAGTTTTTTGATTACTGTCGCGTCGTAAGGCGGAACAAAGTCATCTAATAATTTAGCCGAAGCGGTTGTTCTCAGGTCTTTAGTGCAAAAATTATCTTTAATGGCAATTGGAATACCGGCCAGAGGGAGATCAAAGTTCTTCAGCTCGTTGGCTTGTTTTAGCGCCAACTCTTCATTAAGAGTGAGATAGGCGTTGAGTTGTGGATTCAGTTTTTTAATCTGTTTAAAGAGGCCGGAGATTAATTCTGCTGGGTGTCTTTTTTTGGTCCGGTATGATTGACGCAGCCGGTTAATGGTTGTCATTTGGAGTATTTCAGACCCTTAATTTGAAAATAGTCGTGATGGGTGCGAGCGGCATTTTTGAAAATAGCCTTTTTGTCTAAATTTCTTTCGTTAATCTGCTCATCTTGAAAGCGATTGACAATGCCGGTAGTCTGATAAGTGGGCATAATATTTTGAGTGTCCAGTTCGTTCAGGTTGGCAATTGCCGACAAAGTTTGAGGCATTTCTTTAGCAAATTGCGATAATTCCTGGCTCGTGAGATCAAGATTCATGAGTAGCGCCAGTTGTTTGACTTGCCTAAGACCGAATTTAAATTTTGACATGAAATTCCTTTAGCAGCCGCAGCCGATTTTGTTGTTCCAACTGATCATCGATTGGTTTGAGGCTGATCACTTGATTATATTTAATCTGCAGGGCTTTTTCAATTAAGAAATCGGCCAGAGCCGGATTTCTGGGTAGGATTGGTCCGTGAAGATAGGTCCCCAGGGTGTTTTGAAAAAACACGCCCTCCAAATGGTCAAGGCCGTTATTTCCTTTTCCCAAGATGACTTTTCCCAAGGCATTGTCGCGTTTTTTCAAATAAGTTCGGCCGTTATGATTTTCAAACCCGATCAAAAACCGGTTGTTTGACTGCTGAAAATAAGGTCGCAGATTTGGATTAGTAATCTCGACCACAATGTCCCCAATCAGTCTGGTTTGGTGAGGTTTAGCTGACTTGGTGCTAAGGGGGGCAAAATTAAGACAGTTCAATTTCTTTGCCGCGGCCGTCAGATAATATTCTCCCAGAAATTGATAGGCCCCGCAAATATACAGTCCTGGCACTTGTTTCTGAATTTTTTGTTGAAGAATTCTTCGTTTTTGGCCAACCAGATCCTTAGCGACCAGTTCTTGTTGTCGATCCTCAGCTCCACCCATCAGAAAAAGATCAGCCTTTTCCAGCAACGACTGGCTGGAATTAACGCTGAAGTAACTGATCTGAGTCTTTATCTGGAGCTGTTTTAATCGGTATTCAAGGGCCAGTAGATTTCCATAATCTCCATAGGTGTTCATTAAGTCATAATAAAGCCAGCAAATATTAAGGGTCATATGTAGATTGTATCTACTCTTGACAACATATTCAATCTGGTGAATAATGGTAAGTAATGGTGTTTTATGGTGAATATCTGGTTTCATTTACGGCCGGCGGCCGGCTGGTTTTACCCAAAAAAATTCGAGCCTTGATCAAAGGGACTCAATTTGTCGTTACCAAAGGTTTTGATCGCTGTTTATCAGGCTATGATGCGACCGATTGGCAAAATCGTTCCAGTGAATTTCTGACCAGCTCACTGCTGTCAACAGAAGCGTTGGAATTACGAAGAATCGTTTTTTCCGGAGCTGTCTACGTTGAATTGGATGAACAGGGCCGTTTTGTGTTACCGAAAAATCTGTTTGAGTATTTGGAGATTACAGACAAAGCGATCTTTGTCGGAGTGGGGGATCATTTTGAAATTTGGAGTCAGAATAAATGGCGAAATTACTTGGTTAAAGCGTCAAAAAAAACCGATTTATTAAACGACAATGAATAAAAATAGTCATACACCATTATTTTTAGAGCAAATCATTACTTTATTACGTGAACGCCATGCTGATAAAGTAATTGATTGTACTTTTGGTGAAGGCGGTCACGGTTTGAATTTGGCCAAATTAGGGTACACGGTATTGGGAATTGAATGGGACAAAGAAATGTTTGACGTGGGTCAACATAATATCAAAGAAGCCAAAACCGAGAAAGTTAAACTGACTCTAGGTAATTATAAGGATGTGGCTGTCATTGCCCGAGAAAACCATTTTGATCCGGTCGACGCCATTATTTTTGACTTAGGGCTGTCAATGTATCAGTTGGAACACAGCTCCAGAGGTTTTAGCAGTCAGCGGCAGGGAGATTTGGATTTGAGAATCAGTCTTTTGTTGCGAGAAAGCGCCAAAGATTGGTTAAATCGGACCAGTCGGGATGAGCTAACTGACCTGATTACCCGCTATGTTGAGGACAAGCGATCAACTATTTTGAGCCGTAAATTACTCCAAGTCAGAGAAAAGAAGCCTTTTACTAAACTTGACGACTTAAGAAAAGTCATTATGCAAATTACCGATGACGAAAAAGAAGCCACCAAGCTTTTACGCCAGACTTTGCAAGCACTCAGAATCGTTGTCAACGATGAGATGAACAACATTAAACAAGGTTTTAGCGGCGGTTTAACTGTATTGAAAAAAGACGGATTACTGATTTTCTTGACCTATCACTCATTAGAGGATCGTCTTGTTAAACGTTTGGGGCAAGCATCCCGGTCTGAGCTCAAGCCAGTGCAAAAAGTAATAATGAATAAAGATTATCCCTTTGCCAGAAGCGGGAAGCTTCGAATCTATGAAAAAATCAATTAATCACCCCACCCAGCGAATTATTAGCGTAACTCTGCTTTTGTTTTTATTTTTGGGTAATATTGTTCTGTCACAGTTAATTTTGAGTTTAAATATTAATCTAAGTGAAGTTGACACCAATATCACTAAGATAAGCAGCCAAAACGCTCAGTTGAAAGTCTATATGGCCAAATATACCTCCACTCAATACTTATTGGATCAGGCAGAACGATATGGTTTTAGACAGACGAACAAAATAGTTTTTTTAGAAAACACAGACGTCTTGGCTAAAAATGATTAGATTTCGGGCTGTTTTCTGGTTGCTCTTCTTGTCGTTTGCCTTGATCATCATTCGTTTTTACCAACTCCAAATTCTTAATGTGGCCCAGGGATCAAGCGAAGACAGCTTTATTAAATTCGACAAAAAAATCTCACTGCGGGGTGAAATTTATGATCTAAACGAGAATCCTTTGGTTTTAAACCGGCAGACCTTTGATGTTTTTGCTAATACTCAAGACATTAAAAAAAATGACAAAATCCAAAAAAAATTAAGGCAAGTGTTAAAAATCAAAGAAGCCTCTCTGAGCGCGTTTTTGAAAAAAGGGGAGTGGCAAAAAATAAAAGACAATATCAGCACTGATAAACGAGCGCAGTTATTAAAGTATTATCCTCGATATTTGAATTTTGAAGAAGAATGGCTGCGTTATTATCCGGAAGGGTCTTCTTCGGCATATATCCTAGGATTTCTGGGAAAAAATGATTTGGGTGAGCCACAAGGATATATTGGTCTTGAGGGTTATCTTAATCAGGAGCTGCAGGGACTGCCGATTATAAACGAAAACGAATCTGATTTATTAGGCGTTCCCTTTATCGGCGGGATCATGTCGAACCGTAAAGATCGGGCGGGCTTGGATCTTCACCTGACTGTAGATAAGAAAGTGCAGCAAATGGTGGAAGTGGAATTAAAAGATGGCCTAGAACGTTTTCAGGCTAAATCAGCTTGTGCGATTGTGATGGAGCCATTCACCGGTGAAATTATGGCCCTAACTTGTTTGCCGGCCTTTGACCCTCAAAAATATTATCAGTTTGAAGCCGAGGATTTTGTCAATCCGGCTGTGGCTCAAGTCTATGAGCCTGGCTCCACTTTCAAGCCGTTGATTGTGGCCATTGGTTTGGAAAATAACCGTTTTAAAAAAAACACAGTCGTACCTGAGCCCGGACCGTACCGGATCGGCGAATATTCAATTGCCACTTGGAACAATCAGTACCGTGGCCGAATTAGCGTGGAGCAGACCTTAGCTAAATCTTCTAACGTGGGCATGGTTGAATTGATCAAAAAAATTCCGCAAAAGGAAACCGATCAATATTTTGACAAATTAGGACTACGGAGTCTTACCGGAATTGAATTGGAAGGGGAAGCCTTGAGTTTGATCAAGTCACGTGAACAATGGTATCCGATCGATTATTTGACCTATTCTTTTGGTCAAGGTCTGGCAGTCACGCCGGTGCAACTGATTCGCGCCTTTGCCACACTCGCCAATGGCGGATTGCTGGTTAAGCCGACACTGATCAAATCTTATTATGATTCCAATAGTCACGAAAACGTGGCTTTAAACAAAGGAGTGGCGCCCAGAGTTTTTTCAGAAAAAACTGTCAAACAGATGAAAAAACTGCTTTTAACCGCCGTGAATGCTTCTGAAGCTCATTGGCCAAATAAACCCGAAAACTATGCGATTTGCGGCAAAACCGGTACGGCTCAAATTGCTATTGCCGGATCCTATGATCCCACTCACACCGTGGCATCTTTTATCGGCTTTCTCCCTTGTGATCGGCCCAAATTTATTACTTTGGTGATGTACCGCGAGCCAAAAAGCTCGCCTTGGGGATCAGAAACGGCGGCGCCTACCTTTTTTGAAATCGCAAATAAATTGATTTTATACTACAATATTGCTCCGAAGTGAGCGAGATTAATTAGTATAAGCACATTGTAAACATCGTTGTATTTTTTGTCAAGAGCATTTATAATATGCTTACTATGGATTGTAATGAGCGAACACTGTTCTCGCTTAAGGGAATTTGAGACTTATCTTTTTGTTGATCAGAAGTTAGCTTCATCAACTAAAAAGAGAGTACGCCTAACGGCGACTAAGTTATTTGAGTACTACGATACCCACGGACAGACAAGGGACAGTCTTAATTCATACATTCTCAAACTACAGGAACAAGGCAGGCGTAATGGCACACTTAACATAATAATAGGGCTGGCCAAGCACTATGACCGTTTTACCGGCAAAAACATACTTACAGATCTTAAATACTTCAAACAGGAGAGCTTTTATACCGAACCCCTTACACCTACTGAAATCAAGACTCTTGCCGAGTGTGACAGGCATTATTCCCGGCGAGACAGGTACCTAAGATCGTTCTATAAGGCGCTTATATACTTTCTTGCTCTCACCGGCTGCCGGATTGAGGAGGCGTTGTCCCTTACGAAACAATATGTCAAGGGTAGTAGTGTTATTTTTATGACGACCAAAAACGGCGAAAGCAGACAGGTTCCGGTTCCAGCGTGGTTAGTGGTCAAGATGCTAAGGCTTAGCTCGAAATCAATTGTTTTCCCCTCTATAACCGGCGGACAGATTAATTCGACAACAGTCAGAAACGAGCTGCACGTAAGAGCAAGATTAATCGGTCTTAAAAAGCCCTGCTATCCTCATGTATTCAGACATTCGTTCATAACCCAAATGATTAAGGAGAAAGTGCCGATTATGTATATTGCAAGAATTGTCGGGCACAAAGACCTCAAGAGTACAGATCACTATACTAGGCTTGTCATGGCTGATCTTGAGGAGGCACAAAACTGTCATCCGCTGCTACGAGATAAGATGACATTCGAGGAAATGACCGCCAAAGTTAAGAGATACATTGCAAGTAGCATAATAACCAATTTATGCAAATTATCTATAACAGAAACAGCAAAATCGCTTGCAATCCAAATAGAAAAAGCATAAGCTAATTATGATGTGCTGTATTTAATAATACTGCTTTTATTAACCACAGTTATATTTGCGTATTTATTCTATTGCCAAAAGAAAGAGAGTAAGCGGCTTGAAAAAGACTTCATGAAGTATTTGGATCGCTACTCAGACAAAAAAAAAGCTTGACAGTCTTCTAGTATTTGTTATCATGTAAATACCCTTATGACACACGCTAATACTTAGCGGATGTTTGTTTTGTTACCTAAAAAGCATGAAAAACTTTAATAATCTTCCTCATTTGCTCTTAACGAAAGAGGTGTCCAAGATACTAAAAATAAACTATGCGACCCTTTTGAAATACATTAAAAAAGGGTATGTAAAAGCATATCGTTGTGGTGGAGATTGGCGTATTCATAAAGGCGATTTATTAAGTTTCATTGAGCATAATCAGGTCATGTTCGGGGGGTTAAAAGTATGAATCCACAAACAGATAAGAAGTCCCCATTTTTGAATAGGAACAATGTAGCTCAAAGAGTGAGTACGGACAGTGTTTTTATTGATCAGAACGAAACATACAAGTGTTTTCACTGCGGGCAGAGAATGACTAGGTACTACCGAGAGGAATATCAAAACGGCGGTTGGATAAGGACAGGGGGGTTTTTTCAGGCGTGTTTCAATCCCGACTGCTTGAATAAGCGGGCAGTCATTTTAGAGCATCACAACGAATTAGAGCATTATAGGTTTAGATTAATATGATAATAGAATTTGGAGCAGACGGGTACAAGATAATCGGCCCGGATAGAGATGGTGGATATAAGATTACTTTTACAACAGGCGAGTATGAGCAGAACAAAATAGCCGAGTTATTCAAGATACCACAGCAGACAGCGTTAAAAGTCAGTGTTAAAACAGATGACAGATAAAGACCTAAAAAAACTAACACAGCCCGAAAAGAAAGTAATTGCTAAGTCATTAGTATTAAATGGTTATTCCTTGCGTAAGGTTGAAGAAATACTTGGTATAGATCATAGCTCTGCAGCAATCTACGCTCAACAACCAACTCCGGATGAAATGAAAGAATTTTCGACAATTTTCGACAACTACATTAGAGAGTGTAAACAAAAAGGGATAGCGCTTGTGCAAAAGCGTTTACTAGAGCTTATCCCAAAGGAAAGACGGATTGATCAAGTGGTGAAGGCGGGTGAGTTTTTAGAGGGCAAAGGCCAACAAGGACAAGTAGCAGTGCAAATTAATAATTTTCTTAAAAACGAAAAGAATGAATTTGGTATATAGGCCCTACGAAAAGTTTATTGAATCAAGGCTAAACATCATTAATAAAGAAGGTAAAGACGTGCCCTTTATTCTAAACAATCCCCAAAAGATGTTTATCGATAAAGCTACTGGTAAGGACATAATTCTAAAGGCAAGGCAAGAAGGCTTTTCAAGTGAGATAGGCGGAATATTCGTGGGTGACTTTATATTGGATCCAAACTCTTGGTCTTTGGTGATAGCTGATATTACCGACAATGCCATCGGATTACTTGACAGGGTTAAGTATTATCTTAGGAGTTATGAAGAAAAAACCGGCTACAAAATCCCACTAAAATACAATTCTAAGTACGAACTCGTGAATGAAGTACTAAACAGCCGTTATCAAATCGGTACGGCTGAAAATACTGAGTTTGGGCGGTCTAAGACAGTTAAGAATATCCACATGTCTGAGGCGTTTTTTTATAAGAATTTCAGAAAACTATTAGCCTCGGCTCTTGGAGCGCTTAGACCTGATGGGCGGGTGGTTATAGAGTCAACGGCTAACGGTTTTAACGAGGGTAAAGAGTTTTGGGATCAATCGGTCTTAGGCGAAACAGGTTTTAATCCTATCTTTTTTGCGGCTTCATTATTATATAGTAAGGAATACTTGGAGCAGAAGAAGAAAGAATTGGGCCGATTATATAAGCAAGAATACCCGGAAACGGCTCAGGATGCGTTTTTGACCAGTGGTGAAACATACTTTAACAGTGAGGCACTTCAATGGTATTTACGGCAGGCAAAAGGCGTTATAAGTGAGGGAGTTATCTATGGGTAATTTTAGACAATATCGAGCCATAACTAAGGGTGAGTTCGTGTTATGTGCCGTAGATACTGCAAGTGGAGGGTTGGACTATACTGCTGCACAGTTCCTCTCAAAGACTAAAATTGATGTTCCTTTAGTATTTCATTCAAAAGTAACGACTTCTGACTTTATTCCTAAGCTAGCCGAAGTACTTGAAAAGATATACGACACAACCAACATCAAACCAATCGTGGCTATTGAGCGGCAGAATGGTGGGGCTTTTCTTGTTGATCGGTTAGCTGGTATTAATCTTCGTGGTAAATACGAAATCTTTAAGATGCCTAATTTTGGCAGGGATAGTGCCCCCGATCCAGTACGTTTAGGGTGGGACACAAATACAGCGACTAGACCTAAAATGCTCCAAGACCTCAAAAATGCCATAGATAAAAAAACCTTAACTATATACGACAAACTAACAATCAATGAAATGTTT
>MGBO01000018.1 GCA_001788295.1 Candidatus Roizmanbacteria bacterium RIFOXYC1_FULL_41_16 | reverse complement strand
CCAGTGAGCCGCCAGTGGTTGAGCCTTCTCAAGAACCTCAACCAACTCCAAGTCCGGAAGTCGCGCCTGAAGCAACAGAAGTATCGAAACCTACAACTCTTAAAGAATATGCTAATGAATTAGATTTAGACTTCTGTGTTTATTTTGAACCAGGATCTTCACAGGGTGATATTTTAATGTCCAAAGAATTTAATTGTGGCAATATTTTCGTTGGGATGTCTTTTGCACAACCTACCAGAGGCCATTTTGAGGCCCAGACTCCAATAGATTATTATTCGCGTTTTGCCGAAAAAAATGGTCTTAATAGAGGTATTTGGGGAGCTCCAATTATTTGGGCTGCCGATGTTCCTGACTGGATAAAAAATGGAAATTTCTCTAAAGATGAGTTGACGCAAATTATGAATGATCACGTAACTCAGTTAGTTACAATGGGAAAAGGCAAAGTGAATTACTGGACCGTTGTTAACGAACCTTATGCACCACCTTATAGAAATGATGATATTTTTTATCAAGTGATTGGACCTGATTATGTCGAGTTGGCTTTTCGGGCTGCTAGAATAGCAGACCCAAATGTTAAATTAATTTTTAATGACACATATAATCATATGTCTAGTGGACCAAATGGTACCATGACTCAGTTTACCCAAGAACATATTAGAAAATTAAAAGAACAGGGGTTAGTTGATGGGGTAGGTTTACAGATGCACCTTGATGCTGCCAATCCCCCAAATAAAGAAGACATGATAGCTACAATGCAAAGTTACGGAGTCCCGATTTACATAACAGAATTCGATGTTAACTTAAGCAAAATTCCTCTTGACCAAGCTGATAGATTGGAACTGCAGGCAAAAATAGCTGCTGATGTGCTTGATGCATGTTTAGAGTCAGGGGTATGTAAATCTTTTACAGTATTTGGGTTGAGAGACAAGATGTCTGTTTGGGAAAAGTACTCAAATCAACCAAACGCAGACCCTCTTTTATTTGATGATAATTTCAGTCCTAAACCAGCTTATTATGCGATGCTTGAGATATTCAAGAAACATTTTGAAAGAAAAATAACTCAATAATACCGTCTATATTTATGTATATTTCGAATTTACTTGAGGTAAGTTACAATAAATTAGGTGAAAAGAATATTTTTTTTATTATTAATAGTTCTTCAATTGATAGTTATAGTAATATTAAGTTTTAATCTTACTTATCAGAGAGACAGAATCCTTGAAGCCAATAAGATTAAACATATTATTAAAGAAGAATATTTAGCATCTCCAGATAACAACAATCTCAGTTATTATTATGAACCCAAGGCAGACACATTTGAGGAGGTTAAAGTAGACTGGCTTGATTATAAACCTCGTTATCATTACAATTCAGACGGTTTGCATGAAGAGAAGGATTATTCATTAAATAAACCCAAAAGAGTAAACAGAATCATTACTTTGGGAGATTCTTTTACCTTTGGTCAATATTTAGAGAATACTGCTGACAATTGGACAGAGCAATTAGAAGCAAAGCTTAATAAGTCCACTTGCGCCAGGAAACGTACATTTGAAGTAATAAACCTAGGGGTGTTTGGTTATGATATAGAATATTCGGCGGAAAGGTTTAAAAGAAAAGGATTAAAGTATAATCCAGATTTAGTGATTTGGTATCTAAAAGATGATGACTTTAAGATTATTAATGAATCATTTATTCCCTTAGAACGACAAATAACTAAAGATATGGGTATAGAAAGGGACTCGCCAGAATATTATTTTAGTAGTGGCGTTGTTTATCCTTCATGGCAAAGAGCTATTAAGGAGTATGGCAAACTGCACAGTGATAAAAAGGTGTTAGATTATCAACATAAAGTAATAAAGCGATTACTTAGCATATATAAAAAACCACTTCTTTTTATAACTTTTCCCAAAACACAGGTAATTTACAGGAATTTTTTGCGCAATTTATCTACAAACCAGAATACATACTTGAATGAAAATATACCTGACATATACAAAGAATCTAGAGCTGTTTTGCCCGATTTTCATCCCAATAAGAAAGGGCACAAATTAATTACTGAAAATGTTTTTACCTATCTCATTAAAAACAATCTTATTCCTTGTTGGTAAAATTCAATTTTCTTTTCAGAATCAATAGAACAAAAAATGGCCCGTACAACAAGTATCTTTTCCAGAGTCTTCTAGGTTCTTGTAATAATCTATATAGCCACTCTAGGCCTATATTCTGCATCCATCCTGGTGCTTGGCTCTTAAAACCAGATATAAAATCGAAAGCAGCGCCAACCATAACTATCGGCATCTTAATATCTGGCAGACAATAAGCTATTTCGTGTTGGACAGGACTACCCAAACCTATGATTAAGATCTTTGCGTTTGTTTCAACAAGCTTTTTTACTAGGCGTTTATAATAACTTGCTTTTATTCTTTTGTACTTTAAATCTATACCGTCAATTTCTAATTTTGGAAACTTCTTTTTTAGAGAATTTGCGAGCTTATTAAACATATTTCCGTAGAGAAATATTCTGAGTTTGTTTCTTTCTGCCATGGAGCATATTTTTAATAAAAGTTTTGGTCCATAGATTCTATTCTTGAGGGAAGTTGAATGAAGCAGATTAAGAGCCCAACGAACATATTGGCTATCGGGTAAAACATAATCAAAAGAATTAAGAATTTGTTTTAACTTAAGGTTTTTTTGAGCTAGAACAAGTGGATGAGAGGCGATGGGGGCAATAGTTAAGTGTTGTGCCGTTTTTGCTGCCAAGCTTATTTCATCAGTTATTTGTTGATAGTTAGCAACCGTAATTGCAACCCCCAGAAGAGAACATTTTTTCATTTTCCCATGAGTAATTTTTCCAGGTTGGTCTTTATTTTAGCTTTGTTTTTTGATTTTATATACCAGTTCACTGTTTTTTTAAGTCCTTCTTCAAACCGATATTTTGGTTTCCATCCCAATATTTTGTCGGCCATAGAAATATCTGCTACCCGGTTTATTGGACCGGTAGGCATTCTAGTAAGATATTTAATAAGTTTTGGTTTAAAGTCAACATATTTAAATATTAATTTAACCATTTTATTCACTTTGATTCTTTCTTGGGTTCCAAGATTTATTGCCGTTGCATTGTCGATATTCTCTGTAGCTAAAATAATTCCTCCAACAATGTCTTGAACATAAGTCCAATTTCGTATTTGATGCCCATCCCCCCAAATTTTGTATGGATCTTGTCCAATAAAAGCTTTAGCAATGGAACCTATAACTGCATGACTTTCATGAGCCTCTTCACCGTATACAGTGAAAAATCGAGCAATGGCTGATTTCAAACCATATTCCAAGTAATAGTTTTTTAAAGTTAATTCTCCCATTAATTTTGCCCACCCGTACATATTATCAGCATCATACGGAGTTTTAACATCCGTTTCTTTTAAAAATATTGCTTTTCTTGTATCTGTTTGTAAATAATTTGGATAAACACAACCAGAGGATGCGTAGAATATTTTATCGATGTTTTCTTTCAAAGCAGCTAGAAAAACCGATCCATCTAAAAGAAAATTAGTGGCTGTGTCTGCCTGATATTTATTGACATAACCTCTACCTCCATGATTGGCTGCTAAATGAAAAACGACATCAATTTTTCTGAAATATTTCTTAGTAGTTACCAAATCTCTTAAATCAGCCGTTAGTAGTTCAATATTTGAGGAATATGGTTTGATAATACTGAAATGTTTTTTTGTTAGATTGATTACTCTTATGGACGCTACTTGTTTTTTGATCAGTTCGCCAATAAGATGAGAGCCAATAAAAGAAGCCCCAGTGATAGCGACTTTTTTATTCTTTAGGTTCATTTACAATTAATTATACTAGTCTTAATAATGAAAACCCTAAGCAACCAGAAAATGAAGAAATATGGTAAAGTCACCGGAGGATTAAAAGCTGCGTAAATAGACAAGCTCCAAAAAGAAATGATAGAAGGGATTGCAGACTTATTTTTTTTCAATATATTCTTATAATCAGTTATAAGAAAATATAACAGCAAAAGTATATAACTAAAAAGTCCAAGATATCCAGTTTCAGATACAGTTCCAAAAAAGACGCTATGCGGATGTGTTGCAGTAATTCTACCTAACGTATTTTTCCAATTAAAAATAGATGTTGTAAAAGTAGTTTTTGAATTTAGATTATCATAATAATTTCCTAGGCCAACTCCAACGTAAGGAGAACTATTAACCATATCTAATGATCTTTGCCAATGTTCAAAACGGCCGGTAATTGTTTGTATGTCTTCCGCTTCTTGCAGGAGTACCCTGCTAAGGGTATTATAACCAACTATTTTAATGGATATTATAATTCCAATATAAAAAACAAATAAGAAAAGAACAGTAAAAATTACTCTATTTTTATTTAGTAACAGAATAAGACTTGATAGTAAACTAAATATTGTCATAATAAGCTGAGTTCTGAAATTCGAAACAAAGGCAAAAAAAGCTACCGAAATCATAAGTAATACATATATTAATCTTGCTGATCTTCTTTGAGTTTTCAAGCTCAACGCAATAATTAGCGGTAAAAGAGCCGCATCATAAATATCAACAAAAAAACGCTCTCTCTTTAGATTTAAGTTAAGAACATCCCAATAGCTTTCGTATAAAAAACGCTGCACTATTTTTATTAAAAATTCGGGTTGAAAATAAATAATAGTTTGGAAAACGACATTAAAGAAGATTGTTAGTAGTAGAGTATTAAGAACAAGAAGCAATTTTCGTTTAGAATTGATAATCAAAAGCGCAGTAATAAAAATAACGAAACCAAAAACAAAATTCTTATATTGAAGCAAAAAAGCCTCTGTATTTATGGCTTTAACAATAGAAAAGCTTTGTGTTACAAAAAAAAACAGAGTTAGAAGTCCTAAGTTTTTTGAGAAAAGTAATCTCTTATAACCAATAAATATAAACAATATATTGCTAAAAAAAAGCCAAACAACAAAATAGCGACCAAGACTGTGCGAAGTTAATAAAGGATTTTTGGTAAGAGGCATTAAAAAAAATGGAGGGATTCTAAATAGAATAATTGTAATCAAAAAAAGCGAGAACTCAGTTTTTTGTATAATCTTTATGATTTTTTTAAAAAACATATGCTTTTGTTTTCAATTGTTATTCCTACTTATAATGGTGGGAAAACTATTGGTAGATTACTGAAAACCATTTCCTTATTATCTGATAATTATACAAAAGAACTAGTTGTGATAGATTCTGGATCTAATGATAATACGCTAAAGGTGGTTAATAAGTACCGTGCAACTTTTATAAGGACCAAAATAATCCACATAGATAAAAGTGATTTTAATCATGGAATAACAAGAAATTTGGCAGTTAAACAAGCCACAGGTAAATACATTTGTTTTCTCTCCCAAGATGCTTGCTTATTAAATAGAAAAATGTTTTCAATACTTTTGAACGACTTTCAAAGTTACAAAAAAGTAGTTGCTGTTTTTGGTCCACATCTTCCGTATGAAAGTTCTTCATTCATACAACAACTTGAAGTTACTTGCCGATGGGAGCGCTTCCAAAGAATTCTTAAAGATCAGAAGATATGGGTTCAAAATTTGGAAAACAATCTAATTCCTTTGACTAAAAATACGGAAACACTTTGGTATGCCTTATCAAATACGGCTGCTTGTTATTTAAAGTCTTTTTTACTTGAAAACCCGTTTCCTAAAACAAAATATGGAGAAGATATGCTTATCGGAAAAAAAATAATTCAAAAAGGACTTACCAAAATTTATGACGAGAGATGTGCTATTAAACATTCTCATAAATATAACCTAACTGAATATTACTACCGAGAAAGAGAAGATCTCAGGTTACGTTTTACCAACCTCAGACTAAAGGAAGTTCCTCAAATTCTATGTAAGCTCAAGAGAATATTAACAATGAGAATTAATATTTATAAGAAAGCTATACACATCCTAGAATTAATGGTGTACTATTTTTTGAAATTGTTAATTGTTTTGGAATTAAAGTTATTTCCTAACTCTAGATGAAGATTCTTTTAGATACTCATATGCTGGGAAGAAAAGATACTGGCAACGAACGATATTGGCAAAATTTATCTAATGAGTTAGTCAGATTGGATAAGATCAGAATTGTTAAATATCACTCCAGTATCAACAGCGGCCTATATCGTATTTTTTTGGGTTTTCAGCAAATAATTAAGCGCCATCAACCTGATTTATTACATGTTCAAAATTTCGCTCCCTGGAAAAAAACAACCTCGATTGTATTAACTGTTCATGATTTGTGTTTCAAAGAACAGTCAAGGTGGTTTGGTTTCAAAACTCGCCTGGCCTTTCAATTTTTCTTTAAACGTTCGCTTAATCTGGCAGATATAATAATTTGTGTATCCAAAAACACCAAGAAACAACTGCTGAATTATTATTCAGTTAGTCCTGCCAAAATCAGAGTGGTTTACGAGGCGGCCGCGAATAGTTTTTATTACATAAGTGTTAGAAGTCGATTAAAAGAAGAATTAAAGCAAAAATTTCAGCTAGATAAACCTTATTTTTTGGTTGTGGGCAATGTAGAGCAACGCAAGCAGCCAGAATTGATAATTAGCGCCTTCAAAAAAACACTAAAACAGTATTCAAATATGCAATTGGTGTTTGTGGGACCTAATAAATTAAAATTAAAAGCCCAAAAACAAATCAAGTTTCTAAATTATGTTTCCGACACTGATTTAAATCTTCTTTATAATGGGGCAACAGCGCTCATCTATTTTTCTCTTTGTGAGGGTTTTGGTTTGCCGATTGTTGAGGCCATGGCCTGTCGTACTCCAATTATCTGCAGTAATATTCCGGTGTTGCGAGAAATTGCCACTCAGTCGGCTTTATACGTTCGCAATAAAAATGAATTATCAAAAGCAATGGAAAACTTAATTAAAGATAAAAGCTTGAGATATAAATATTCAAAACTGGTTTCTCAAAGAAGTAGTTATTTCTCTTGGCAAAAAGCGGCTAAGCAAACTTTGGCTGTGTATCAAAATATGCTTGAGAGCAATTAGAAATCAACACCATTTTGTTATAATTCTTTCATGCTTCCAAAGGAGATTAAGCTTAAGTTTAATCCCAAAATAGACAGTTATTCTAAACTAGAGTTGTATATTTCACAGGCCCTGGATAATAACTTTCGATTATTTGGTAAAAGAGTCCCGACTTTTACTATCGATTTATTGTATAGCAGAGCAGAGTTGGATAAAGCTGTTGGATTAGAAACTTCTGAATGGGTCGTTGGGCACACGCACAAGAATCGAATTTATCTTTTGAGTCCTTCTGTTTTTGAAAAAGCTTCGAGTCATATGGTCTCGGATTTTTTACCAGTATTAACTCACGAAATTGCCCATATTTTTACCAATGAATTCTTGCAGATATTACACCCTATTTGGTTATACGAAGGCATTGCAGGCTATATAGCGGAACAATATCACAATAGAAAAATTAATATGATAGATAATTTTAGTTTTTTGCACGATTCAAAACAATGGGCAAAAAATTCGAACTACACTCAATCGTATTTATTCACCAATTTTTTGTTCAAACATTTTGGCCTGAAAAAGATTTATGATTTTTGCAAATCAGTACCACAAAAAATAGGTAAATATAACCAGGCAGAGGCCTTTTTTAGCTATTTTGATCAATTCTTTGAAGTTAAATTTATAGAATTAGTTAAGAAATGGGAAATAACTGTTAAAGAATAAGGAGTATCTATAGTGGTCTAGTAAATTAAGACGCGGATTTTTGAGTGATTATTTGTCTAGGGCCAAACTTAATTTAATTTCTCTCAATTAGCCACTTCTCAATCACCAAAGCATCCATTTTGGTATTCACAAAGTCTTCAATGGCCTGCTCGGCCTGCTCCACGATCGGCTCATGAGAGAGATTAAAGCTGGTGTTTAAAATGGCCGGGATGCCGGTGAGGCGGTAAAACTGGCGAATCAGATCATAATAAATGCCGTTATCACGCCGATTCACGGTTTGGATACGGCAGGAGTTGTCCGCGTGCACAATTGAGGCAATCAATTTGCGGGCTTTTGGTTTCACTTGAAAACAAAAATTCATAAACGGGGAGGAGTGATTTTTCTCTGGTACATCAAACAGCTCTTGCACGTGTTCCTGAAGCACTGAGGCGGCAAAAGGCCGATAAAACTCGCGGCGCTTGATAATATTGACTTTATCTTTCATGCTTTTTTGCTTAGGATTGGCTAAGAGCGAACGGTGGCCCAAAGCGCGCGGCCCAAATTCCATTTTGCCTTGCCACCAGCCCACTATTTTATTGTCTGCAAGCAGTTTGGCCGTTGTTTTTATCAGCTCTTTTTGGCTGCTAAAACGCTTGTATTTAAGTTGATTTTTGTCTAGCAATTGGCGAATTGCTGAGTCGTTAGTTGGCGTGCCCAAATATAGATTAGCAATTGGCTGGCGTTTGGCTCGCGGTTTTTGTTGATAATAGGTGTAGAGCGCCGCGCCAAGCGCGCTGCCGCTGTCGCCGCTAGGGCCCAAAATATGTACTTTTTTAAACGGCGTTTGGGTATAGATCTTGCCGTTGGCTAGGGCGTTTAAGGCCACGCCACCAGAGAGGCATAAGTTATCGGTTTTAGTCAGAGAATGCAGATGTCGCAGCATCTGGAAATACACCTGTTCGGTTATCAGTTGCAGGCTGGAGGCGAGATCGCGGTGCTTGGCCAAGATTTTGTCTTCTGGTTGTCGGGGTCGGCCCAATAACTTTTCCAAATCCTGGTTCCACATCAAATTCGAATATTCAAACGCAAAGTATTTTAGGTTTAATGCAAAGCTGCCATCCGGTTTCAGATTGATCAGTTTTTTTAGTTTATTAACGTATCGGGGTTGGCCATAGGCCGAGAGGCCCATGACTTTGTATTCATCGTTGTTTACCCGGAAGCCCAAAAAGGCCGTTAAGGTGGAATAAAACAGGCCCAAGGAGTGAGGGAAATTAAGCTCAGCCAAGAGTTCTATTTGCTTGTCTTTGGCCTGCCAGAGAGCTGTGGTTTGGTATTCGCCCACGCCGTCAACTGTCAAAATAGCCGTCCTAGTAAAATTGGAGCTGAAATAAGCGGCGCTGGCATGGCTCAAGTGATGCGGTACAAATTTAATTTGGCCTTTATAGCCCAGTTGGCGAATGGTTTGTTCAATTTTCAGTTTGTGGGTTAAATATTCAGGCATGGTCTGTACAAAAGGCGTCAGCGAGCGGGGATAAGTTTTGACAAATGTGTCTAATATGCGCTCAAACTTGAGTAAGGGTTTTTCATAATAGGCTATATAATCAAGATCAGCAATTTTTAGTTTATTTAGCCTAAGACAATGAATAATTGCTTGTTTAGGCCAGGTATTGTCGTGTTTAATACGGCTAAAGCGTTCTTCTTCGAGTGCGGTTATTACTTTGCCATTCTCAATTAAAACAGCGGCTGAGTCGTGATAATAGG
Source organism: Candidatus Roizmanbacteria bacterium RIFOXYC1_FULL_41_16 (assembly GCA_001788295.1). Taxonomy (GTDB): domain Bacteria; phylum Patescibacteriota; class Microgenomatia; order UBA1406; family UBA1406; genus UBA1406. The sequence continues at coordinate 17,059 of MGBO01000018.1, read as the reverse complement.
CTGAGATTCCCAGGATTTTCATCAGAAAGCAGAGTCCAGATTAGTATTTGATTTGGTGGTTTGCCAGTCACTATTGTTTTTATTTGATTGTCTTGAAAAAACCAGACGTAATAATTTTGCCGGTCCAAAAAAAATTAGATAAAAAATAGCCAAAACCAAACTAACAAAAGCTTGATTAATCTTTTTAATTAGCGCTTTCATATGATTGGCACAGTCCAGATTTTACGAGATTTTCCGGCCAAAATTAATAGTTGTTTTACAGATTCAAACATCTTTTCACAAGCTGAACAAAATAAAAATTTTATCTAATCTGTGATCGATATCTGTATGATATGGTTGTGTATACAAAATTGTGGCGTTTTTCAAGCCTATTGTTTTCTTTAATAATTTAACCAAAGCATATCTTTTATTTTTTTGAAACTTGAAATTGTCCAAAGGATACACTTTTTCTAACTTACCGATCGAGTACGAATCAAGTACTTTCTGAAGATACTTCTTTGCAATATTCATAATTTAATTTTATCAAATATGATTGTAATCATATACAGAATTGCAGGTTTGGTCTGATTTGACAAACTGTGTGTGTGTGTGTGTGGTAAAGTCTTAAGGATGAAGGTTTCGGTTATGCAAATTGCTGCACAATTTGAAATCTTCATAAGAAATAACGAAGCAGCTCATTAAATAGCAGGAGGTGTATCGTGCCACAGGCTTTTATAAACGGCCAGTTAGTAACTTGGGGGATTGCTCAGGATCATAGGTTCTTCGGATGTTACTTTGTAACAATCGGTGAAAGCCATAACCACACGACCTTCGTTATCGACCCTAGGGGTATTGGGCCGTGGGAAGAGTTTGTGCGTCAAGTCTCTTGGAGAGGCACTGATTGGGCTTACTGGGGTTCACTTGCTATCGCTGTCCTCGGAACCGGTCAGTTTTCTGGATAATATTTACTCGAAATGCTGCTTCGTGATGAAAAGGCTCGCAATTTAGGTTGCGAGCCTTTGTCTTTAGAGATTAAACAGCATAAATCGCTGATTGAATTTATGATCAGTGTCTGTTTTATGTGGTTGGGTTTTCATGACCTTAGCTGACTGTAACCCGGCCTGCTTCTTGAGTCTCTTTAGTTTCTTGCTAAAGCTATTCTCCTGCGATGCCCACCAACTGTATTGAAATTTATCTTCGTTCGAGCCCAGAAGTAAAAATAGTCCATGGGTAGTTTCAATAAGAAATCGATAAACCGGAATCTTAGAAAATTTGTCTGAATAATTAATATCGTCTAAACGATAGCTTTTGATAAGCTTGCCAATAGAATAAGAGTCAAGTACTCTCTGTATTTGATCTGTGTCCATGAAATATAATCCAAGTATACAATTATCTCGTCGCTAAAACCAAACGCTCACCAAGCCTCACCCGCCAATCCGCCAACCGGCGGACCCTTCTTGACATAGACAATCCAAATCGTTTATTTTCATTTTATTAAGTATTCCAGATAATATCTTGGTTTATAACACAAATTTTAAATAGTTTTCCGAATTTATTTCTTCAAAAACACTATTCTTATAATTTCTAACCCATAGTTTTGGCGGTTGAGAGGATTGGCTTTTCCATTTAAACTCGTAACCAAACAATTGACCACTATTTTCTTCAACCAAGTCAATTTCTTGCTGTTCATATGTTCTCCAAAAATAGGAATTAGTGGAAAAATGTTTATATTCATTTCTTTTTATTCTTTCAATCATTAAAAAATTTTCCCAGAGTTGACCAACATCATTTCGGTCTTCAATTTTATTGAAATTGGAGATTAATGCATTCCTGATTCCAGTATCAAAAAAATAAAATTTGTTCATTTTGCTAATTTCACTACGAAGATTTCTGGAAAATCCATATAAAGGAACCAGTACAAACGATTTTTGGAGTAAATCCAGATAGTAGCTTATGGTTTTAACATCAACCGAAAGCAGAGAGGCTAACTCGCTGGTAGAAACCTCCGATCCAATTTGAAAAGCCAAAAGTTTGAGCAGTTTATAAATCGTAATCGAATTTTTTATACGATTAAATTCTAAGATATCTTTAATTAAGTAGGAATTAGCAATCATTTTCGCAATGTATTCTTTTTCCGAAGACAATTGTTGCGAAAAAATTTCCGGATAAGAGCCATAAATTAAATAGTTTTTGAGGTTACTTTTTAATTCAGATCTAGATAGTTTTTTGGCAAGTTCATATTGGGATATTGGATAGAGGGTATATATTTTTTTTCTGCCGGTTAGAGATTCATCGGTTCGGTTTGCCAAATCAAAAGATGACGAGCCGGTAACTATATAATATTTATTAGGATATCTGTCTACCATCAGTTTTAAGGCATTGCCAATATTGTTAATCTTTTGCGCCTCATCAATTACTATAAGTTCGTAGTGGCCTACATGGTCATTAGTTGATTGATAAGTGCATTGAGAAAGATTATTAGCAATTTCAAAATTATCACCTGTGTCATAGCGGCTTTTTAATTTTGTTTGCTTTAAAAACTGCTTAACTAGAGTAGTTTTCCCAACTTGTCTTGGTCCATAAATCATCAAAACCTTGCCCTTTTGAATTAGATCTTTAATTACAAGACTTCTTTTAATAATCATAGACAAAATATAGCACAGGTAAGCATCTTTGTCAAATTGTTGGAGTAATACTCCCACAATTTGGTTTAATTAGAGGAGCTTAAAATTACAAGCATAGAATACAAAAAGCTTAATAGGCTGAGTTAAGCCGGTTTTCAGTTTTTCCTGTTTGCCGGTCCAAAAAAAATCAGATAAAAAACAGCCAAAACCAAACTAATAAAACCTTGATTCATCTTTTTTATTAACGTTTTCATATAATCGGGTAGATAAAAATCGGCAAAGGCGAGATTTGAGCGTTAATCACTAGCAGGGCAATAATAATCAGTAGCAGAATAATTGGCACAATCCAAATTTTGCGAGATTTTCCGGCCAAAATTAATAATTGTTTTACAGATTCAAACATCACTCTATTTTATCGTAAAATAAATTTATTACCAAATTGATATATTGACAAATAGTATTAAATGTCATACACTGGGTTAGTGAAGTACTTTGACTGGAGTCAAGAGAAGAACGAACAACTTAAGAAAGAACGTGAAATTAGTTTCGAAGAAGTATTAATTGCTCTTTCAGAAAATAGGCTTCTGGATATTTTAGAACATAGAGATCAAAAAAAATATCCAGGCCAAAGAATAATGGTTATTAATATTAATGACTATATTTTTTTAGTTCCGTTTATTGAAGATGAGAATAAAATTTTTCTAAAAACCATTATTCCTAGTCGAAAAGCAACTAAAAAATATTTAATAGTTAAAAAAACAAAATGAAATATTTCGAACTAAACAAACAGGAAAAACAAATTATTGCCAATTTTGAAAAAGGCGATTATATCAGCGTAGATAAGCTTAAAGAAGAGAAAACCAAGTATCAAGGAATGGCCTCTTTTACTTTAAATAAAACCAAAAATATTAATATTAGGCTATCTGAAAAAGTTGTTCAGAAGCTTAAAGCTAAAGCGATTGAACAAGGAATTCCATATCAAACTTTAGCAGCTTCAATTTTGCATCGTTATTCCATCACTACTTAACGATTTGCTATTAACAAAATCAACTAAATTGGGTGAGTTCTTCAGACAAGTTGTTTTTATCGTAAAATAAGTTTATGTCCAAGTCCAAGCCTGTTCCCAAATCTCTCACCCGCCGGTTTCTTTTGGCTTTTGGCATTCCTGTTGTTTTTATTCCTGGCCTGATTTTGGCGGGCGTTTTGGGTTGGGATTGGCAGTCGGGTTTGACGCAATTAAAGCAAATGGGCGGTGTTTCTCGTGTCGAAACCGTGTTGCCTCATCAGGCCCGATCTGAGCAGGTGATCGACGGCGATACGATTGAGCTTTCTGATGGTCAAAGAGTGCGTTTGCAAGGTATAAATGCGCCGGAGCTTCGGGAGGTTTGGGGGAAAGAGGCCAAGCAATTTGTTCAGGAAAAAGTCGGCAATCAGCAAATTGAATTGGAGTACGATTCAAAATTGTTCGACAGCTACGGTCGTTTGCTGGCCTATGTCTGGGTCGAGGAGCAAATGCTCAACGAGCTACTCTTACAAGAGGGTTTGGCCAAATATTACCCAATTAAAGGAGAAAAAACACTTAAATACGACTTATTACTCAAAAAAGCAGAGCAATATGCCCAAAATCATCATTACGGTCTTTGGTACAGAGCCTGGTAACCTTACCCTGCAAACCGCGGCGGTTTGATGGTATACTATAGGTTGACATGACAACCGAAAATCAACAAAATAAAGAAGTACTTAAGCCCTATCAAATTATTCGCCAAGAATTTGGTGGCTATGCGGATATTAGGGCGATTACTCTAAATCAAGACAATAAACTTACTTTTCATCGCGAGACTGTTGATTTGAGTTCAGCCCAAAGAGCAGTTAGTTTGGAAAAAGTAGAGAATGCGTTGTCGGCTCCGGCTTATGTTTATTTTGACCCCTCATTAAGATGTCCCTTGTCTTGTGAGCATTGTTTGTCCAGATCAGGCGCCAATAATGTCCCAAGTTTAAATCATGACGAGACGCTAAATATTGCCGAGCAAATTATTCAGGCGGGCGTGTTGAGAGTCAAAATCGGCGGCGGCGAGCCATTAGTTTTTTCTCATGTTTATGAGCTCATTGCCGAACTTAGGAAACACCGAATCGCGACCGATATTGCCACTTCCGGAGTCAATTTAGCTATCTTGGATCAGAGTATTATGGAGCTTTTCAAAGAACACAAAGTGACCTTGTCAGTCAGTATAGACGGTTATCCCAATTATCACAATCAATTCCGTGGCCCCGGAGTGTTCGAAAAAGCACTTGCCGGCATTGAGCGGTTAAGAGACCAAGGCATTGCTCACAAAATTAGAGCCACAATTTGTAATACTCCGGCCTCAATTTCTCAAGTACAATATTTGGTGGATTTGTCAAAGCAAACGGGGACTCCTTTAAAAATTAAGCTAGCGCGGCCAGTCGGGCGAGCAGCCGGAAATGGGTTGGCTTTTACTCAAGCCGACTCTGATTATTGGCAGCTTTTCGATCTGCTTCGGGAGATTGTCAATACAAATTCTTTGGTAACCGTTGGCGAAGAAATTATCAGGTACGATGTTCCGGACAGCCAATTGGTTATTAGAACCGGGCTGGATTGCGGAGCCGGAACACGAGCCGGACAAATAGATGCTTGCGGTAATTTTTCCCCTTGTGCTTTTTTGACTCCATATTATCCCGGCCACAATTTACTCACCGATCCAAACAAAGACCTTTTGCATTATTGGCGTGAGGGTGAGGATTTTCTAAAAATCAGGCAATTTTTTAAGACAGAAAACACCCGAACTGATACTCCTTGTCCGACTTGTGGTAATCGTCATGCCTGTCAAGGCGGTTGTCCAAGCGTGAGGCTTTCTACCGAAGCAGCGCTTGACCCTCGTTGTGCTCTAAAAAGACCCCCCAATATTTCTATTGCTCAAAAATCCACTCCTTCCGAAACCAGAGTGAACGGTGGCAACATCAACCATATTCAGTTATCATCTGATTCGATTGTTCGTAAGCAGTATGCAAATGAAAGTATGATTGGCGTGCCTTCTGAGCAAAGAGCGCTTCGAGAACTTCGGGCCTTAAAGAGATTTAATATGGATAGTGTTCCGGTGCCAAAGGTTTTAAACTTCAACACACAAGAACATTGGTTAGAAATGGAGCAGATTATTGGTTTTCCTCTTGATGAATATGTTCGTACCTGTTCTCTTCTAAAAAAGACCGAAGTTTTGCAACAAGCTGGCGCTTTGTTAAAAAAAATTCACTGTCCGGTGACAACTAACACAGATTATTATTTAGATCAATTTTTTAAAAAAACCCAAACAGCAGCACAAACTACAGCCCCAATTCTTAATTATGCAAATTTGTGCCAACAGCAGATTCTAGAGCTAATTGATAATAATTTAGACTTAGCCATAACTAGACAATTTGGAATCACTCGGGTCCATCGTGACTTTTGGTTGAATAATTTGCTTTATAACGGCAAAAGCATAGTTGGGGTAATTGATTGGGAATTGGCAGGGATAGGTTCGCCATTTGAAGACTTTGCCATTGTTAATCTTTGGATTGAGAGAGTGCATCAAAACACAGAGGCTTTTTGGCAAGGTTACGGTGAAGAACCTGATCGGGCTACAACAATGGCCTGGTTAATGGGTCGTTGTTTGCAGTTTTTATCAACCGCCACTCTAGAACAATATCAGGCAGAAAATCCCACTGGTTTTTATCATAATAAGATTATGGTCATCAAGCAAATTTTAGAAGAACTTAAGTAAAATGAAATTCGCCAAAGACGAAAAAGGTAATCTTCATGTGCACGCCTCATCATTTTTCCGACCTTTACAATTTAGAGATTATTGGCAAGGATTTTTGGATATTGTTTTGGCTTTTTTGTTTAGAGCCAGAACCTTGAATTTTCATCTGCCCTATGAAAGTCAATTCAAATCATATTATCATCCCAAAGCCGGCTGGCAGTACATTAATTTTATTAATTTTTGGAGTCGGATATTTGGAATGAAAACGGTTTGGGAAAATACCAATATTTTAAATCCCAAGGATTGGAGTTTGATTGAGAATCCCAGTCATATTCCTAAAAATCTCTCACTTTGTTTTGATTTGGGTCATTTTATTTTGGGATCAAAGTCCAAAACACAGGCTTTGGCAAAGGTCGATCGTTTTTTCAAGGAGCACGGCCGGGACATCAAACATTTGCACCTGCATGTTAATGACCTCAAGCGGGACAAACACTATCGGAGCCAGAGGCAGGTCAAGGCTTTTTTGGGTCAAAATCGTTTTCAAAAACTAACAAAAAACCGAACCTATATTTTTGAAAAAGGCTAACCCCTGCACACCGCCGCGGTTTGATGTGGGTTGTCTTAACAAGCCATAGTCTTATTTTATACAGAAGAGATAATTTTTCCCATGTGCCTTTTTGAATTCATGTTATTCCGGTCGTAATTTACTAACTGATCGAATTTCCACCAATCAAGCAAACCCTGAAAATACTGAAAAATGCACCAGGTTCCTTGGTCAGAGATACGGCAATTTGGCTCGTGAATTTCATGCTTATCACCAGTGCCAATTAATGCATAAACTGATGGAACTTTGGCGCTAAAAAAACTAAAGTCTTCACATCCAAAAGAAAACTCAGGCTGTTTAGAAAGCTTAAAATCTGGATTTTTAGCAAAATACTGTTGCATTTTTTTGGCAAGCTGTGGGTGATTGACCAAACTGGGGTAGCCGGAGAAATAGTGCAACTGGCTCTTGATTTTGGTTTGTTGCTCTATTTTCTTAAGTGTTTTTTGGAGAAACTGTTTCACCACATCTTGTAATTTATCGTTTTTCAAACGGATGTCGCCTTTAAGCAAGCAATATTCCGCTACGGTGTTAGCTTGCTGTCCGCCTTTGATCACGCCAAAATTTAAGCGCAGCCGGCGACGGTTTTGTTTTTGAAAAGAACGACACTGCAATATCAATTTGGCTGCGGCCTCTAATACATCAGGGTTTTCGGCAGCTTGTTTTACGTGCACTTGTTGGCCAAAAAATTCCACTTCGGCATAATCACCTCTAGCCATAATTTGGCTCCCGATCTGTATCTGGCCAAGCGGCAATTTCGGTCTTACATGGCAGCTAAAAGCATATTTGGGTAAAGGTTGTTGGTTAAAAAACTCATCCATCACCGCTTGTGCACCCGAAGGAAAAGTTTCCTCAGCTGGTTGAAACAAAAAATACACAGCTTTGCCTTGCTGGCTGTATTGCTTCTCTTGCTTAGCAGCTTGTTGAAAGGCTAACATCAAAGCGGCGGTATGGCTGGAATGTCCGCAAATATGGCGTGGTCCGGTTTTGGTCTGCAAGGCGTCAATATCCGCCCGTAGCAGTATTTTCTGTTGCCCCTTGCCCAGCTGATAAAGTAGGCCGGTTTTGCTTTTGCCAAAACCACGTTTTAACGGCTTGGTTTTCAAGGCTTTTTGAATGTAGGTAGTAGTTTGTTGTTCTTGCCAGCCAAGCTCAGCCAATTGGTTTAAATTGTGCTTATATTTGTATAAAATTTCTTTCATATTCATAGTTTAAGACAATGCCATAAGTTTTGCCCAGTAATAACCCCTGCACACCGCGGCGGTTTGATTTTATTTGTTATAATCATCTGGAGATGTTACGAAAACTCTATTGGACACTCACCAATTATTGCAATTTGGGTTGCCGTTACTGTTATTACAATACCGGTTTGGCCAAACGAGACTTTCGGCTCAATCATTATCGAGATTACCAAAAAATTATTCCCCAATTCAAAGAGCACTTTGACGAAATCATTTTCACTGGCGGTGAGGCTCTGCTCAATGAAGATCTGTTTAAAATTGCCGCTGATTGTCGGCGCCAGGGTCTGAAAATTTCGCTTCTTACAAACGGCGTTCTCCTTAATAAATCAATGATTAGCAAAATTATCGACTGTGGTTTTACCACGGTGTCTGTATCTCTGGATTCTTTAGATCAGCAAATTAATGATCATCAGCGCGGTCAGGGGGCTTTGGTGCTTTCTAATCTAAAGCAATTAATCCGTCAGCGCCACCCCAATTTGACGATTGAAATTATGCAGACTATTACTCGCCAGAATTTAAGTGAATTATTGCCAATGTTTCACTTTTGTCAAAAAAATAATTTGATTCACTGGGTTGATCCGGTTGAGATTAATCCCAAAATTAAGCCAATTCAGAAAATGGCCTTGGAAAAGCTTAGCCAGTCGGAGCAAAAACAACTTGCGCAAGCCATGTTAGTTTGGGCTGGTTCGTCCAAAGACCTTGTTGATTATACACAGGCAGTAATGCAATTAATTAAGCTGCAAAAACCCACCAATCTTTTTTGTCCCATGGGTACCAGCCATTTTGTTTTGGATGTCGACGGATCAATTTATCCTTGTTTTATGCGAAGAGATGTTTGTTTGGGCAATCTTTTGGAGCAGCCGCTGACGCAAATTATTCAAAACAAAGCTTATCAAAAACAGACTCAACCCAAGCTGCAAAAAGCGTCTTGTGTCTCCTTAGGCTGCGTTAATATGACAATGGTCAACAAAATCTAATGACCCTGCAAACCGCCGCGGTTTGATTTTCACTGTTGGGATTGGCTGAATTCAGCAAAATTTCTTCTAATTTCCTGACTAAAATAGGAATCGTCACTAATACTTCTAACTTTACTTTCATAGTTTTGCAAAAAGGTTTTGGCTGCTAGTTGGCCGTTGAGCTTTTTCTCCAATCGGTAAATTTGGCGATAAACGTCCAGATTTTCATAAGGGTTCCAGAGGTAGGCTTGATAAAAGCCGGATAGCGCTTGTTTATCTTGGCCAAGCGCCAGGTAGAGATTGGCGGCGGCATATTGGGCCCCGGCATCGGCTCGGTACAGGCGCTGATAAAGTTTTAGCAGCCATTCTCCCTGAGCGTATTGTTTGGAAAACAACTTTTGGCCGATCAGATATTCGTGTGCCGATTTATTAAGCGGGTCGGCCACAAACGCCAGCGAGTATTGCTTAAGGTCAAAGAAAATGCCGGTGAGCGTCAGTTGCAGGAGTAGCAGGCTGGTGATCAATCCCGGCCACAAGGCTCGGCCGGGCTTAATTTCAACAAGATCATTTTTATTATCAAAACTCAAGCCCATTACCAGCCAAAAAAGCAGCCACATGGCCACTATATTATAGGTGTAGTCGGTTTGGAAATTAACAAGTAGGGCAATCAGCAAAAAAAAGCTCAGGCGAAACCGGTTGTTTTTGATTATCCAAATCAAAAGAGCCATAAAGGCGATTAATACCAAAAGGCCGTTTTCCGAAAAAAAACTCAAAAACAGGTTCAGGCTGCTCTCGGTCCAGTTAAAAGGAATGCTACTGTAGCGTCCCATGGCGTGCACAAAATTACCCAAGCCAATCCCAAACCAGGGATAGTCTTTAAACGCGGCTATAGAAGTGCCCCAATATTGGTCGCGGCCGTTTAATAAAACTTTGTTTTTAATAGCGCTAAACAAAGAGAGCTGAAAACCGGTTTCTTTAGTGGTGATGGCCATAAACAAAAAGGCCCCGGCTAATAAAATTAAACTCACCAGAATGATTATTGGTTTGGCTTTTTGTTTGAGCTGTTTTAGAAGTAGAAGTACAATAACCACTGTCAGAGCCGTATAGCTTGAGCGGGAATATGAATAGAAAATTAATAAGCCAAAAATTGCCAGCCAGCCGTAATTAAGCCAGGACTTTTTATTGTTTGCCAATCGATCAAGTAGGCAAACTGCCGACAACACCAAAAAGTCACCCAAATGATTGTGAAGAGCGTAAAAAGGGAAAACCAGGTTGTAGCCGTTTATGGGCCTGAGCCAGCCAAACACGGCCGGCAAATTCGTCAGCAACAAAAAATACAGGCTGTAAAAAACGCCCAAACTAATCAAGACAGTCGGTAAGGATTTTTGTAAATACTGTCGGTATAGAGCCCCAAACAACATTAATGATATTCCGGCAAATAGTTTAATCAGCTCGGTTCGGGTATTTAAGAAATGCTGAGAAAACAGGCTGCTCAAAACCGCTGTCATCACAAAAATTAATGTCAGTTGAGATAGGCGTTTGTTAATCAATAGCGGTTGCCGGTTATTAATGGCCAAAAGAGCTAATAACAAAGGGAGTCCCAAGAGCAGTTTAAGATTAATTGTGTTTAAAACAGGCAGTCCCAAAGAGCCGGTTATCAGAGTTAAGATTAAATATAGCCAGAAAATAGTCAGTTTAAGTTTTGTCACATCTCTATTCTACGAAAATCTTGCTTGCATTTTGTTTTTTTGCTACTCTTTTCTTAATGAAACAGTTAGTTCGACTTATTTTATTGTTATTGTTGATTGTCGGAGTTTTTTCCCTGCCTCAATCGGCTCAAGCCCAGCACGCCTGCCAGTGTACGCCTACTTGTGCGCGTAGTTGTACTTTACCAAGCTGTGGTGGGGCTTGTAGCAATGTTTGTTTGCTAGGAGCCGTCACCAATCTTCAATATTCCGGTTCAGGGATGACAGTCAATTTGAGCTGGACAGCCGCCACTAATACCAATACTTATAAAGTGAATGTTACTGATGCCGATAGTGGCTTGTCTCTTTCCGGTTATCCCAAAACCGGCATCACCGCGACCAGTGATTCTTTTACCGGGCAGTTGGGTAAAACTTACAATTGGACTGTCCAGCCATTCAACGACTGTTATAGTAATGGCACAATAGTGAACGGCCCGCAGATTGGCACGCCCAATCCGGTTTCAGTGATTTTAGCAGTTGGTGAGGCTGAGAGTTGTACTAATACTGCCTGCAACAGTCGTGATTTGATTGTCGGTTTGGACAAAAACAACAATCGGCAAATTCCCATCCGGATCACGATATTTGATACTAACGCTCCCACTGGTTCCCGCATTAGTGATATCAGCGGTTTAAGATTGATTTTCGATAATACTTCAGCTTGGGGTGATGGTTCGCAATATCGTATTTTGTATACGGATAATCAGGATGGTTCGTACTCAGTAACTGAAGATGCCGGAGACTCCAAAACAAGCGAACTGGCAGTTAATTCAGCCAGCGCTACTTATAGCAGCGTGACTGATACCTTAACAATTAATTTTAATTTGGATGTAAGCGGCGCCGCTTCCGGAGCCGACTTTTTATCGAATGTTTATCTTAATGTTTGGGATTTTTCTGGCCTTACCAGCGGCCGAGTTTTAAAAGTAGGCAATGGCGATTTTACTGCCTCTGAGGCAAGCTATCCTTACGGCACCAATTCCACTCAAGCACTGGACATTTGGAATGGTCGCGACGTCATGATTGATAGTGCCGGCTTTTACCAGGTTGATGATTATAACTTGGTTTGTGATCAGGCTGTCCCGGGTTGGGATTCAAGTCCGGTTTCAGTGGATCTGGCGGCCACCTATGGTTTGGCTGGGCTTTGGGAACCAGACTTAATTGGTTGGGCGAGCCAGGTTTATTATCAGCCATTTTATTCTTACAACAGTGGTAATGTTGAGGCACAATACAGTCCGGTAACAGGCGCCGGTTACTTTTTGCTTGGTATGAGTTCGGCTCAATATGGCGGTGGTTGTACAGCAGTTTCTGGTGGTTCAGTTACCAACAATTTCAAAAACGGCGGCATTCGAGCCGAAGACAGCGGTGTCGGTGATCAAAGTTTAGAAACGGCGTTTGCGGTGATGCAGGTTGCCAGTTCCTGGAGTCAGGTGATCGACGGGCACTTTTTCACCAACGGTTCTTTTGATGTGGGCATTGAGCCCATCACCTGCCCAACTTGTTATTTAATGGAAACGCTAAATTCTACCAATAATGGCTTAGTGCTGGCGAACGGCAGTCTGACAGCCAAAGATGATGGTGTTTATGGTGACCCACAAGACTGGGCGGCAGAGAGTCAAGCCGGAATTGATCCGTTTACACATTTTGAGTTGCCGGCCTATGGCGATTTGGAAAATATGTATAGTGGCGCCTCTTATACCGAGCTCACCGGGGACCAAACAACCGGTCAGGGCAGTCTGGCCACAATTACACCAAACACCTCTTATTTTATCGACGGCAATCTTACGGTTAACAGCAGTACTTTGTTAAGAGCAGCCGAAGGCGAATATTTACTTTTTGTGGTCAATGGGAACTTGGCAATTACCAGTGCAGTCAAAGATTCCTTAGCCGGTGGCGCCTCGGCCATTCAGGCGATTTTTGTAGTTTTGGGTGATGTTACCATTGCCGATGATCCAGCCGACAACAACGACGATCTTACCATTGAGGGCGCGCTAATCACCCAAGGCCAGATCAACTTTGAGCGCAGTCTTTATTCTAACAACAACTATCGGCCGCCAGTCACGGTTGTTTTCCGGCCGGATATGTTTTTGTCAATGGAAGACAATAGTGCCGGGATTATCAGTATTCAAAAAAGTTTAGTCAGTCAATATTAATATGAACAAAAAAAGTCAGGGTCAAATCGCCATTATTACTTTGTTTAGTTTGGCCGTTTTTGTGGTGATTGGCGGTAGTGTGGTCACTCAGATAATTTTTGAGCAAAAAAAAGCGGTATTGGAGCAGAAAAGCCGTCAGGCTTATTTTGCCGCCGAAAGCGGCATTGAGAGCGCCCTACAGTCAATCCTGACACAAGAGGGGACTTTTGACGGGACAACGCTGGAGTTAGGCGACGCCAATGTTGAGGTTACGGCGACCACCTATGATAGTGGTGCCACTTTTGTACCTCCAAGCGCCATCTCTTCAGGCCAAGGCTACTTTCTCAATTTGCGCGGCTACACCGGATCAGATTTACGGATTTGTTGGGATAAGGCCGATACCGGCGTCGTTGTCTCTTATTTTCACCGTAATGCCAGCAACCGGCTGCGAACCAATAGTCACGCTTTCAATTCTCAAGGTTCCACTAATATTACCGGTGGTTTAGCTTCCTCCTCAATGGTTGGCGCTTGCGGGATGAGCGGCACGGTTTATTATTACGATCTTACCTTGCCCTCTGGCAATCCGGCCTATTTGCTTACCTGGATCAGTTATCAAGATATGGTTCAGTTGGGTTTTGCCGGATTGGGCGGTCACTTCTTGCCAGCCCAAGGCACAATTATCACCTCGACCGCGCAGGTAGCCGAGAACGAGCAATTGGTCACCCGTGAAATCAAATATTTTGTTTCCCGTGTCGGTGGAGTCGATCTGGTTTATCCGCCAGCCTGGCTGGCCAGCCCCATTTACTCAGTCGGCGGCGTCACCTACTAACCCTGCACACCGCGGCGGTTTGATTTAAATCATCAGATAGGCCTGCAGATTACATTATTTTGGCTATTTTGCGGCGTAGAATCCCTTGTGTAGAAATAAAATCCATGTCAAGATGAGTTCATGAGTCATCGCAGACGAATTTTCCCAATCGGGCAATACTACCACGTCTTTAATAAAAGCATCGCTGGGTTCAAAATTTTCGATAACAACCCAAATAGAAAGCGTTTTCTCCTGGCACTCAGCTATTATAAGGATATATTAATCAAGCAAAGCTTGGCTCTTGTCTTGAGGCATCCCAATGCTCAGATAGGCGATTTGCTTGCTGAGTCGCCAGAGCATGGCATCAAAATCATCTGTTATACGATTATGCCCACTCATTATCATTTAGCCGTCAAGATTTTGAAGCATAACTTCCTTTCTAAATATATGAATAATGTTGAAAACAGCTACACTCGATTTTTCAACACAAAGCTAGAGAGGAAAGGTCCGTTGTGGCAATCCAAATTTCAAGCCGTTAGGGTCAAAAGCGGGGAGCAATTCTTGCATCTGACGCGCTATATCCATCTCAATCCCACTTCAAGCGGTTTAGTCGATATACCAGAAAATTGGCCCTTTTCCTCTTATAGCGCGTATATTAATGACAATCACGTTTTTGAAAATTTACCCGAACTTGGCATCTCTGACCCAAACCAGTATCGACATTTCGTTAAAGATCAGCAAGACTATCAGCGACATTTGCAGATCCTAAAAAAGCTCTTTCTCGAGTAGGTTAGGACACCCCGCATCAAACCGCCGCGGTTTGCAGGGTATTCAATTTGAGAAAAATCTTGTATACTGATTATATCTATGGAGAGTAATTTCTTTGCCGGTACGGCATTATTACAGGCGCAGTATTATCTGGTCTTATTGATTTCGGCTCTCGTGATTGCCGTATTTTTGTATCTATTATTTCATTTGGCTGTTGTTTTGCATAAGATTGGCCGCCGCGAAGAGCTGGCTTTGGACATGGTTGTTTTAAAAGTCAGAATGCCCAAAGACAATGAAATCAAGATTGACGCTGCTGAACAGTTCTTCACCTCGCTTTACAGTCTCAAAAACAGTTACGATTATTTTGCCTCGTTTTTTGATTTTATTCATCTAGAAGACACTTTGGCTTTTGAAATTGTCGCCAGTCATGGCGAAATCAATTTTTTCGTGCACGTTCCTCTGAAGCTCAAGGATTTGATTGAAAAACAAATCTATGCCAATTACCCCAACGCCGATATTACTTTGGTTGACGAGCCCAACATTTTTACGACCGAGGGCAAGGTCGTTTACGGGGCTCTAATTCAAAAAGAATCCGCCTATTACCCTATCCGTATTTACAAAGAATTACCCAATGATTCCATTTCCGGTTTAACTTCAGCTCTTTCCAAAATGGGTGAAAACGAAGGTGCCATTGTGCAGTTTTTAATTCGTCCCGCACCCAGTCACTGGAAAAAAGCCGGCAAAGGCTACGTGTCCGAAACCCGGAAAAAGGAAACCAATCCAGAAAAAGCCTCTTACAAAGTTGATCAAAAAACTTTGGATAAAATTGATGAAAAATGCAGCCGGCCAGGTTTTGAAGTCTGTATCCGTTTTGTAGTCAACTCCACGAGCAAAGAAATGGCGGAGATGCATCTTCGCAACATCAAGGGCGCCTTTTCGCAATTTAATTCCGATCTGAACTCGTTTAACAAGGTGAGAATTTTTCTCAAACCCACCTTTATGTTTGGTTTTGTTTACCGGATGTTTCCGATTCTTGATTTCTGGCGTTGGTCGAGCATTTCCATTATGTCGCCGGACGAGCTGGCCACTCTGTTTCATTTGCCCAATAAAACCGTCGAAACCCCTAATATCAGTTGGCTCAAAGCCAAGCGCGCCCCAGCCCCGGCCAATATGCCCTCGGACGGCATGTTTATCGGTTTTTCCAAATATCGCGGTCAAAAACTACCCACTTTTGTTGGTCCCAAAGATCGACAACGGCACATGTACATCATCGGGAAAACCGGTGTTGGTAAAACCGAGCTTTTAAAGTCAATGCTCAGCCAGGACATTCGCAGTGGCAAGGGTTTGTGTTTCATTGATCCTCACGGCGACGCCGCTGAGGAAATTTTGGAATATATTCCGCCGGAGCGGGCCGAAGACGTCATCTATTTTGATCCCTCGGATTCCAATCGGCCCATGGGTTTAAACATTATGGAAGCCAATACTGAGGAACAGCAGCATTTTATGGCAAGCGCGATTATCAACTTAATGTACAAGCTGTACGATCCTCAGCGCACCGGCATTGTCGGCCCCCGTTTTGAGCACGCCGTGCGTAATGCCATGCTCACGGTCATGGCCGAGCCGGGCAATACTTTTATCGAGGTCAATCGCATTCTTACCGATCCCAAGTTTGTCAACCAGCTCCTGCCCAAAGTCAAAGACCCCATCATCCGGCGTTACTGGACCGATCAGATTGCTCAAACTTCAGACTTTCACAAATCCGAGGTCCTGGACTATATTGCCTCCAAATTCGGCCGTTTTGTCACCAACAAAGCGATTCGTAATATCATTGGTCAGAGCAAATCGTCCTTTGATTTTCGTAAAGTCATGGATGAGGGGAAAATTTTGATTATTAATTTATCAAAGGGTAGGTTGGGCGAAGAAAACTCGAGCTTTTTGGGTTTGGTTTTAATTCCCAAACTATTGGCCGCGGCCATGAGTCGGGCCGAAATGCCTGAAAGTGAGCGCCGTGACTTTTTCCTTTACGTCGACGAGTTTCAAAATTTTGCCACGCCGGACTTTGCTACGATTTTGAGCGAGGCGAGAAAATACAAACTTAATTTGGTGGTAGCCAATCAGTTCATTGGTCAGATGGAGGAGGAGGTCAAGAACGCCATTTTCGGAAACGTAGGGACCATTGTTGCTTTTAGAGTTGGCGTTACCGACGCCAGCTATTTACAGCACGAGTTTCAGCCCACCTTTACCGAAACGGACTTTCTTAATATTGAACGCTTCAGCGCCTATGTGCGCACCAATATCAACAATGATCCGGTGCCGCCTTTCTTTGTCGACATGACCAAAGATCTCAAAAGAGAAGAGCGCAAACGCAATAAAAAAGTGGCTGAGGCCATTGTTCAGCTTTCCAGATTAAAATACGGCAAACCCAAAGAATTAGTCGAGCAGGAAATTAATCAACGCGC
>MGBO01000017.1 GCA_001788295.1 Candidatus Roizmanbacteria bacterium RIFOXYC1_FULL_41_16 | reverse complement strand
ATTGA
This sequence comes from Candidatus Roizmanbacteria bacterium RIFOXYC1_FULL_41_16, assembly GCA_001788295.1. Taxonomy (GTDB): domain Bacteria; phylum Patescibacteriota; class Microgenomatia; order UBA1406; family UBA1406; genus UBA1406. The sequence goes on along the minus strand of MGBO01000017.1, from coordinate 6,358 downwards.
GTTTTGCAATATATAAGTATAGTACATTAACCGCGACCTCCCCGCCTTTGGCGGGGCATTTCTACCGCTGAACTACCACCGCGATATACTGGTGCCAGGGCTCAGAATCGAACTGAGATCTCAGGTTTTTCAGACCCGCGCCGTGACCGACTTGGCTACCCTGGCAGTGCTTTTTACTAGTGAAGTGTATTATACAGTAAAACTCTGGAAAGCAAAATCCACCTCTGCCAAAAATTTGTCTAAAGATTGATGGTTATTGTCGATTTTAATTTTTGTTTTGGCAAAGTCGATATCCTGGTAAACTTTTTTCCACCAGGGATAAATTTCATCTATCCGCTGTTTGTATTTTGCCATTGTTTGGCGCGAAAATTCGTCGGCTTTTTTACCCCTGAGTCGTTGTAATTTAATCTCGTTAGTGATTCTCTGTTGATAGTTTTCACGCCGCCTGGCAAAAGAAATTTTGGGCGTGGTGTCAATGAAAATAATTTTCAAATCGAATCTCGACAGCGCCTGCTGATACTCCTGCCAAGCCTGTTGATAAAAATCCGGACCAATAATCAAAGCGTAATAAACCAGATGAAACAAACAGGTTTCAACAACCTGTACTTTATCAGCCATAATGCTTTTAATTCTGGAAAGATCGGCCTGGTGAATTTTTATCTGCATTTCTGCAGTTACCGCAATGCTGCCTAACTGAGTATTTTTAAACAATGTGTATTGATTGATTTCCGAGTGAAAATCCGCCAAATGATCATATTTATCTTTTAAATATTGCCAGGCAGTAGTTTTGCCAGACGACTGCGGACCGGCAATGACAATATAGTTTATTTTTTTTGACATTGTGGACAATAAAAACTACCACGACCACCCAAGCTAATTCTTTTAATTAATGCTTGACAATTTGGGCAAGGCTGACCCTGCCGGCGATAGACTAAAAAATGCTCCTGATACTGGCCGCGACTCCCGTAAGCATTTAAATAATCGCTGTCTGAAGCCCCCCCCAATTCGATCCCTTTTTTTAGAACCGCTAATATCTGCTGGTACAATATTTTTGCCTTATTTAAACTAATCTCTTTGGCCCTGGTTTGCGGTCTAATTTTGGCTAAAAATAAAGCTTCATTGGCATAAATATTCCCAATTCCGGCAATTTGGCTTTGATCCAGTAAAAAAATTTTGATCGGCCGATTACTTTTTTTAAGCCGGTCTTGTAAATAAGACAAAGTGAATTCCGGGCCAAATGGCTCTGGCCCAAGCTTTTCTGCCATCAGTTTCTGACGATTGGTAATTTTCAGCCAGCCGAATTTGCGCAAGTCCTGAAAATAAATTGTTTTTCCTTTTTGAAAATAAAGCACGGCCCGAGTGTGTTTGTTTGGCAAGTGTTTTGTGTGCTCCCCTTTTAAAATAATTTGGCCAGTCATTTTCAAATGAATCGCCAGATAATAACCATTTTCAAATTCAAGCAGCAGAATTTTGGCCCGCCGTTTTAGAGCTCTAATCTTTTTACCAATAATGTGCACCAACTCTTTTTGATCAATAAACCGTCCGGTTTTAGCATCTAGAAATTCCAGTTTAATTAATGATAATCCGGGTAGATGCGTAGCGAGCTGTCTTTTGATTGTTTCTACCTCAGGTAGCTCAGGCATAATCTTTAAAGCAAACTCCACAAAATCAGTAACCCAATCACGATCCGATAGTATCCAAAGATTTCCAGATTCTTTTTTTGCAAGTAATTAATGAACCATTTGATTACGACGAGCGCACTCAAATAGGCGCTGACAAAACCAATTAAAGTTAAGCCAATATTAGTGCTGACTATCGACCAATCGGTTTTTAGCAAATCAAAAATGGCCGCGGCCAAAATAGTGGGCACCGCCAGTAAAAAAGAATAAAGAGCCACCTGCTCTCTTTTGTATCCTAATAAAAGGCCGGCTACCATCACTGATCCAGCTCGCGAGACTCCAGGAACCACAGCCAAAGCCTGAGCTAAACCAATTAACACCGCCTGCTTTGGGCTAAGCCTGTCTAAATTTTTATTTATGATCAGCTTTTTTTGTTTTATTAATTTTTCGACTAATAAAAAAATTAACCCAAAGACAATCAAACTAACACTAATTAAAAGAATACTTTCGAAAAAAATGCTTTTAATAATTTTGTACAGACCAAAACCAATTAAAGCTGTTGGCACAAAACTGAATAGCAAGTTTGTGACAAGCTTGAAATTAAATATCTGCTTGAAATAAAGAGTGACAACAGCCAGAATGGCACCGGCCTGAATAAAGACTTCAAAAAACTGCCAATACTGTGAGCTGGGCAAATTGAGTAAATCAGCAGCAATGATTAAGTGAGCAGTAGAGGAAACCGGCAAAAACTCAGTTAGTCCTTCCAGAATTCCCAAAATTAGAGCAGGTAGCATCTGCTTATTATACTTGAACCCCTGGAATGATAAAATAGCTTTATGCAGCCAATTGTAAATAAAAAAGCTTATCGGGAGTACGAAATACTCCATAAATACGAAGCCGGCATCAAACTGACAGGACCGGAGGTTAAGGCTGTGAAAAACGGCCGTCTTAATTTTGAGGGCAGTTATGTAAAGTTAATCGGCAATGAACTTTTTTTGGTAAACGCCGATATCCCCCTTTACCGCTTTAGCCATGTTGAGGGTTATGAACCTAATCGTTCCCGCAAATTATTGATGCACCGGACCGAAATTACCAAGCTGCAAAGCAAGATTAAAGAGCGTCCGGGCTTAACAATTGTGGCCCTAAAATGCTATAATATTAAAGGTTTTCTGAAACTGGAAATCGCTCTTTCAAAGGGGAGAAAAAAACACGAGCTGAAAAGTGTCGAAAAGAATCGCGAGCTGAAACGAAGAGATAAAGAAATGGCCAAAGAGTTTCTCAAACATTAATTGGGGATGACGGGCATCGACATAAAAGCAGCTTTGAAGATTGCAATTGGCAACTATGCCTTAAATAGCCAAATAAGTGATGAACAATCACAAGAGGAAGCTGCGGCTAATAGAGAATATTTCTCTAACGCCAACTTTGCTTATGCAACCGCGTAAGTAATTAAGCTTCTTGTCCGACATTAAGTCGGACCATCAATCTAATCAGACGCCGATAGATTAGAATTGGTGTTAACCCTCGGCTTTGGTATTCCAGGGAAGAGATCAACCGAAGAATATCGAGACAAAAAAAGATCTCAAAACCTTCCGCCTTTGGCGGAATAAACTTGCTACAAAATCTTTGAAGAACGCTTTTGTGCACCCCGGTTCAACTCCGGGCATCTCCACCAGATTACTAATTACTCAATCTCTACTATCTTGCCATCTATTAATTTAAAGTATCTGCCCTTAAATTCTGAAAATAGACGGTCATTACTTCTTATTGGTTCTACAATATAGAAATTGTTATTAGTAAATCCTCCGAGAACACCGTCATCAGAAGTTGTTTCCCATAATTTATTCCCCTTAAGGTCAAATAAGTATAACCATCTTTGGTGACATGATGCACAACCAATACCAATCGTCTCAACAAATAGTAATCTTTTACTATTGAAATACATTCTTGTCGTTTTAATTATCTCTTGACTGTCGTTGGCCAGTAAGTTTTCGATTGCTACTATTGTGCTGTTTGGAATTTTGAAGTCTAGTCCCTCAGGTGTTGCTATATATGAGTAAGTAACTTTATTAAAGTAATTAATACTTTCTTGAATCTGGTCAGCAAACTTTATGTATTCCGGCTTATCTAATTCTTTGAGATCATTAACTAATTCTCGTATTAATGGAAGTTCATTATTTAAAGCTAAAATAGCAATGCGGTTTGATTGTATTTTCATACATAAATTATTAAATTCGCTCTTAATAGAACCCGGCGTATATTCGCTCCAGTCAATATTGAAAAATTTGTCTTCTAAAGGTGTTGGAGTAGGAGGAAATTTATATTGACAGTTGTATTCACTCCAATTATCTTCTAATTTAACCAATGCATCGATGTACGTTGTAATTTCTGAAGACAAACTTCCGTCATAATAACTAAGTTGTGTTATCCCATATTTATTAAGTAAGGTCTTTTTCTCTTCATTTAGTTTATTTTCTTTGATCTCATCTACTCTAATAATCCACAATTTGTATCTGTCCTTAATTACCGTTCTTAATTTTGAAATATAAGGGATTATTAACAATATAAGTATCAATAGAAGTAATGCTAAATTGAGATTCAATCTGATAAATAGAAATAATTTACTCAAAAAATTCTGTGGACTAGTTCTACTCATGTTATTTAGGTTAATAATACAACCTAATACATAATAAAAGCAAGATATACAACCTTCAAAACAATTTCAACAGGTCCCGACTTCGTACGTAAGGGTCCACAAATGAAGAATAAGGAATTATTTACATCAATTACAATAATGGTCTATTAGATATCTCCAACTTGAACTATAAGGTGAGGCCGAATCATAACAAGACTTGTTTCTCGCAGTTGCACCAGTGACAGGATCATCATAACAATGATCTATACAATTAAGGCTGTCAGTGCTTCCACGGCAGGAATTCACACAAGAATCGGTACCCTGCTCCACTTGATCTAAACATGATTTATAACTACTATTTGAGCTTACAATCAATGATGAAGCACTTTTGATTTCGTCTACTTTATCAGCATCACAATAAAATAACATTCCGTTATGCGGCATAGTAACAGGAATTCTATTGTTTGAACTCCCTGATCCCCCTCTCCCACCACACAAACTTTTTAATATGTATTCCCCTTGCCCATTAGCATAAATACAACAAGTGTATAAGCCTGAAGAACATTCACTTTTTCTCATTTTAGCTGACTGGCCTTTGCACTGATCTTCAGCAGATACACAATCAATAAATGGATCGGCTTCACTACTAACTACATTGCTTGGTTGGGTACTGGGAAGATTAACAAACGTTTGAACACAATTATTATTTTTGCACTTAACACAAGAGTATTTAAAATAATCTGTTAAACTCTTTAAAGTAGTTGGATTTTTCAACCAACCATCTAAAACAGCTTCTTCATATTCATAATCAGTAGCAGTATTAATTGAAAAATTACTGTATGGAAAGTCGGGCTTTAAAGTATTTATATTCTCATCAGTCCATAAAGATTGGTTACTCACAACATATTCTGTAAACTTACAAAGAGGTTCATACGATTCATATGGTTCGTAGCCTTTTTCGGTTTCCCAATTATTAACCAAATTCCAAAGTTTAGTTTCACTTAAACCCAATGCTGTTGGCACAGAAGTAGATGCACCGCCCTGTGTGATTAGTTTGTAAAACTTATACGCTGCCACACCTAACACAGAGTAAATTGAGATCAAACAAAAAATTACGAACACCCAAAGAGGATTAAATTGAAGTGTAATTTTTTTAGTTAATAGCTTTGAGAATATCCCCATACATCAAACAATTTAGAAAATTATACACCGGATTCGACAGAATTTCTTACATTACTTCTTGAAAGAACGTTATCCCACTTTAAAGTGTACTCACTTTTTTGATTTAAATTATTACTTAGCTTTTCCGCCAATTTTCTAGATTGTTCTATCAACCTACAGAAATATAACTACCCCGACTATTAGACTATTATTTGATAATTTGCTTTCTTCGGATAACAAGCATTAAGGCAAAAAGTGAGTTCGCAGTTAACCAAGTAATTGGATATAGAGCAGTAATAATTGAATATTTTTGCAAAGCAATAACCGCTAGTCCAAACCGAAACGTGTTTAAATAATAAAAAGTTAAGGTTTCTGAATAAGGCTTATTCCATGATTTTCTTACAGTTGGCGCAAAACCTAGAAGATCAATTATAGTTGTCAGAATTGCGGACATTAAGGGCTGTTTGGTAATTAGCCATAATCCTAAAGCAACAAACGCCAATATCATAAAAACAGTGTCAATCCAAACAATCTTTACTTGGCTTTTGTAGATAATTCCTAAAACAATAACCACAATACACATCAAGGCTGCAGCTAAAGTAACAAAAGAGCCTGAACCTGCGCCGTCACTAAATTGAAGTGCAAAAGCAATCAAAGTGACAAAGCTCCATAAAAACCAACTATATATATGTGGCTTAGCCTTCCTTTTAATAATGTCTCGTAAATAAGGGATATAACCAATAAAAACCAAAACCGTGGCAAAAATGCCTAAAATGTTTTTTATTTCATACATAGTTCTGGATATTTTTGGGATAACTGTTTCACTCTATGTTTGGCAGTAAGGGTGAGATTGAACTCCCTTGCTTCCTGATAAGAAAACCAACCAATTTGTTCACATTTATCCGGCTCTAAAATTTGAGGGGTTCCAGAAACATGATTACAA
>MGBO01000016.1 GCA_001788295.1 Candidatus Roizmanbacteria bacterium RIFOXYC1_FULL_41_16 | reverse complement strand
TGGTTGGCTCTAAAGACTTTTTTGAAGGCACCTATGGTGCCTACAACGTGACCACCGCTCTTCGCCAACCGGGAAGTTCGATTAAGCCCTTAAATTATGCCGTTGGTTTGGATCGTGGTTTGGTTACTCCCTCATCGGTTTTCTTGGACATGCCCTCGTGTTTCACGGCACCAGGCCAACCCAAAGGTTATTGTCCCCGCAACTACGACGGGACTTTTCGCGGTCCGGTTCAGCTGCGTTTTGCGCTTGCCAATTCCCTTAATATTCCGGCAGTCAAAATGCTGGCACTAAATGGTGTCGAAGAGTTTGTCGCCTCAGCCTCGGCTTTTGGAATCACGACTTTTAAAGACCCCACTAATTATGGCTTGTCACTGACTTTGGGTGGCGGAGAAGTCAGAATGATTGAAATGGCCAAAGCGTTTTCGGCTTTTCCCAATCAGGGCGTAGTCAAAGACACCTTGGCAATTTTAAAGATTACTGATCGTCATGGCAAAATTCTTTATCAATATCAGGACGCCAATCTCAAACAAAACGTGCAAAAAGCGCTTGGTTATCCGAGTTTTCTGGCCATCAAAGGCAAGCGAGTCATTAGTCAGGCAACGGCTTTTTTAATCTCTCACATTTTACTGGATAACAACGCTCGTTCAGCCGCCTTTGGTACCGGTTCTTTTCTGGTGGTTTCGGGTAAAACCGGCGTGTCGGTGAAAACCGGCACGACCGATGATTTGCGCGACAACTGGACAATTGGATATTCGCCGAACTTTTTAACACTGGTCTGGGTCGGGAATAACGACAACAAGCCCATGAATCCATATTTAACTTCCGGAGTTACTGGTGCCGCGCCGATCTGGAACAAAGTCATGCGTAAAGTTTTGGCCAATCAACCCGATCTTTGGCCGCAAAAACCAGACACGATTTTAGGACACGAAATCTGCAATGTGACTGGCAATTTTAAAAACGACGCCTCTGAAATCGACAAAGAATGCGGCACTCGATTCGAATATTATATTGATGGTTTGGCTCCAAAATCGGTTGATGTTTATAAGCGAAAAGTGTTTGTGGAAAAAGACAGTAATCGTTTGGCCAAACCCGGTCAGACCGAAAATGTTGAGGAACAGGAAAAAATCATTATCAAAGATCAGTTTTCAGAATATTGTTTGGATTGTTCTCACGAAGGAGAGTCTCCCACAACAGTCATTATTCAGTAACAATGAAATATTTAAAGACAATTGGACCTGACTTAAAACACGACTTTCCGATTTTTCAAAACCAACCGGATCTAGTTTACCTGGATAGTACGGCCACAGCGCTTAAACCGCAAATAGTCATTGACAGCCTGACTGAGTATTATCAGGAGTACAGCGCCAATGTTTTTAGAGGCTTGTATCCGATTTCCGAACTGGCCACAAATAAATACGAACAAGCCCGCCAGACCGTGGCTGACTTTATCAAAGCCAAAGACGTGGCTGAGGTCATCTTTGTCCGGGGAACCACCGAAGCCCTTAATCTGATCGCTTACAGCCTTCCTAGAGCCGTATTTAAGCCAGGCGACGAGATAGTTACCTCAGTCGTTGAGCATCACGCCAATTTTGTGCCCTGGCAGAGGCTGGCGCTAGTTGTCGGCGGCCGTTTTAAGGTTGTTAACCTTGATCAAGACCTGGATCAAGTAGTGACAAAAAAAACCAAGATTCTGGCTCTGAATTATGTCTCTAATGTTTTGGGAACGATTAATCCCTTAAAGCAGATGATCAAAAGGGCGAGGCAAATTAATCCCAAGATCATGATTGTGGTTGACGCGGCGCAGGCAGCGCCTAGCCTTTCTATTGATGTTAACGATTTGGATTGCGACTTTTTGTGCTTTTCCGGTCATAAGCTAATGGGTCCTACCGGAATCGGCGTTTTGTGGGGAAAACGGCAGTATTTGGAAATGATGAATCCGTTTCAATACGGCGGAGACATGATTGATCAGGTCAGTATTGAACGAACCACTTTTGCGCCTTTGCCTCATAAGTTTGAGGCCGGAACTCCGCATATTGCCGGCGCTATTGGATTGGCCGCTGCCATCAACTATCTCTCCGGATTTGACTTTTCCGCCATTCTTAAACACGAGCGCCATCTTTGGCAAGCCTCTTACGAAATTTTAAAAGAAAATCCTAATATTAAAATTCTGGGATCGGCTAATTGGCAAAATCGAACCGGAATTTTGGCCTTTTACCATACCAAAATTCATGCTCATGATCTGGCCCAAATTTTAGCCAATGACCAGATTTGTGTGCGAGCCGGCCATCATTGTGCCATGCCTTTGCATACTGCTTTTAAGATTGGAGCCAGTGTACGTTTGTCTTTTTATTTATATAATACAATTGAAGATGTGAAACGTTTTGGAAAAAGTCTTAAAAAAGCAGAAAAATTATTAAAGATAAGGTAAAATCTAAGAATAAAAAAATGACAGATGCCAAAACATTGCCAAACTCCGGTCCCAAGAAGGTTCATAATTGGCAAGTCCGGGTGGACCGGCAACTTTGCATCGGTGCCGCGACCTGCGTGGCGATAGCTGCCAAAACCTTTGCCCTAGACAAGGAGGCCAAAGCGGTGATTTTGGACTCCTCTGATAAAGAAACCAAAGAAACTATTCTGGACGCGGCCAAAGGCTGTCCGACTGCCGCTATTATTATTGAAGATGAAAACGGCCGTCGAATTTTTCCCAAATCGACCGATGATTAAGGTTGCTTTTTAGCAATCGATTTTATATACTGCTAACAAATGTCAATTTTACTACCTAAAACTGATAATAAACAATTACCGGTTGTCCCGATCAGGGATGGTTTGATTTATCCGTCCAGCGAAGCCCCGTTGATTTTTGGCCGTCCTAAGACGGTGCGCGCCTTTGACGCCGCTCTTAAAAACCAGAAAGAATTAATTTTGGTTTTACAAAAAGACTCCCGGTTAAACGATCCTTTGCCCAGCGATCTTTATGATACCGGCGTTGTGATTAAGATTGAGCGTTATGCCGCTCTCGAGCACGGCGAACTTCAGGTTTTAGTCAAAGGATTAACCAAAGTTAAAATTGTCAAATACGTGGTTCAGGATCCGTTTTTGATCGGAGAGTATCAAGTGGTACAGGACGATCAGTCTGTGGACGACGAGACTATGGCTATGGTTAAACATTTGAATGCGCAGCTGAAAAAAGCCATTAATCTGGGCAAAAACATTGATTTTATTTCGCTGATGAATGTTTTTTCCGATCTTGGCGCTTTGGAGTTTTCGTATCAGGTTGCCTCAGTTTTGGACATCAAGCCCAATTTTAAACAGGCCTTGCTTGAGGAAACCAGTCTTAAAAACAGGCTTAAAACCGAAATTGAGTACTTGATTAAAGAATTAAAAGTATTGGAAATTGAGAAAAAGATTAGTGCCAAAACTCAGGCTCAGTTTGAAAAGGGCATGAGAGAAAACGTTTTGCGCGAAAAGATGAAGACGATTGAAAAAGAATTGGGTGGGACAGACGAAGACAAAGAGACTGCCCTTTATCGCAAAAAAATCAAAGAGGCCAAGATGCCCAAAGAAGTGGAAAAGAAGGCCCTTAAAGAGCTTGAGCGTTTAATCAAGATGAGTCAGTATAATCCCGAGACTTCGTATTTACGGACATATCTTGATTGGCTGACCGATCTTCCCTGGAGCGTGAGCACAGCTAATAATATTGATATTGCCCAAGCCGAGAAAATTTTGGATCAGGACCACTTTGGTTTAAAAAAGATCAAAGAGCGAATTTTGGAGTTTTTGGCCGTCATGAAATTACGTAAACACAATTACAAAAACAACAAATCTAATATGCCGCCCACGATTCTTTGTTTTGTTGGTCCCCCAGGTGTGGGTAAAACCTCATTGGGCAAATCCATTGCCAGAGCGCTGGGGCGTAAATTTATAAAAATGTCTCTTGGGGGTATTCGGGATGAGGCGGAAATTCGGGGTCATCGCCGGACTTATGTAGGAGCGTTACCGGGCCGAATTATCCAAGGAATCAAACAGGCTGAAGCCAATAATCCGGTTTTTATGCTGGACGAAATTGATAAAATTGGCCGCGATTTTCGTGGCGATCCGTCTTCGGCTCTTTTGGAAGCACTTGATCCAGAACAAAATTCAGCCTTTTCCGATCATTATTTAGAGGTGAGTTACGATCTTTCCAAAGTGATGTTTATTACGACAGCCAATGTTTTAGACACGATTCCGCCGGCCCTTTTGGATCGGTTGGAGGTTATTCATTTTCCAGGTTATACTCAAGACGAAAAGCAGGCAATTGCCAAAAATTACCTGGTTCAGAAACAATTAATGGCTCATGGTTTGGATTCTTATAATCTGACTGTTAAAGATAAAACCATTAAGTTGATTATCAGTCGTTATACCCGGGAAGCCGGAGTGAGAGAACTGGAACGCCAGATTGCCACTTTATTTCGTAAGGTCGCCAGGAAAATCGCCGAAACCTTGGACAAGAAAAAGGGTTTAAAAACCTTACCTCTAAGCTTGGAAGAAAAAGACGCCATTAAATATCTTGGGCCATATAAATACAGCTCGATGATGGCAGAAAAAAAAGACGAGATTGGAATGTCGACCGGTTTGGCCTGGACTCAGGCCGGTGGTGAGATATTGTTCATTGAGGTTTCGACCATGCCGGGTAAAGGAATTTTGACTCTGACCGGTCATTTGGGTGAGGTCATGAAAGAATCTTGCCAGGCAGCTCTAACTTATGTTCGCTCCCGATATCAGAAATTTGGTTTAGAAAAAAAACTGTTTGAAACCATTGATATTCATGTTCACGTTCCAGAGGGCGCCGTGCCCAAAGACGGTCCCTCAGCCGGAGTGGCTATTACAACAGCCTTGATTTCGGCGCTTACCAAAAGATCGGCCAAAAAAGACGTGGCCATGACTGGCGAGGTGACTTTGCGTGGTCGGGCTTTGGAAATTGGCGGAGTGAAGGAAAAAGTAATTGCCGCCCATTCGGCCGGGATCAAAACCATCATTTTACCCAAGGACAATAAAAAAGATTTAATTGAATTGCCTCAAAAAACCGTTAAGGATCTGCAATTTAAATTTGTATCCCATATGGACGAGGTGGTGGAAATTGCCTTGAACAAAAAAAAATAATCAATGGAGATTGTCAAAGAAGAGATTAGTTTCACTTCTGACCACTTGATTCTCAAGGGTCTTCTCTATTATCCCTTACCCAAGAACGAATATTTTGGTATTTTGTTTATTCACGGCGGCGGCAAATACACCAGTAGTCGTTATCTAAAATGGCAGGCTTTTTTGGCTCAAAACGGTTACTCCTCACTTTCTTTTTTTTGCCGGGGTGTGGGCAACAGTGAGGGGGACTTTGCCGATTCCAGCTTGGCTAACCGGCTCAAAGACTCTCAACAAGCTCTGGCTTTTTTCAAAAACAGCGGCGCAGTTGATCCCTCCGGTATTGCCTTGTGCGGTTCTAGTATGGGTGCGCCTGTAGCCGTTAGATTATTGGAACAAAATAAAAGGATCAAAGCCATAATTGTACAGTCGGCGGCGGCTTATGCCAAAGAAGCCGAAAATATTCCCTTGAATGTCCAGTTTACCCAGACGATTAGCGTTCCTAACAGTTGGCAAAACTCGCCTGTTTGGGAGATTTTGGAAATATTTCGAGGTAATTTGGGTGTATTTTATGGGCAAGAGGACAAGATTATTCCAGAGGGAATTAAGCAAAGATATCGTCAGCTTATTAAGCAGGGAGAATTTTGGGAAATTAAAAACGGCCAACACAAATTACTGGCGCCTACTAATAATCTGGAAGAAAAGGCAGAGCAGGAATTGTTTAGCCGCTCACTGCTTTTTTTGAGTCGCAGCTTTGTTTAAACGGTGTTTCACAAACTCCATAACGATCGGGATTACCGATAATAAAATAATGGCAAAGACTGCCAAAGTAAAGTTTTCCTTAACGGCCGGAATGTTGCCAAAAAAGTAGCCCAAAAGAGTAAAGCCAAAGACCCAAACAAAACCGCCGGTTGCATTATAACTGAGAAATTTACCATAACTCATTTTTCCCACGCCGGCGACAAACGGCGCAAAAGTCCGCACAATCGGCACAAAGCGGGCCAGAAAAATAGTTTTGCCGCCGTGTTTTTTATAAAAAGCCTGAGTTTTATCAATGTGTTCCTGATTGATAAACGGAATTTTGGGGTTGTCGATAATTTTCTGGCCGAAAAAATGACCGATCCAATAGTTGGTTGTATCACCCAAAAAAGCGGCTACCCACAACAAACCTAACAAAAGCATGATATTAAACGATCCAATTGCGGCAAAGGCACCGGAGGCAAACAAGAGCGAATCGCCGGGCAAAAAAGGCGTAAACACAAAGCCGGTTTCGGCAAAAATGATTAAAAACAAAATTAAGTAAGAAAGAGTGCCGTAAGTCTGAATAATTTCGCCCAAATGAGTGTCAATGTGCAGGATAAAATCAACAATCCCCATGATTATTTCCATAGAATTTTCAGTATACCACTTTTTTAAAAACAACA
>MGBO01000015.1 GCA_001788295.1 Candidatus Roizmanbacteria bacterium RIFOXYC1_FULL_41_16 | reverse complement strand
GCTACAAGGTTGGCATTGGAACAACAAGTCCTAATCATCTTCTCACTGTAGCTGGTTATGGAAAAATGACCGGTTTAACTACTGGAGCATCAGACAGCACCGTGTCTGTCAATTACAACGATGTTGGTTTATCAATGGGTTCTAACACCGGCGTCTATTTTAGGCCTTCTGGTTTTGGAAGCGCTGATACAGCAATTAAAAGAGTTGCTACAAATAGCTTACAACTTACCGACGGCTCTACCGGTTTCGGTAATCTTTATGTTGGGAATCTTGGTGTGGGAACAACGGCGCCGAGCCAGAAACTAGAGGTTGCCGATGGCAATATAAGAATTACCAGTAGTGGAATCGTAAAAGCAACTCTCACTACATCTGCACAATTGAATTTTTATGATAGTGACGTAGCAAAAGTGTGGAATACATACACCGCAGATGAAAATTTTCTTTCACTTGGCGCAGGAAATGCAGAAGTAATGAGAATCACGAGTGCTGGCAACGTGGGAATTGGCACCAGTGTGCCAGCCGAAAAACTGGATGTTGCTGGCACAGTAAAGATGACCGGTTTCCAACTGACCACCTCCCCCACCGCCGGCTATGTGTTGAGCTCCGACGCCAACGGTGTCGGTACCTGGGCCGATGTTTCCTCGACCGCCGGCCCCTGGACTTTATCCGGCAGCAATCTCTACCCCGACTCCACCAGTTACAACGTCGGCATCGGCACGACAGCGCCAAGTGCAGCTCTTGAAGTAAACGGAAATATAAAAATAACACAAGGTAATTATCTTGAAATCCGCGGCTACATAACTAGATTAGCAAATAACTATCTTCAGCTATACGGTGACAGCGGGGCTAGACTATCATCAACTTCCAACGGTAACCTCTCAATTGGAGATGGTGCCACAGACGTGAATATGTATATTGCCAATGATGGTAATGTAGGTATTGGGACAACTGCACCAACTCAAAAACTTAACGTTAGTGGTAATATTTTGCTTTCAGGTTCGGTTCCAAAACTTATGTTTGGTGATGGAGATACTTATCTTTCTGAGAACCAAGGAGACGATACTCTGGGTTTCACTCTCGGCGGATCTGCTGATGCCTGGAGATTTACTTCAACCACAATTAGTGCTCATAATGTTTCTGTTGATGCCCCATCTATTTACAATCGAGCGGCTACATCTACCGTTCCAACTTTTGTTCCAAGCTCAAATGATAGCAATACCGGAATCGGTTGGGCTGGAGCCGATATTCTTTCTTTAATTGCTGGAGGTACAAATGTTTTGAATGTTACTGCCGGCAACGTTGGCATTGGCACCACTGCGCCGGCCGAGAAGCTGGATGTAGCGGGCAACGTGCAATTTAGTGGCGCCCTCATGCCCAACGGCAGTGCCGGAACCAGTGGCTATATGCTGCAATCCGCCGGTGCCGGCGCTCCCCCTACTTGGATCGATGTTTCCTCCACTGCCGGCCCGTGGACTTTGTCCGGCAGCAATCTTTTTCCCGATGATATTAGCTATAACGTAGGAATTGGGACAACGGCACCGGCATACACCTTAACTGTCCAAGGAAATGCAAGTGCTTCTAACTTTTTCGCATTTAACAGCGGACTAGTTGGATCTTATAGTACTGCATCTCTAACGGATTATGAAGGTATTGCCATGCAAAAGTTATCGGGAGGCGACGGTATTATTAAAGTATATAAAACAGGCGCCGGTACTTATAGAGATTTCCATATCGAAACAACTGGAGCTAATAGATTGCACATTACTGCCGGCGGTAATGTAGGAATTGGCACCACAGCTCCGGCTGAAAAACTGGATGTTGATGGCACTGTAAAAATGACCGGCTTTCAGCTCACGACCTCGCCTACGGCCGGCTACGTGCTGAGTTCGGATGCCAACGGCGTGGGCACATGGAGCGATGTCTCCTCCACCGCCGGCCCCTGGACTTTGTCCGGTTCAAATCTATTTCCAGACGATTCTAATTACAATGTTGGTATAGGTACCACAACTCCAATTACTTGGCTACATACAAGTAATTCTGGCTTGACGGCAAAAGGAAAAGCTTTGGCGATTTTTGACCAGTACGAAAACCAACCAATCCTGGTCGCCTCTGCCTCTGGTACGCCCAAATTTCTTATTAACTATGACGGCAACGTGGGCATTGGCACAACCGCGCCTGCAGAAAAACTGGATGTTAATGGCACTGTGAAAATGACTGGCTTTCAGCTCACGACCTCGCCCACGGCTGGCTATGTATTGAGCTCAGACGCTAACGGCGTGGGTACCTGGGCGGATGTTTCCTCTACCGCCGGCCCCTGGACCTTGTCCGGCAGCAATCTCTACCCCGACTCCACCAGCTACAATGTAGGTATTGGCACAACAGCGCCAACAAGTATATTAGATGTTGCCAAAGATACTGATCAAACCATTTATTTGGGGCGCACACTTATTGACAGCCGTGGAAGTGATTATATGTTTGTGTCTCATGTGGATAGTTCGGACACTAGCAGTTATGCTCTGCGACAAAGTGCCACCGGAGCCACTGTTCTGAATGCGGCCTCTGGCCAAGATCTGGTAATGACAGTCTATAACGGCAACACAAACAGAATCACAATCAAAGGAAACGGCAATATCGGTGTCGGTAATATCACTCCCAGTGCTTTTTTTGACATTAATAATGTTTATGTGGTGGGGACTACTGGAAATACTGGTATTGGCACGACTGCTCCAACTGCCGGCACAATGCTTGACGTTAATGGTTCTATGCTTGTTCAAGGAGTGATCAGCCAACCAACAACCGGCTCAACCGACAAAATCAGATTTATGAATTCGACCAATTATTCAAAATTGGCTATGGGCGCATCCTGGGATATGAATTTTTATTCCGGAGCCACTGTGGCTCCGAACTCCGGATACTTTACTTTCAGCACAATTGACGGCGCCGGAGCCTGGAGCGAAACATTGAGAATTGCCAATGGCGGCAATGTGGGTATTGGCACCACGGCGCCGGGATACAAGTTGGATGTTGCTGGGACCACTCAAACTGAGGATTTGAGATTAACCGGATTGAGTTCTGGCACTAGTAATACTATTTTAACTTTAAATGGCTCGGACGTAGAAACTCGTGATTTGAGCTCGTCTTTATTACCCTCTGGCACGACCGGCCAAACTCTATATTACAACTCCGGCTGGAGTGCAACCAGTAATTTGTACAACGACGGCACTAATGTAGGGATTGGCACGACAGCACCATCTCAACTATTATCGGTTGCTGGAAGGATTATTTCAAATAGTATTGGTTATTCTGACAACAATAATGACAAAGTAATTACTTTTGGGAATGATTTTGTATATTCTACATTTGCAACTCATTCTTTTAAAACTTATTCCTCTGGAACCTATAATGAAAAGTTGCGTATTACTGCTGACGGCAACGTGGGGATTGGGACCACGGCGCCGATTGCTAAACTTCACGTAAGTGGTACTACCGGCGCTTTGGCTGTTGGTGATGTTACTACTGCCCTGGGAGTGGCCAATATTGGCCGTAATGCTGCCAGCGTCAATGACATTCTCGTGCTCACTAACACTAACGGCGCCAACTATGGCCCAGCCATGTCTTTTAATGTGAGTAGCACGACAATTGGCGCCTCAATTGCGGCCATCAGAAACGCGGTGACGGGCGCTGATCTTTATTTCCGTTCCTGGAACGGCAGCACTGACAATGTTAATAATATGGCCATTGTCAGCGGCAACGTGGGCATTGGCACCACAGCACCAGCCTACAAACTCAGCGTGAACGGTGATATTGAGATCGCTTCGGGAAGCGAGTTGTATAGTTTTGGCAGTGCTACTTTGGGCAACAGAACGTACACCCAAGACAATTATGTTACGGATGCAGAGACTTTTACTGCTTCTATAGATGCTTTGGACATGGCTGTAGAAGGACTAGTAACCACTGCCGGTGGTTGGACTGATGACGGCACAGTAGTCAGATTAACTACTTCTACAGATAACGTGGGAATCGGCACGACTGCTCCTCAATCAAAACTAGATGTTTCTGTTTTGAACTCTGAATCGGTTTTGACTCTGAGCCGCGATGACGTATCAATTGGCGGAGGCGAAACTATTGGCCAAATCAATTTCTGGAATAACGATCCTCAGCTAACAACACAAAATGTTTTTGCCTCAATTAAAGCTATTTCTCCAAATGCCATTGCCACTGATGCGGCCGTAGGAAACCTGGTTTTTTCAACCACCGGCACAACTCTAGCCGGATCGCCGGTAGAAAGAATGAGAATTAATCAAAACGGATATGTAGGCATCGGCACCACCAATCCAAGCTATTTATTGGATGTAGCCGACAACACCCTTACCACCAGTTACTTAACCCGATTGTCCTCAACCAGCATTACCTCGGGATTTTTAATGCAGATGTTACAAAACACATCGACTTTTACCGGCACCGGGCTCTATATGGATTTAGCAAAAGCTTCTGGCAGCTTTACTGGCTACTATATGGATTTACGTAATAATAATACCTCACGACTGTCGATTAACTATCGCGGTGGCATTACTGCCTCATATACAACAGCTGCAGCTGGTGAAGCTGTCAGTCTTCATAATTTAACTTATGTTAACTCCTACCCAAGCGCTACTTCTTATTTCGGTTCAACTGTTAACTCAACCCAACCAACTATCTCATCTTCGACCACTAATACTTCTGAGGAAAATATTGATAACACCTACGAAGCTTTTAGAATTAATACCGGCAGCTATACTCGAATCCAAGGATTACGTTTGAGACTGAAAAGACTACCAACCTCTTTAACCAGCGGATATGTAACTCTAAGATTGTATGCCGACGACGGTGGCTCACCGCCTAAACCAACTGGTTCGATATTACGCTCATCTGGCAGTATTTATGCCCAAAATATTACTACAGCTGATGGCGGTGCTTATTATTATTTCGTAATGGATTATACAGTAACCGCAAATACTGATTACTGGATTGCCATTCAGCCAACTACTTTTAGTGCCAATGACGTGATTGTGGAGGGCACAACCGGCACCACCGAATGGGCGTATTCGGCCGATGGCACTACCTGGACTAATCAGGATGGCTTTAAACCTAATTATTATCTTTATTCAAACTCATCGGCAGGATTATATTCTCAAAGTTATGCCGGCACTGGTGTTAATGGAACTTCAATAAACGGTTATGGCTTATATGGGGCTAGTACTATTGCAGCAGGATTATATGCTACCAGTACTTATAACTACGCCGCAATTTTTGGTGGCAGCAACGGTTTGAGTATTAGCACTACTGGCGGGGCAATAGGAGTGGCTAACTATGGAATTAATATGAATGCTACCAATCAACGAGCTGGTTCTCGTTTTACTGACATTATTTATAATAGTCACTTTACCGGAGATGTCTTTAATATTAGTACTGCCACCAATTATTACACCACCAAATTTGCTTATTATGATGGTTCCGCTTTTACCGATGTTAGCACTAACGCCAAAAATCCCGGAGGAACAGCCTATACACTTTTAGCCGATACTAACGATCAATTTTATTTTGGCCGCAATAGCACTACCACCGCCTACCGTAATATTTTCTTTGATATTGCCAACACACCTGTTCTTTCCGGCGTAACCTGGGAATATGCTAGTGGCGAGGACGTTAATGGTGACTGTAACGCCTGGTCTTCATTTACTCCAGCTACTGATGAAACCAATGGCCTTACCCGTGACGGAATGATGAATTATGGCGGCATAACTTTTAGTACCCAATGTAAAGTTGATAGTACTGATGGTTATTGGGTAAGAGTAAGCGCCACTTCAGTGACTACCGGCCCAACAGCCTATGCCAGTAATTATGGAATGTTCTCTGGTTATTTTGCTCGGATGTACGGCACCAGTAGCGCTGAAAAATATCGACTTAACTATCAAGGACATTTATATACTGCCGGCTATATTTATCCAGGCACGCCCGGAAGTGACAATGAAAATGCCATTCAAACCTCCAGATATATTTACGACAACACCACCAGTATTGGCCTAAATACTAATTTGTATATTACCAACAGTGCTGATACCACTCTGACTCTTAGCAACTCTGATACTACAGTTGGCGCCAGTCAGCAAATAGCTAGAATTGAATCATATCAAAGTGACGGTAACATCGCCGGTATTGCCGGTTCACTCAAATGGATCTCAGAACAAGCCATTGCCAGCGCTGCCACTTTTGACACCAAAATGGTATTCTCCACTGTCCTGGACAGTGTGGAAACAGAGCAAATGACTTTGACCTCTGGCGGTAATCTGGGTATCGGCACCACGGCTCCTGGATACAAACTAGATGTTAATGGCACAGGTAGATTTGTGGGGAACGTGACTATCGATGCTTTAAGTACAAATGGAGCTGTTTATGTGGCGAGCGGAGTTTTGAGTTCTGAAGCCGCGCTTGACGAAACTCGAGGTGGTACTGGTCAAACTACCATTACTACCGGAGACATGC
>MGBO01000014.1 GCA_001788295.1 Candidatus Roizmanbacteria bacterium RIFOXYC1_FULL_41_16 | reverse complement strand
TAAGCGGTCTTTTGTAAGGCAAATTATAGCACAGATTGACATCAGGTAAAACTTGCTATAATCACTTTTATGATTACTACTATTGTTTCAGATTTTTCTTATGTTTTGTTATTTCCTAAGGAAGAAAGCTATCAAGGAACTCTTAATGGTTTATATAGAACTTTAACCGGCAATTTTAATTTTTTTGATTATTATCGTTTGAATAATAAACTACTTGAATATTACAAATCTTTAAAGAGTCAAAAACTTTCAATAAATATTTTTACTTCTGGTAGCTTGCAGAACAACCTACAGATTAAAAAAATTCTTGAACCAATTTTTGATCATATTTGGTCGGCCCAAGAACTAGGATTGGAAAAATCTGATATTGAAAGCTATCGAATTATTACTAAAAAACTTGGGGAAAAACCGGAGGAAATTGTTTTTGTCGATGACCAGCTGGTGAACGTGGAAGCAGCGCGTGAAGCAGGCATGCAGATTGTTTATTACACCAACTCGGCTGTCGCCATCAAAAAACTTTCATCTTTAGTAAAATAGGGACATGGATTTGGGCTCAGTTATTCTCACCAGTATATTAGTGGTTTTGGGTGTGGCGGTCGTTTTTTATTTTCTTAAACAAAAAGAAAGCCAAAATGTAGAGTCCAGTGTTACCGATGCCATAAATAGAGCCTTCCCCAAAGCACTAAGTCAAGCAACAGACCATCTAGTTAAGCTCGCCGATCAAAAACTCAAAGCGGAAAAACAAGATATCAAAACCGACCTTAGCAACAAAAAAGATATTTTTGAAGATTTGGTTAAACGCCTGCATCAGGAATTGGAAAGCGCTAATAAAGATCTGCAAAAAGCGGAGAAAGACCGTATTGGTTCCTACAGCGCTCTTAAACAAGAACTCGAATCCAATAAGGAGTTGATTAATCAATTAGTGGTCACAACCGATGCTTTGAAAAAAGTGTTGTCGAACAATCAATTGCGAGGTCAGTTTGGGGAGCAGGTGGCTGATGATCTACTCAAAATGTCCGGCTTTGTTAAGGGAATAGACTACGTTTTTAACAAAGAACAAAAAGGAAGCGAGACTCGACCGGACTTTACTATTTATCTACCCAATGGAGTCAAGATCAACGTTGATTCCAAATTCCCTTATGCCAATTTACAAAAAATGATTGAAGCCAAATCGACAGGTGAAAAAAAAGAATACTTGCACAAATTTCAGCAGGATATTAAAGATAAGGTCAAGCAGGTAACTACTCGCGACTATATTAATCCGGACGACAACACCGTGGACTTTGTGATTTTGTTTATTCCCAACGAAATGATCTTTTCTTATATCTACGACAAGATGAATGAAACCTGGAGTGAAGCAATGAGACAGAAAGTGGTTTTTGCCGGACCCTTTTCTTTTACGGCCATTCTTCGGCTGGTGCGGCAGGCATACGACAATTTTAAGTATCAAAAGAATATTCGCCAAATTATTACTAACATCAAAAATTTTGAGAAAGAGTTTGGTAAATATAATGATGAATTCAAAAAAATCGGCGAGCGTATTACTGCTCTCGCCAATCAATACGACCGAGTCAACACTACCAGAACAACACAACTCTTACGCACAATTGATCGAGTTAAATTAGAGGAAGGTAAAGAGCAAAAATTGCTCGAGTAAAATTCATGTCTTTTAATATTTCTACAGAACAGCAGGTAGCCATCAACTATCTGAACGGTCCCAGTTTAATCATTGCCGGCGCCGGTACAGGCAAAACCACAGTGTTAACAGAAAAGATCAAAAAAATTGTTCTGGAAAAAAAAGTCAGTCCGGAACAGGTTTTGGCCCTCACTTTTACCGAGAAGGCGGCTTTTGAAATGGAGGAAAGAGTGGATAAAGCCTTGCCTTATGGCTATTATCAAACTTGGGTGATGACTTTTCACGGTTTTGCCGATACACTGTTGCGTGAGCATGGTTTGCACATCGGCTTGAGTCCTTCATACAAAATTTTGAGTGAGGCCGAGAGCGTGTTGTTCTTGCGCAATCATCTTAACGAACTGTCTCTGGAATACTTTTTTTCAACTGGCAATCCGATTGGTTTTATCAATCACGCTCTCAAGCACTTTTCCCGGTTGCGGGATGAAAACATTACTCCGGTTCAATATTTGAGTTTTGCCAAAAAACAAGCCAGTCAGGCAAAAGAGGAAGAAGAAAAGCAAGAGGCACAAAAAACTTTGGAACTGGCCGAAATGTATCAAAAATATCAGGCTTTAAAACTGAAACATTCTTTTTTGGATTATGCCGACTTGATTTACTATTTAGTTAAATTATTAACCAAGCGAACCAATGTTTTAAAATCCTTGCAAAGCCAGTTTCAATATGGATTGGTCGACGAATTTCAGGACACTAACATTGTTCAATATGATTTGATCAAATTATTATTTCCGCCCCAAAATAAACCGAATTTAACAGTGATTGGCGACGACAACCAGTCGATATATAAATTCCGGGGCGCTAGCGTCTCCAATATTCTAAGTTTTAATAGCGACTATAGCCAGGTTAAGACCTTTATTCTAAACACCAATTACCGTTCGTACCAGGCGATTCTAGACACAAGCTATCGGTTGATTACTCACAACAACCCTGATACTTTGGAAGTCAGCTTGGGTATTAGTAAAAAATTAGTCAGTAGTCGCGGCCATAAAAAAATCGCTCAACCTCAACTTTTGCACGGAACAGAGGGCGATCAAGAAGCAGAGGCAATTGCCAAGACAATTATTGAACTCGGCAAAACAGGGAATTACCAGCTCAACGACTTTGCCATTTTAGTACGAGCTTCGGATCACGCCAAGCCAATCATTCAAGCTTTAGAAAGAATGAATCTGCCGTATCAGTTTTTGGGCCCAACTCTGCTTTATTACAAAAACGAAGTCCGTGATTTAATTGCACTGCTGCGATTTTTACAGGACTCACACGATTCCACCAGTTTATTTCGGGTATTGTCAATGCCGTTGTTTGGTTTGGATCGATCCGAATTGGTTTATCTGATGGCTTTTGGCAAGCGAACCAGCCGGTCGTTGATTGAAACTTTGGTCATTCTCAAACAGCTTTATGGCGGAGTGACGGATCCGGAATTACAATCTTTACGTTCAGCCGTGCCTTTTTTAAAAGCCAAAACCCGAGATCGCTTACTTAATCTACACAATCTTTTGATTGACTTGTTGCAAAAAACGCCGCACCAGTCAGCTTTGCAAATCCTTTACGCGTTTTTGGACAAAAGCGGCTATCTCAAGGTTTTGTCTGAAATCAAATCTGAGCGTGATGAAGAGCGACTTCATAATATTACTAAATTTTTTTCACGGCTAAAAAAAATCAGTGGTCAGTTTGGCGAGCCCAGCGTGAATGAAGTGATTGAGCACATTGATTTGTCATTGGAATTAGGAGACACGCCTCGAGTGGAGGACTTTGATTATGAAAAAGAAAATGCCGTTAATATTTTGACCGCTCATTCTGCCAAGGGTTTGGAGTTTAAAGTAGTCTTTATTTGTAATCTGGTGGCCGATCGGTTTCCCACTCGTCGCCGGAGCGAGATTTTGCCAATCCCGACGCCTTTAATTAAAGAACAGCTGCCCCAAGGTGATTTTCACCTTCAAGAAGAGCGTCGTTTATTTTACGTGGCCATTACCCGGGCTCGCGACCGGGTGTATTTTACTTATGCCGATCTTTATAGTGGCGGTAAACGGCAGAAGAAAATTTCGCCTTTTGTGATTGAAGCGTTGGATAAGGATACGATTGCCAAGCTGGTTCAGCAAACAAGAGCTAATAAACAGCAACTGTCGATTTTTGATTTGGCCAAACCTCAAATTCCGGCAATTCGGGCTATCAAACCCGAGGCTTATGGAATTACCCGTTTTTCTTATTCGCAGATTGAAACCTATGATCGTTGCCCCAAGCAATATCAGTATCGATATCTTTTAAAAGTCCCGGAGCCGGAGTCTTCGGCTCTGTCTTTTGGCTCAAGCGTGCATCAGGCTTTGGAACAGTTTTATAAAGAAGTGATTAAAAAACAGCAGCCTGATTTGACAGTTCTTTTGAATCATTATCAAAACAGCTTTATTCCGTTGGGTTATTTCAACCGTCAAATGCAAGATCGTACCTTCAAGCACGGCAAACAATTACTCACTCGTTATTATCAGCAGTTTTATACTCCTAAGATTCAGACAGTGGCGGTGGAGCAGCCGTTTGTTTTAAAATTAAAAGAAGGTAAGCTGGAGTATGAAATTGCCGGCAAAATTGACCGTATCGATCACCAGGGGAGTCAATATGAGATTATTGATTATAAAACCGGCAAAAAACCACAGGCGTCGGTATTGAAAAAATCATTGCAGCTGGGAATCTATGCCTTGGCCGCCATGGACAAGAATTTGCTGAATTTACCAATTGATAAAATTACGCTCACCTATTATTACCTGGAAAAAACCGAACGTTTCCAGACCAAAGCTCAAGAAAAAGACCTGACCCAAACCAAGAAAAACGTGGTTGCCAGTTTAATGAAATTGACCGATGGTAATTACCAGCCCAGTCCGGGTTATCATTGTGACTGGTGCCCTTTTAAAATTATTTGTCCAGCATGGGAAACATGAAATATTTAATTATCGACGGCTCAGCTGTCTTGCATCGGGCTTATCACGCTCTGCCTTTGTTTACTTCGGCTCAGGGTGTTCCCACCAACGCCGTTCACGGTTTTATTAAAATGACCTTGTCCCTGATTGACAGATTGGCGCCAGACTTTTTGACTATTGCCTTTGATACGCCCAAAAAGACTTTCCGTAAGGAGCTGGTTGCGTCGTATCAATCGCAGCGGCCCAAAAATCCGGAGGAATTTAAGGTTCAGGTGCCCTTGGTGCAGGAGTTTTTGCGACTGGCTGGATTGAAATATTATCTTAAGGAGGGTTATGAAGCGGATGACGTCATCAGCACTTTGGTTGTTTTGGCCAATCAAGAAGAACCTGACTTGTTTACTTATATTTTGACCGGAGATAAAGACATTCTTCAGTTAGTGGCCCCAAAAACAATGGTCATTATGCCTAAAAAAGGGGTATCTGAGCTCTATTATATGGATGAGGCGGCGGTTAAGCAAAAACTTGGGATCACTCCGGCACAGGTCGTGGATTACAAAGCCTTGGTCGGGGATTCGTCCGACAATTATGCCGGCATCAAAGGTATTGGTCCCAAAACTGCCAACAAGCTGCTTGAGGATTACCAAAACTTGAACCGGATTTACCAGCATCTTGATCAGTTGGATTTATCACTCAGGCAAAAATTAGAGGTCAATCGAGACAACGCTTTATTGTCTAAAAAACTGGCCCAGTTGGTTAATAATGTGGAAATAGACTTTAAACTCAAAGACAATCAGCTGGCAAAATTAACCCTCACCTCGTCTCTGCAACAATATTGTGATCAATATTCCCTTAGAAGCATTAAAAAACAACTGGAGGCAACAGGCAAAAGACACACAAATGAGAAGTCGGTTGACAAAACAACTGAAAATCAACTATCATTTTTCTAATGCCCAAAAAAATTAACAACGAACTGCGAATCGAAAAGCTCTTAACCAGTTGGGGAATTATTGTCATTTTGTGGAGCTTATTCCGTAACGGGTTTAATCCGCCGCTCTGGTTTAGTGAGTTGGTGGCCAAACCCTTGATCTTTTTAGGGCCGGTATATTGGTTTGTCAGTAATAATGAAAAAGCAAACCGCTTTTTTCAAAATGTGGGTTTTCCCAAAAAAGGTTTGGGGCGCGAGCTTTTCCTAACTCTCTTACTGATGTTATTGATCATTGGTTTTGGTTTGCTTTCTTTGTTTACCAGCCAGGGAATCAAAGTGGTTTTTGTCAATCAGCTGGATATAAACCGTTGGGGCGCGCTTTTTGGCTTGGCTTTGGTGAGTGCTTTTTCTGAGGAGATTGTCGGTCGCGGCTTCTTGTTTAATTATCTGTATCGCTATTCCAAAAATTTCCTTCTCAGTTTGTTTATTTCCTCAACCCTGTTTTTTATCCTTTATCTGCCCGGCGCCCTGACTCTTGGTTTGGGAGGCCAGGATTTGGTCATCAATCTGGTTCTTAATTTTACTTTGAGTTTTATCACCGGAATTGCTTTTTATATGCGTAAAAATATTTTGCCGGCGATTGGAGTACATGCGATGGTGGTTTTCTGGTTTGATCTTTTGCTGTCTTAATCGGCAATCAAAAACATTGTTTCGGTTTTGACTTTGATCTCTTTTAGTTTTAAGGTTTTCAGTTCGGTTTCATCAAAATCATCCGGATAACCGATATAACTGTTTTGGGCTTTGTTGTCAGGAGTCGCGAAATTAAACACATACTTGTCAAACCCTTCCACCTGGCCAAAACCATACTCGTCAGGAGCCGATAATCGGGCTTGTTGATGGTATTTTGCTGGTGGATAGTTTAGATAAAACAACAGCATAATATAAGGCTGGCCGTTTTTTTTGGTGATGTAAAAGCGTGAATATTGTGAATCATTGTCTTGCAGGTAATTGGTTAGTTCTTGATAGCCGGCCTGCCAGGCGCGAACAGCCAAAGCTCGCTTTGGATAATGAAAATTAAGAAAATAAAGTGACAGCATTGATAAGCCAATTGACAAAGTTACACTACCAATTAATAGGACCTGATGGTGCTTAAATAGACTGTATAAACCGTAGGCCGACAGCGGCAAAATTGCAACGATCAAAGCGTGAGTTCGGGAAAGCGAATAAACCTGCCAGCTCAATGAACTGGCCAGAGGAACAGAAAGCAACATCATTATTAATAAGTAACGAAAGGAGTGTTTAAGCCGGAATAAATAATACAGTCCCAGAACAAAAAACAGGTATTCCAAAAAATTTAAGGGAGAGAGATAAGAATAGCCGAAACGGGGATTGTCGTCGCCCTTAATTACCAAAAACTCCGGTGAAAAATAACTGAAATACCGGGCTGCAAATTCTCTCAAACCTACAATTGCCCTAAACTGAAAAGGTGAGAATCGGGCTTCGATTTTGGCCTCATTGGTGACCAGATCAATATTGGGATGAGAAAAAAGAAACAGGTTGGTGACTCGTGCCGGTGGCGTCTTGATTTCGCTATAGCTAAACGCTCCCAAAACTACGACGGCGAAAACAATTAAAACTTTAGCTGAGGTCTGTGTTTTAAGCTGGTGCCACCCTTTATTTTTAATCAGCCAATAGACCTGAGCCAATAATAAAAACGGAAAGACTACTTTGGCTGAATGATAGCTGAATAAAGCTAATCCCAGACATAAAATTGAACCGGCCCAATGACTTAATTTTTTGGTCTGGATATAAGTTATCAATAACAGAAGAGTGGCGGCGATAAAGACTGTTGCCAGTGTGGTTTCGTGGGCCTGATTGGCAAACAGCTGAATCCATGGCGACACTGAAGCCATCAGTAGTGTAATGACAGCCACCGACTGGCTCTTAAAAACCTTCAGAGCCAAAAGATAAAGCAAAATCACCAGTCCCAAACCGCTAAATTGAGCCAGCAAACGGGTGCTGAATTCATTTAGGCCATAGATTTTAACAAAGGGGATGCTCAAATAAGAATACAACGGCAGTTTGTAATCGCCAAAAGACTTTAGTCTTAGGGGCAAAAAACTGCCATACTCGTCCCTAGCCGTTTCCGCCAGAGAGTAGGCATTATAGCCAAAAGCCGCCTCATCGGCGTTTAACGCCGGCGGAAAGTCTTTGGGTATAAATGTTAACAATAGACATCCCAGTAAGGTCAAGATAATAATTTTATTCTTCATCTTGTTTTAAATAACGTTTAAACGCTGCTTTCAAACCTTGTTTGAATTCGCGATTCTGCCGGTTTTTTATGATTAAAATTGGCAGCCAGAGTAAGTGTTGTAAAAGGGCCAGTCCGCGTATATTTTTCCAGACAAACAAAAACTGATTGCGAAAAGCAATACTTTTCACCTCAGAGGGAGTGAAATATTTACTGATAGTAGTTTGATGACAATGCTGCACCTTAATCAACGGATAATAAAGAGTGTGTAGGGAGCGAGCTTTGGCTCGAAAACCCAGATCAACGTCTTCCCAATAAAAAGGCGAATAAATCTCGTCAAAACCGCCCAACTTTAGAAACAAGTGGCGATTGAGTAAACTGGCGCCACCTTCGGGCCAGAGATTTTCACTAACAGTGGAAGTGTGGCGTTCATAGTGTTGAAACAAACCTTGTTTAAAATGGCCAGCGTTGGCGCCGGTAATATGATTGTCGGCTTCAATTTGCGCAAACGAAAGGGCAAATAGTTTGGGGTCCTTAAACATAGTTAGAGCCTTTTCCAATCGATTATCCAGCAATTTGACATCAGAATTCAAAAACAACAGATAATCATGCTTAGCCAGTTGAACACCCAAATTCATACTCTTGCCAAAGCCGTAGTTTTTGGGATTGTTAATAACCGTGATTGTTGGCGAAATTGTTTTAACTGCCCTTGTCAGGTTTTCCTCAGGGTTGTCGTTAACCACAATAATTTGCAGTTTGCCAATAAAACGGAGATTGTGCTTGAGGTTAGCCAAAAACATCTTTTTGTTTTTGTAAACCGGAATAATGACAGAAATCATTGAATTATTTTTTGCAAACTATTGTTAAAAGCTTTAGTTCCAAATTTTTCCACCGCTTGCTTATGGGCATTAAGAGCCATTTGTTGGCAAAGCTCTGGTTTCTTAATCAACTTAAGAGTTTGAGCAAGCAGAGTTTTGGGTTGAGTGAAAAAAAAGCCGCTTTGGTTTTCACTGACTGTTTCTTTTGGTCCGCCGGCTTGATAGACAACCGGTACACAATAATGATTCATCGCCTCAACAATGGCAATACCAAAATGCTCTACCAGTTCTGGGCTTTGTCGCTCATTTACTTGATAGCCGGCGGCGTGCCAATAAATACTGGCCTTTTGATAAAGAGCCTGAATCTGCCTATGAGTAAGATTGGTTAAAATCTTGATTTGAGAATAATTCTGACTTATCTTTTTAAGATAATTTAAATAATTTTGGTCCGCTGATTTAAAACTGCCGGCCAAAATTAATTGATATTGAGCTAGTTCCGGATATTTTTGCAGACCGCTGATAAAAGCCTTAATCAAAACTTCCTGTTTTTTGGAATGCAGATGGCCAAAAAACCGGCCCACCGACAAGATGATTTTATCTTTCCTGTGATAATTATTGCTTTCGGAGTCGATCGTGGGGTAGAGCAGGTGGTGCTTTTTGACTTGAGCATGTTTGAGAAAAATACGCTTGGTAAATTCAGAGTTAAAAATTGGCGTCCATTGGGAAAATTTAAAAGTCTGCCACCAATTATGATGAGGAATTAGGTTAATATCAGGAACCTGAAAGAGTTGATAATTCTTTTTGGCCAAAGACCAAAAATAGCTGCCGTCCGAATGATAAAAAATAGCTTCATAATGGCAACTGTTAAGAGTTTTTTGCCAGCTACTGAGCTGTTGCCAGCGTGAATTAACCGAAAAGAAATCATATTTTTGACCAAAGCGCTGTAAAAGCCGGGTTTTAATCTGCTTGTCTGGCCAGAAAATTTCAACCTCATAACCATTCTGGTGCAAAAAATAACCGATATCGAGTAAATACTTCTCTCCGCCGCCAAGAATATCCCAATATGGTGAAATCAAAGCCGCTTTTATCATGGTTTACGCAACAACTTCTTTTCGTAAACAAATAGCCAGGTGATGGTTTTGGAATAGGCCTGATAAATTGATTCAATAATGCCGTATGAGCCGTCGCGCCAACCCTGATGTTTTAGTAAGCGGCGATAGAGTTCGCCGAAATATTTTCTAAAAAAAGTCGCCGTATTAACAGCTCGCCCCGCTTTAAACAAGAGCTCTGATTCAATGTCTTCAAATTTGATGGTTTTATTAACCATTTGAGTTAGGTCACCGTGAAAATAGTGTAAAAAACAGTTATCTAACTTTCCTGGTTTTCCAGTAACTTGGACAGTTGAATGAATATTTTTGGGCCACTTAACAAAACTTTCTTTTTTTATTAAACGGATTTGATTGTCTGGCCACCAGCCACCGTGTTTAAAAACTTGGCCGTTAAAAGTATTAAGGCGTGACAGATAATAATGAGTGTGGCTGGATTTACTGGCAATTGTTTGTTTTATCTCTGCGGCAATAGCTTTGGTTAGGCGTTCGTCTGCGTCCAAAATCAGGACCCAGTCTGAGTTAGTTTTGGAAAACGCATATTGACGTACCGGCTCAACATAGATTGCACTGGGAATCGCAATTACCTTGGCACCGGCTTTTTTAGCAATTAGCGCAGTATCATCAGAGCTGCGCATATCCATGACAACAATATTGTTAGTTAACAATCTGGCGCTTTCAATTGCTTCTTTAATCTGTGCCTGCTCGTTTTTTACCTGAAAAACTACGGTTATTCTCTGTTTTGCCATAATTGAATTTCAATATCTGCAATCTTTTTATTTTTTATCAGTTTTGCCTCCTGAGGAATTCTAGTATCAATCCAGGCTTGTCTGCGATCGACTAATTCATCACTCTCGATAATAAACCATCCCTGATTATTATGCCACTGATCTGTGGGTAGATCTTGTTTATGAAAGCGGTGTTGATAGTAGAAAAGATATCGATAAGTGTAGGGAATGGCTGGCGGAGTATAAATATTGATTAAAGATTTTGCTCCTTCCTGGCTGTAAATATAATCAACAGCTGCTTCATGAGCCGCTAGACCATTGAGTGTAGTTGGTTTAGAAGGGGAAAGTAGTTTGATAAGTAACATTAGTATTAGGAGGCCATTAATCAAAATTAGAAATAGTTTAGTAAACCGGTGCTTATTTTGACCAATAATTAAAAGAACAATCATTAAAAACAAATAATGAATACCTTCGTAATAATTTCCCCAAAAATTATCTTTGTATGACAAACTAATGACAAACAAGAAAATCAACAAAGTTAAATAAACTTTGAACGGAAGTTTTAATTGTTTTTTGTATATAGAATGTAGTATCAAACCTAATAAAAAAACCGAAACAACCAACAATATTATTTGATTATCAAACAAGCTTTCATAATAACTTTGAAATAGACTCCATCTTTCTCCAATGACGATAAAAAACGATCTAGGTTCATGTAACTTTGGTTTAAGAAAAAAACCTAATAAAATCTTAGTTTGACTTAAATTGTGTTTAAGCTCAAATAAAAACCTTGGTAGAAAAACTATACCGATGCCAAGCATAAACCATAAGAAATTTTTAAGTTTGAAAAAGTTATGACGCAGAATTGGAAAAATCAAGATTATAAAAAGGTAACTTGGTATTAAAAATAAACCAAAAGATAGTTCAAATTCCGAAACAAATCCCAAAGCAAGAGCGTTTATAAAAAATAATAATGGTTTAGGTTCTCTTTTTGGTTTCACTAAATAGTAAAGAGAAATCACTAATGCTAAAACGCTAGGCACGGCCATAATGTTGTTACCGACAAATAAAGAAGTAAGAATAAAATATGGACTACTTATTATGATTAAGGCTGCAAACAGAGCTATAATAAAACCTAATTCTATATAAGCAAAAACTAATAAAGCGACTAAACTTAATAGATGAATAATCGCATTAAAATAATAAAATCCAATCGGTAAGCCTTGAAATAATATATAAGGTATTGTTAACAAATAATACCACCAGGCACCATGAAATAAGCCTATGATTCCGGTTGTAGGACCTATAAGGGTTAAATTCTTTTGGTCAACAATTTCACTGGCACTGAGAAAATCGCGGCCTTGATCATAAGTATAAGCGACGTTATGAGAAAGGAGTGGATTAATCCTAGTAAGAACAAACAAGATAATAGAAATAGTAATTAAGTAAAAAAGAACAGGTTTTATTTTAAAAAACTTCCCCATTGCTTTAATTAATTAATAACTAGATGTATTTTGGTACGAAGGGGGGCGTGTTTAAGACCAAATCGTATTCGTGATTTGGCTTGTTCTTTAATATGCAGCTTAGAGCCAGGGCCGCCGGTAGTGCCGGCATTTTTGTGCCAGATTATAATTTGCGGGTCGTAGAACAATTTAAAACCGTGCTTAAGGGCCCGAACACAAAAATCAGTATCTTCATAATATAAAAAAAATCCCTCGTCCCAAAGGCCGACTTTATCAATCACTTTTTTCGTAAAGGCAATTAAAGTCCCGGGGATAAAACCGGTAGTTTGGGGTTGATTGTACTGTCCCTTATCTACTTCGTCCACTCCTCGATGGGTGACGGTGGCGTGATCCCAATTGATTGTCCCGCCGGCATACCACAACACCTTGCCG
Source organism: Candidatus Roizmanbacteria bacterium RIFOXYC1_FULL_41_16 (assembly GCA_001788295.1). GTDB lineage: Bacteria > Patescibacteriota > Microgenomatia > UBA1406 > UBA1406 > UBA1406. The sequence continues at coordinate 57,009 of MGBO01000014.1, read as the reverse complement.
ATGTCTTTTTTGGCGTATCGCTCCGGATAATACTCGTTGCCTCTGGCATAATAAATTTTACCGCCAAACAAATCAGCGGTTTTGAAACGGATCCGTAAGTACTTTAAGAAGCGGCTGTCAAGATAAGTATCGTAATTTAAGACACAAAATTGATCGTAATCTTGTTTTAAGGCGGCTTTTAGGCATAGATTGACGCCATAAGAATAGCCCTTGTTTTGGCCTTGGATGATTTCAAGATCAAGTCCGTAATTATTCTTCAATTTGAGATTACGACTTAAGTCGGCAATAAACAGTTTAATATTGGCGGTCTGATTTTTCTTAAGAGAGAGCAGAAAATCCTGTAATTGCTCCGGATGATTATAGTAAACAATAATTAAACCGAGCATTATTACATTTTAACACAAGAGCCTGTACGTTATTATAGAATATGATTATGCAATACAGTTTAATTTTGCCAATCTTTAACGAACAGGAGAACATTGAGACACTTTACTCACGGATAGATAAAGTGATGAAACAGATAGACAGGAGTTACGAAATTATTTTTATCAACGATGGTTCTACAGACAAAAGCCAGGTCATTTTGACAGCACTGGCTAAGAAGAACAAAGCAGTTAAGGTCATTAATTTTTCCCGGAATTTTGGTCATCAAATTGCGGTCACGGCCGGGCTTAATCACTCCAGTGGCGAAGTGGTGGCGATTTTAGACGCTGATTTGCAGGATCCACCGGAAGTGCTGCCATCCTTTTTCAAAAAACTGTCTGAGGGTTATGATGTGGTTTACGCCATTCGCCGACACCGCAAAGAATCCATTCCCAAAAGAATAATGTATTATTTGTTTTATCGCCTGTTACGATTGGTCGCCAATATCAGCATTCCGCTGGACAGCGGCGATTTTTGCGTGATGAGCCGGCGGGTTGTTCTTTTGTTAAAAAATTTACCAGAACGCAATCGGTTTATTCGTGGTTTGCGAAGTTGGGTTGGTTTCAGGCAAACCGGTTTGACTTATGAACGCCAGAGCCGGATGGCCGGGAAAAGCAAATATACGCTCGCTAAAATGTTTAAGCTGGCCTTTGACGGTATTTTTTCCTTTTCCTATATTCCGCTGCAGTTGTTAACCTGGGGTGGGTTTATTTTTTTGGCTTTGGCTTTTTTTGGAATTATTCTTACTCTTTATGCCAAGCTGTTTACCGATATTTTTATTCCCCGCGGTTTTCCAACAACAATTATTGTCATTCTGTTCATTGGCGGAATGAATATGTTTTCGCTGGGGATCATTGGTGAATATATCGGCCGGATTTACGACGAAATTAAACAGCGCCAGCTTTATATAGTTGAGTCCAAACTTAATTTTTGATGTTGATTGTTTATGTTTTGATTCTTGGTTTGTTATCTTTGTATTCCTACGCCTTGGTGGACCCTAACTTTACTTTGGTCAATCATCAATTATGGGAAATATTTCGTAACTCAATGGTTCAGTTGGGCTACTATCAACGGCCATTGTCTTTGGCAATTTTTCTAAGTTTGATTGTTGCTTTGTCTTTTTTTAATTGGTACTTTACTCAGAAAAAAATTGAGCCGGTAAAATTAGCCATGATTATTGCCGCTGTATTGCTGGTTTCTTATCCTTTTTTGTCACATGATTTTTTTAATTATTTGTTTGATGCCAAAATCCTGACTTTTTACGGCCAAAATCCTTATTTGCATAGGGCACTAGACTTTCCTCAGGATTCCTGGCTGCGGTTTATGCACTGGACGCATCGCACCTATCCCTATGGTCCTGGTTTCTTGTTATTGAGTCTGATTCCGTCTTTTTTTTCGTTTGGCAAACTATTATTGGCTTTTATTTTTTTCAAAGCAATGTTTGCTTTTTTTTATGTAATGGCGGTGTGGAGTTTGAATAAATTCAATCGTCAGACAGCCCTATTTTTTGCCACCTCGCCTTTGGTGATTATTGAAGGCTTAGTGAATAATCACAACGATTTTTTGGCCGTCAGCTTTGGATTATTGGCTGTATATTTTTTGCACAAGAAAAAGCAATTTTTACCGGCCGGGATCTTGGCTTTGTTTTCTGTGGGTATCAAATATGTCACTCTGGCCTTTGTGCCGTTAATAAAAAAAAGCTGGCAAGCCATTGGTTTGAGTGTCCTCGGTTTTAGTATTTTACTTTGGTACATGTATCTTAAGGTGGGGATTCATCCTTGGTATTTGTTAAATCTTCTGATAATCCTGCCTTTTTTGAAAAAGAAATATGTCAGTTTCGGAGTTCTCAGTTTTGGTTTGTTATTGTCTTACTATCCTTACATTTTATTTGGCGGTTGGGATCTGGATTGGAAAGTGCTGATCAAGGAGCGGGTGATTTTTGTCACTTTATTATTGTTTTTAATCAGTCTTTTTTTGAAGCAGTTCTTTTATTTCATTCAAAAAATGCCCTTTAGTCAAAAATAAGACACTAAAAGAATAGGACAATAAGCCAACCAGAATTGTTATAAACAGATTCTGATATAAATTGCTGCTGACTAAGGATTGGATAACTCGGACCGCCAAAAACATAACCAGAGCCGAAACAGCCGGCGCTTTTAATGAGGCTAAAAAGTCGACCGGCGTAAACTGCCGGATTTTGTACCAAACCAAAATAAAACCCAGCGAATTTATGGCAAAAGCCATGCCAACGCCGGTGTAATTGTATAAGCCGATCAATAAAGGAACCACAGTCCAGTTCAGGGCAATCCATAGCAGCATAAATTTGACTGAAGTTTTCACTTTACCGAGCGAGTTAAAAACGCTCATGATTGGCGAATACAAGCTGACCAGGAAAGAGGAGATAAGAAAATAATTAAAAGCCGGCATGGCAATAATCCATTTTTGATATTTGGGAATGATTTGGATAAAAATGGGCATGGTCAGATAAGCTCCGATTAAAACAGGCAATAAAATGAGCGAATTATAAAAGATCAATTTTTCAATGCCTTTTTTAATTTTTAAGGGATCGTCCTGGAATTTGGAAAAAATCGGGAAAATGACTCGATTAACATTGTCCATAATAATTCTTAGGGCCGCCTCAGCCCATTTTTTGGCCCAGCCCACGTAACCGATTCCGGATAGGCCCAGCCTTTGGGCCATATATAAGTTGAGTAGATCGTCTTTGATAAAGGCCAAGAAAACATTAGCTTGAAAGGGAATGCCAAAACTCAAAATACCCTTGGCGTATTGTCGGCTAAAATAGATTCGGGGAACCCAGCGGGTAAACCAATAGATTAGGCCGGCGCCCAAAATAGAACGAAGAACAATGGCGATCACCAAAGCATAAATCTTGAATCCAGAAAGCATTAAAACAATACTGACTCCATAAAAAAGAGTATTTTCAAAAGCCTGGGTAATAACTATTTTGGAATAATCCAGCTTGCGCTCCAGTCGGGTAGAGGGAACTGATTTAAAAGACAGAGTAAACAGGGAAAAAAGCATTGCCAAATAGAGATGAGTACCGGTTTGATCAAAATGATACCAGACCCGAATTAAAGGAGTTACCAATAAACCAATAATGACAATAATGGTGACCAAAGTTAGCTGAATGGTAAAGGCGGTATAAAACTCCTCTTCTTTTGGATCTTTGCGCTGGATAAGAGCGGCGGCTAATCCCAAATCAGTAAAATAATTGAAAATCGCGATCAAAGATAAAACAATGAAATACAAACCGTATTCAGCCGGAGTCAGGAAAATGGTAAATACCAAATTGGCAACCAGCCCCAAAACAGCCGAATAAGAACTGTTGCCCAAAAAATAGATAACGCCCAAAAGTCCTTGTCGTTTTATGTTCTCCATTTATTTATATATAATTCATTCTATGCTAAAGCGATGGTATTTCCTACTGTTCTTGCTAATTCCGTTGTTGGCTATTTTACCACTGTTGCAATCCGGATATTTTAGTATGCACGACGTCCAGCATCCGGTGCGTTTATTTTTGCTCGATCAGGGGATTAAGCAGGGTTATGTTTACCCGCGCTGGGTAAACGATCTGGGTTTTGGTTACGGCTATCCTCTTTTTAATTTTTATCCGCCCTTGATCTATTACGTTGCCGAAATCTTTGTTCTTCTTGGTTTTACCATTATCAGCTCGTTAAAGTTAATGCTTATCTCCGGATTCATTTTGGCCTCAGTCAGTAGCTACTTGTATGCCAAGCTGTTGTTTTCCCGTAAGGCGGCTCTGGTGGTTGCCATTCTTTACACTTATACTTTTTATCACGCCATTACTATTTATGTTCGGGGCGCTTTTGCCGAATTTTATAGTATGGCGCTTTTTCCTTTGGTGGCCTATTTTTTACACAGTCTTGTTATCAAGCCAAACTGGTCCAAAGTATTGGGGCTGGCCATCAGTTTTGCGTTATTGTTTTTGTGCCATCCTCTGATTGCTTTTCCTGCACTTATTTTTATTGGCGCTTATTTTTTGTTGGCAATGGTGATCAGTCAAAACTGGTTAATCAGCTGGCTGAAAATGACAGCCGGGCTCATTCTGGGCTTAAGCTTGTCGGCTTTTTTTTGGCTGCCGTCTTTAGTTGAGAAAAATGCGACTTTGGTCAACGACATTTTGACCAAGGAGCTTTATAACTACCAATTGCATTTTGTTTACCCTCAACAGCTTTATTTTTCTCCCTGGGGGTTTGGCGGATCAACCGCCGGTATGGCTGACGGTATCAGTTATCAAATCGGCAAATATTATTTGCTCCTTGTTTTTTTGTCGCTACTTTTGTCCGGCATCTATTTTTGGACCCGCAAAAACACTAAGTTCTTAATCACTGTTTTATTTTTGTTTGCTCTGCTACTGTTCTCATATTTTATGACTTTGCCTTATTCGGCCTTTATTTGGGACCGGATCAAATACCTGTGGTATTTGCAGTTTCCCTGGCGATTTCTCACTTTTGCCTCATTTTATTTGAGTCTTGTCGCTGGCCTGGTGTTTTATTTGGGGCCAAAAATATTCAAAAATAAGTTGGTTAAATACTGTTTGAACACTGGCTTGACCATTTTACTGTTGCTCTTGGTTTTAAAATACAGTCAATTGTTTAGGCCGCAGAACATGATTAAAACAGAGAATGAAAAATTAACCAATCAGTATCAACGACAGTGGGTAATCAGCCGGACTTCGTTTGAGTTTGTGCCTCAGGGAGTCGCGACCAAAAAGAATGAGTTTGGAGTGACGACATTGGCGATTGAAAAAGCCGATTTACCCAAAAAAAGCTATCGAATTATAGCGGGCCAGGCTCAGGTCAAAGTCAAGGCTAATAAATTCCAAAACAAGCTTTTTCAAATTGACGCCAAAACGCCGATTACTTTTCAACTGAATACTTATCATTTTCCTGGCTGGCAGGCTTTTTTAGATGGTTGGCCTCTGACAATTTCGGATAATAATTCTTTAAAACTAATACGGGTGGCGCTTACGCCGGGCCAGCATCAACTAGTTTTCCGTTTTGCTAATACTCCGGTCCGAAAATTGGGTAACTGGCTGACACTCTCAACTTTGGTTTTTCTGATTAGTATGGCAGTAGTTCAAGTGAAGAAACGACAAATGAGTTCTTAGGGATTTTTTTGGTTTCAAAAGCATAAAACATTTTCAAATCTTTTTCCGGAAACAGATATTGAACAAAATTCTGTCCCCAATAAGTATCGTTGAGTTTTTTAGAACCGCCCCAAGGGTTAAGGCCTTTTTTGGGATCTTTAATATAAATTGAATCTTTTAATACGATCCGGGATCGTTTTTGATCAAAATACGCCCTGGACTTAAAATAAATGGCGCTTTCCAACTTAATGGTGCTGGCTGATTCATGAATCAGTGTGCCGTAATAATTCCAGACCAGATAAAGACTGACTAAAAATAGAGCAATAAATCTAGTTATTCTGTTTTGCCTATATAACAAGGTAATCACATAACCCTGAAAAAGACTGATAAAAACTAGCGGCAGGGTTAATCGAACCATCCATTTATGAATTGTAGGTAGAGTAGGCAAGTTGAAGATAGTGAAGAAAAACAAACAAAAGATCAATAAGGTCAAAACTGTGTAGCGACTTTCTTTTCTAATCAACAAATAAATAACAGCAACCAAAAAAACAATTAAAAACGCCAGTAAAAGATAAAAATATAACCGGCTTTCCAGAGTTGCCAGAGCTTTGTAAAAATCCGGTAACGGCGGTCTAAAAATGCTGTGCATATAGTCGGGCAAATAACTTGGGAACCCTAAACTCCATAATCCCAGCCACATTAGATTGTTTAGCATCAGCCTTGGGTTTAGGTGAATGGCATAAAGCGGGTTTTGGGCAAATTGCGAGAGTTCGTATTTGACAAGTAATCCAAAAATAATTGCCAGCAGGCCGGTTGTTAAAATATAACTAATTTTAAAATCCAGTTTCAATTTCCATTTTAAAACCCGTTTGGCTATATAAAGCCCAGCCAAAAGAACCGGGTAAAAAATAGCGGTTTCTTTGGACAATAGCGCGAAAAGGTAAAAAAGCAAAGACAACCGTATTTGATTGTTGATAAGAGTATAAACACTGATTGATAAAAAAGCAAACAGACACACCTCCTGAAAATTCCAAGCCGCATACAACTGAAAAACATGAATAAAGCTGAGTGAATACAGTAGAGTAGTGATTTTGGCAAACACTCTGTTATTGGTAATTTTAGCCAGCGATTGATAAAAACAAACTATGCCTACCAAATAAACCGAAAATATAATTAAGTGGATTGCAAAAAAATTTAACTTGAGCGTGTTAATCAAAAAATAGAACAGTTCAATGGGAATTGGCCGGTAACCGTAACTTTTTAAGAAATTAAAAAAATTGAGAAAGTCAGCCAAAGAATTGGCATGGGCGACATTAAGAAAATAAAGATCATCTTTGAAAAAGCCAATCCCAAAGGCGTTTTGAAAAAAAGATAAAGTTAAGAGGGCCAAAATCAGCAGAAACAGTTTATGTTTCATCAAGCCCTACAGGAATATATTTAAAAAAATACACAAAAGATTTTTTATTGTAGCGGGGATATTTTTTAACCAATTGCAAAGGCCATTCTGTGGGAACCTCACGACGTTCGTGAAAGACAAAATACACCGGATATTTCTTAGATAATTCTTGAGCATAAATCAAGTCTTCGTCTTTAAGAGGCCAGCGGGCTTCGAATTTGACTTGAGGCTGATCATGTGGAAAATAAATATCCAAAGCGTAAGGCAATAAGCCAAAAGTACCCTCAGTAAAAACATAAATCTGCTCATGTTTGCTTGTTTGTTCTTTGAGGTAATTGACAATCGCCAGGGTGCCATGGCCGGACGAGGCGCCTTCAAAATACTGGCCGCGGTCAATCTCCGGCCAGGGTAATTTTTCCGGCGCAAAAATGACTATGGCGCAAAGAAAAATGGCTGGTAAAAAGTAAGTTAACAAAACCCACGCCTTGTGTTTAGTTTGTTGCCAAAGGTAAACAAATCCCAGCAAAAAAGGAACGGTAAAGAAAATCAAATAACGGGGGAAAACTACCCTGGCCATCGAGGCAATGATGATAAATGGGATCAGAAAAAACAGACTGAGTTGCCAGACCACTTCTCGCTGTTTTTTAAACAACCAAATCAAACCGATCAGTCCCAGGAAAACAAGTAGGTAGCCGCTTTCTGACGCAAAATAATAGGGCAAAGTTTTAAGATTGTGTATAAGGGGATCAAATGGATTTTGTAAAAATTCAATCGGCGTTTTGACAAAAGTGGTATTTTTTTGCTCGATATAATGCATAAAAGGTGAAAGCCGTTGGATATTGTAAAAAAACAGGGAAAGAGTAGCGGCAACTAATAGCACAAAAAAATAATTCACTGTCTTGTGCCAGAAGTTTTTGTTTTTTAAATACATTAGCGGTCCAAAAACAAAAGGCAAGAAAAACAAACGGACAGTACTCTTGGCCAGAGTGCCCATTCCGGCGAGCATGCCAAAAATTAGAGCCAGATCCAAGCGTGGGTGCTTGATTAAAACTAAACAAAAAAAGACAAACCAGATAAAAAACCCGTTGACAGCCGAATCAACCAGCGCCATTTTATCGTAGAAAAGATAATAAGGATTAAGAATATAAACAAGTGAGGCGATTATGGCTCCTTTTTTGCCAAACAGATAATAGCTTAAGAAAAAGATGCCGACCAAGGCAAAGAAGCCGCTTGCTACTCCAAACAAGCGTCCGGCAAGAAGAGGATCGGCCTCAAACAGCTTTAAAAACGGAATCGTGGCCCAAGTTTGCAAAGGCTGCCGACCGTCAGTTAAGGAAACAAAACGCCAGGAAGCGTCTTTCCAGGCAAGTTTGGCCCAGTGAATATAAATGGCCTCGTCGGTAAAAATTGGAAGATCGGCAAGGTTAGTTAAGCGAGTTAAAAAAAACAAACCCAACAAGCCTCCAATAATCAGCCAGTCGCGCCGGCTCAAAAGCTTTCTTAGCTTGGTTAACAATTCAAATAAGTCAAACATATTAGCGGTATAAAAGCATCTTATCAAAAGTGACAATCAACTGGCGATTTTTTTTGACCAATTTTTGATCCGGTGAATTAATAACAAAACAGTCAGCTTGATCCTGAACTTTTTTAAAGTCATTGACCGAATAATAAAAACGCAAGGGCTTGCCAAAATAATAAACCATTGAAGGGTGCTCGCCCCACCAGGAAGTACTTTCAATGATCAGGTTCATTTTTTTTAAGGTCCAATAGGTTTCCCGTGTATAATCCGGTACCAACACTGCCAAATTATCACACTTCTGTCTGGCTGTTTTGGCAATTTTGATATGAGCGTCTTCTTGTGAATAAAAAGTGCCTAATAGATTGTTTTGAATAATTCCCTGATAAATAAGATAGCCTCCTAGAATTACAAACACTCCCAACCGGATTAGTTTAGGCTTCAGAATAGTAAGGCTATATCCGGCATAAAAAGCAAACTGAGGGATCACGGGGTAGAGGTACCAGGCAATTTTAGTTTTGGTTAAATTTAAAAATAAAAACCAGGGCAAAAAAGCATTTTGAAGCAGAAAAACCCGATGGCTAATTTTCTTTTGCCAAAAAGCTATCAAACTTGATCCAAAACCAATTAAAGCAAGCACACCCAGCCAACCCAGTTGGTCTGCCATGAGATCCAGATAATAAGTCCGCTGCCCAAAATGTGATTCTAATGAGGCGCTGACTCTGCGGAAATGACTTTCAATGAGGTGTGCCTGAACAAAATGTTCTTGATAGACGAGTAAGGCGATTAAGTACCAGAGAGACAAAAAGCTGGCCTGCCAAATAATAATTCTGATTTTTTGCCACAATTTGTCAGTCTTGATTTCTTTGATCAGCCACAAATAGACAAGATATAAACCATAGATAGCTAAAGGATAAAAACCCAAAAGCGACTTACTTTGAACACTGAGAAACAAGAATAAGACGCTAAGAATAGGTTTTTCCAGCCAGAGAAAAAAGCCAAGCCAACCGATCAATAGAGTCACATCCAAACTGACAACCTGGGAACGTTGCAAAAAAATAGGCGTAAAGGCAGTAATAATCACGGTTAACACGGCCGTTAATCGGCTTTGGCCGGCTTTTAAGTAAAGCTTGTATATTAACACCAGAGCGATTATAGAAAGAGCCAAAGTGTATAGCCGGGTACTGATTTCAACAGGCAAAGGCAAAAGTTTGGCGACGATTCCCAATAACAAGGGTGAAAGCGGCGGTTTGTCCAGCCATGGTTGTCCTTGCCAAAAGGGCACCAAAAATGACCGGTGTTCAAGCATTTCCAAACCGTTTTGGACATACAAAGACTCGTCCCAATCAAACAGCGGCTTAGGAAAGATACTAAGTTTATAAAATAAAAGAGTGCCAAACAGCAATAAAAACACAATTAAAAAAATGTGTCTTTTAAAAATCATAGCGCTTAAGAAGAGTAAACCACTTGATTTTTAAAATATCCCGAATCGATTCTAATGAATCCTTGACAAAATTGACGTTTTTAGTTTCGACATGGCGCCAGACAACGGGAATTTCTTTGATCCGATAACCCAGCTGTTGGGCAATATACAAAAACTCCAGATCAAAGCCGGCGCTCACCGACGAACCCTTGATTGTTTTGGCTTTTTTAAAAACACGCAGATTGTCGATAATTCTTAGCGCCGCTTTTTTTTCAAACAGCTTAAAACCGCACTGGGTGTCATGGATATTTTTTAAGCCAATAAAATAAGAGCGAACAACAATCATGCCCAAAGCCATTATTTTACGAAAAATTGGGGCGCCTTCACGGCGGGAAGAGCGCGAGCCAATCACTACCTGATAATCGGGTAGGCATTTGACTAATTTATCAATCTCTTCAATCGGGGTCGCCAGATCAATATCCGAAAACAAGACATAGTCGCTTTTGGCGGCCTTGATTCCGGCAATCACTGTATGGGCTTTGCCCGAATGTTCTTTTTTGATCAGCCGGAGCTTGGGATACTTGCCGGCATACTCTGCCTCAATGATTTTTACGCTTTCGTCACTTGAGCCGTCGTCTACCACCAAAATTTCTTTGATCTGTTTGTCATTCTTGGCGTAGTTAATGATCTTATCCAAAACGCCTTTTTGAAGATTTTTGATTTCATTGTAAATGGGTAAAATCAACGATAAAGTCATGGTTCTTGGCGGTGTTCTAATTTATAAATTTTTACCCCCTCAATGTTCCATATTTTAGCAACTTTTTTATTGGCAAAAGCGGCAATCTGCCATTGGGGGTCGTTAAGAACATCACATTCTTTTTGGTAGCATAATATAAAAAGCAATTCAGCCGTTTCATTTGAATTCTCTTCAAGGGGCGCTTTGTCAAAAATCTCCAAAAAATAACGATACTGGCCATGGGTTTCCGTATAAGGAATGGAAGCGATTTGATATGGAGTTTGACTAATCTTGCCCAATAAAAAGCGGCTGAGTGATTGTGCTTGTTTGATTTGATATCCGCCCGGAGTGAAAATAACCCGAAATTTGGCAAAGTTAGCCAAAAGGTAAAGGATCACAAATATCGGAATAATTTTGCGACAAAGGGAGCAATTGGTAAATCTAACGGCAAATAGAGATCCTAAAGTAATGAATAAACTAAAATAGACCGGGCCGAAGTAATGTTCAAAACGGCCGCTTGACATCAGGCTAAAGCCCAGAATATAAAAAACTAGATTAACAACCATTAGCCAATAAAAAAGACTCTGTTTTTTGCCACTAAATCGCACAAATGCCAACAACAGCAGTAATAATAAAATTAAGCTCGTAAGTCCATTGAAACTAACTTGAAATGTGTGTTGAAATAAGCCAGTGGCCGTTTCTGACAGTTTACTAATATACGAGGCATTGCTAGCCACATCACCCTGGCTAAACAGTTTAATAAAATTGCGACTGTTTAAAAAATTATGCCGGAGGTCAAAAATCAACAAGGGTAAAGAAAAAAACCCAAAACTGGCGATTGCCGCTAGTAGTCTGATGAAAAGTAATTTGAATTGTTTTGTTTTATTAATTTGATACAGGAAAAAGACCAAAAGAGTAGGTAACAGGAAAGCGGCCAGATAATGAAGTTGAAGAGAAAAAGAAAATAAGGCGCCAAAAAGAAGAGAGAAGCCAACATCTTTCCATAAGGAAGTAAATGGCTTATCAGACAAGAGTCGATAGAAGGCATAAAGTGTGTAAAATGTGAAAATTGGGAGAAGGTTGGGGTTCCAGGAAAAACGGCCTAAGGAAATATTGCTGGCGGAAAAAGTAAGCAGAAACAAGAAAAAAAATCCAGTTAAGCGGCCAAAATGTTTGTTGACAATAGTCAATGCTAATAATCCCAGAACAAGACTTAAGAAAGCGACGCCAAAAGCCGGACCTAGCGGGTTAAAATTAAAAATTAGTAACCAAGGAGCCATAAAATAGTAATAAAACGGCCCTAAGTAAACCATCCCTATTGAAGTCGGGGCGCCGATTGCTGGAAAGTGCTCCAGTGACAGAATCCGCTTCATAATGATGGCGTCACGGCCCTGGTCGCCCAGAAAAGTGACGTGACTTTCTAAATTGAGCAGACGCAAAAAGATCAGCAGAAACATCAACAAAACCATTGCCTTATTATGCTGGCTCCAATTTAAGGCTTTTGTTAGAATGGATTTTATGTGGTTACGCATCAAACCTTATTTTATTATAACTCTCATGGCCTTAACAAGCACATTTATACTCTGGATGCCGTTTATTCTCAAGTGGTCATCAATAGGGCACTTAAAATCGCAATTGGGCCTGAGTATGTTGGATCTGTACAAGCACTGGGATGGCGCTCTGTATATTATTGTCGCTAAGTCCTGGTATAATCCTGGGAGTGTGCTCTTACAACAGGCGCCGTTGGGCTTGGAACCAGGGTATTTTACCGCTCACTTCCCTCTTTATCCGCTTTTAATCAGTTTGTTCTCCCCTATTTTGGGCTATCTCAAAAGTATGCTGGCTGTGCCAGTCTTATTTGGTCTTTTGTACGGTTGTCTGTTTTATACTTTTCTCAAGCATTTTAAACTGACCAGGCAACCACTATTGTTAAGTTTGGTGGCCTTGTTTTTCAGTCCGCGTTTTTTTGTGGTTCGTTCGATAGGGGCGCCGGAAACCATTTTTATGTTTTTGATTTTGGCTTCAATATTCCTTTTTATGAAACAGAAAATTTGGCTGGCGTCATTGGTAGGCGGGTTGGCGGTATTTACCCGCTCTCCTGGAATACTCCTGTTTTTTGCTTACGGCGCTTATTATCTGGAACGGTTTATTAAAGAAAAGAAAATTGTTTGGCAGTCAATTTGGCTTTTACTGATTCCCTTGAGTTTAATATTGTTATTTATTTTTTATTATTATCAAACCGGCGATTTTTGGGCTTACTTTAAGTCAGGCGACAATATCCATTTATTGTTTCCTCCGTTTCAGGTTTTTAATCAAAACGCCACTTGGGTCGGCACTGGCTGGCTGGAGGATATTATGTTTATTTACCTGTTTTATCTCTTGGCCCTTTTTAATTTGTGGTCAAAACCCAGTTTAAGGCCGGTTTTTTGGTTTGTGCTGGTTTATTTTCTGGCAATAATTAGCGTTGAACACAAAGATATTGCCAGATATAGTTTACCAATGCTTCCCTTTGCCTTAGTCGCTTTTGAAAAGTTTTTTACATCCCGAAAATGGCTATTGGCATTAGTGATTTTACTTCCGGCACTGTATGTTTACAGCTGGAATTTTATGCTTCACAATGTTGCACCAATTACCCAATGGAATCTGTTTCAGTAGCACTATATACAAAAGCCATCCTAAAATAGCCAATCCAATCCAAATTTTGGGCTTGGTCACTGTTTCTGGCTCGGGTAAGGAGCGGTACAATTCGTAACTAAAGCCAATCATAAATGGCATAAAAAGAAACCAGAGCAAGCTGTTGACAAAACTGTACTGCGAATCTACCTGCATTACCAAGGAAGACAAAATAATCAAGGCAAAATACAGGACCGCATAATATAAAAATACTTTCCAGAAATGGCCCTTAATCTTTGCTTTACTGTACCAAAGCGGAGTTAAGCCGCCTCGGTGATTGTCCAAAAAAGCAAAAATCGAAAAAGCGCCCCAGATCGACCAGAGAAACAGAGGAATAAACAACAAGATGTTTAAATAAAATATTCCCAAACCAAAAAGACATGAAAGCATAAAAAAGCCAACATAAGGCCAAACCAGGCCTCGGGTTTTTTTGAAACTATCGGTCAGGTCCTTAACTTCATCACTGGTGATTGTTGATATTTGAGCTAAGCTTAGCCAAGAACTAAGATAAATAGCAGAAATAATTGCTATCAAAACATAAACAATTATCAAGATCGTGGCCAAAATCAGATTTTTTCCCAGAAGTAAAAACAAGCCATAAAACAAGCCAGCCACCAAACCCAAAACTAAAAACATGGCTAATGTTGCCAATACTCCTAACACGTACACCAAAAAGTATCTAAGAAGGGTTTTTTTGAGTCTGGCAAGACTCAGTTTAATTAATTTTTCCATATGATTTTATTATACATAAAATAGGAATAAGGAATAACAACCAAACTGATAATGAGAACCTTATAAACAATCCAGGAGCTGATTTGAAAGTTGACAATTGTCCAGACACTGTCGCCAAGAGAGCTCAACAAAAGCCACATGCCTACGCCTTGAATAACAATTGATCCGGAGGACACCAGATTAAACAAAGCGAATTTTTTAAGGTATTGCCCCACCCCCCCACTAATCTGTTTGTGCTTAAAGCTCCAGAAATTATTCAATAAAAAATTAAAAATAATGGCAATTTCGGCGCTCAGGGAATTTGAAGCGACTTTATTGATATTAAACAAATAGATAAAAAGATAGGCAAAGCCAAAATCAACGACAAATCCAAACAGACCGACAGCCACATATTTAATAAAAGACGAATTTCCAAGAATATAAAAGAAAATACTTAAGATAAATTCAAGCGACTGAATTTTGGAAACTCCTTTTTTGCGGTCTCTGAATTTCATCGGAATTTCCTTGATGACAACATTATTTTTAAGGGCCTTATCAAGTAAGGCAATTTGGAAAAGATAGCCACTGTAAGGATCAAGCTGGGTCAGAATCTGTTTAATAAAGCTGGTTCTTATACAACGATAGCCATTGGTCCAGTCGTGGATTCTTAAAGTCATAAAGCCCAGTCTGACGATCAAATTGGCTAGTATGGAAAAGGCCTTGCGGTGTAATCCCCAATTTTTGGGAATGGCGCCACCCTTTATGTAGCGAGCGCCGATGACAAAATCCGCGCCCCGATCGATTTGCTCCAAAAATTTGGGAATCAATCCAGGTGGGTGCTGTAGATCAGCGTCCATTTCAAACAAGACATCGGCTTTGAGCTTACTTATGGCATAAGTAAAACCCCTGACATAGGCTTTGCCCAAGCCTTCTTTTTTACCCTGGATTAAGTAGAGGGCCGGGTATTTAGATTGCAGTTTTTTAACAATTCCGGCGGTATTATCCGGCGAAAAATCATCCACAACCAAAACCATCAGTTCCCAGGTTTTAATCTTTGGTTGCAGAGAAAAGATCTCTTCAACTACCCTGGCGATATTACCGGCTTCGTTATAGGTAGGCAAAACCACAACTGCTTTATGCATGACGGTAATAATTAATGGTTTCGGTAATCCCCTGCGGTAATTTGACTTTGGGAAACCAGTTTAAAAGAGTGCTGGCTTTATTAATATCCGGCCGGCGCACCAGCGGATCGTCTTGCGGCAGCTTTTCAGTACTCACGATTTGGCTGTTTGAATGAGTCAGTTCTTTAACCATTTTTGCATATTCCTTAACCATATGTTCCTTTGTCGTGCCAATATTAACAATTTCACCGGCTAAATTGTCAATAAACATTAAGCTAGTTAAACCCATGACAGTATCTGAGACATAGCATAGAGAACGGGTCTGTTCGCCTTTTCCATAAAGAGTTATTGGTTTGGATGACAATGCCTGAAGAATAAAATTGGTTAACATGCGGCCGTCTTGCGGCAAAATCCGCGGCCCGTAAGTATTAAAAATGCGGGCGATACGAGCGTCAAGATTTTTTTTGCGGACAAAGTAGCTGGTTAAAGTTTCCCCAAATCGTTTGGCTTCGTCATAAACCGAGCGGGGGCCGGTAGTGGAAACATTACCGCGATAACTTTCCGGTTGAGGATTGACTTGCGGGTCACCATAGACTTCTGAGCTTGAGGCAAACAAAAATCGGGCTTTGTTAGAGTGAGCCAAATTGAGCAGATTCAAAGTCCCCTGAGTGTTAACCAACATCGTTTCCATGGCCAAGGTATGATAGGAGATTGGGCTGTTAAGATTGGGTGAAGCCGGTGAAGCCAGATGGAAAACCGCATCAATTTTGCCCAAATCTTCGGGCAGTTTATGAGTCACATCTGTCTTTATAAAGCGGAATTGTTTGTATTTGAGAGCGTTTTTTAGGTTTTTTTTATTACCGGTCAGCAAATTGTCCAAACAAATTACCTCATGTGATTTGGTCAGCAAATACTCACAAAGATGAGAACCAATAAAACCGGCGCCGCCGGCAACCACTATTTTCATATTTTTTAAACGGTACTGTTTCGGCCAACCGAATAATAACGGAAACCTAATTTTTTTAATATTTGAGGGTTATAAATATTGCGGCCGTCAAAAATTACCGGTTGTTTGAGAAGTTTCTTGACCTTAATTAAGTCTGCGTGTTTAAATTCATTCCATTCAGTAATAATCACCAAAGCATCGGCTTTGGATAAGGCTTGATAAGGACTTTCGGCATAATTAATTTTATCGCCCAGAATAGCCCGAGTATTTTTCTGCGCAACTGGATCAAAGGCAGTAATGGTAAAGCCCTGATTGAGCAATTCATTAATAATAAAAAGAGAAGGAGCTTCACGAATGTCATCGGTATTGGCCTTGAAACTCAAGCCCCAAACAGCCAGGTGTTTTCCCGGACTATGTTTGACAATTTTGTTAACAAAACTTTGTTTGGCTTGAAGATTAATTTTTTCCACCGTTTCCAAAAATAAAGGATCCACGCCTAGCTGTTCTCCGATTTTGATCAGGGCCTTAACGTCTTTGGGAAAACAGGAACCGCCATAACCGACTCCGGGATTCATAAAAATCCGGCCGATTCGTTTGTCCAGTCCCACTGCATCTAGAACTGCCTCAACATCGGCCCCGACTTTTTCACAATAAAAGGCGATTAAATTGGCAAAAGAGATCTTGTTTGCCAGCATGGCATTAGCCGTGTATTTGATTAGTTCGGCCGAAGACAGATCGGTGATCACTCTTTCTCCTGGCAATGGTTGATGTAATTCTAATAATTTGCTGATCGCTTGTTTGGAATTAGAGCCGATGACCACGCGATCCGGATTGATGGTATCGTTAAGAGCCGTGCCCTCGCGTAAAAATTCCGGGCAAGAGGCGACCTCAACTTGTGCTTTTTGAGGTTTGATTTTGTCAATTACCGCCTTGATTTTGGCGTTGGTGCCAACTGGAACCGTACTTTTACAGGAAACTACAGTTAACCTGTTGGCGAGATGACGGCCAATTTTTTCAGCCACCGAGAGAACCATAGATAAGTCGGCCTCACCATTTTCTTTTGGAGGTGTGCCAACGGCAATAAAAACAATGTCGCTTTCGGCAATGGCTTTTTCATAAGATAAAGTAAAATGCAGCCGATCGGCAGTCAGATTTTTCTGAAGCATTTCTTTTAGGCCTGGCTCGTAAATTAAGGGATCGCCGGATTGCAATTTTTTGATTTTATCCGGTGATCGGCCAACCACCCAGACTTTGTTGCCAAAATCGGCAAAAACACAAGCAGTGACCAGGCCGACATAACCATGACCGATAAAAGTAATTGTCATAGGAATATATGTTATCAGCTTGAATACTCTTTCACAAGTGACAGACCATGGCTGAAATCGTGAGTTTGGTAAAACTGATAGAGAGTGGTCATTTTGGCATTTTTGGGTCGGGGAGCTTTGTTTAGAAAATACTGTTCATAAGTAGTTGGTTTAACCAGATTTTTATCCTGAGCAAAAGTATCGGCGATCCTGATAAAAGCCTCGTATGGCGAAAGAGATTCCGAACCAACCAAATGATAGATCAATGGCTGGAAATGATTAATCAGATATTTTAAACCAAAAGCGATGTCGTCTAAAAAAGTGGGAGTAAAAATCAAATCAGTAATTCCTTGCACCGACTGGCCCTGTTTTAGAAATTTAAGAATGGTTCTGACAAAATCCGGTTTTGGAGCCGGGCTGTTGCCGTAGGGATAGCTAAGCCTGACAATCATCGCCTGATTTTTTACCAATTGCTCGGCTTCGAATTTGGTTTGACCATAATAACTTATAGGTTTGGGAATTGAGCTTTCGTTGTATTGGGTAAGCGTGCCGTCGAAAACAAAATCAGTTGAAATTAGAATATAGGGTTTGTGAACTGAGCTGGCCGCTCGGAAAGTATTAGCCGTGCCTTCAACATTGATTTTCCGACAGTAGTCATGCTCAATTTCTGCCTGATCCACATTGGTATAGGCCGCCAGATGCAGGAAGCAATCGAAATCGTGTGATTGCACAAAGGCAAGTGTTTTGTCTTTGTCAGTAATATCCAGTTCTTGGGAGCTGGGTGTTAGCCAGGTAAAATCCGTCTTTAAAAGTTCTTTGACACGAGCTCCCACAAGTCCGGAAGCACCGGTCATCAGCACTTTTAGCATTACCGGGTGTATTGTTTTTGATAATAAGTTTGGTAGTCGCCGGATTTAACTCGGCTCCACCATTGTTGGTGTTCTTGATACCATTTAATGGTTTCCTCCAGTGCTTGATCAAAACTATGCTGAGGGCTCCAGCCCAATTCTTGTTTGATTTTTTGCCAGTCAATTGCATAACGACGGTCATGTCCGGGCCGGTCCTTAATCATTTCCAATTCTGTGTCCGCTTTCCCCATAATTTTGAGGATTTTTTTGGCGACTTCCAAGTTGGAAATGTCTTGCGTCAGTCCGCCCACTAAATACGTTTCTCCGAGTTTGCCTTTTTCCAAAATCAGATCAATGGCTCGACAATGGTCTTCAACATAAAGCCAATCACGAACATATAAGCCATCGCCATAGATGGGAATCTTTTTATTTTCCAACAGATTGGTGATGGCAAGTGGAATAAATTTTTCCGGAAAATGATATGGCCCAAAATTATTAGAACAGTTGGAAATGGTAATTGGTAAATTATAAGTGTGATAATATGCCCGCACCAGATGATCAGAAGCGGCCTTACTGGCAGCATAAGGGCTGCGGGGATTATAGGGTGTTTGTTCATTAAACAGCTCGCTGGAGTTTAGCTCGAGATGGCCAAAAACTTCGTCTGTGCCAATATGATGAAAGCGTTTGATCTTGTGTTTTAGTGCTGTCTGTAATAAGACATAAGTTCCCTCAACGTTGGTTTTGACAAAAGGCGCCGGATCCATAATTGAGCGATCGACATGGCTTTCGGCAGCAAAGTGGACCACGATATCAGTTTTAGCCATTGCTTGGTCAACTATTTTTGGATCGCTGATATCCCCCTGGATAAAGCGGTAGTGAGAATTTTTCTCAACCTCTTTGAGATTTTCCAGATTGCCGGCATAGGTGAGTTTGTCCAAATTAACAATATTGTCTTCGGGATGTTTTTTCAGCCAATACAAAATAAAGTTACTGCCAATAAAACCGGCGCCGCCGGTGACTAGCAGCTCACTCATGATAGCCTCCCTTTTTGGCCCAGTAAAGATTAGCGGTCAGTAAAGTATCGAAAGTGCCGCAATCCAGCCAATAACCATCCAGAGTTGCCCATTTCAGTTTGT
The DNA here is from genome assembly GCA_001788295.1 of Candidatus Roizmanbacteria bacterium RIFOXYC1_FULL_41_16. GTDB lineage: Bacteria > Patescibacteriota > Microgenomatia > UBA1406 > UBA1406 > UBA1406. Next base: position 37,645 of record MGBO01000014.1, on the reverse strand, counting down.
TGTCTTTAAGATAGCGGTTGTTGACTTCGGTGATTTCTAGTTCGTTTCGGCCGGCAAAATCAGGACTGCATTTTTTAATATATTCAAAAACCCGATTATCGTAAATATAGACCCCAGTGACAGCCAGATTGGTAGGTGGTTTGGCTGGTTTTTCAATAATTTCAATCACTTCTTTGTGATCATTAAATTTGACTATTCCAAATCTGGTTGGATCCGGAACTTCTTTGACAAAGATCATGGCGCCATCTTTAAACTCGCTTATTGGTTTAGCCAGATTAGCGTCGGTGGTGTTGTCGCCCAAAATGACAGTAATCGGGCCTTTGTCGGCAAAATCCTCAGCCAGGGCAACCGCATCGGCAATCCCACCTTTGGGATTTTCCTGATAAGCGTATTCCAGATGTTTGATTCCAAATTCCTTGCCGTTTTTGAGAACGTTGATAAAATGGCCGGAATGCGGGCCCGAAACAATGATCAAAATTTCATCAACGCCAGCCTCAACCAGCGTTTTAATCGGATAATAAATCATTGGCTTGTCGTAAATTGGCAGCAAATGTTTATTGGTCGCGTAGGTTAAAGGATATAGTCTGGTGGCTAATCCGCCGGCACAAATAACTCCCTTCATAGGTTGGGGAAAAATATAACTTTTAAAGATACTAAAGCCAAAATTGTGATGAGCAGGTACTCCAGAAGCACGATCAAGGTAAGATTTTTATTGATTAAATGATGTATCAAAGACCAGCTGAAATAAAATCCGCTGTAAAGAATAATAACGATAAAGCGCTGCCAATTTTGCTGATAGCCCAAAAACATCACCACACTTAAAATGGTATAGAGAAATAAAATTGAATACTCGTACTTGTGTTGTTTTATCTCAGTTATCATAAAATCACTCCTGAGCTGGTGGTAATTATACTTAATATCAGTAGGAGTGTAAACATGAGGTGAGCCAGACTTTTACCAGACAATCGAAATAGCTTTTTCTTTTCCACAAAGTACAAGTCTAGAGACAGAACAATAATTAAGCCAGCCAAAACCACGAGTAACAACTCTTTTTGCAGACTGAGAATGTTGATTAGCGGTTGTTTTTTGACAGCCGTTTGAGTTTTAACTACGGGTTTGGGAGAGGCTTTGGCGACTTTGACCGTTTTTGCCGGCACCGGTTCCTGGTATCGTGCCATTGGTTTCTCTTCTGCCAAAACCGCGCCTTCCTGACGGCCAAAAAGCTGAACGACGAGAACTGTGGGTTGATCTTGCAGAGTGCCTTCCATAATGGCAAAACCAATATCCTGATAATCGGCTTTTAAAATATTATCGCGATGAGTGGGTGAATTCATCCAGGCGTTGACAACCGATTGACTATCGGTAAAGTCCTTAGCCAGATTTTCGCCGGCAAAGACATACTGGTAGCCGGCTTGCTGAAAAAAGAACCAGGGTGAAGTGCCGTCTGGAGCATAATGGGCCCAATAATTTTTAGTAAAGACATCGTTGGCTTTGGCGCTGGCGGCTTGCATTAAAAGATCGTTACTTTGCAAGGGCGGTAAATCGTATTTAAGGCGTTCGGCATTAGTCGCGTTCAGTAGTTCCTCAGCTGTGATATTGAAAGCGACACCTAAAATATTGGAATCGTAATTTTTGACCAGCAGTTTAAGCCCCACGTTCACAATCAGCATGACGGCAATCACTGTGGTCAGAAAATCATGATGCAAATACTGGCCTCGAAAGTTGTTAGACTCTTGAGGCACAAACAAATGATTTAGAGTTTTCTTTAGCTTTCCAAGCATAGCTCCATTATAGCCGAACTAATTTTTTTAGAGGTCGAATTTTTTCAATTATGCCCCAAGCAATTAGGCCGCCAAGCCCATCGACACAAGCATCGAAAAGTTTGCCTTCCCGGCCAGTCACAAAGCTTTGATGCAGTTCGTCTGACAATCCATAGGCAAAAGTAAAAAACAAAGCCAAAAGATAAGGTTTTTTCATTCCGGATAGAAACAGGAACCGTAACCAAAGTAGAAACAAAGTTCCATATTCAATTAGGTGCAGACTTTTGAAAATGGCAAAACTTACTGGATAGCTTTCTGTGAAGGCGATTTTTTCTCTATTAGAAAGGACAAAAATGAAACCCATCCAGGCAATAAGTGGAATGAGTCCCGTAAATACCAGCTTAAAAAAACTAGCGCGGCGAGATTGAGAAAGAGATTTAGCCATAAAGCTATCTTAGTATATCTTTGCCAAAAAGAAAATTGCGAAATTAAGGCGCTGTTTGAGTTTGTTGATTTAGCGCCCAAAACTTTGGTTGATTCTAGTCTATAAAACTGCTCTGTAAGTTTAAAGCTGTTTGGCAAAGTCGATTTTTGAGTAGTGGGCGATATTTTTAAAACAGCAATGGTTGCCAAAATTGTTTCGGACTGCGGGCAAGGATTATTAACCAGATTTTTGGATGCGGTTGTAAAACACCAGCTGGCGTCATTAGTAAATGACTGGCGGCTATAACTGGCGCCTTTTTCAGGATTGGTGTATTCAAGGCTGTCTTGCTCGACTTGATCTGGGTTTAATAACCGAACTGTATCTTGATCGTTGTTGAAAATATGGCTGCTCAATTCAATTGTGCCGTAACTTTTAGCATCAAGGGATAAGCTAAACTTTTTGGGAGTGGAGCCGGCGTTTTGAGCGTCATCTAAATACCAATTTTCGAGACTAACGGCAAAGTCATTACTGTTATAAATTTCCACCCACTCGGCCTCATTATCCGGATACATCATTATTTCAGACAACAACACCCCGGGAGCGAAGCCCTCCTTTGGAGGGGTGTACTGGGCTGTTGGAACAGGCGAAACCCCTGAAGTTAAAATTAAGGTAATTATTTCGGTTGGTTGGAGTGTGGGTGTTGATGTTGGAGTTGAGCAGTTAGTTGAGTTGGACATATATTGAGTGCCATGAGAAGTTAAGAGCCAATTGTCTGAGCCGTCTGGACAGCGTTGAAAATAATCAGTTGAGCTGACTGATTCCGTATAATCAAAATGGTCAATTTCGGTCTGCTGTGAATCCAAAAGCCGGACACTGTCACCACCGGTATTATTAAAGATTGAGCTTAACTCAACAATGCCAAAGCCGAGGCCGGGGATTAGTAGGGAAAATTTTTTCGGACTGGAGCCTTTCTCGGCCACATCGTCTACATACCAATCAATGAGATTCGCCTCAGTACTAGCCGTGTTATAGAGTTCAACCCATTCCGGCGATCCGCCCGGATAGATTTCGTTGAGCCGTATTTGAGCACTGGCGACTTGATTGATTATCAGGCCGGTCAATAATGTTCCCAACCAGAAATAATATTTCACAAGATCAGTTTATTGTGGAAATTTCAACAACACAAGAGTTTCCACCCCGCAAGAATTATTGAAGATGCCAATATAAAGTCATGTAGCCATTACTATGAAAAATAAAAACGCCATTACCTCCGTCACCTAAGCAGTTTCGACAGATATAGCCAGTACCGTCTTCTGATGCATAAACAGTACTACCGGTTGGACCCCACATATCCCAAGCTGGATGTGGATTACCATTGTAATAAGCTCCAGAATAACAAGTGTAACCAGATCCTTGTGAGATAGCACTTAAATTCATTGGCCAATCAAAACTACCAGAACCAACAGTACGATTTTCTTTTGATTCGCATCCTGTATCCCATAAAATGCCTCTTGAAGTTAATACTTCGCTCGGATCGACCCAATTACCGTGATACCACCCACCCGTTAATTGATCAATCGAAGTATAGCGATAAACTCCAAAATGCAAGTGATCACCAAATGAATATCCGGTATTACCCTGAATTCCAATAACCTGTCCTCTTTTAATATCAACTGCTTCTCCAGATTGAATTAAGAAAGTCGCGGCTGCCTGGATTTGATTAAGTTCTCCTTGAGCTGCCGACAGTAATTGTTGATACCTGGCTTCATCGTTTTGCGTGGTTTTTAAAAGAATATTCTTTTCTGTTTTTTGATTAGCCAGATCGATTTGATAGTTTTCCAGGCGGGCGGTGAGTTGGTTGAGCTCGTTTTCTTTTTCCTCACGCAGGTCTTTTTGTTCTTCAAAAGTGACTTTGGTATTTTGTAGTTTTAATAAGAGTTCGCGATCGGAAATTTGGGAGCGTCGTAAGTATTGGATCGAGCGTAAAAATTCAGGCAGATTGTTGGCGCTCATCAAAGTATATACGAGGCTGGTTTGCTGGCGCTTGTACATCCGTTCGATCTTTAGGTTTACAGTATCGGCAATTTTATCAGTCGTATTATTCAATTCATCGATTCGTGAGCCCAGATTTTTAATCTCTTTTTTCAGATTGGTAATCTCGCTCAAATTTTGGTTGATTTCCAGCTGAGTCACCGAAATTTGCGTATCCATATACTCGATCTGGCTGGCCAGAGTATTGCGTTGCGCACTGAGTTCTCCTAATTTGCTGTTGCAGGCGTTAATTATCTCCTGCAAAGTGCCGGAATCTTTTGAGTCGGTTGGTTGGCATTCGACACTGAATACTGGTTGGCTGGACAATAGTAAGATAAAGACCAAAGACAATAAAATTACTAACTTGCGCATACAATCATTTTACTAAATTACCTACCCTAAAAAAAATTAGATAGTTTGGACTTTCCTATCAGCCCGAAACACCCCCGGGGTGTTATTTTATGTATTTGGAGGCGGCGAGAAGAGTGGTGAACCAGATCAACAGGTAGCCAATAATCAAGGTAAAAGCAGCCAGTATTAAAAACATCGGCCAATTCAGTGGCCAAATATCAGCATTGAACCAGGGAGTACTAAATAAAGTCAGAGTGGGAATGCCGGACAAAAAGCCTTTCAGACCACTTCCTACATAAAAGTACAAACCGCCAAAAACACTGGCGCTACCGATCGCGGCCGAAAAATTAATAGCCAAATTTTGTTTCAGGAGAGGTTTGATTATGAAAAACCGAGTCGCTCCAAGCAGACGCATGATTTCAATCTCTTCTTTTTTGGCAATAATCTTAAAGGTAATGGTGGTAAAAATTACAAAAAAGACAATCAAAAATTGAGCCATCAAAAACAACAGGGCGGTTTTTTTGACCGAATCAGTGATTCTGATCAGACTGTCGACAATATCTTGCTGGTAAGCCACCTCCTCCACTCCGGCATTTTTCCGGGCATACTGGGCAATTTGTTCAAGGTATTCCGGCTTGAGAGTGAAGACTTCAAGTGAAGTGGGCAGGGCGTCTTTGCTGACCATTTCCAGCAATAGGGGTTCGTTTTTGTTCAATTCTTTGTAGATTTTCAGTGCCTGTTCCTGAGAAATATAATTAGCTTCTTTGACCATCCCGGTATTGATTAATTCCTCGCGCAATTTAAAAACATCGGACTTGGCTGTTGTTTTGAGAAAATAAACCGTTACTTGCGGTTGAGTTTCAATGTAGTTGACCAGGCGAGTCAATAATAAAATCGAAAAAGAAAAAAGCAAAAGAATAAAAAAGCTGAAAAACATGGCAAACAACACTCCCAGAGTCTGGTATGGTGTCCGGCGCAACTGGCTAAAAGTACTCATTATTTATTGTCTAATTTATAGCTTCCATCGCGGCTGTCTTTAATAATTTTGCCCTTTTTAACTAACAAAACTCTTTTCTTAAGTGTATTAACAATTTCCGAATTGTGAGTGGCAAACACAATCGTTTTTTTTTGATCGTGAATTTGTCTAAATAATCTAACAATTTCCCAGCTGGTTACCGGATCCAGGTTGCCCGTGGGCTCGTCGGCCAAAATAATCTCTCGACCGCCGGCCATGGCTCTGGCAATCGCCAGGCGTTGCAACTCACCGGCAGATAATTGCAAGGGGAAGAAATTGGCTTTGTGTTCCAAACCAACTTTTTTCAAACTTGAAAGCGCTTCTTCTTTGGGGTTTTTCTGATTAAGAATTTCCAAAGAAAGGACCAAATTTTCGATCACACTCCGATCGTAAATAATTTTAAAATCCTGAAAAATAGTTCCGATTTTTTGTCTGAGTTTTTCAACTTCTTTGAATTTTCGGCTGGAAATCAGCTGATCGTCAACATAAACACTGCCGCTTTTGGGGTAAATTTCTCGCAAAATCATTTTGAGAATAGATGTTTTGCCGGCGCCTGAGGGGCCAATCAAAAAAATAAACTCTCCTCGTTCCACTTCAAAATTAATGTCTTCCAATTGGAAATTGCCGGCACCAAAAGACAATGAAACGTGTTCAAATTTAATCATTTTTATTTAATTTCTAGATAGCAAACATCCATCAGCCAACCAGCGGTTGTGGCCGCATAAGTTTTACCCCAAACCTGAACTTTTTTGTTTTCGACCAGACTTAAGTCAACTGTGGAAGAGGTCAGGTAAACATATTGGTCTTTACCGCCCTTGCGTACCAGATGATGAGTGCCTTCGCCGTCTACTCCGCCAACCTTAATTGTTCCTTCGGCTTGATCCGGGCAAAGCTTAGTATTTTTTTGTCCAAATGTCTTGCCGCCCGAACCAGCGTCTTGGGTATAGGTTACTTGAGGTAAATCTTGATCAGAACGGGCTGTTAGTTGAGCGGTAAAGCGGCCCAGAGTCAGAGCCAAAATCACCACAATAACCGTGATTAAAATACCGGACCATTTTTTGGGATTGTTTGTGACTTCGGTCTTGATGGGTTTTGGTTGGTCTTTATTATCTAACTGATGAATAATTTGTTCGGCCATAGTTTAAAAGATGATTGCTTTTTGAGCAAAATTTATAACTTGCTTATATTGTAGAAGTTTAGGAAAATTTTAGCAAATAGGCTTTGATAAAATCATCCAGTTCGCCGTCCAAGACCCGTTCTGGATTATTGCTTTCATAATCGGTACGCAAATCTTTAACCAGTTTGTATGGATGTAAAACATAAGAGCGAATTTGCGATCCCCAGGAAGCCATTTTGTTTTTCTTAAACTGCGCCTCGTTTTCCAGACGTTTTTTTTCTTCAATCTGCCATAATTTGCCCCGTAAAAAAGACAAGGCCAAATCCCGATTTTTCTGCTGATAGCGTTCTTGCTGACTGGTAACAATTATGCCGGAGGGTTTGTGAGTAAGTCGGACCGCAGTTGAGACCTTGTTGACGTTTTGGCCACCGTGACCGCCAGCGCGATAAAACTGCCATTCCAGATCTTCTTCTTTAATTTGGATTTCTTTATCCTCCAGAATGGGCAAAACCTCAACTAAGGCAAAAGATGTTTGTCTCAGAGCATTCGCATTAAATGGTGATTGTCGGACCAATCGATGAGTGCCGGCTTCGGCTTTGAGATTGCCGTATACTTCTTCTCCGTAAATATTAAAAACCACGGTTTTGATGCCGGCCTCTTCGCCAAGGACTTCCTCAACCATTTCCAGCCGCCAGCCTCGGCGCTCAACAAGCCGGCTGTACATTCGGAAAAGCATTGACGCCCAATCCATGGCTTCGGTGCCTCCCTGGCCGCTATGAATGGCAAAAATAACATCCCGATCGTCGTAGGGCCCGGTAAAAAAAAGCAGATTTTCGTATTGGGAAACCATTTTTTGCAAATCGTCAAACTCTTTGGCTTCGTAAAGCAATTGCATCATTTCAAAATCCTCCACTTGTTTTTGGAGTCGCGTTTGTTCTTTAAGAATGTCTCGGGCATGATTTTGATCTTGCCAAAGATTGGGATTATTAGCCTCTTTTTCCAAAAAAGCCAGACGTTGATTTTTGGTCGCCAAATCAAATTTTTGTTGCAACAACAGGTATTTTTCCTGCACGGAGTCGGTATCAGTCGTCATATCTGTTAAGGTAAAACCAGGTCGGCTCCAAAAATAACAGTGGTGGTGTTGCCGTTGGTTTGTTCAAATTTGGGCTTGGTAACGGAAAATTTTTTCAAGTCAGAGGCAATCAGCTTAAAAATGGCCTGATTTTTGGCAATAATTACTGTTTGTTCATAATCATAATTGTCAGCGTTGCCGATTTGCGATATTTGATATTCCAAATCTTCCAGTTCAGATTGCAGGGAAGAAGCCATGCCAGCCACTCCGGTGCCGTTGAGTATCTCAATTGTTATTTCGCTGCGATTGATTTTGGGAGTGGGAGTAGCTTTGGGTTTTGGTGTGATTGTTAGCGTCGGGGGGGCTACTTTAGTATTTTTCAGTGTTCTAATAGTTCCTAAACCCCATTTACCAATATTAAAAAGAGCGTAGGTAAGAGCTGAGCTGATCACAATTAACAGTAAGATTTTAAAAATACTTTTAATTGGAAAATTAGGCAAATGCCGTGACTGACGAGTGCTTAAAACAGGCATAGGCGCTGCTGTTGGAATCACTGGAGCCGGGTCTGAAACAGGGACTCGCTTGGGTTCGGGAATAGCTTTGGCCGTTTTTAAATCAAGAGCAAGGCTAGATTGTTCTTTGTTTTCAATCAAGCCAAGCAAAGCAATTTCCCGATTGTACTCTAATAACTTTGATTCCAAATTCAGCTTTGATGCTAATTGTTTGAGAAAAGAGTTTTGTAACACTTTGGCTAGTGGGTTGGTCCAGATGCCGCATTCTTTGGTAAAGTTATCTTGCCGGATTTGAGTGGAGAGTTTGCCTCCCAGAATCAGGCGGGCAATTGTTTGCGACTCTGCTTTTTTTAATTCTTTGAGTTTTTTAGTAAGGTTAGCGCTTTCAATCACGATTGTTTTTTCCGAAAGCAGTCCGGTACTGTTAAACAGTAGTCCGGTGGAAAGCTCGTCCTCATATTCCAAAAACAAGGCTGCCTCTTCTTTTTGTTTGTTCAAGGTTTTTTCAAAAAGGCTAAAAATCAAAAGAGCTTCCGGATAAACCTCCTCGATTTTCAGATCGTAAAAAGACAAAAGCGTAGTTAAGTCAGAAAAAGTTTTTTGAGTCAATAAATAAACACCGGCATACTTTTTGCCTTTGTAGTCGTTGATTACATATTTGTAATAACCGTTTTGGGCCTGGTCGCCAACATTATTAACCAATTGTTCTTTAATATATCCGGAAAGGGCATTGTCGGTAACATCGGCCGGCAGTTCAAGGCGGCGATAATGCCAAAACCGCTGGCCCAGAATCAATTTGACTTTACCCGAAACCGTTTTTTCCGGTAGCATGCTCAACACTTTTTTCAAATGAAGAGCCCACTGGTCAAGGTTGAATTCTTGGCTTTCTTCCACAGGAATAATGACGCTGGCTTGGTATTGCTGATTTTTGCCCAAAAGCCGTTTTTTAAGAGTGACTATCTGAATTTTATTATGGAGCAAGCTAACAATATTCATTATCTTAATTTTGGCAAAAAAAAAGAAATTGTGCAAGCGTTCAATTGTCCAGCTTGGCGATAATGCTAGTGGAAGAAAAATTTTTGATCAGCGGAGTCACCACTTTGACTTTGGCGCCCACTGTTTGGGCCTGTTTTTGTTTGTTTTTGAGTTGTGGGTCTCCGGCGGTGACAGCAATGACTGCCGGCTTAATTTTCTTTACCAAAGCCAGGTAATCGTTATAGGTCTTTAGTAGCGGTAAGGCAATCACCTGATCCACAAACCTTAAGTTTTTCAGTATTTCAACACGCTGCTTTTGGGTGTGAATGGGTTCGCGTTTTTTTCGAAGTAGAATAAAATCATCCGGATCAACCGCGACAACCAGATAGTTACCTTGCTTTTTGGCTGCTTTTAAAAATTGGAGATGTCCGTAATGAAACAGATCAAAACAACCGCCGACAAGCACGATTTTTTTAATCATGACCTTTTATAAATTAACCTTTTCTTTTAGTAAATATTGTGGTCGATTTTGGGTTTCCCGATAAACCTTGCCGATATATTCGCCAATAATGCCAATGGTAATTAATTGAGTGCCACCTAAAAATAAAACCGCCACAAAAAGTGCCGTCCAGCCGGTAACCCAATATTCATGAGGCAGAAAAAAGCGCTGCAACAAAGCGTAAATAATACCCAGAAGACCGATAAAAGAAGTTAGAAAACCCATATAGGTGGCAATACGCAAAGGTTTGGTCGAAAAAGAAATAATACCGTCGAGCGCAAAATTAAACATTTTGGACAAAGTATAATGAGTTTTGCCACTATAGCGTTTATCTCGATCAATTGTTAAATAAATTTCTTTAAAACCGCCCCAAGCCACTAAGCCTCGCAAAAATTTGTTGTGTTCAGGCAGCTTTTTTAAGTAATCATTTACTCGTTTATCTTGTAGACGAAAATCACCAACATCGGTGGGGATTGGCGTATCAGAAAGAAAGTTAATAAAACGATAAAAAGTAAAGGCAGTCAGTTTTTTAAATAAAGTATCTTGCCTTGTTTTGCGTTTAGCATAAACAATTTCGTATCCCTGTTGCCATTTTTTAATCATTTCGTCAATAATTTCGGGCGGATCCTGCAAATCGGCGTCGATTGTAATCACACAGTCGCCTTTGGCGTGTTCGTAGCCGCACGACAATGCGGCCTGATGGCCAAAATTACGATTGAAAGACAGAATTTTGAGTTTGGAATTTTTTTTGACCTGTTCTTTTAATACCGTGAGCGTTTGGTCGCTTGAGCCGTCGTCAACGAAAATAATTTCGTGATTGTATTTGGCAATTACTTGGTTTAGCCGGAGTAATAGGGGCGAAATATTGGCTTCTTCGTTGTGAACCGGAATAACAATGGAAACAAGAAATTGTTTAGCCATAAGATTTTAGTTGCGGAGCTGGGAGTCGGACCCAGTCTAAAAGGTTATGAGCCTTTTGTGCGCCGTACACTACTCCGCACTTAATTAAATGCAGAGGTAAGTATACCAAAAATCAGTAGTTGATGTAGTATTTAATACTCGCTTCTTCTTTGAGCTTAGCCAATAAATCCTGAGCCGCGGTTGAAAGCTTTTGATTCTCTAGTTGCTCGCGGACAGTTTTCTTGAGCTCGGCCTCTTTCATGTCTTCAGGATAAGAGTCACGGTTTTGAGTAATATACTTATTAACTTCTTTGTCGCTGACCGAAGTCTTGCCGGCCAGTAATTTTTCCCACAACAATCTTAATTTAATCTGTTCTTCCAAATCTTGTTGAGTCATGCCCTTGGTTGCTAATACCGTTGGGAGATCGCTGCCTTGATTTTGAAGCTGAGCCTCGATCTTGGTGATTTCGGCCTGAATTTCGTCGTTTGAAGCCGTAATTTTTTCCTGCTTGGCTTTTTGTACTAAAAGAGTTTGTGAAATTAAGCTGTCCACTACTTGTTTGGCCCCTTGTTTCTCCAAGGTTTTCACGACAGCCAAACGAGTCAGGGGTTGGCCATTAACTGTTGCCACAACCAGCGTTTTTCTTAAGAAAATAAAAAGAGCCACCAAAACAAAAACAGCCACCAAAAAAATTGCTATTGGCAACAAATTGAGTTTTTGCAGTTTTTCGGGTAATTGATTGATATTTGGTTTAGCGACGGTTTTGACAGCGGTAATTTTTTTAACAGTTTTTCTAACGGTCTTTTTGGGTTGAGTGGTTTTTTTAATTTTTGCCATATGCAGGCAAGTGTATAACATACTTTTACAAAAAGCAAACAGTTGGGGTAGGGTTCTGGTAAAATTACCTTAATTCGGGACGTAGTTCAGATGGCTAGAACGTACGCATGGGGTGCGTAAGGTCGCGAGTTCGAGTCTCGCCGTCCCGACAATACAAACAAGGGTTCCACCCTTTTTGCTATAAGATATCAACATTTTGCTCTGATTTTGTTACACTGAATTGGTGACAGAATTCAATCATGTTTTGAACGATTCATCTCTAATGCTGGTGTTTGCTTATTCTCCGGCCGGCTTGGGGCATTTGCGAGTAACCGAAGCTTTATATGATGGTTTGCCGCCAGGAGTGGTGCCGATTTTATTAGGTTCGCAAGACAAAAGTATTACCAATATTCACCGGCTGGTTAGTCTTCATCCAATGATGCGTTCGTTGTTTGAATGGGGACAAAGTCAGGGAACCCAGGAATACTTCTTCACCTATTTTTACCGATTGGGTTTGCGTCATGGTGCCAAACTGCTGTACAGACAGATAGTCACTTTATTGGAACAAAGAATTGAGCGGCCCAAAACTTTACTGATGATCGCCACTCATTTTGGTTTGGCCCATCAGATTGCGGCGATTAAAGACAAGGTCATGAAAGAGCAAAAAGTGAAAATAGTTTTGGCAGTGATTGTGACCGATGACAGCCCGCAGTTTATCTGGTACGTCGACAGGGCTGATTTTATTTTTGTGCCTTCAATTTATACCAAGCGTCAGTTAGTACGATATGCCGGCAAAACCGGCTTAGGCAAAACCCAAATCGTAATCAATCCTTATCCGGTGAGCCCTATTTTGAGCCGTGATTTGTCCGAGTCGCGTTGGCAGGAAAGATTGATGCAATTAGACAATCAGGAAAAAAGTCGAATTCATTTTGTTTTTCCGGTGTCCGGAGCGGCGATTGGCATGGATTTTTTTGTCAAGCTGGTTGATTTGCTTTACCAGAAATGCCCTCGTTGTTTATTCCATGTTATTGCCAAAACCTCGCTTTATACCTTACCTTATCTTAATGAATTAATGAGCCGGCCTTATGTGAAAATGCATTTGGCGACAGCTGACCGTGAAGTTGTTCATCTTTATGAAGAAATTTATCGGAAAAATAATTTTGCTTTGGAAATCACCAAGCCGTCTGAACAGGCTTTTAAGTCCCTGATTCCTACCAATAAAATCGGTGGCAGTTTGTTGTTATTGGCTGAGCCGGTCGGGCGGCAGGAAATTGACAACTTAAATTTTATGGTTAAACACGGCCTGATTCCTAATTTAAGCCAACAGCGTTATTTGTGGCGGCTGGCCGAAAGAAAAGCCTCTCTGGAGGAATTGAAAGAAAAAACCGATCTTTGGCAGAAAAGTCGTTTTTGGCGAGGGGTGGTAATGCCACACCATAGCGAGCGCTCGGCTCAGTTTGTCTGGTGGTGCTTTAATGTAGGACTATTCAAAAAAATGATTAGAAACACCACCCGAATAGATGACAGCATTGATTACAAAAATGAGGTTAGTCCAGACGGAGTTGATATTTTTTGGCAGAAGATTACGAAATATTTACAGGGAAAACCGCTTGCGGAAAAGTTGTAAATAGAGTAAAAATAAATAGATGCTTAAAAAATTAGGCGTAGTTTTTGTTGTAGTTATTTTCGGCCTTTTTCTCTTAGAGACCGGACAAGGTCAAGCTCAAGAAGCCGAAATTATTCAAGTTAAAAGTGAAGCGATTGAGTTGTTTGCTGACACAATGTATATTCCCTGTGAAGATCCGCTTAATCCTATTTGTGAGCCTTATCCGGAAAACACGGCTCACCCGGATCCGGCCAATCCTGATCACGAACTGAAAATTGCCAACGAAGAATTTGAGCCCAACACCGAGGTTTATATCGCTGGCTGTATTAATACCGGTTCTGGAATTCACTGTACTACCGGAGACGAACAGCTGGACGAGAAACTAAATAATATTCCCGGAGGCGATATGATGACTCCGGATCCCAGCTATCAGTTTAAGGCGCTTACCAATCCGGTTAGAACCGATGAGAGCGGCAATCTTGAGGTGATTGTCCGCAGTTTTTCACCGCAAGTTACCTCACATATTTTTAATGCATACTATGTAACCGATCAAGATGTTTCCCCGACTACGATTACAGTTGATCCTTCAGTTTCTCCTGAGGAATCATTGCATTTGCAGTCTTTTGAACGAACAACTACGACACCAACACCAGCCACAATCAGAAGACCCAGACGAAATCGTCCCAAAGGGCAGCGCTTTATCGATTGGGACCCCAAGGGCCGGACTTTTGATATTAGGAGTTTAGAACCGATTACCGGAGTCGAAGTCACTTTGCTCGATAATTTCAAAAACCTTTTTTCTTATAAAAAAATTATCAATCCGCAAATTGTTCAGGCAAATGGCGAGTTTAATTTTTGGGTTCCTAACGGCATTTATTATCTTCAATTTGCCAAATTGCCGGAAACGCACACTTGGCCGGTCACGATGGATAAGGTTCATCCAAATTACTCTCTGGCTTATTACTGTGATCCGGAAGTCAAAGACAGTGAAAATCTTCCCGTTTCCTTGTATTACAATCAGTTTTCCATAATCGAATTTAACAAGCTGGTTCATTGTGATGTGCCACTTGATCCCGGTAACAATACTCCTATCCGGACTCCGGTTAAAATTATTGACTTTGGTCTTAATCGTAATACCGCCGACGGCTCTCTTACTTACAGCGGCAAAGTCAGCCATCCTTTTACCAAGGTTCAATTAATGGCTCAGAGTACAGAAAGAATCGTGCAGGAGGTTGAGGCCGATAAATTGGGTTTTTGGCGAACCACGTTATTGACCGGCTTATACCCGCTAACTGCGAAAGGCGTGCCTGACAAAATCGTTTTGCGCTACATCAAAAAAGACCTTACTGCCAGTCAAGTGTTTGAGCCAATTGGCGGCATTACTTTTGAACCACTTCTGAATTATATAGAAGGTTATGCCTATGATCCAGAAGGCAAGATTATTCCCGAAGCCCGTGTGGGAATCAAACAAGAGAACAGCGACAAAGTGATCTATCTGGCCACAGCCGATAAAGGCGGTTATTTTAAGATCGGCTCCCAATACTTACCGAGCTTGCCTTATGATTTGGTTTTTAGCAATCCGAAAAATAATACCAACGAAATAGTGGCCAGTTCTCAATTTTTAGCAGGGAACCAAGAATATTTGCAATCCAAACAATTAAATTTGATCTCAGCAGACAATCGGGCCGTGCCTTTGGCCACAGTAGCCGTCAGCTCTTTTAAGGCGCTACGAACCGGTCAGAATCAGAATCTTAACTCTTCGGGCGAGCCAATCGACGAACAAAGCGAGGAAACCAGCTCTATTTTCTCTCCGGCTCTATTGATCACTTTGTTTTTGGTTGTGGTTGCCGGAGGTCTATTAATTTATACTTTTGCAAAAAACAAAAAAACTTCTTCGACCACGCCTTCTTTATGAAAGATCTTTATGTAATTAAAGCCAGCGGCGAGCGTGAACTCTATAGCGAAACTAAAATCAAAGAAGCCATTAGCCGGGCTCAAGTTCCTCTTGAATATCACGAGCGAGTGCTGAGCGATTTGAAAACTCATCTTTATGAAAACATTCCAACGAGTGAAATCTACAATTTAATATCGCAATTTTTAATTAAATCTTATCCGGTTGGTGAAATTCGATTCCGATTAAAAAAGGCCATTATGGAGTTAGGTCCGACCGGATATCCGTTTGAAGTTTTTATTGGCCATTTGCTAAAGGAATACGGATATCAAACCGAAGTGGGCATTGAGATGCCTGGCAGCTGTGTCAATCATGAAGTTGATGTTTTGGCCAAAAAAGACAATCGAGTCTATTTTGTGGAGTGCAAATATCATAATCAGCAAGGCGTACGTTCCGATATTAAGGTGGTGCTTTATGTCCACGCCAGGGGTGAGGACTTAATGGCGAAATTACCAAACGACAAAGTTTATGGTACCTGGATTTTTACCAATACCAAATTTTCTACTGACGCCATCGCTTATGCCGAATGCAAAAAAATGCGTTTAACCGGTTGGAGTTATCCGCAGAAAAAAGACAGTTTACAAACCATGATTGAAACCAAAAATCTTTATCCGATTACGGTTCTACACAGTTTAACGACAGAACACCGTCGTCGTTTATTGCTGGAAAACATTGTTTTGGTAAAAGAATTGGTTGCTAGTCCAAACGTTTATCGTCGACTGGATATGGGGCGCGAGACTCTAGAAAAATTTAAAAATGAGTGTCGTCAGCTTGGTTGCGATCAGTAGATGGAGATTAATCCCTGCTGTTTGGCTTTTTCAAAAGATTGTTTAAAAAAGATTAGGGCCAAACTGAGATAAATAAAATTCAAAAGAAAACTCATTAATAATTCTTCGTGATTGACTGTCTGTTTGAAAATAAGCGAACGGCCGTTTTCAAAAATATAGCTGGAAGGTACCAGTTTGGCAACTGTTTGGGCCCATTCCGGCAAAATTGAGATCGGATAATAAACTGCCGAAAAAGGAGAGATCATCATAATTGCCGTCCAAGCTAAAGTTTGCAAACGAGTACCGTAACGCATAATGATTCCGGCGATTAATAAGCCCACCGCCCAGCCAGTCAGAATCAGTGATGCGGCAAACGGAATCAGATATAAACCATAACTAAAAATATTAGTTTTGTACAAAAAGAAAGCTAATGTTGAAGCAAAGCCAAGACTCAAAACCATTTTAATAATGCCGATAATAAAAACCGAGACCACCCATTCCCGAATTTTTAAGGGAGAAACAAACAAATTGACCAGATTTTTATTCCAAAGCTCCTCCAGAAAATTGACTGTAATTTCATACTGGCCGCGCCAGACAATGATCCAGAACAAAATTCCGGAAATGATCACTAAAATAATATTGGGTACATCAGTTGACTGGCTCTGCACAAAACGGCTGGTTAAGCCCCAGAGCAACAAGTCTACGGTTGGCCAATAAAACATATCCGACATTCTGTCAAGACTGTGTTTCAGGTAATACCAGTATCTGATGACCATGGCATAAATGCGGTGTATTTTCATGATTTATGCCTGACAACTTCTAAAAAGAAATCCTCCAAATCAGGTTTTTTAATGGAGATCTGATCATACCGAATGCCTTTTTTGGCCAATTTGTTTAACAGTTGAGCAATATTCTTCTCTTCAATCTCAATTTCAATCGCTCTTTTTTTAATCTGATGATTTAATTTTTGATGATGGCAGAGTTCAATTGTTCTTTTGAGGCCATCGACCATTACCAGTTCCAGTTTGGAAAATTTGATGATTTTGGGCAAATTTTCCGGTTTGTCTTCGGCAACAATCTTACCTTGATTAATAAAAATCACCCGGTCGCAAACTTCCTCAACTTCGGGCATATTATGCGAAGTGAACAGGATCGATACTTCAAACTCTTTACGCTCGTTAAGAATAAATTTCCTGATGTAGTCGGCGGTTTCCGGATCGAGCGAGGCCGTTGGCTCGTCCAATAATAGCACTTTGGGATAGTTGATAAAGCTTTTGGCAATATTCAATCTGGTGAGTTGACCGGCCGAAAGGGAAGCAATTTCCTGATTGACCAAAGGGTAAAGCCGGAACAGATCAACAATTCTTTGGATCCGTTTGGCTCTATCTTTAATGTTATACAAATAACTGGTATATTTTAGAGTTTCCATGACTGTTAATCGCCAAGGAAGGTGAGTATAGGTTGAGGAAAAGTTAACCTGTTCCAGAATACTTTCTCGGTGTTCTTCCAGATTCTGGCCAAAGTATTTAATTGAACCAGAAGTGGGGGTGAGTATTCCTAACAACATTTGAATAGTGGTCGTTTTTCCAGCCCCGTTTGGGCCTAACAATCCCAAAATTTCTCCCTTTTTCAAACCAAAAGAAACATTGTCGACCGCGGTAAAGCTTTTCGACTTTGACTTAAATATTTTAGACAGAGAACTGACCTCAAGTACATTTTGTGGAGACATTTGGAAATTATATCACCAATTTGCTAAATTATAAATATGTCAGAGTGTATTTTTTGCCAAATTATTGAGAAAAAATTACCCTGTTATCAGGTTTATGAGGATGACTTGTTTCTTGGTTTTTTGGATATTTATCCCAGAACAATTGGCCATACGGTTTTAATTCCTAAACAGCATTATCGCTGGACTTATGATGTTCCGGAGTTTGATCAATACTGGCTTTCAGTTCTTAAAATAACTCGGGCAATGCAAAAAAGCTTAAAGCCAAATTTTATTGCTTATGTGACTCACGGATTACAAGTAGCTCATGCTCATATTCACATCATGCCTCGCGATCAAAAATCGGGATCTGAGTATATTCCGGAGGTGATTAAATTAACGCCTGATAAATTTCAGGAAATCGCCACAAGAATCAGTTCTCAACTGAATCAAGAATAATCCGGTCCAAAAATTTGCCACGTTCTTCGTTTTTCTTGCGGCGACGGTCGTTTAGATCTTCCCGGCTGATGCCTTTATATTCACAGATAGCATAGATTACTTCCAAAAGGTCGGCCAGTTCATCAATATGATTAGATTTTACAAATTCTTCGACTTCTTCCTGAAGTTTGGCTTTGAGTTTGTGATAATACTCTTGATCATCTGCGACATGAGTTACTGGTACCCGACCCTGTTTTTTGATAATTCGGGCGATTTTGTCGCGTACTAGTTTGTTCAGTTGCATAGTTTTAATCTTATCACTTTTTGCGGTATAATTTAGAAGATTTGCCAACGTAGCTCAGCGGTAGAGCAATCGTTTCATAAGCGATGGGTCGGAGGTCCGATTCCTCCCGTTGGCACTAAGCATTAGTTAATATAATTATCCAGATTGGTACGGGGCAGGCGGTCCAGGGTTTCTGAATGAGTAAGATAAATTCCTTTTTGATATTTAAAGTAAGCAACAACGCCAATCATGGCCGCGTTGTCGCCGGTCAGCTTTTTGAGCGGTGGGAAATAAACCGGTATTTTTTTGGCTAACAAAGTTCGTAGCTGTTTTCGTAATTCTTTATTAGCAGAGACTCCGCCACCCACTACAATCAGTTTTGGTTGAAATTGTTTAATCGCTTTTTCTAATTTGATTAAGAGCGATGTAAAGACTGCCTGTTGAAAAGAAGCGCATAAATCAGGAATGGCTTCTAATTTCTGTTTTTCGTCTAACGAATAGATTAATCTCTTAAACGCGGTTTTCAAACCAGAGAAAGAAAAATCCAGAGACTGATGTTGGAGCATCGGAATGGGTAAAGAGTATTGATTGATGTTGCCGGATTTAGCCAATCTCTCGATAATAGGACCGCCGGGATAGCCCAAGCCCATTAGCCGACCGGCTTTATCCAAAGCTTCACCACAAGCGTCGTCCAGCGTTTGGCCAACAACCTTGTAATTAATATGATTGTTCATTAGTACCAGTTGAGTGTGGCCGCCGGACACAATCAGTGCCAAAAGTGGAAAGCGAAACTGGCGTTTTGGTTTACCCATTTGATTAAGTGTAATTCCAGAATAAATATGGCCCTCCAAGTGGTCTACTGGAATTAAAGGCCGTTGATATTTTTGGGAAAGCGCTTTAGCAAAGTTGACCCCGACTTCCAGAGCCGGCGGCAAACCAGGCCCAAAAGTAACCGCGATCGCCTCGATTTTATTAATTATTAGTCCGGCTCGTTTTAAGGCCAAGCTAACTGCCGGTTTGATTTTGGTTAAATGTTCTCGTTTGGCCAAAGAAGGAAAGACTCCGCCAAAAGGCGCATGAATTTTGATTTGAGAAAACAAAACATTGCTGATTACTTTCTGGCCTTGTGTGATGGCAACGCTGGTTTCGTCACATGAGGTGTCGATGGCTAATATTTTCATGAAAGCTGATAAACAGCGAACTCTCGTGAATTGCGAGTCAGTTCGTTAATCTTAATTAAAATGATCAAAGTGTTTCGATTTTTTATTAAAGAAAAAATAGAGCCTAATTTTTCTCCCCATTCAAAGACCAGAAGATTATTTGGAATCAAAAGCTTATCAATTGCCAGCGGTTCAAAGTCCTCTGGGCTTTCAAGTTGATAAAGATCAAAATGATGAAGTTTTTTGATCAAAGGATTTTGAGTGAGATATTCATAATAGACAACATAAGTGGGTGAAACAATATTATTAATGCCTAGGTGATGGCCCAATCCTTGGGTAAAAACGGTTTTGCCAGTTCCCAAATCACCCTGAAGAATCATAACCAGCGCTTTATTATCAGCTTGGTCTAGATATTTTTCTAAGAGCTGTTTGGCTAGCAATTGTGTTTGCTCAACCGAAATGACTTTTTGGTTTAAAACAGGCTTGAATAAGTAATCCCCTTGGCGCAACATAGCGATCTTGTTGCCGGTAAGGTTGATAATGGTTGATGGTTGATTGTGAGGCAAAGAGCCATAATCAATAATTAGATCTAATAATTGTTTCTTTTTGTAGGACAGGCTATTTAATAGCGCTGTAATTGAGTAATGCGGACCTTTGTTATGAAGATTAGCGCTGGTAGCAGTATAGGGAGAATCAATTGACTGACTTAGGGCTTTAGTAAAAAAATAGTCTGGTATTCGCATTCCCAAGGTTTGGTCTTCGGCCTCAAGTTGAGTAATTGCTTTGTGTCTTGATTCCAAAACAACCGTAAATGGTCCGGGTAACAGTGTTTCTAATAAACTCTGTTGCACAGTATTAATTCTAAAATATTGTTTGGCACTGTTTAAATTTGCAACTGCAATGGCAACTGATTGATTAACTGGTCTATCTTTAAATTGATAAAGTTTTTGTATCGCAGTTTTAGATAAAGCATTGGCCGCCAAACCATAAACGGTGTCAGAAGGAAAAACCACTAGGCCGTCTTTTTCCAGATAATGTTTGGCTTGTTTGATAACAGAGGTCAAATTTTTCTTGGTTAATTTGACAATTTTCATTATTAGCTATTATATCAGTGCTTTTTTATTGACAAAACAATAAATAAAAGTTATTCTGTGGTTAAAATTACAAATTAATATTTCACCGACATGGCCAAATCAACGTCTTCGAGTGACTGGAAGTCTATGGTTACTCAGTTAGAAAGTAAGCTTGAATACTATTTGGTAGATAAGGCGCCTTCAATTCCCAAAGAGTGGCGTGAGCTGATAGTTAAAATTTTGCCCTGGCTTTCGGTGATTATGATTGTCATGGCTTTGCCGTTGATTCTGGCTGTTTTTGGTTTGGCGGCAATGTTTAGTCCTTTTGCTTATATAGCCGGCACTGGTTATGGTACTGGGTATACGCTCACTTGGGTATTTACTTTGGCAATTGTCGTCATTGAGGCTTTGGCGATTCCAGGATTGTTTAAAAAAGCCAAATCAGCCTGGTCACTTTTATTTTATGCTGCCCTTTTAGGAGCGGTACAAAATCTGGTCGTGTTTAATCTGGGCGGTTTAATCATCGGGACTTTGCTTTCTCTGTATATCCTGTTTCAGGTAAAAGAGTACTATAAATAGCTCTTTTTGTAGGATATAATAAAGCGTGTATGGACAAGCGCTTTATTGCCACCGATTATGAGAACAAGCTATATTCTTTTTGGGAAAAACAGGGGTTTTTAAAACCCAAAACCAAGCTTAAGCCGTTTACGATTCTAATGCCTCCGCCAAACGCAAACGCCTCTTTGCATGCCGGCCACGGAATGTATGCGGTTGACGATATTTTAATCCGTTACAAAAGAATCAGAGGGTTTTCTTCGCTCTGGATCCCGGGAATGGATCACGCCGGTTTTGAAACTCAATACGTTTATGAAAAACAGCTCAAAAAAACCGGCAAAAGTCGTTTGGATTTTGATCGAGCGACTCTTTATCAAAATATTGAGCGTTTTGTAAAAGACAATTCTGGATTAATTTACCAGCAGTTTAAACGCTTGGGTTTTTTGGCCGATTGGAGTCGCAGTGTTTTTACTTTGGATTCAGCGGTTTTAGAGCGAGTCTATGCCACTTTTATCAAAATGCAAACAGAGGGTTATGTTTATCGAGACGACTATATTGTTAATTATTGTCCTTTTTGCGGGACATCACTTTCAGAATTGGAAGTAAAGCACGTCGAAAGAATTGACCCACTGTATTACTTAAAATACGGACCACTTGTTTTGGCTACGGTCAGGCCCGAAACCAAGTTTGGCGACACGGCTTTGGCTGTTCATCCCAAAGACAAGCGATATCAGCAATGGATTGGAAAAACGGTTGACGTTCAAGGGCTACTGGGCCAATTTAAGATTAAAGTGATTGCTGATGAAACGGTTGATCCGGATTTTGGAACCGGAGTGGTTAAGATAACTCCAGCTCACGATCCTCATGATTTTGAAGTCGGCAAACGTCATCATCTCAAAGTCAAGCAGGTTATTAATCGTCAGGGCCGGCTGAATGAGCATACCGGACCTTATGCCGGTCTGAAAGTTAAAATTGCCAGAGAAAAAATTGTCGCGGACCTAAAACAAAAAGGCTTGATTGAAAGAATCGACGATCAATACTTACATGCAGTCACTGTTTGTTATAAATGCGGTCGGGATTTGGAACCCACAATCATTCCCAACTGGTTTATTAAAGTGAAGCAACTGAAACAACCGGTAATCAAAGCCATCAAAGATAAACAAGTCCGTTTTTTTCCAGTCAGATACCAAAAACAGATTTTGCAATGGCTTGAACAGATGCACGACTGGCCCATCAGTCGCCAGATTACTTGGGGGATTCGTATTCCGGCCTGGTATGACATCAATCAAACTAATGCCTATCTGGTTTTTTTAAATTCCCAAAAAGAATCAGTCAAAGGTTATGCTCAGGACTTATTAAAAAAATATCCTTTTAGCCAAATTGAAGCTGGCTTGCAGGAGTTGTCCGCGCCGGTTGGCAGCGATTACACAATCAGCGTCACTAAACCAGAGGGTCAATATTTGCAGGAAACCGACACTTTTGATACCTGGTTTTCGTCTGGTCAGTGGCCGCTGGTCACTTTAAAAGCCGAAGAATATGCTTACCGTTTTCCGACCGATGTTTTGGGAACTTTATCCGACATTCTTCCGTTTTGGGTAAGCCGGATGTTATTATTTTCGCTTTATTTAAAAAAGCAGGTTCCGTTTAAAAATGTCTATTTGTGGTCTATGGTGTCAGATAGTAAGGGTCAGAAAATGAGCAAAAGTAAGGGGAATGTGATCAATCCAATTGAGCTGGTTGAAAAATATGGTGCCGACGCTTTCCGAGCCTCACTGTTGTTTGGGGTGGCTGAGGGTAGCAAAATCCCGCTCACTGAAGAAAAAGTCAAAGCCATGCGCAACTTTGCCAATAAAATCTGGAATATTGGCCGTTTTCTTGAAATGAGTCTTAAAGAAAATTCAACGGCGGTTGACCAGTTTGAGTTGATAGATAAAGATCTAAAGACTGATGAAGCCAAGTTATTAGAGGAATTTAATAAACTAAAAGCCAAGTACCAAAATCAGATGGATCGTTTTCAGTTGTCCCGAACTTTTGGCGAGGTCTATGAGTTCGTTTGGCATCGTTTGGCCGACGAATATCTTGAGGCATTGAAAGTCGAGTTGCGAAATGGTAACATAAGAACACTGAAGCTAGTTAAAAATATTTTTGTTTCTTGTTTGGTTTTGCTTCATCCTTTCATGCCGTTTGTAACAGAGGCAGTGTATCAGGAATTTGAAGGAAGCCAAGCATCGTTATTAGTTGCTAAAACTACATGAGCAAAAGTTATGTTGGCCACAAGTCATCAAAAATCAAACGAGCCCGTAAACACGGTTTTCGTTCTCGAAACAGCAGTCACTCTGGTCGTGACGTTCTTAAAAGAAGAAGAGACAAAGGACGCAAACGACTAACAGTTAGTGATAAAGAGTGAACAAGACAAAAACCCCGAATAAGCATAGTGCAGTGGTCTTAATATTAGGGCGGCCAAATGTCGGCAAAAGCACTTTTGTTAATAACTTACTAGGTACCAAAGTCAGTATTACGTCCCCCAAGTCCCAAACCACCCGTTTTAGCATCAAGGCTCTTTATGAGGATGAGCGCGGTCAGTTGTTGTTCATCGATACACCGGGAATTTTTAAAAAAGCCGAAGACAAATTGTCGCGAAAAATCAATCGTCGGGCTCAGGAATCCATTGACGGTGATTTTGATGTCGCTCTGTATGTTGTTGATCACACACGTCATCGTGATTATGAGGAAGGTAAGGTTTTGGGAATTGTGCGTAAGATCAAAAAGCCAGTCATTTTAATCATTAATAAAATCGACATCAAGTCGCCTTCTTATTTATCAGAATACCGATTTTTAGAAGATGAGATTTCGGAGATCTACAAGATCTCAGGACTTAATCGTACTCACGTTAAGCCATTGTTAGATAGCTTGTTTGAAAAAGCCAAACGACCCTATCCTTTGGTTGATAAAGATCAGTTTAGCTATCCGGCTCTTAATGTGAGTAGTAAAATCTTTATCGAAGAGTTGATTAGGGAAAAAGTTTATCTTTTTACACGCGAGGAAGTTCCGTATAAAACAGCGGTACGAGTTTTAGAGGTAACCGAACGCAAAAACAAAACGCTTTATATCAAAGCAGTCGTCTTGACTTTAGATAAACGCTACAAAAAAATGCTGATTGGCCGTGAAGGGCGAATGATCAAAGAAATTGGGATGGCCGCTCGCAAGGAATTGGAACTATCCCGTGGCAAAAAAGTATATCTTGACTTGTCTGTTGACACCGATTATCACATTCTTGATTAAACCAGAACGCTTTTTAAGCGCTTGAGTGTTTCTTTGCGTCCGATAATTTCCAGACTTTCAAACAAAGGCGCGGTTACTTTTTGATTTGATAGAGCAAAGCGAATATCCATATACAGTTTTACTGGTTTGATAGCCAACTTCTTGGCTATCTGTTCAGTTTTGCTATATATTTCTTGATGGTTCCACTCAATTTGTTCATAGGTCTTGAACAATTCGCTTTGAGCTTGTTTAAGAAAACTGATCGGAAAATCGACTTTAGCAGGTTGTTCAAAGATAAACTCAACCAATGGCCAATAGTCTGAGAGCTTTTTCATCCGTGTTTGCACCAATGGAACAGTTGATTTAATTTGTGTTTCGGTTAGTTTAATCTGGCCGTATTCGTCTAAATATTGTTTTAGTTTTTCCAGTAATTTTTCCGCAGGCATTTGTCGAAGATATTCTCCGTTTAGCCATTCGAGCTTTTCTAAATTGAATTTAGGACTGATCGGATTCAAATCTTTAAAATCAAAGGATTGGCAAAATTCATCATAGGAGAAAATCTCTTTTTCTTGCGGATGGCTCCAGCCCAGAAGGGCCAGAAAATTAAGAATGGCTTCTGGTAGAAATCCGTTTTCCCGATACCAATCAACGTTGGCGTGACCATGGCGTTTAGACATTTTTGAACCGTCCATATTAGTTATGAGCGGAGTATGAACAAATTGGGGTGGTTTAAAATCAAGATATTCATATAAGAGCAAATGTTTGGGATAGCTTGGCAACCACTCTGGTCCGCGAACGACATGGCTGGTTTTCATAAGATGATCATCCACGACGACCGCCAAATGATAAGTTGGATAACCGTCTGATTTGAGAATCACTTGGTCATCTATTAGATTGGAATTAAAAACCAGATTTTTATGAATAATATCATTTGTTTTAATCTGCCGGTTTTTGGGAATTTTCATTCGAATAACATAAGGGATGTTTTTTTTTAGGTTTTCTTGGATTACTGCGTGAGAAAGTTTTCGACAGGTTTGATCATACAGTGGTGGTTTTTTGACCGTCTGCTGTTCTTTTCTCATCGTTTCCAAACGCTCCTTGCTGCAAAAACAATAATAAGCTTTCCCTTCTTTTACCAATTCTTGAGCGTATTTTTGGTAAATCTTTAATCTTTCTGATTGACGATATGGTCCTAAATTATCCGGTTTTCGTGGACTTATGTCTTCGGTTAAACCAAACCAATCAAGAGCTTGATAAATTTTTTCCTCCGCTCCCTTAACAAAGCGCTGCCTATCCGTGTCTTCTATCCGAATAAAAAATTGGCCATGATGTTTTTTGGCATAAGCCTTATCTAACATAGCTTGATAAACTGTGCCGATATGAGGGAAGCCGGTTGGTGAGGGTGCAATTCTGGTGCGAATCATCTTAAAATGCATTTTACCATTTTTGATATAGTTAAAATATGACTTTGTCTGAATTTTCCTTACAAATCAGAGTAATGGCGAAGCTGTTGGGATTGTTGATTTTAGGGATTTTATTTTTTTATTTATTGATCATTCTGGTGTTAATGATAACGGCGAAGCCGGTTCAGGAAGACCTGCATCTTAACCCGGTGTATGGTTCAATCAAAGCCCCGGTTTTTGAAGAGGGAATTAATAGTGGGAAATATGAATACGTTTTGGATACCATTAACGGGCAATATCCGGAAACAACGGCGAGTGCGGCGGTTTATTTTATTCCCGAACCTAAGAGTACTTTGGCTTACCTTGCCAAAATCGACAGTCTAGCCAAATCATTTGATTTTGACACTGAAATTTATCAGTCGCAAAGACTGAACGATCAATGGGTAAAGTATGAGGACAATTACCGGATTTTAGAAATCAACATTGTCAACTTGCACTTTAAGTATTATTACAAAACCGGATCTCAATTACAGGCTTTAGTTGAGGCCACTCCAGAGGCGAGATTTACTCTTCTGGAAAATGAGTTTGTCGAAAAAGGCCGCCAGGGGATGTTAACTCGAGATGCTTATCCGAGATATCTGGCGACTGGAACCAACAATCCTGTTTATCAGACTTATGATTTAATGACTAACAAATTTATTCCGTATGAGGAGGGCAGTTTTCCTCAGGCAGTCCGAATCGATTTTTTCAGAGAAGACGAGGTTCTTAATATTCTGACTCCCGAATATTTCAGTAGTCAAAATTATGTGATTTTGGCGCCCCTTAACTATTATGCCGAAATAGTCCAGATGCAATATTTGAGTTTTGAAAAATTGTCGGAAGAACCCGGCGTTTATCCGTTGTTAACCAGCGAAGAAGCTTTTGCCAAGCTTAAACAGGGCAAGGCAACGACAATTTCAATCTCAAAAAACCATAGCAACAAAATTAAAATCAAAAAAATTGATGTTGGTTATTATGATCCTCAATCATACCAGCCGTATTTTCAGCCGGTGTTTGTTTTCTTGGGTAGTGATGACTTTGTCGCTTATTTGCCGGCGATCAAGGATGAATATCTACTTAAGTAATCTCAATAAAGACCAAATTGCTATTAAGATAATCGATTAAGGCACGAGTATCCACAAAGCGATCTTCACTCTTGAGTACAATTAACAACAAGGGTTTTTTATTAAGACGATAAAAAGAAATCAAGTTTTGTCCGGCGTTATCCGTGGTCCCGGTTTTTAGGCCGCCCAGATGAGGAATTTCTCCCAATAACTCGTTAATACTATTAAGATAATGAAAATGTTCAAAGTCCGCGTCAGAAACCGTGATTGATTTGGTCGAGGCAATATTTAAAAGCACCTGGTTATTGATAAATTCCCGTGATAAAAGGGCCAAATCAAAAGCAGTGGTGTATTGTTTGGGCGAATCAAAGCCGATTGGATTGGTAAAATGAGTGTTTTTCATTTCTAGACGTTTGGCTAAAAGATTCATTTCTTGCACAAACGGTTCTACGCCGCCGGGGTAGTTTTCGGCCAGAGTATAGGCCGCGTCGTTGGCCGAATACACCAAAATTCCGTAAAGCAGATTAAGAGCCGAGATTCTTTCGTTTTTTACCAAGCCCATCTTGAGTTCCTCGTTGATGACTTTATTGACCGTCAATTGTTGTTCTAAGGGATAATGTTGGTAGCTGACTATTGCTGTCGCTAATTTAACCAAAGAAGCCGGGTACATTTTCTGAACTGGACGGTAGCTCAGGATTGGTGTAAAAGAAGACAGATCTATGACCAAATAAGATTGGGCAAAAACTAACGGCTTTTCAATTTCATCGGTTAATCTCGGTAATGCTTCTGGTTTGAATTTAATCGGTTGGTTTTGAATAAAAGCGCTGTAATTTAGCCCGGCTTTTTTTAATAGCGACTGTTGTCCGGGATAAAGCAACCAAAAAAACGCCAATAACAAATAAAAACAGTATTTCCAGTAGATTTTACTTTTGGTGATCATCGGTTTTGATCCCCAACTCCAGCAATTGCTCTGGTGTGGCGGTGCTAGGGGCCTTCATAACCGCGATTTTACCGCCGGAACTTGCCGGGAAAGCCATCACTTCGCGCAAAGATTGTTCACCCAAAATAGCAAACAGCAAACGGTCGATTCCCGGAGCAATTCCTCCATGCGGGGGTACTCCAAATTCGAAAGCCTCCAAGAGATGGTCAAATTGCTTTTTTTGCTCTTTGCTAAAACCAATCAGGTCAAAAACCTGATTTTGAACTTCTTTCTGATGGATT
This sequence comes from Candidatus Roizmanbacteria bacterium RIFOXYC1_FULL_41_16, assembly GCA_001788295.1. GTDB lineage: Bacteria > Patescibacteriota > Microgenomatia > UBA1406 > UBA1406 > UBA1406. Next base: position 9,646 of record MGBO01000014.1, on the reverse strand, counting down.
CGAATACTGCCGCCTCCAACTTCAAAGCCGTTTAAAACCAAATCATGCTGCAAACTTCTCACTTTGAGCGGATTGGTTTTTAAAAGAGCCAAGTCATCTGGATGTGGAGCGGTAAACATATGGTGGGAAGGAGCAAATTTTGAGTTCCCCGATCCATAGAAAAAATCCTGGCTTCGTTGTTCGTTAAAAAGTGGAAACTCAATAATCCAAGCAAAAGCCAATTCATCTTTATTATTTTTATCTTTTCTCAAATCGGGTTTGTCGCTTTTGTATTTTTTGGCCGCTTCAGCATGAGTTAATCTGGGCCAAGGTTTTTGACTGATTTTTTTGTCCGGAAATAATTCCTCCACGATTGTCGTGAACATTTCTTCAGTCAGTTTTAGAATATCTTCTTGGTTGACGAAAGACATCTCCATATCCAATTGAGTAAATTCGCCATAAGCCCGATCGCGACGAGGATCTTCATCTCGAAAACAACGGGCGATTTGAAAATAGCGCTCTAATCCAGCCACCATTAATAATTGCTTATATTGTTGTGGACTTTGGGGAAGGGCATAAAATTTACCTTTTTGCAATCTTGAGGGAACCAAAAAATCTCGGGCGCCCTCAGGAGTGGTCTTAGTGAGGATTGGTGTTTCTACTTCCAAAAAATGATGATTAAACAAAAACTGCCTGACTTTCCAGACAAGTTGAGAACGAAGTTGCAAATTTCTGGTCATCCGTTCCCGTCTGATATCCAGATAGCGATACTTTAAACGAGTTTCCTCATCGATTTCATAGCCGTCGGTGTTTAAAGGAAAGGGCGGAGTTTTGGCAGAGCTAATCTTGGTTACGGTTTCAGCCTGAAGTTCAATTGTGCCGGTGGCCAGGTTTTTATTGACGTAGCGTTCTCCTCTTAAGGCAACTGTGCCTTTGATTTTGACCACTTCTTCAGGATGCAAATCGGCCAACTCTTCGGCTCCTACTACCTGAATTACAGCTGTGCTGTCTCTCAGATCAATAAAATTGATTTTGCCGTGTTTGCGAATAGTCTGAACCCAACCATATAAGTCAACGACTTGATTCACTTTTTTAGGCAGATCAATAAAAAATATTTTTTTAGTCATTGATTTTTAATTTAAAAAGGTAACTATTGGTTTTCTTATTAATGTATATCGGTTGAGCTATTTTATAAAATTTTTGGGAGTTTAGTATTGGATATTTGCGCTTCTCCATTTCGGCAACAATAATAAATTTGATTTTGTATTTTTTAAGAATTTTGGTTATTGGCAATAAATCTTTTTCATCCCCCTCGTATATTAATTGAACTTCGGCCGCTCTGGGTCTGACCACGTCATAAGAGCCACGCCAGAGCCATTCATGAACCGGCCAACCGACAATTGTGGGAAGCCCGGTGTGGGCGGAAATTAAATTATAGTCAGAATAACTGTCACCGTGAGCCTCGACAATATTAAAGTCGAATAAAGTGGCTTTGAGCTGATTTAATTTTTGGATAATCTGATAACTGTCGGGATATTGTTGTTTAATCCAATAAGTTCCGTCTAAGGTTTGAAAGCCTGTTTTCCCAAAATAAGAAGGCAGAGCGTATTGATAATAAATCAGTACCAAAGTCAGTAACGGCAATAGGATTATAATCAGAATTAACTTGAATATTTTGGAAATAAACGGTAAGCCTTTGAAAACATAAACGATAACAACTCCAGATAATATCGACATCATGATAAAGGATTGATAGCCGAGCTTGAACATGGTGTTCGCCCGAAAATGGGCAGGATAAATATCTTTAAAATAGAAAAACTCGGCAAACAGCGTTAGCAAAATACTGACTGTAAAAACAAAGAAAAAGTAATAAGTAATTCGATCTCTGTAGATTTCTCTTTTTTTGTTAAAGAAAATAGTTTTTAAAAAAATCAAAAAAATAATCCAGAAAAATCCCCATAAAATAAACAACATCCAGGTAGGACTGTTTTGACACTTATTGGCCTCAAATAACAGCGGTCCCAGAGAGCCTTTGGCAACCAAAAAATCCGGAGCACAATTGACTCCAAGTGAACTCGCAAACGGTTTGAAGTTAATCGAAAAAGGCAGGGTTAATACCAGAGCAGTCAATCCGGTTATTCCGGTTAGAGCAAGCACTTTGGTTAAATGATCAAAAACAATCATCAGTACAAAAAACAAAATTACAGAGTAAACAATAAAATCAGTGGAATTGGTCATATAGTTAATTGCCAAAATAAGACTGTAAAAACCAAGTGGTAATAGCAGTTTTCGCCAGTTTTTTATTTGAACTATCACTATTGAAAGTGCCAAAATTAAAAGTACAAACGGAATATCCAAAACATGGCCGTGCAAATCAGAGACCACGTAAGAATACGAAGGAAATTCGTGAATGGTGAGCGGAATAAAACGAGTGGCGTTTGGGTACCAATAACTGCTGGGATTGTAATTTGACCAAATCTGCCAAAATGGAACGGGATTATCAGCCAAATATCCCTTGGTAAAAAGATAGATAGTATGCAGATTTCCGCCAAAATTCATTATGGCCATTGAAAGGACTCCGGATAAAAAGCCTAAGCGAAGAGCATTTTTTTGATTTTGGGGTTTGGCCAACAACTGATAAAGGTTGAAACCAAGGGCAAAACTAAGTGTTGTACCAAAGGCAAAAATATGGCCGAGCATTAAATTATAACCGATGCTGGGAATGGTTCCGGACATTCTGATTAAAAGAGCGCTGATAAAATGACCAAAATAATAATAATTAATACTAAGACTTTCTTTTAGTGTTGAGGCAAACCACATATCTTGAGGAGGCATATATTTAGTATTAAGCAAGCTTTGAATAAAACCAAAATCCATGTATTTTTCCAAGGAGTGAATTGAGGCTTCAAAGCCTTTCAAATATAAATAACCGGCAAACATTAATAGGAAAAACAGTTCGTAGCACAAGACAATAGATAACTTAGGAAGTTTGGGTTTGAAAATGTTGAGCAAAAAGAGATTTAAGCCCAAAAAAGCCGCCAATAGCCAAAATAGACCGTTTTGGTTAAAAGGCATTATTTTAAGCGAATTTAAAAAAAAAGCGGTGTACCCAAACAAAGCCAGCCCCAAAACTTTGCTAAAAGCATAACCCCGATCTTTGAATTTACCAAAAATTAGAGTATTGAGAGGCAGAAAAGTCAAGCTGATAGCTAGGCTAATCAAATACCAGAATAGAGCAGTCGTTACCCAATAAATAAACACAAACATAGCATTTATTATATATTACTTATATTGACTTTATGCGAATTAATGTTGAAAGCTTAAGCAATCCTTTGTCAGCTGTCAGGGGGATTGGCAGTTACAATCAAATGCTGAAAGAAGGGATTGCCCGTTATGGTCAAAAAAATGGTTTGGAATTGAGCAATCAGAGTTATGATCTGGAGCTGATTACGGATTTTAATCCTTTTCAAAAGATCAGTTTAAAAGCGGGAGTGTCTCAAGCGATCGTTATTCACGATCTTATCCCTCTAAAATATGCTCGCCATTTTCCGATTGGATTAAAAGGGAAGTTTGTTTGGTGGCAAAATTGCCGAATCATCTCTCAGCTTGCCGGTATTATTACCGACTCACAAGTAGTCAAACAAGAACTGATTCAAACTCTTAGTGTCAGTGCTGACAAAATCAACGTAGTATATCCAGCGGCCAAAGCGATTTACGAAACCAAAAGCCCGGTGGCTCTTCCAAAATTTATCGATAATATTCCCCGGAATTATATTTTATATAACGCAGACGTGACTTGGAATAAAAATCTACCTCGTCTGGCACAAGCAATCAAGAAAATAAATCAAACTTTGGTTTTGGCTGGGGCCGCTCTTACCAAACGGACTAATTTGAATCACCCATGGCTGAAAAGTTTTGTTGAATTTCTCAAAGAAACACAAAACGACAAGCGCTTTATTTTTTTGGGCTTTGTTTCCGACATGGAATTGAAATGGTTGTATCAGAATGCCAAAACAGTGGCTTTGCCTAGTTTGGCAGAAGGTTTTGGTTTGCCTTGGCTGGAAGCTTGTTGGCAGGAGAGTCCGGTTGTTGTTGGTAGAACTGCAGTCACTCAGGAAATTATGGGTGAGGCAGCTTATTATGTTGATCCGTTAAAAGTGTCGTCCATTGCTTCTGGTTTGGAAAATGTGATGTTTGGTGATAATGGAGAATTAATCAAAAGACAAAAAAAACAAGCTCAGAAATATAGCCAATCTCATTTTGTTGATTCTTTAAAAACTGCCTTGTATAATTTGCTCAACAATGACTGAAAATATTTGGTTAATGGTTTTGGGATTAATTCTGATTATTTTTGAATTACTCTTTGGCGCCATTTCCGGTTTCGACATTGCTTTAATCGGCCTGTCTTTGATTATGGGAGGATTGGTACATTACTTTGGTGCTTCCTGGCAGCTGGGAATCGTGGTCGCCATTGTCATTATTTTGGCCTATTTTGTTTATTTTCGCCGGGTAGCACGCAAAAAACTATTAATCACCACTCAGAAGATCGGGATTGATTCATTATTGGGAAAAACAGCTGTTGTTGTCGAACCGATTAATCGGCTGAGGGCAGGTAAAGTCTTATTGGACGGTGAGATCTGGCGGGCGATCGCCGGAGAAAGTCTTAAAGAAAACAGTGAGGTTGTGGTTTTGAAAATTGAAGGCGTTTCATTAAAAGTTACTAAACTAAAACTACCATGAACACAATTTTGATTATGCTTTTGGTATTGGCAGTCATTACTCTTATTCGCGGAATGGTGATTATTCAGCCTTATGAAAAAGGCGTTGTCGTTCGTTTGGGCAAATATAGCCATTTGCTGGATTCTGGAATCAGTATTGTTATTCCCTTTATCGATATGGTTATCAAAGTGGACATGAGGGAAAAGGTGATTGAAGTGGAACCCTTGCAGGTAATTACCAAAGATAATGTCGGCGTAGTCGTAGACGCGGTTATTTATTACAAAGTGGTTGATCCGGTCAAAGCCGAGTTTGAGGTTGCTGATTTTAATGTGGCCGCGACCACTCTGGCTCAAACCAATCTTCGTAATCTGATCGGTGACAAAAGTTTGGACGAAACTTTGGTTGCTCGCGACAATATTAATGTTGATTTAAGAAGCACGTTGGACGAGGCGACTCACAACTGGGGAGTCAAAGTGACTCGGGTTGAAGTTCAGCGGATTGATCCGCCGGCAGACATCACTGAGGCGATGAGCAAACAGATGAAAGCAGAACGTGAAAAAAGAGCTCGGATTCTTACTGCTGAAGGAGTCAGACAAGCCGATATTTTGGAAGCCGAGGGGCGAGCTCAAGCAAAAATCTTGCAAGCAGATGCCGAGGGTCAGGCAATTAAAAAAGTGGCTGAAGCGGCCAACAAACATTTTACCAGCCGTGCTGAAAATTGGCGAAAACTTCAGGTGTCTGAAACAGTGCTTGCCGATAATACCAAATATGTATTGCCAGCCAGTGGCAACTTTATGAATATTTTGAATTTGGACAGCAAAGCCGGTAACATTACCCCAATTGTGACCAAAGCGGCAAAATAAAGTCGACCAGGCCTTTACAGTAGGCGACTTTTATACTATGATTTTGGTATATGTTCAATCTCCCTTTCTTGCATAAAAATGCGGCCGAAACTGAACGCTATATTTTTATTCTGTTTTTATCCGGCGAAAAACTGTATGGATTTGCTTTTGAAGAAGCCAATTCACAAAATCAGTCGGCTATTTATCAGGAAGCAGTTGATCCGTTTCTCAAAGAGTCGGCCAAAAAGGTCGAAAAAATCATTGCCAACTGCGAGCGGGATCTGGGTGAGAATGTTTATTTAAAAAGAACAGTTTTGGTTCTGAATTCTTTATATACAACCGAATCCGGAGCGATCAGAGAGGATTTCTTAAAGGAAATAAAAAAACTCCTTAAAACCGTTGATCTGGATAATTTAGGTTATTTGAATTTTTATGAGGCGGTTTTACATAATTTTGAGAAAGAGGCGGCTTATTTGTTTTTGGAAGAGAGCTTATATGATTATTCTCTTTATGAAATTGAGAAAGCCGCAATTAAAAACATTCACAAAACTGCCAAAGCTCAGGAATTTGGTGAAACGATCAAAGATCTTAATAAACAACTTGATGATAAGTCGGAAATTATTGCTTGGTTAGGTAATGCGGAAGAAAAACCGGATTTGAAAATCAAGCATTTGATAAAGGAAAGTGATTTACAGCAACTGTTGGTTAAGGTTTATTTTAAAGATAAGCAGAGCGTGGCGGTAGAACCGGAAAAAGAAGAGCTCAAAAGCGGTGTTTTGCCACTGGCTCCTGGTTTTGGTACCGAATTGAGTTCGGTTCCGAGCCAATCTTTTACTCAACCCAAAAAAATCAGCTTTAAACTGCCCAGTTTCAACTTGAAGATTAAATTTCCCAAAGTCTCTCGCCAAGTTTTGTGGTTAGGAATTCCGATCTTAATTCTATCATTGGGTTTGCTTTACTTCATATTTTTTCATCAGGCAGTAATCACTTTACAAACCAAAAAAGAGAACTTCAGTTCAAATATTGAATTCACGGTTAATTCCAAAAGCGAATTTGTCAAGGCTTATGAAACCCGGGTTTCGCTCACGGTTTCAGAACCCACAACCGGTGAAAAAGTCACCGGTGAAAAAGCCAAAGGCGAAGTCACTATTTATAATGGTCTGTTTGAAACAAAAGAATTGGCAGAAGGCACTAGATTTATCAGTGCCGACGGTGTGGTTTTTGTTATTAATGCTGCCGTATCGGTTCCGGCGGCGACCACTTCAGCCAATCTGGGTGAGGGACTGGTGACAAAGGCGTTTGGCAAAAAAAATATCGAGCTAACCGCCCTTAATATTGGCGCCGAAGCTAATCTGGATAGTGGTGCCAAACTGACAACAGAGGATTTTTCTGACGACGAATTTTATGCTATTGCCAACAATAATTTCAGCGGCGGTTTTAAAAAGACGGTCGCGGTTTTTGATAATGCCGACGCGGTTAATTTGGATAAAAAAGCCTTGGTAATGTCCAAAAACAAACTTCAGAACGAATTTAAGAAAACGCGCGGAGACAACGATGTCTTGTTTGCTCAAACCATCTCAACAACTGGGGTCAAAAAAGATTATTCGGCTGAGATTAATGAAGAAGTAAATCGGGTCACCTTGTCATATGAAGGTCAAGTCAAAGCTTTTTATGCCCCTTATGTTCGTTTGGCAGAAATGGTTGAACGGCAGAAACTAAAAGACAAAGAATTTGTCCAGGATTCTTTTGAACTTTCTAAAATTAAATTAATCAGTCAAAAAAATGGCAATTATCTTTATTCGGCCATCGGCCGTGGTCAGGTTCAGAACTTTATTGATCGAAATATCTTAATTGATAAGCTTAAGGGAAAACTTAAGGGCCAGGCTCAGAAGATTCTGGACGAGGAAAGAAACATCACTAGTTTTCAGATTCAAACCAAACCTTTGCCTTTGCCATATCTACCATTAATGCCCAAAGCCATTAAATTCGAATTTACTAAATAAAATGAGATATAGTTATGTAAAACAAGTTGCCCAGAGAAAAAAAAGTCCCAAATTGATCTTTTTTTCGACTTTTTCTCTGGTTTTGGGAGTGTTTACCTTGCTGTGGTCATTTTATCCGGTGATGGCTTATCAGATTGGGTCACTGGTAAGATCTAACCAAGATTTAAGTCCGCTGCCTCAAAGTCCGCTTTCCGGATCATTGCAAAAAGGTTTTAGTCTTTATAGCGACAGTTCGGCACCATACTATTCCAGTTATCTTAAAGATTTTACGACTGTTGCCAACTGGTTTCCAAAACAACCACAGCAGCTAACCCGTAAAAACGAAATCGAAAACTACCGGTTAACTGTGCCTCGATTAGGGTTAACCGATCTTAATGTTGAGATTGGTGGTGAAGATCTGACCAAGTCGCTTGCCCAATACGGCAATCAGGTGATGCCTGGAGAAATTGGTAATGTCGTTATTCTGGGCCATTCCACTTTACCGCAGCTTTTTGATCAAGATGATTACCGAACTGTTTTTACTTTTATTCCCACTCTGGAACGAGGGGATAAAATCAGAGTCGATATTGGCGGGTTTACTTACCAGTACACAGTTTACGAAATGTATGTTGTCTCTCCGGACAAGATCTCGGTTTTAAACGAAGAGGCAGACGAAGCTTTTTTAACTTTAATTACCTGCGTTCCTCCCGGAACTTACTGGGAACGATTGATTGTTAAGGCCAAACTGCAGAGTATCTGATTTACATATCCTATAAAAAGTGATAAAATTGCCAGATTAATATATTGCCGATAGCCTAGTGGAAAAGCTAATAGTACTTCTAATCAAAGCCTGTATTCTCGTGGGTGAACTTATTATAGGATTGATTACCTTACCTCTGAAACTCCTTTTTAAAATGGCCTTATTATGTCGTACCTGGTTATCTTGGCTATTTGAGTCTTTATTTAAATTTATTTTTAATGGCATTTGGATTTTGTTTAAGCGCAAACAGGGAATTAAAAAACAATTTTTTTCCCTTAGTCATTACCTTTTTTTTTATCGGGTTAAATATTTTATCTTTGGTTTTTTGATTGCCCTGACTGTCTTTCTTGGTAATGCCGCCTATTTATTTATTGAGGCTTTGCCTTCTCCCAGCCAGGTGGAGAGTTACCAGGGGAGTTTGTCTACCCACCTTTATTCCCGTGACAACAAGTTGCTCTATGAGATCTATCATGAACAGAACCGCACTCCCATTGAACTGGAATCACTCCCAGTCTATGTCAAGCAAGCAACCATCAGCATCGAAGACAAAGACTTCTACAAACATTCCGGTATCTCAGTCTTTGGTGGCGTTTTAAGAGCGGTCAAAGAAACAGTACTCAAAAAGAAACTCCAGGGAGGCTCAACCATCACTCAGCAGTTAGTCAAGAGTGCTCTCCTGACTCCAGAACGGACCCTCACCCGAAAGGTCAAAGAAATGATTCTGGCTCTTTTGGTTGAGCGTAAATACACCAAAGACGAGATTCTGGAGATGTATCTTAATCAAGTCCCTTATGGAGGCACTGCCTGGGGAATTGAAGAAGCTTCTCGTCTCTACTTTAACAAACCAGCCTCTAAATTGACTCTTTCTCAAGCGGCTCTCCTTGCCGGTTTACCCCAAGCCCCCTCTCTCTATTCCCCCTATTCCAATCCCAAAGCAGCCAAGAATCGTCAGGAACAAGTCTTATTAACCATGAAAGAAGAACGATATATTACTCAGAGCCAATATGATCAAGCCATTAAAACCAAACTGCACTTTTCTCCTCCCAAGAACCAAATCAAAGCCCCTCACTTTGTCTTTTATGTCAAGAACCTACTGGAAAAAGAATATGGCTTAAAGACTGTTCAGGAAGGTGGCCTCAGAGTCTATACCACTCTGGACTATTCTATTCAAAAAGAAGCGGAAAAAATCCTAAAGGAAGAACTGGACCAACTCCAAGATTACAATGTCGGCAATGGTGCCATTCTGGTTACCCGTCCCTCAACCGGAGAAATTCTGTCAATGGTTGGCTCTAAAGACTTTTTTGAAGGCACCTATGGTGCCTACAACGTGACCACCGCTCTTCGCCAACCGGGAAGTTCGATTA
>MGBO01000013.1 GCA_001788295.1 Candidatus Roizmanbacteria bacterium RIFOXYC1_FULL_41_16 | reverse complement strand
ACCAAAGACTGAGATACCGGAATGTTTGTAGAAGTCTTTGTCTTCGATGCTGATGGTTGCTTGCTTGACATAGACCGGAAGTGATTCCAATTCAATGGGAGTGCGGTTCTGTTCATGATAGATCTCATAGAGCAACTTGTTGTCACGGGAATAAAGGTGGGTAGAATACGGAATGGCGCCGCCGTCGTCTAACCGGCTGGGGCTGGGCAAATCTTTAAGAATATAGACGCTAAATAGTAAGAAAAAGAAAAAGACTCCTCCGGCTAAACCAATAATCAGCTGACGACGGGTGAGTTTGGAAAATTTAGTCAAAAATTGGCGGACAAAATCCATTCATTAATTATACTAAATCAGGTCTGAGCTTTTGAAGATTTTGGGTTTGAGCCAATCCTGAGGTGGCTGTTTTTTAGTCGATTGTGGCTTTTCTTCAGGCGCAGGCGCTGGACTCTGAAAAATGTTTTGATTTAAAGAGCCGGCCACAGGGGCGGGCTGATTGGAAAACGGCGACTGAGGTCTAGTATCTGAACCGGTTCGCATGGTGGATGGCCTTAAAGAACTCAAAGGAATTTTACGAGCGCCATTTTTCAACAGATAAGAAGCGGTTTCAAACGACTGAGCGTTAGTGGAAAATGAAGTAAAGTTATTGGTTGAGGCAACCAGACCGGTATAAAGATTGGTGGCAATGTCCGGATTAAGATCCCAGCGCAAGCTTTCCAGCAATTTGGTCACAATCTCGCAAGTTGAGGAAAACTGTTTTTCAACCAGGTTAAATGCTCCGTACTGTTGATTATCAAATCGACGGTCCAGATTAACCAGTTTTTCTTTTTGAAAAAGATCCGGATTTTCCAAATACAAATCACCCAAAGCTTCCAAATTGGGAGCATCCAGCGCCACAATCAAATCAACTTCACCACCGGTATAGGCAAACTGAACGTCCTGGTTTTTTAAGGGCGGATTACCAACTCTGGGCTCAATTAATAAATTAAAACGATCGTCGGTGATATTGTAGGTTACTTTATCAATCGCGCCGTCGCTATAGGGAAAAGATACTTTGAGAACGTTGCCGCCCAAATCCAAAGTTTTGCTGATATTGTTGGCACCGGTCAGTTTGTCGGCTTCAGCCACTGTCGCTTCACTGCAAACTTTGGCACTTTTGCCCTGCTGAATTAGAGCCAACTGCAAAGCCAGAGCCGCCGCTAAGCTGTCTAATTTGGCGGTTTTGGCGACCACGATCAATACTGCTTTGGCGTTCGCAAATAAAGTTATTAGGTCGTTATTCATGGTGTATATAATTTTACTATATCACCCTGTTGAAAGTCAATTTTATCGGCAAATATCGCGCCACATTCTTCTCCTTTTGTCACTGACAAAACGGCATCGCTCTTTTGATACAATGAGCTTATAGTTGTTTCTCCAAGGACTTTCTTACCCCGCATTACTTCGGCCTTTTCTTTGGTACTGAGCTTACCGGTGAGCACTTTTAAGCCGGCAATAACTTGATCACCTTTGATAAATTTGGCAATTACTTTGGCCTCAGCAACTTTTTTGGCTTCTTTTTCCTGCCGTGTCCGCAGTGCGTAAATCAAATCTTCAACTTGATCAAGTAATTCGTAAATCAAATTGTATTCAAAAACATTAATGTCTTCTTTTTCGGCTTTTTCTTTGATGGTGTGACGAAGTTTGCTGTTAAAAACCAAAATATTGGCTTTGGTGGTCTTGGCCAGTTCCAGATCCGCCTCGGTAAGTTCGCCGGTTTCGCTCTTGATGACTTTTATTTCGTCGAATTCCTGGAATTTTTCCAAAATGGCCTCCAGAGTTCCAAAAGTATCGGCCTTGATAATAAAGTTAAACTTGGTTTGATTCTGATCAAACCACTCCTCTTCTGTCAACCCGGTTCTTGAGGCGGCTTTATTAGTTTCGGCTTTAACAATGGGTTTTTTGGACAAGATAGTCCCAGGAACAACCACCTGCTTGCTGCCTAGGATTTCAGCCGGCGTGCTGGGGAAAAGTTCTTTCACTCCCTGACCCAAATCATTAAACATTGCCCGGATTTTAATTACTTCCTGATCTGCATATATCTGATCACCGACTTTCAAACTACCATTGGTTAAAATAATGGTCAAAACCACGCCGCGGCGGTCTTTTTTAGCTTCAATTACCACGCCTTCAGTCTCGGCTTTGGGACTATAAGTCAGGCTGTTTAGATCCGCAACCAAAGTAATCAGTTCCAAAAGAGTATCCAGACCGGTTTTATTTTTAGCGCTTATTTGCACATAAGGAACATCGCCACCCCGGCCCTCCAGATAAACCTCATGCTTAGTTAGATCCTTTATCACTTTTTCCAAATTGGCTGTTTCCAAATCCACTTTGTTGATCACCACAATAAAAGGAATTTTATTAAGCCTGATTTGTTTCAGAGCTTCCAAAGTCTGGGGTTTGACCGAACTGTCGGCCGCGACAATCAAAAGAGCCAAATCGGCCAGCTTCGCCCCTCTGGACCTTAAAGTGTTAAAGGCTTCGTGACCTGGAGTGTCAATAAAAGTAATTTTCTGACCTTCTTTGGTGCTAATTTCATAAGCCCCGATGTGCTGTGTAATTTGGCCAAATTCACCCTCGGCCACGCGACTGTGACGCAAGGCATCCAAAAGGGTAGTTTTTCCGTGATCAACATGACCTAAAACAACCACCACCGGTGGTTTAACCTGATTTTTATCCATTTTGAAATTACTTTTTAACTTTTTCGGTATTGCTAAGCGCGTTCAGAGAATAGCCAGTCAGCTGAGAAGCGAGGCGGATATTTTGGCCGTCGCGACCAATGATTAGAGAGAGTTCATCCGTATCAACGTACAAATCAGCGGTTTTTTGCTTTTCTTTTAGAACTACTTCCATAGCTTTGGAAGGTGAAACCGCGTTGATAATCAGAGTTTTGATATCATCACTCCATTGAATAACGTCGATTTTTTCGTCAATTCCAAGAGAGCTGATCACTGATTGAATGCGGATGCCTTTTTGGCCAACACAACTGCCGACCGGATCAACGCCTTTTTCACGTGAAGCCACGGCAATTTTGGTGCGTTCGCCAGCTTCCCGAACAATCGCTTTAATCTCAATGGCGCCCGAGGCCAATTCCGGCACTTCACGACGAAACAGCTCTTTAACCAGGTTTTCGTGACGGCGGGAAATGATAATCCGATAGCGGGTATCTTCACCACCGACATTGATTAAATAAAACAACAGCCTGGTATTGGGATAATATTTTTCGTTGCGGATTTGCTCGTCCGGCGGCAACACGGCTTCGGCGCGGCCAATGTCAACATAGACATTCTTACCGTCTGAGCGAATAACTCTGCCGGAAATAACCATGCCCACTTGCTTGTCGAAATAATGAACCACGGCTTTTTTCTCTGCTTCGCGGATCTTTTGAATAATCACTTGTTTGGCGGTTTGGGCGGCAATGCGACCAAATCCAGGCGGAGTGATGTCTTGATTATCTTTAAAAATGCGGGCTTCACCGCTATCACCATTGACTTCAACATTAAAATCCTCTTCTTCGGCCAGATTATATTCTTTCTTATAAGCCACTTTGACCGCGGTTTTGATTGATTCCAATACTTCCTCAATCGGAATTCCGCGCTCAGTCGCCACCTGATTTAGAGCCAGTGCAAATTCGGTTTTTCTTATTGCCATAGTACCTCTTATTCTACACTGAGGTGGTTAACTAAGCAAGGGAATGCACGGGCCAGAACCAAATTTAAATCGTGAATTCTTTTTCAAAATAGCGCTTTTGGCTGCCGGTATTAAAAAAGATCGTAAATTTGATCTTTTCAACACCCTCGTCATAAGTACAGGCGCCGCCGGCCGAACAGGTTCCAAGCAGGATTTCCTTTTGATATGCCCCTTTTTTAATGACACTGGGCGAGCCAATACCGCCTTGCAAACCACCGGAACCGGTTTTGTAAGAAAATTCGTATTCAATGGTTTCGTATTTGGCCGGAATTTGACTAACCTGAAAGTCGACCCGGCGACCGTCTTTGACTCTCTCCACCGTCACCTCAATCCCTGGCTCAACCTTTTCATACCGTTGCCCGACCGGCAACGTACTCTCACCAACTTCTTCTTTAGTTCCGCCTTTTTTGGCAACCAACCAACCCACACCCACGATCAATAAAATAACAAAGATAACAGACAAAATGATTAATTTTTTTTGGTTCATGGCTGTTTTTGAAAATAACTTTTAAGTTTTGAAATCGCGATTCGCTCTTGTTTCATACTGTCTCGCTCGCGCACCGTCACTGCCTGATCTTCCAAACTGTCAAAATCAACTGTCACACAAAAGGGCGTACCCATTTCGTCTTGATAGCGGTACCGCTTGCCAATATTGCCGCGATCATCCCAGTAAACAGTAAAGTCCGACTGCAATTCAGTATAAATTTGTTTGGCTTTGGAGACAAGTTCGGGTTTATTGGCAAGAAGCGGAAACACGGCAATTTGATATGGTGCCAAAGCTTGGGGCAACTTAAGACTAATTCTTTCCGGCTCCTGCCGATAACTGTCGGTGAGAATCATTAAAAACAAACGATTAATCCCCACTGCCGGCTCGATCACGTGCGGGATAAACTCTCGATTGGTCTGAGGGTCTTTGTAATTCAGATTAACGCCGCTGAACTTTTGGTGCTGTTTGAGGTCGTAGTCAGTGCGATAAGCCACTCCCCACAGTTCTTTCCAGCCAAAAGAAAAATGGTACTCCAAATCATAGGTATCTTGAGAATAATGACTGCGCTCTTTATCAGTATGACGCCGCCAGCGTAAATTCTCAGCTCTTACGCCCAAATCTTTGGTCACAAAATCCCACATCTGCTGCTGCCAAGTTTTCAATAATTTTTGCCAATTGGACTGTTCTGGATCAAAAAAATATTCAATCTCGGCCTGCTCAAATTCAAAAGTCCGAAACACAAACTGACCGGTAGTAATTTCGTTCCGAAAACTTTTTCCGATCTGGCCGACCCCAAAAGGTAATTTCACTCGGGTGGAATCGGTAATCTGTTTGAAATTGCTGAAAATGCCTTGAGCAGTTTCACCTCGAAGATAGGCGCTGCTTTTCTGTCCGGCAATGATTCCTAAACTAGTTTCAAACAACAAATCAAATTTCTTGGGTTCGGTTAGCTCATTACCCTGCGGGCTTTTGATTTTAAATTTCTTAATCAGTTGCTGCATTTCTTCCAGACTCAGGTCTTCGACAACAATGGCCGGGGTTTGCGGATGTTTTTGCAGCCAGGCCTCTAAAAGATGATCGGCCCGATAGCGCTGATGACTGATTTTGTCTTCAACCAGCGGATCAAAAAACGCAGTTACATGGCCTGAGGCTTCCCAGGTTTTGGGATGGAGAATGATTTGCGAATCCAAGCCAACCATATCAGCTCGCTGACTGATAAAACGCTTCCACCAGAGCTCTTTGATTTTGCGCAACAATTCTACTCCCAGCGGGCCGTAATCATAGGCATTCGCCAGACCACCGTAGATTTCAGACGAGGGATAAACAAACCCCCGACGCTTGCACAAAGCAACAATTTCCTCCAGTTTAGGCATAACAGTAATTGTATAACAACCTCCACACTTGTGCCAGAAGAATTACAGTTCTACAACTGCCGACTCTGTAGTGATTTCTGAGACAGGGATTCGATGTATTGCTCCAGCGTCACCCAAGAACGAATGGTTTTGGGAGGCAAAGAATAACCCATTACTCTCAATAATTCAATTGTCTGATTAAACAACTCATTGCTGGAGAGCGACTGATCAGCTTGTTTCTTGAGAAAAACGTGTAAATATTTAAACAATGGCGGATCCTGCTGGTTGAAAGAAGTAAGTTTATCAATGATTTCGACGATCAATAACAGGTGTTTTTTCTTATCATAGTCCTGTTTTAAACTTTGCAAACTGCTTTTCAAACTGACTTCTCTTAACGAATAACTGTGGCCAAACTCTTTGACTACTAGTTGAACATAATTGAGAGTATCCAGTGCCCCAAGCCGGCGGCTGGTTAATTTTTGCGCGCCTCGGCCATAAACCATAATCTTGCCCAACTCTTTGGTATAGACCGTTAACAGTTGATCATTGTCTCGCGTTCGAGATTTTTTAAGAATGAGCCCGGTCACTTTTTGCCACATGCAAAGTATTATAATACGTTTATTATTATTTAAATTATTGGTAATGAATTATTCCACCGAAACTAAGCTTGTACAAGAACTGTACCCAAAACTAGAAGAAACTGTTTTAAAAGACTATTATTCACCCTTTCTGAGACGTGAAATGAAAGATGAATATAGCACACTTACTGAAACGGATTTGAAAATGGATAAGTTAATCACTCAGAATATTAAGTCGGTTTTCCCAAAAGATCAGGTACTTTCAGAAGAAGCTTCTTTTACAAAAATAGATTGGACTAAGCGAGTTTGGGTTTTGGATCCAATTTGCGGAACCAGTAATTTTGCCAGTGGAGTCATGAGCTTTACTACCAATATCGTTTTAGTAGAAAATAAGAGGCCAGTGTTAGCTTTGGTTGCCGATTATCCTAATCGCACCTATTTATTTGCTTCTCAGGACAAACCCGGAGTTTATGTCAAAAATGCCAAAACTAATAACCATTTATTACTTGATACCAAAACCTTAATTAGTGTTGATTATGGTTATTTACCCCAAAAGGGAACTGCTCAAGAAATTAATCAGGTAGCTAATATTGTTGCCAATTTAATTAGAGACAAATATTGGGTAATTACTTTAAGTACTTCTTTATCTTTCTCCTATGCCGCCATTGCCCGCTACGCTGCTTTCTTAGTAACCTATACTTATCCGTGGGATAATATTGCAGCCTGCTATTTAATGGAGAAAAATGGCGGAATAGTCACTGATTTCAGTGGCAATCCCTGGCAATTGGATTCTAAATATCTAGTCGGAAGTTTAGATAAAAAAACACATCAATATCTATTGAATACAATCAAAAGTCACTGGGGAAAATAGATTATTATCACCTGAGTGGATTATAGTAAAATAATATTTGATGGAAATACGGGCAGCTAAACTTGAAGATCGAGAAGAGGTTCTTAAAACTGTTGATGAGTTTAACGACTTTGCCAATTCACAAGGAAATAATCGCAACAAACCATCGTCTTTTAGTCAAAAATATTCCATTGGTCTATACAACGAAATTGTATCCTCAAATCGATCAAAACTTTTTATTGCCTTCAACCAAGATCAGGTTGTAGGTTATTTGGAAATTCATCAAGTGCCTCGATTACGTAAAGCAAAATATTACGGCGAAATCGAAGGTATGTTTGTTAAGAAAGCTTATCAGGGAACTGGAATAGCAACACAGTTAATGGAGGCGGCTAGAAGTTGGGCGAAAACAGAAGGACTTGATTGCATTCGTCTCTATTCTGGTCATGGCCTTGACCGCGCACACGCTTTTTATGAAAAAATGGGCTTTATTCATGCTGGGAAAACTTATCGCTTAATTAAATTTTGAGCTCTTTTATCTGCGGCGCTTAATCTAATATCCTATAATATTGAATTACTTTGACTTGATTGGTAAAATAGGCTATGACTAGTGAATTAGGCCTTATGCCTTATTTAATGGAGGCGATGGGCCGCGCTTATTTTGAACAAGGCGAAATTCGATATCCTGAATATCTACAAATAGCCGATCAATCAAATATCCCCACTTCTTTTAATAATGCTTTTTTAGAACAATTTAAATTATTTGAACCAAAATCAGACGCCTTAGAAGATTGGCAAGAAACCTATACCGTTTTGGCATTAAAGTTATTAGGAAAAAATTTCACTATATCAACGCCAATAATTGACATCAATGTCAGAAGTCTTAATCAATTTGCAATTACTTATTGTCTATGCATTGCCCATATTAAAGAACTTTTGGAATTAAAAATAAAGCATCAAGCTACTCATGAACAAATTCATTTATTACTGAGTCCGCTTACGCAATCATTAGACTGTAACGTTGAAACAATAATGGAGAATATTTTACAACTCGATATTACCAGAGATGCTCAATATAATGACGTAGTCTTGTATATACAGCAAATACTTGATCAAGTAAAAGAAATGCAAGATAGCCTTAGAATACATGAACAAAAAGTTATTCAAGAAATTGGGCTGGTAGAAAATGTCAGAACAGAGATTCTATCTAAAGTACCAAATAACTTGAAACAAAAACTAATATCCACAGTTGTTCAGTACGTTGAAGATTATTTTGGCCAACCAAAGAATGTCAATCGTATTATGCTTCTGGGGACTTCAAAAAAATAGACTATTTTTATCACCAAACAACCCACTTAAAATGGGTTGTTTTCAGTTCTAACTCTGTTTCTGACAATTAAAACTTGCCAAAACCCGGGCCAACCGGACTTTTGCTTGACAGTCCGTGTTCTCCAGCACAGGGGTCATTGTACACTTCTTGAATTATGGCAAACTCACCCCATATGGCCGGCCCAATCTCATCATTTGTGTCTGTATACCAAATCCCATCGTTGATTTCTGCTCCATCTGGCGCAGCGACAATTTTAACGAAATAGTTCCATTTACAGATTTGGTCATCTTCTCCATACTCGCCTTTCTGCTGGTTAGTTAACCAAGCTCCAGAACCAATATAACTAGTGTACTCATAATGCCTATCTAATAAATAATCACCATCGCAGTCTTTATTTGATAACCAGGCATCGTTCCATTTCATAATTAATTCATCTTCCTCATAAGATTGGCACCAATCCGCGTCGCGATAAGCATCACAATAAAAACCATTAAATAGATGGCCTTGGTAGTTATAGCCCCATTGATCAAAACCGGTAGATATTATTGAGTCGTCACTGGCTAACAAATCACCGCTTTGAATAGTGACACAGGTGTTATTTGCTTGTTGTGATGGTTTATCTGATTTTGCCAAGACCATTGAAGTTGCGATCAAAAAAGACAAAGATAAAATAAACAAAAAAGAAAGTAGTTTTTTCATATTTCTCACCTCTTTTCTAGTGAAAGCAACTTATAACGTTTCTGTTAATTTAAAGACAGAGTTCATCAGGCAATTCAATCTAATTTTTGTGTTTTTTTGATCCATATTGATTTAAAAAATGGCAGGGTAAGAGTTGACAGTAAAAAACCAAGACTGGGCACGACCGCATTCAACCAAGGATCTTGGACACTAATTGCCTGCATATAAAATCCAATCGATAGATAAGTGAATAGAATTAATAACAGTCTACGGGCCAAGCTTATTTCCCAAGCCTTGTTTATCTCAACACTCCGATTACGTTTTTTGACCTCATCAATTTCCTTTTGTAAACTCTGTAGAGTGGTCATAACAATATTATAAAGAACGTTTAATATAGGATAACAAAAGTTTGCGCAAACTGGGGGCCAAAACGATCTTTTTGTCATTGAGAATGTCTTTTGGAATAAACCATTTAAAGTCTGTAATAGGTTCATTGGCCGGATTATGAGTTAAATCAATCTTGTCTGTATTAGCTTCGCATAAATATGTATGGCAGATTACCTGATGCTGATCTTTTTGTGTGTAAAACCACCAAAGACCAATTGATCTATTTATTGTGATTCTCAAGCCGGTTTCTTCTTTGACTTCCCGTAGCAACGCCTGTTTAGGCTCTTCGCCATATTCAATTTGGCCGCCGGGCAAGCTCCAACCACTCTTTTTTGACAAAGTCAGGTATAGAAATAAATATTTATTCTTGTGTTTAATCAGAGCCTTGACGGAAGAAATTATTCTCGGCATACTAATAATATTATATATTAAGTTTTCAACTATAATATAATTATGCCAGAAAAAGAAGGATTGTCTCCAGATGAACATGGCTTGTTAAATGATCCAAAGACACCCCCTAAAAAATTGGCTAAAATCAGGAATGAACATAAAGGCGACCGTGTCGCACAATCAGAAATTGATTATTATGATCCAAACTCTGAATTATCTAAACTTACTTTAGCATACAGGGATGCTTTGAAAAATAATAATTACGATCTTGCCGGCGAGATTGAAAAAAAAATTAAAGCCCTTGATCATAGAAAACAAGACATGTTCGGACGTTCTCTCTAGAAATTAAAATTTGAAGAGTTTGTCTTTGCGAAGAACTTCCTCAACCTGGCTATTGCCGTAAGAAACAACGGTTTCCATTTCCTCAACTCCTGGCTGTTTTTGAAACAAGAGCTGATACTCATCTGTTTTAACTACAGAAGCCGGCACTTCGTAAGTGATTTCAACCAGCGCCCGGCCCAAAGGATTAACCGTGAGAAAACCCTCAAACACCTGCTTACCCAGTTCTTCGTATTGCTGCACTTTCATCTGTGAACCGGAAAATTCGATCAGCTTGGCGCCTTTGGGCACATACACCCGCAGCCAATTTCTAAGGGTAGCATTGATACATAAACCGCCCCGCTCCAAATTACAGTCTGAAGCCGGATAAATATTGTTGTATTCCAAGGTCAGTTTTCGCTCATACTTATTACCTTTTTTAACTGTTTCCGATTCGACTTTGTATTTAACATACATATTGCTTTTCTGGCCGGCAAAATTAGTGTTTGAAATATGCAGATAATCGGCGTCGGTCTCTACAATTCGGCCGCCGTAACCAAGCGATTCAATCGCCTTTTGTGATGGTTTATCCTTGAAATATACTAAGATGTGTTTTTCGTCGGCGTCGAGCAAAAATGATTGCATCAGCCGGCCCCAATATTGCGAGGGTGACACACCTAAGGCTTTTTGCATCAGATTGTAAAGCAACACGCTCAAAATACTCTTTCGCTGTTCACGAAAATAAGGCGTCGGCCGGGTAATGATATTTTCCAGTTCATAAATGACCTGAGGACAATCACAGCGCGGATCAATGTCGGCTTTAAACCAAACACCACCGGCTTCGGTGGCCTCGAGCACTCTTAAAATATCGACCAATACTCTGGTATCGATTGAGATTACGCCGTCGTAGTTTAAATCGCGGGTGGACCGCTCGAGCAATCCCTCAAACAGTTTAATCGATTCCACATAGTCCGGCGACAAGTTACTATCTCGAATATTAAAGTTAGATACATTTTTATGATAGGTCAGAATTTTCTCAGGCGCCCGCGGATGGCTGATCGTATTGTCCAGATCATATATATCTGAAGATTCACTGACACTGATTTTACCCCGCTCAACCGAAAAGACGGCATAGGCGGTAATAAAACCGCCGGTAGGCCGAAGTTCGGCGTCGTTGAGAAACAAAACCAGATAGCGCCGTTCCTCGTCTTTGCCTAAAATATAGGGGAGTCGTTTTAGAAGCGGTTTGGCATCGGTGGCTAAAGTCACCAAACCAAAAATCTGATCGTAATACTGCTTTACCCGGTCACGAATCATTTTCTTGCCGATTTGTTTGGGATAACGATCGGGGTCGATTTTTTCCAAATAGCCTTTGGCTTTTTCCATATCTTTATCGATTTTGTCGATGTGAGGAATGAGCTTGTCGATAGTCAAAATAGCGGTCTCAAGCCTTTGTTCGGTGGGTTGCTGCGAAAACTCGCTGCCTTTTTTAAATCCGATCAAATCAGCATAAGGTTCGATCGCTACCACGGCTTTTTCGCCGGCCGAAAGCATATAACCGCCGGCCGCCAACCCATTTTGCAAATCGCTAAACATATAGCCCACAAAAGGCAAATAGCGATAAATATAGACCGGCTTCAAATCTTTTTGCAATTGCGCCACCTCAACCTTAATGGCTTTAATGCTGTCTTCCACTGCCACCAAATCCTGGCTCTTGGCCGCCTCTTTGGCCTCTTGCGCCAACGCCTGCAATCTATTCATACTGGCTCTGGCTTTTAAAAGCGGATTAATGAGAGTGAAATAAAACAGGCTTAAAAAAACCATCATCACCACCCATATTTTGAGTAGTTGTTTACGGTTAAGCCGGAATTTGAATTTACGGGTTTTGGTCATATTCATCGGTTGCCGGTCGCCGGCAAAATCACGCGTTTGACTGGTATCAAAATCAAGTTTTCTCATATTGCGCCTTTGCCGCTGACCATGGCATAAGGTGTTTTAATAATGATCTTAATATCATACCATAGAGAAATATTTTTGACATATTCTGCGTCCATTTTAATCCGTTTGTCAAAATGAACCTCGCTCCGGCCGTATACTTGCCAAAAGCCGGTAATGCCGGGCTTAACCTGAAGAGCCGTATCCAGATAATTCTTGGCAATCGGGTGTTTTTTGAGCTGTTCTTTGATCTCGTCCGGATAATAGGCACGAGGCCCAACCAAACTCATATCACCTCGCAGCATATTTAAAAACTGAGGCACTTCGTCGAGCGAATATTTGCGGATAAATTTGCCAAAACGGGTTACCCTCGGATCGTGATAAAGCTTATAGCTGCTTCTTTTGTATTCTTGATATAGTTCTTTGAATTTGGGGTCCTCCCGCAGCATTTGATGAGCGTTTCTGATCATCGAGCGGAATTTGAACATTTTAAATTTCTTTCCGTGTCTGCCTACTCTCGAAGGCGTATCGGCAAAAACCGGGCCGCTGGAATCGAGCTTAATCAAAATCGCAATTATCAAACAGATTGGAAGAAAAACAAGTGTCAAAATAATTCCCAAAATCAGATCCATGACTCTTTTGGTTGTCCGCGCATAAATCTCACCGTAAAAAAGATTGCCTTTGGGCATAGATTATGATTTTAACAATTTATTTAACTGCGCCAATATGACAGTTTGTTGAGTGCGTTGCTTCATATTCTTGAGGGTCACTTTGCCTGCCTTAGCTTCTTCTTCACCAATGATCAGACAAAAAGGAATTTGTTTACTGTCGGCATATTTGAGCTGCTTATCCAATTTGTCCATTTCCGGATAGAGCTCGGTGCTGATGTTGTTGTTGCGCAAAAATTCGGCCGCCTCCAGCGACTGTTTCAAAGTTTGGCTGGAAAAAACCGTGACCATGACTCTGGTGCCGAAAGTCTGAGCTTTGAATAAATTAAACTGCTTTGCCGCCTCAATCATCCGATCTACACCATAAGCAATGCCTACTGCCGGCGTTCTTATTCCGCTAAGCTGCTCAATTAAATTATCGTACCGGCCGCCGCCGCCAAGAGAACCGGCCAAATATTGCGGGACAGCGATTTCAAAGATCATGCCGGTATAGTAATCTAATCCGCGCGCCAGAGTCGGCACAAATTCAATTGCTTCAGCCGGCACTCCCATGGCTCGAACATAATCGATAATGGTAGTCAAATTTTCGCTTGGCTTAACTTTGGCAAACTGCGCCAGAATCATTTTGACTGCCTCAAGACTGACTCCTTTTTTGATTAATTCGGCAGTGACACCGTCTGGCCCAATTTTCTCCAATTTATCAATGGTTTGAATGAGCGAAAAAACGCTGGCTTGGGAATTAACAAACGGCTTGAGTACCGAAAACAAGATCTCCCGATCATTAAGCTTTAATTTAAGACCGGGGTAATTAATAGACTTAAAAATAAAGTAAGTGCAGGCAATAATCTCGGCGTCGGCAAGGGGTGACTGTGAATTAAAAATATCAATATCAAACTGGGTAAATTCGCGGAATCGGCCTTTTTGCGGCTTGTCGGCCCGAAAGACGTTTTGAATTTGGTAACGGCGAAAGTATTTGGGTAGCTGGGCCCGGTATTGAGCCAAGATACGGGCCGTTGGTACGGTTTGATCATATCTTAAGGCGACTTCCCGCTTGCCTCGATCCACAAAAGAATAAACCAGCTTATCTGCCTCTTCACCATATTTTCCCAGTAACAATGAAGCATATTCTAATGTCGGGGTTTCCAGTGGCTCAAATCCAAAAGTTTCGGCCACGGCCCTGGCTTTGTTCAATATATAGTCCCGTTGCCTTTTGTCTTGCGGCAAAAGATCACGAAAACCCTTTAGATTTTGCGGTATTGTTGGCTTTTTCATACTTTATATTATACCTGTTTCAGGGCTTTTTCCGAAAGGCCTTTTTTATTACTTCTTCAATTGGTTCGTCCTGCAGGGTAAAATCGGAAAATTCCAATTCCGAAAGATATTGAGCCATAAATTTGAGTAATTGAGTTTTCTCGGCTTTGATCTTTAAAAGCGGCATCTGATACTCAAAAGGCAACTTAAACTTCTCAAGTAAAGGCGCAGGAATGGATTTTTTGAGAATAATGGTTAAGGTTTTTTCCCGTGAATAGCTACGGATCAGCTTATCCAATAAACCGTCGAACAAAATCTGCCCCTTGTCGATCAATATGACTCTTTTGGCTAGCGAGGCAATGTCTTTCATATAATGGGAAGTTAGGATAATCGTGGCCTTAAACTGTTTTTGATATTCTTTAATAAAATTAACAATCGTGGTTTGGGCAAAGATATCCAAGCCAATAGTGGGTTCGTCCAAAAACATGACTTTGGGCCGATGAATAAGAGCGGCAATGAGCTCGGCCCGCATCCGCTGGCCCAAAGATAAGGTCCGGACCGGCTTATCAACAATCTCCTTGGCCTCCAGCAAGTCAATCAGATCAGCCAGATGTTTTTGGAAAGCCACGTCTGAAATCTCATAAATCTCTTTGTTCAATAAATACGACTCGCGCGGCGGCAGCTCCCAGATCAGCTGGTTTTTTTGGCCCATCACAAAGGAAATTTGTTTTAGAAACTCTTTTTCTTTGTCAAAAGGAACGTGACCCAAAACACTCACTTTGCCAGACGTGGGATATAAAATACCGGCCAAAATTTTGAGAGTGGTCGTTTTACCGGCGCCATTTGGACCGATAAATCCTACTAATTCACCGGATCCGATTTCAAAACTGATTTGTTTCAAAGCCGGTTTTTCCTCGTACTCCCGTTTGAAAAAGTCCTGCAGAAAACTGCGGTTGCCTTTTTGGCTTTTGTAAACTTTGATTAGATTTTCAACTTTGATCATTTTTTTTAAGAGCCCCAACTTTGATATTTTTTCAGAGCCCGCCCCCACAACCACAAACTAAATAATAAACTGGCCAGGCCCAAAACCAAACTGACAATTATTAAATTCCAGTTTAACATGTTTAGCAGTCCCTTAACCGGATAAGTCATCATAATGCCGATGGGTAAAACAAAGGTGACCAGGCTGCGAATGGGCTCGCGATAAATGTCGACCGGCACCACGGCCAGCTTACTCAAATCGCGATAAATCATAATGGTATGGTCAACTTCTGTGGTTAAGACACCTAAGGCCAAAACCACAATATGAAAGGCAGTAGCAATAATTAAACTGTTTACGACCAACAGTAAATATAAAGATAAGTTATAAGAAGTAGTCAAACCAATTTGTAATAAAAAATAAGTTAGTAGAGCCAAATATGGCCCCAGCATTAATAAGTCCAAAATATCCAAACCGCCCAGCAGCACTCTGATAAACGGATGGTAGGGCCGCACCAGCACCCCGTCTAATTCGCCGGAAGTCACCAGCCAGCGGAAGCGGTACACCTCCCGAAACAACATTTGAGTTAAAGTATCAATGACATTGAAAGTAAAATAGAAAACCAAGGTTTCGTTAAAGGTATAGCCGACCAAGGTTTTGGTGTTTTTGACAAGAATCATGACAAAAAACAAAAACATCAAAAAACGGATCAGTTTGCCAAACATAAAAAAAAGGACTCCGGTTTTGTGCTGCCAAACAACTTTCAGGCTTTGCACACTAAACAGCCAATAGAGCTTCAAATATCTTTTCATCGGCCAAAAAATGAAAACTCTCTAATTCCTTTTCGCCACAAGGCTCGGGCAAAAAAATATGACAGGACAACCCAAACCAAAGATATGCCAACCATACCCAGATATTGAAAGCTAAAGCCATCCAAAAAGATTTTGGTAGGCAAATAAGTGAAATACGGAAAGGGCGTCAGTAATAATAAGCGATAAAAAAGGGTTGGTAAAATATCCAGAGGGAAGTAAGAACCGGATAAAACCGTGATCAAAGTCATAAAGACAAAGCGCGGACCCCAAACCTCAGCGCTCCAGAAAGCAACCAGAGAAATGGCAAAGGAAATAAAAAAAGAAATGACTATCCCCATTCCAATCGCCAAAAGCATTAATAAAATAGTGAGGATATCAGTTTGAATAAAAAGCGCGGGTTTAAACAAAAGAATCACCAAACCCACTTCAAAAATAGAGAAAAATAAATTAAGCAGTTTGTCCGTAACCTCTCTGGTAAAAAGATTGTGCAAAAAAGGAAACGGTTTGAGTAGTTGGTTAATGATAGCCCCGTTTCGAATCTGAATTGAAAGGTCAGACACCCGGCTGGAATAAACCAAATCGCCAATCACATAAATAAGCAGAATGTAGGTCATAATCTGGCGATGGGAGTAATTAAAAATACTTAACCGGCTTTGGTAAACCGCGCTCCAGAGGAAAAAGGTTAAAAATAGGCTCAGGATTACCCGGACACGCCAAAGAACAAAGCTCAAGCGATAAACCAAATATTGGGCCAAATTGATTTTGGCAATTGCCAGGATTTTACGCATAAGGCCATTATACAAGGCTTACTCCTCGATTATTCTAACGTCTTGAATCGTGACCGGCTCAACTGGCTTGGAGGCGGCTCCGTCTGAACCCATAGTCACCTGGGCAGTGGCAATTTTGTCCACCACTTCCAAACCGGAAATCACTTGGCCAAAAATGACATAATCTTTTGGCAAAGCATAATCCTGATGCATAATAAAAAACTGACTGCCATTGGTATTCGGGCCGGAATTGGCCATCGCCACCGTGCCTCGGGTATATTCACCTTCAAAAGGTTCGTCGTCAAAGCGGTATCCGGGCCCGCCACTGCCAGTTCCTTGAGGATCACCACCCTGAATCATAAAGCCCTCAATCACCCGGTGAAAAATAGTGTTGTTGTAAAAACCCTTATTTGCCAAATAAACAAAATTGTTAGCCGTAATTGGCGTTTGCTTAACGTTGAGATTAATAATTATTTCGCCGGCAGTGGTGGTGATGACAGCTTGGTAGGTTTTATTTTGGTCGATTTGACTTTCAGGAGATGGCAAAGCTTGGGACGTTGGCAAAGCTTGAGGGGTGGGTTCAGGCGTGATTTGAGAACTGGTTTTAGGCTGATTCTGACTAAGCAAAAGTACAGTCAGGAAAATAACGGCCAAAATGACTAAAAGGTACATTATTTGTTTATTCATGCGGAGGCGGTGGGATTCGAACCCACGAGAGCCTTTCGACTCGCAGGTTTAGCAAACCTGTGCAATAGGCCACTATGCGACGCCTCCAGTTTCTTTTAAAGATAAATAATTATACTAAATAAATCTATCAAACAGGCTTTATGATAAGTAGAGAGGAACAAATCGGGCTGTTTGACAAAAAAAAGTGATTTTGTAGAATAGGACCAACTAGGGCATTACTATTCGTCGCAACCCCCGCGAGCGGTAGTAATGCTCTTTTTTTTATTGCATATATTGCAAAGGCAATCTCTGCTTTAGACTGATCAGCTTCTTTAGTTCGGCGGTAAAATTTGACTTTCTCACTCTATTAGCCCCGTAGCGTAATAAACCAATTTTTAGAAATTTCTTCATTGTTTTTATTGTAAATTGGAGTCTGATGATTGTCAAGTCCTATAGTTTTCTGACTATAAAATATTAATAGACTTATAATAAATAATGCTAATTATAGATTATGCTAATAGGCTGCATTTTTATCACACGCCATTGTGAATAAGTCGGTGAAAACAGTAAGACTGCTAAAAAAGGGATACTTTAGAGACCAAACTCGGTCAGAATTGGAAAATGATCGGATAGCCCTCGATTGAGTCGGATCGTTTTAATTTTCTTTAAATTACGATACCAGATATAATCCGGTTTGGAGTGAAACTTAAAGAATTTGAGGATAATCCACTCCAAAGAGTAAAAAAGATTGTTAGTGGCTTCGTGATAATTTTCTTTTTCAAAAATCTTTTCCAAAACTTTGCGTTTGTAGACATAATTAAAGTCACCCATAACGATGGTGGGGGTGCTCTGACCATTGTCTTTTAAAAACCCAAGCGCGATCTGCAGTTGTTTTACCCGAACAGGATTAGTGCTCTGCATCGCCGTAAGATGAACATTGCAAACTCGAAAAGCGGCCTGGTTCTTTTTTAGAATAAAATTATTATTAAGCGCAGTTCTCACTGTCCTGCCAATGCGCAGAATAAATAAAATTGATTCATAAAGACCCCGACTCAAGCTAATGGTTGTGCCATTGTTGTGTTTGATTGTTTTCTGATTATAAAAAGTGGCGACACTATAAAGCCGAAAGTGTTTGAAAAAAGTGTGAGAATAATCGGCCAGCTCGTAACCGGCTTTTTCTAACTGGCTAATAAATGCTTCACTGACCACAAACTCCTGAAGACAAACAATATCCGGCCGGTGTTCGGCAAACAGTTTGAATAAATCCGGAAAGGCTTTGCCAAAGCACAAATTATAACTTAGAACTAAGAACGATTGTTTCATTTTAGAGAGGATTTGTGTTGTAACTGCTGCATTTTTTGAATTTCCGGTAAAGTGGTGGTTTGGTGCGGGGCTTTGTCTTGCCGGAAACGTTCCAGCCTGGGAAACCGCAAGGCCAGCCCGGCAGTATGCGCCGGCGACAGACTTAATTCGTCGGCCCTGATCTCAACGACCAAGCCCGGTTTTAGCCAGACATCACATTCATTTTGTTTGGCGACCCGATAAATACTCGGTCGGGACGGTGTCAGCAAACTCTGACTTTGGGTTTTCAGATAACGCCATTCCTGATCGGTTAGACCGGTGCCAATTTTGGCAACAGTGACAAAATTGTCTGTTTGTGGATCAAATACACCCACCAAAAAAGCACCCAGACCAAAATCAGTTCGTTTGCCTTTGCCGTAATCAAAACCCATTACCAAACAATCAATTGTGTCTATCAGTCGAGTGGAATAACTGTGTTTAAATTTGATCCAGTTCCAATCCCGCGCCCCGGCTCGATAAGTACCGGACAGTTTTTTGGCCATAATCCCCTCCAAACCGTCACTAACTGCTTGTTCAAACAATTGGTTAATAAGATCTGTGTTTTGGGCAATTGTCTCACTGGCAAGATTAATTACTTGCTGTCGTGATTTTACGACTTTATTTAATTGCTGCCGCCTTTCTAAATAAGTCCTGTTAAGATAAGACTGACTATTATAATAAAGTAAATCAAAGGCAAATAATTTAAGAGGAATTTCTTTGGCTTTTTCTTCAATTTGGTATTTACGTTTGCGCTGAACAACCTCTTGAAAGGGAAGAATTTTTTTGGTTTTGGGATTGTAGCCGACTGCCTCGGCTTCAAAGATACAGTTCTGAGCCGCTATTTCCTGATTAACTGCCATTACCAAATCCGGAAACATCTGAACCACATTTTCCAAATTTCGGGAAAAAATCTTTACTTGGCCTGATGACATCTTGTGTATCTGCAAACGAAAACCGTCGTATTTAGGTTCGATTGCACAGGCACCAATTTTTTTGATTATCTCACCGGCATTGCCTACCCGCTCAGCTTTGGCCATCAGAATCGGCACTCCAACCTCAGGCTCGATCTGCTTGATCTTTTCGATTCCTTCGGTTTTGATTAATTTGGCAATCAGCCCTAAGTCCGGCCGCACATTGTAAGCTGTTTCAATTACCGATTTTAAACTTTTGTCTTGCTTTAAATACCAGCTCAAGGCGTCCAAAACCGTCATATCAGAAAAACCCAAGCGTAGTTTGCCAACAACCATTCTGACCAAATAACGGCAGGAAAGCGGATCCAATTGCTGAAAAAGATCGGATAAAATACCTAATTTAGTCTCTTGAGAACCGGTTCCGGATTGATGCGCCAGAGTTTTTAATTTACCAAAGACAGTGAGTAGATCAAGCGATGAGCTGGCCTCAAACAAACTATGATTGGTGCGACGGAATTCCTCAACCGTCGCGCCCAAATCACCTATCTGTTTAAAGCGCTGGCGAGCTTGCGCCTCGTTCAGTGAGAAACTACTGACAAAAGACTTAAAAACCAATCTTTCGGCCAATCCAAATTCCAACTGTTCGTATTGCGGTACCACGCTCCCTTGTAATAAGTAAACGACTTTATCAATCTCTTGAGCGCTGGTTTTTTTAAACAACTGGCTCAGCAGTTGAGTCATTTCTAGCCTGGAACTGGTTTGTTCCAATTGAGACAAGACTTGGGTAAATTCGGCAAATTGCATAGTCTAATTATATCAAGCCGGGAAAGACAATTAACTCCAGCCGGGGATTTGCAAAATGTCAACTCCAACAATTTTCAAAAAGAGGATCGACAACGCCAGAACAACAAAACCAACCAAACAAGCAGTGATTGCTTCTTGACCTTTTTTGAGCGCTTCGGGATTACCGCGGGAGCTCATAATTTTGATACCGTTACTAACCAAACAAAGGAAAACCAATCCTCCCATCAGCCCGGAAAAAAGAGTAAAAATGGAGCCGACAATTCCGCTAAAATTGGTGGGCAAACAGCCCAGACCTGTCCACACACCGCCAATGACAGTGCCGCTACCTTCACAAGCCTGACATTTACTTTTTAAGTCCGGATCAGTGATTGAATCACAAAGGGGAATGGTGACGGCAATATCGACTACACTGCTACTAATATAACCGTCTTGATCCGGTGGCCGAGTGACTTGCGAAAACGGCGTGGGCTGAGTTCCGTCTTGATAAATCGGCAAAGACATTGAACATAGAATAATATTACTGTCATATTGCTTGACTGCCAAAGTGTAATCTTTAACTTCCAATGGACCTAAATTATAAGTAAATTCTGGCGGCCCGTCACTAAGACCCATTGATCCAAAATCTCCGATTATTTCGGTAAAACTAGTTTTGACTTCTCCATTCAAGGTCAAGCTATAACCTTGGCCTCCATCATCAATACCAGTGCCTACAACTATTAGACTGGTATTGTTGTTTGCAAAAACCAGTTTTTCCCGATTGGTATTTTGAACCTCTAACTGACAAGTGTTGGCTAATGGTTTTGGCTGCAGATCAAAAATATAGCTACTTTTGGCATACTTTTTGGTCGTCCCATTTTTAAGTTCAAATTCTATTTCCAAAAAATTTTGCTGATAAAAAAGATCAATCATGCAATTTGGGTCAGCTGGAAATTCAACGGTATAATCATCATTGACAAACTCAGAAATACTCACCGTTACTGTCTGGTCACCAAGAACCGTGCCCTGACAATGTTTTTTAACGACAATAGTTTTGTAATTATTCCATCCGGCAATTGATAGTAATTTGTTTTTATCAAAATAAACCGATGTCACCAATCTGACTGATGAGTCATGAATGCCAATAGGGACATAATCAACCGAATCAAGACTACTTTTTAAGTAGCTTTCATCCTGCTCGGTATAAATAGTGACACTGTCGCTGAAATTTTTGGGGACCACAGTCCGACCGCTATTATCGCCACCATCAAGCCTGATTCTTATTTTATCAATATAATCGTAAGCGTTTTGGGCCTGCACTTGACTAAGAAAAACGAAAAAGAATAAGAAAACCAAAACAATGTTTTTAATTATTATTTTCATTGTAGAAACGGGATTTGTAATATCGAACCACCGATGATCTTGACAATCAATACCGAAGATACGACCACAATTAACCCCAAAATGGCGCCGTATACATAGCGCTTACCTTCGCGCATGGCGTCCACATCACCGCGGGCCAACATCACTTTGGCGCCGCCAAACAACATCGCCATAAAGGCCAAACCACCAATGATGGTAGTAAAAAAGTTTAGAAAAAAATTAGCAAAACTGGCCGCGCCGGCCTTGGCCACACAATCCGGATCAGTGGCCACGTCACAATTAGCGCCAATTTGTAGACAACCAAACACGGTATAGGCTTTACCGGAATCCGGATCAGAAGACAATGTCACATTTGGATCATTGGTACCATACAAACATTGAGCACAAGTTTCCCAACTAGCCGGCGGTTCGCTATTTTGACAATAGCCGCAAACATCACAAGTAGTTTGGGCTTTAACCAATTGCACTTTTCCAAAAAATACTCCAATAATTAAAGCCACAATGAATAATAAGAACAACCGTTTCATTGTTATCAGTTTAGGTAATTTTCCCGCATTTGGCAACTCATAAAAACAGCTAATTTAGCAGTCAATCAAAGGCTCTGATGACAGCAGAACAGTCAGTTGCCTGCTAAAAAAACAGCTAGGCAGAATTTGGCTATCAGCCGGTCTTAAAACCGCAAAAATCACTAAGAATTGAGTAGCGATTCTTTCACAATTTGCTGCATATTTTTAGCTACTTTCCGGTTAGAAACGATCCACAAGCCGTGCTTACCAAAGACTGTCAGGACGCTCCCCTTTTCATCCAAATTAACGCCGCCGGCATTTTCAACAATTAATTTTGCCGCGGCTCTGTCCCAGGGATTGGCCGAAGGCAATACCGCTGCCAGAACTTTACCCGATGCCACCATCATGCTCGAATAAACACAAGATTCAACTAAAGACAAAACAATTTGTTTTTGATGAAGTTTTTCAAAAAACAAATTAGTGTCGAATTTTTTGGTCTTTAAAAATTGATCAAACCAATATGGAATGGCCAAAACAAATTCGCCTTTTTCAAATCCATTTTCGTTGGTTTTGATTGGCCGATTATTGACAAAAGAGCCGGTGTTTTGGGAACTAAAATAAAGTTTTTTAAGATAAGGATCGTAGCACACGGCCACTACTGGCTTTTGGTTTCTACAGAGCCCCAGAGAAAACATTGAAGTCGGCACTCCGGCCGCAAAAGGAATAGTGCCGTCGATGGGATCACACACCCAAACAAACTCCTTTTTGGAAATCGTGTTCTCAATCTCCTCATCGATAATGGCGTGATCGGGAAAATGTTTTTTGACTGAGGCAATGACTAATTTGGAAATAATCAGATCCGCCTCAGTCACCGGTGAACTGTTTTGTTTGACTGTCTTTATTGAGGCCGGCAGATACTTGACCATTACCTTCCCCGCCTCATAAGCCAAGTCTTTGGCAAATTGCAGTTCTCGACTATAGTCTGTCATTTGTTTGCGGTGTGCTTTCGAAAATATCCGAACCGATTTCAGCGAAAATTAAGCGGAGCGGGCGGAATTCCCCCCAAACCCCCCTTCCGCCCGCCCGCACTGTGTCCCTCGTAGCCTTGGCGAAGTGGGAGAGGCGACCCTTTCAGAATTGAAAAACTGCCAAAGAACCTGAAAAAATATTTATCCCGTCGAATGACTGGGATCGGCTCGAATTCATTTTAGGCCAAAAGCGGGCTTTCCGAATTTCTAATTTTGTGATAGTATTATATTGAAATAATATCATATCAGTATAATACTATCAAATTATTGAAACTATGGCAATAGAAATTAATATCGGAGAAAACATAAAGCGGTATCGCGCAAAACTAGGTTTATCACAAGAGGATTTTGCCAAAATATCTGATGTTAAATATACTACTTTAACAAAAATTGAAAGTAACGTGATTAAAAAGCCGTCTGTATTTATTATGGAAAAATTAGCTAAAACATTAGGCGTTTCAATTGAAGATTTAATAAAATAAAATTATGAGCAATATAACTAAACAAGATATTCTTGAGGCCATCCGCCGAACCGCAAAAGAAAATGGGGGTAAGCCCTTAGGTATAGGCGGATTTGAAAAGGAGACCGGAATAAAAAAGTATGATTGGCTGAAATATTGGTCTAGGTTTGGTGATGTTCTACTAGAAGCTGGATTTACGCCAAACCAATTCGGTTTTGTTTACACTGATGATTTTTTAATTGAAAAAATAATTATAGTAATTCGCAGACTAGGTAAGTTTCCAACCTATCAAGAACTTACCGTGGAAAGAAACAACAATCCCGAGCTTCCCATTTTTTCAGTCTTTATACGCGCCTTTGGTTCTAAAAAGCGATTCGCAAAGAAAGTAATTGAGTATTGTCAAAGCAAAAATGGTTACGAAGATATAATCAAGTTATGTGACGCTGTTTCTGAAAAAACTGGCAAGAAGGAGGATTCTGATGATAGAAGCAAAGAAGTTTTGGGTGCAGTATATCTTTTCAAGCATGGTAAATATTATAAAATTGGAAAAACTAATGATACTGTGCGGAGAGGAAATGAACTTAAAATTCAGTTGCCTGAGAATTTAGATTTGATACACGAAATTAAAACTGATGACCCAAGTGGAATAGAGGCATATTGGCATAAACGTTTTGAAACAAAGAGGAAGAATGGGGAATGGTTTGATTTAAACTCTACTGATATAAAAGCATTTAAATGTTGGAGACGCATAATTTAACATGGATAAAGACATTCAATCACAATTAGATAGAGCAAAGGAATTATTGCAAGAGCTAAAAAAAGCTTGTGATAATGATTTGCAAACAAAAAATGTTTCTGGCAAAACAAAAAATCTATCGCAAGAAGTTTTACTTAAAGTTAGGCATTTGCTAGACCAATCCATTTATAAATTTTTTGAAAAACATTATTTGCCAAATCTTTCTGAGAAAGATAAAAAATCTGCAAAAGTCTATTTCCCTACAGTTTCTAAAAATGACGATTTAAGGTCAGTTTTTGGTAGAGCAAAAATGAGCGATCTTGAAACAAATCATCAAGATTTTTATAAATTTATTGATTCCGTTCAGCCATACAATCAAAATTATTTGTGGTTAAAGTATTTGACAAACTATGCCTCAGAAAAACATATTAGACTAACACCTCAAACAAAAACGGAAACAAAAAGGGTAACCGTTTCTCGTGGCGGTGGCGCGGTATCTTGGGGTTCGGGCGTGACTTTTGGTGGCGGTGTTAGTATTATGGGTGTTCCTATCGATCCAGCAACACAAATGCCAGTTTCCAATAATGTCATTGAAACGAAAATTGAGAATTGGGTATCATTTTTGTTTGAAGGTAGCGATATTAATGTCCTTTGGTTGTGTAAGAAATCCGTTGAAGACGGAGAGAAAATTATAAAAAAAGTTTTAGAATTTGTATAATTAAAAAAGAATTTGCCGCCAAAGAAAAACTTGGAATCGTCGCCTCGTTTAGCGAGGCAAAAACTGCCAAAGAACCTGGCCGAACTGTGTTCGGAGAAATGCTCGATCGGATTTGCAAAGGCGAAGCCGGCGGAATTTTGGCTTGGCATCCGGATAGACTGGCTAGAAATTCCATTGACGGAGGTAAAATCATTTACTTGCTGGACACTGGACAGATTAAAGATTTGAAATTTCCCACTTTTTGGTTTGACTCTACACCGCAAGGAAAATTCATGCTGAACATTGCCTTTGGCCAAAGCAAGTATTATATCGATAATCTAAGCGAGAATATCAAGCGAGGACATCGGGCGAAACTGCGAAAAGGAATTTGGCCGACTTTTGCCCCGCTTGGCTATTTGAATAATCACAAAACTAAAGGGATTGACATTGACCTAGAAAGAGCGCCATTTATCAGAAAAGCATTTGAGCTTTACGGAACTGGCGAATACACGCTAAAGGCCATTGTAAAGGTTTTAGGGCAAGCGGGGCTAAAAAGCTATAAAGGCAATGTTCTTTCCGTTTCCAGTGTCCAGCGCATGCTTCAAAACTCGATTTATTACGGCGTATTTTCTTTCAATGGCGAAGTTTACGACGGAACACACGAGCCGATTATTTCCAAGAAACTTTTTGATTCCGTTCAACAAGTCATGAGCAATAGAGGAAAAAAACAAAGAAAGAGAAAGCATGAATTTGCTTTTTCAGGTTTGATGAAATGCGGTTTTTGCGGTTGCCTCATAACTGCTGAAAAGCAAAAAGGACATCATTATTATCGTTGCACCAAGAAAAAGCAAAAATGCGATGAAAAATATTTGCGGGAAGAAAAACTTGTTGAACAGATGAAAGAAATTATTCAAAAAGTTTCTTTGCCTGACGATTGGGCAAAAAATATGCTTACTGAAATAGACAAAGAAAAAGAACAAGCCCGAGAAGAAACAAAAGTTATTGTTCAAAATCTCCAAAGCCGAAAAACTGAAATTGAAATAACAACTGAAAAACTGCTAGATCTTTTTATTGAAGGCAAAGGCATTGAACCAGAAGAATATCAAACTAAAAAACAAAAACTTCTCAATGAGAAGCTGGATATTCAACAGCGAATAAATGATTTTGAACAAATGGGAAATAATCGGCTCGAACCGATGAAAGAAATGATTTTAAACAGTTGCCAAGCCAAAATTCTTTTGTTGCAAAACGACAATCAAAAAATCCGAGCATTTCTAAAAAATATCGGCTCGAACTTCATTTTGAAAGATAAAAAATTCTTATTTGAAGGGAAAATCGGCTGGCGAACCCTTGCCAATTCCCCCCAGTTTCCCAACTGGCGGAGAGGGTGGGATTCGAACCCACGTCCCGCCAAAGGCGGGAACACGCTCTCAAGGCGTGCGCGATCGGCCACTCTGCCACCTCTCCACTTTGTTAATTGAGGTGCGGAGGGGAATTGAACCCCTGCATAGATGTTTTGCAGACATCCGCGTTTCCACTTCGCCACCGCACCAATAATGTTGTTTATTTTAACATTTTGTGGCCACTATTAGCCAGGATTATCAATTAAGTTGTGCTAAAATATAAAAGAGTTGTGTTAATACCAGAGGTGGCAGAGTGGCCAAATGCACGGGTCTGTAAAACCCGCGGGGTTTCCCCTTCGATGGTTCGAATCCATCCCTCTGGACCAAAATATTTTTTTCAGCTATCCAAACATCAGCCACTCGGGTTTAAACAACATCAGAATTCCAATCAACAAAATCAAAATCCCGCCGATTAAATGTGAATAGCGGGAATATTTACTTTCCAAGCCAACGGCTTTTAAAGTCAACATGGCTGTAAAAAAGACAAATAAATCATCCAGCATAAACACCAGAATATAGAAAACTAGATACAGATAATGTTGCCAACTCGGCAGCTTAGCATAACTAAGCACTTGAGTGTAAACCGCCGGTAAGCCGGCAGAGCAAACCAATTCGACCATATTGACGGCAAAAGCCAACAGAATCATGCCAAACAATGCCAACCAAAATTGTTGGCGATAAGCAATTTCTTTAATTCTGTTAAATACCTGTTGCCGTTTTTCATTACCGGTTACCCGACAACCACCGTCTTTATTTTTCACATAGTCATATAGATAATAGCCACCAGCCCCAAGTGCAACCAATCCAATTAAATATCTAACCCAGGTTGAGTAGCCGACAAACAAGAAAAAATTAAGCCAGGCTGATAAAAACAGAAAATAAACAAAGGCCGAAGTAACAATAAAAGCCGTTCCTAAAATCCACATTCGCCGACGATCTTTCATTCCCAGTAATAAACTGATCAAAAACAATAAGGTCCACATGGCACAGGGATTAAAGCCGTCAAGTGCGGCAATAATAATAGTAAAAATCGGCAAAGACAATTGACTGATTGTTAAAGTTCCCAAAATAGGCACACTAATCTGACTTGGTAGCTCAGGCTTTTCTTTTTCCGACGTGGCCTTGGAAAGCTGATTTTTAATTGCCTGTTCAATTGCCACGCCAGTAGTACTATCGTCGCCATAACCTTGAATAACCTGATCGCTTATTACTGTCAGGGGCACGCCCAGCTGAGTGATGCCAAATCTCGCAGCTGTAATCGCAAACAGTTTCTGATTATTTTTATCAGTATCAATCTGATATTTGGTAATTTTGAGGTTTGGGTATTTGTCGACCAGTTTTGACAGAAAAAGTTCTTCTTTTTGGCAATGCGGACAAAATTCAGAATAAAATAGTTTTAATTCAACCGGAGCTTGAGCTAAAACCGGGGCTGGCCTAAAAACCAGCCAGAACAAAATCAAGCTAAAAAAAACAATTATTTTTTTCATTACTGCTGTAACTTAATTGCCTGACCATTAAGAATAGCCAAACTAATCTTTTGGTAAGCACTGCCCAAAATCCGGGCAAAAGTGGGCTGGGAAATTTGCATCTTAGTTGCCGCTTCTATTTGAGACAAACGATCCTGCTCGTGCAGTTTTAAAGCTTCCAGTTCGTCCGGCATCAAAACTACTTCACTTAATTGTCGCAACGGCACTCCCTGAGGTTTAAAATAGCGCACTCCTGGTTGAAAAAACAGCTGGCGCGGCTTTTTGGGTCTGGACATAATTGCTATTGTATCTATTTTTAACGTTTCTTGTCTGTGGGCTGGGGCGGTTTTTTGTCTTGACATTTGCCCATACCTCGTCCGGTTTTTGGACCTTTTCCTTGTGGTCCGGTTCCATCAAATCTTGGCATTATTTTTTTCATCTCCCTTCTATATAATGAATATATATTCATAATATAACAGGGGTTCGGTTGCCTGTCAAGGAATTATTCTAGCCGCATTCGGAGTAACCACAGCTATAGCACTTTTTGCAACCCTCCTCATAAGCAAATGAGGCGACGCCGCAATCAGGGCAAATATCAAAATTGGAATCTTGTTTTTGAACACTGGCAACCATGGGCAATGATTCCTGCTTGATTTCAGCTACTTTTTTAACATGACCATTACCATTGGCCAGATTCAAAGCAAAATGGCGAACCAAAACCTTGGCGACGGCATCGGGCAGAGACCGAATTTTATTGTCGCCAAAACCCAAGGTCTTGGCGCCACCGATTCCAGCCAGCTGTTCAATAACCAGCTCCAGTTTTTTCTTACCCGGTAGGGGTGAATTCATTCTTAAAATAAGAGAGACCACTCTGCCCAAACCCTCGGCCATGGCAAAAACATCGGTACCGGCTTTACCAATATTGATAAAGACCTCAAACGGATCACCCTTTTCATTGGTGTTAATGGTAATAAAAGCGCGGCCTACTGGTGTGTCGATCTGATAAGTAGCGCCTTTAATCATCACCGGCCGCGGCATCATTTCGTAATTAACCGGTGCGACAGGCTCAGGTTTTTTCTCCTCTTTGCGAGACAAAACTCCAGGCCGGCTTCCGTCTCTCATATAAGCAATCCCTTTTAGACCCAAATCATAAGCCAGGTTATAGACTTTTTTGACTTCTTCAACAGTATGGGTATTAGGGGCGTTGACTGTTTTGGAAATTGAGGCGTCGACATATTTTTGAATCACAGCCTGTACTTTGACATGATCCTCAGGCGAAAGATCGTTGGCAGTGACAAAATAATCCGGCCGTTTGACAGTTTTAGCTTGCCCGTTTACGACTCCGTTTTCTTTGAGCCATTGATCATAAAGCGGATGTCGGATAATATGCTCACCCAATCGATCACGTCTGGTAAATTCAAATTCATAAACTGGTTCAATTCCCGAGGTCGTACCGGCCATTAATGAAGTTGAGCCAGTTGGGGCTTGCATTAATAATAATGAATTCCGAATCCCTTGTTTGCTGATTTTGGCTTTCACTTTTTCAGGCAGAGCCTGAATGAACTTACCTTTTAAATATTGTTTTTGATCAAACTTGGGAAAAGTGCCTTTTTCTTTGGCAATCTCGCTGGAAGCCTCATAAGCCGCGTCGCGAATCAAGCGATAAACTTTTTCGACAAATTTGAGCGACTTGGGCGATCCATAGCGCAATTGCATTTTAATCAAAGTGTCACCCAATCCCATCGTGCCCAAACCAATACGTCGCTCACCGTTGAGCTGAATTTTTTTAATGCCTTCAAAAATATAGGTATCACCCTGAACGACATCGTCCTGAAAACGAACTGCGATTTTAACCGTGTCTTTGAGTTTTTTAAAATCGAACTTGCCGGCCGTTTTAAAACCGTGAGATTGCTTAACAAGCGCCGACAAATTGATCGAACCCAAATTGCAGACTCCCCAAGGAGGCAAACCCTCTTCACCACAGGGATTGACGCAATTAATGCGATTCCAATACCAGTTGTTGTGCCACTTGTTATAACGCTCCATAAAGACCACACCCGGTTCGGCGCTCTTCCAGGCGGCATTGGCCACCAAATCCCAAAGCTCGCGGGCTTTGATTGTCTTGGCCATCTTGACCTTACCACCAGCCTGACGCCAAGCAGTCATGTCACCATTCCAAACCGTGTCGTATTTTTTGTCGCTTGTATCGGGAAAAAGTAAATCCCAATCTTTGTCTTTTTTGACCGCTTCCATAAAACTGTCGGAAATAGCGACCGACAAATTGGCGCCATTGATTTTTTGCAGATTTTGTTTCACAGTAATAAACTCGGCAATATCCGGATGCCAATCCCAAAGCATCAGCATGAGCGCTCCCCGGCGGGAACCACCCTGCTGAATAATATCCTTGGTGGCGACTGAGAAAAGTTCGGCCCAATTAACCGGGCCGGAAGAAAAGCCATTGACTTTGTGAACCCGAAATCCCCGAGGCCGCAATGAGGAAAGATTGATCCCTACCCCACCACCGTGGGCCATGATTTCCACCATTTGTTTCAGAGTTTCCAAAATGCCGTCACGGGAATCTTTGGGTGAGGGAATTACAAAACAGTTGTAAAAAGTGGTTTGGTAGCCAGTGCCGGCGCCGGCCAGAATTCGACCGCCCGGAACATATTTAAAGTCCACCATCGTCTGGTAGAATTTCTTTTCCCAATACTGGCGCTTGGCCGGTTCTTCGATTTTGGCAATTCCCTTGGCCACTCTTTTCCACATCTCTTGCGGCTTACTTTCAATGGCTTTGCCACTTTTGTCTTTTAAAGTATACCGATCCAAAAAAACTTTGTTAGCAATGCCATCTAAAGTCATAGGCTTGTTTTTTATAAACTGTTAATTTTAAAGTAACTTTTTGATTTCTTTTTCAAAATCCTCGACATCCACAAAACGCCGAAAAACTGACGCAAAACGAATATAGGCAATCTTGCTCAGTTTTTTTAGTTTACGAGCTAAAAGATCGCCGATCTTTTTGCTTTCAACTTCTGTTGATTCCAGTTTTCTTAAATCGTTTTCCAAATCGTCCAGGATTTGCTCGATCTGCTCATTAGTAATCGTGGTGTTTTCGCTCGACTTAATCAAACCACCCTTGGCTTTGTTGCGATCGTAAACTTCGCGGGTCCCTTTTCTTTTAATAACGACAATAGGTAATCTATCAACTCTCTCATAAGTTGTAAAACGCTTTTGACAACTGGGACATTCACGGCGTCTTCTTAAAGAGCGACCCTCCTCGGCGACTCGAGTTTCGACAACTTCGTGTTTGGTGGAACCGCAAAATGGACATTTCATGTTTTTGTCTAAAAAACACTATCACTAGTGCAACATCTATTTTTAACACGCTAGGGAGCAAGAGTCAAGATGATTAAATATAGACTGACTATATCAATCCTGACTAAAAAATTCGGTCAGAATTTGTTTGGCAATGGGAGCGGCCACCTCTGAACCTTCGCCACCATTCTCCACCAATACTGTCAGGACAATCTCCGGATCTAAGACCGGCGCAAACACCGTAAACCATGCGTGCGGCAGGGCTCCATCAGCGGTTGATTCGGCAGTACCGGTTTTGCAGGCCACCGGCCACTGTTTTCCATTGATTTTGTAATCAAAGAGAGGCCATCCTGTCCCTCCGGGACTGCAAGCCTGAACCATTCCTTGAATGACAGTATCCAAATGTTTTTGATCAAATCTCAGGTCCTGGCAGTGCCTCAAACTGTTTTTATCAAAGGCCAGCTGACATTTATGACCATTACTGGCAATAATGCTTGCTGCTACATGAAACTGCACCGGATTGACCAACAGGTAGCCTTGACCAATAGAAAGGTTGACCGTATCGCCCAAATACCAGGGTTCGTTGAGAGTTTGTTTTTTCCACTGAGCGTTTGGCAACAGGCTTTGTGACTGATTGAAGTATTGTTGCAGACTTTGTTCTTTAAGACCGAACTTGGTTAGCCAGCGATTAATTTCGCCTATTCCCATTT
Source organism: Candidatus Roizmanbacteria bacterium RIFOXYC1_FULL_41_16 (assembly GCA_001788295.1). Classification (GTDB taxonomy): domain Bacteria; phylum Patescibacteriota; class Microgenomatia; order UBA1406; family UBA1406; genus UBA1406. The sequence goes on along the minus strand of MGBO01000013.1, from coordinate 6,795 downwards.
CTACGCCCAGGTGATAAAAAAAGATGTCGTTGGAGCGCTTGATGCCTTTGATTACGTCGACTTCCCCCTCGGTTTTGCCGTATTGCAAATAATACCAATTGCCAAATTCAACTCCGCCCAGTTTGAAAATGCCGTTGTCCGTATATTGAGTTTCGGGAGTGATGACTCCGTTTTCCAAAGCGCCCAAGGCAATCAGCGGCTTAACTACCGATCCGGGTGGGTATAAACCCAAAGCCAGACGGTTAAACAAGGGCTTATTTTCGTCTTGGCTTAATTGAGTATACAAACCGTTTTCCCTTACAATCTGATTATTATTGTAGCTCGGGCTGGAATGAAAAAGCAGAATTTCTCCGGTTTTGGGATTGCTGGCAATTGCCGCTCCCTTAAGACTACCAAAGGCTTTTAACGCCGTTTTCTGCAATTTTAAAGAAACTGTCAGCTTGATGTTCTCTCCTTCTTTGGGTTCCTGCCTGGCTAGTTCTCGCGTCTTTTCTCCTAAGGCATTAGTTTCGTAAATCGCCTTGCCTAATTGGCCACGCAACCGGCATTCAAAATACTTTTCCAAACCGGTTTTGCCAATGAATTGATTGGTAAGTGGCTGAGCCCCGCAGGAGTAATCCTGTAAATTAACTTCGTCCGGCAGCGACAGATAACCCAATAAGTGAGCAGTGGCCTTTGGGTAAAGATAGCGCCGGGAATAGCCATAGAGCTCATTCTTGTCGTTTACCACCAACAAACGACCGTCCCGATCCAAAAAAACCCCTCTTGGGGCAATGATTTTTTCTTCTTTAACACGATTGGTTTCGGAAAGAGAATGGTAATATTTGTGACCTAAAATCGTTTTGGAAAACAACGACTGCAGCAAAATCAAGAAAACCGACAAAAGCACAAAGTAAGCCAGAATAAGCCTGTTTTTGTATAAATGACCTTGTTGATTGAACATCAGCTAAAAACCTCTGTCTAAATATTTTAGTGCTCTAATTATAGCAATTTAGAGTTCGTTGAGCTTGTACTGCGAAGGAGCTTGTTCCTGTTCGATCAGATCCAGGAACTGCTCGGTGGATGACAATCTTTTATGACCGACAATTTTGGAAACATAAGCCAAAGGCACGCCGGCGGCCAATTGATGAGCGATAAAAGTATTGCGAAGATCGTTGACCTTCACATTTTCAATCCCCACTTCCCGGAAACAACGATCAACAATATTACGGATGTTTCTGATCAGTAAGGGTTTTTGGTTTTTAGTAATAAACAGGTGGTCAACTTGAGCCTCCGGCCGGACAGCCAGATAGTCTTTGATTGCCTGACTCAATAGTTTGTTAAGGGGAATTTTGCGCTCCTTGTTTTTACCATAGCCCCTGATTGACAGTTCGCTGGTGCCCACGTCTGACAGCCGAAGCGAAGACAATTCGCCGATGCGCAAACCGGTTTGAAGAAATAATTCGATAATGGCATAGGTGCGTTTGTCCTGACGGGCAAAATCACGCAAGGCGCGGTATTCAAGCTTGCTTAAAATCCGCGGCTTGTTGTTTTCAAATCGGGGATGGGCAACGTCGAGCGCCGGATTAATCGTGACAATTCCCTCTTCTTTTAGAAATCGGTAAAAAGTCCTAATTGAATTAAGCTTACGGGAAGCGCTTTTCTTGGTATAGCTAGTGGCAATTAATTCGGCAATGAACTCGGCAATGTTCTCTTTTTTGATATCACCAATATTATTGGTCTGAGTTTTGGCCAAAAAACCCAAAAACTGCTCAATATCCTTCTTATAAGCAATAATAGTATAGCGGGACTTGCCCTTTTGTGTTAGGTTTGCTATAAATTTGTTCAGATAATCGCTAAACAACAGGTTATCACTTTGCATATGTCCTATAATATCAAGTCGCAAACCAAAAAGCAAGATAATTCTGGATATTCTTTTGTGATTATTATTGGCTTTTTTATCCTTACTTTATCGGTAAATTTTGTCAAACTGGTGCGCGAATATGCTTTGAAAAAGAAAATTTTGCAGGAAAACACGCGCGACTACTCTGCGCTTGTAGACCAGCAGAATAAGCTAAAGTTGAAGATCAAAAAGCATCAAAGCCAGGAATACATTGAGGAACAGGCGCGCAAACTGACACTTTCCAAACCGAATGAATTTGTGGTTATCATGGCCTCGCCATCACCCAAGGCCAAAATCACGCCCACAGTCACTCCTTATATTGCCAATTATAAGTTATGGCTGCAACTGTTTAATCACCAATGATTGTCACTACCAAGCACGGCGACCAAGGAAACACTGTTTTGTTTGGAGCTAAGAGAGTATCCAAACACCATTTTAAGATCGAAATTATTGGCCAGCTGGATCAACTGCAAGTAGTTATAGGGCTTCTCAAAACCAAAGTCTCAAAAACCAGAATTTTAGCAGAGCTCCTGGCTATCCAGAAGACTCTTTACCGAACAATGGCGGCCATAGCTAATACCAAAGCCCTAATTTCTCAAGAATTAGCGACCGAAACCAAGCAATTGGAAGTCTGGCAGGCTTTTTGGATTAAGAAAAGTTCGATTAAAAATCAGTTTGTGATTCCTGGCCAAAACGAAGCGGAAGCCTTTGCCCACCTGGCCAGAACTCAGACCCGCCAGGTTGAACGACTGCTTTCCAAACACAAACAGATTGAGTTAATCCCCTACTTTAACCGTTTGTCTGATTATTTTTTTGTGATCAGCCAGTATTTACTCAAACCATGAAATCAGAAATTTCCAGCGGCGGCATTGTTTTTTGCCAAAAAGACCAAGAGTGGCAAGTACTTTTGGTTAAGCATGCGGCCACAAAATACTGGGGATTTCCCAAAGGAGTGGTCGCTGACCATCAAAAAGACGAGTCATTGAAAGAGGCCGCTTTGCGCGAAGTGCAAGAAGAAGGCGGAGTTAAAGCCAAAATTATAACGGCCTTACCTAGTCCCACCCGATATCAAACAAGCTGGCGTGGCGAACCAATTGACAAAACTGTTCACTATTTTGTGATGCAATATTTATCCGGCAATCCCAACAACCATGATCAGGAAGTCAGCCAGGCCGGATTTTTTACAATTGAACAAGCGTCTCAAACCCTCACTTATGAAAACGATCGGCAGAATCTAAAAAAAGGCCTGGTGCTCCTGCTTGGGATCGAACCAAGGACCACCAAATTATAAGTTTGGTGCTCTACCGCTGAGCTACAGGAGCATTAATCCAATTTTAACATCTACACCAGTATAAGGTTAACTGTTTAACGGTTGGAAATTATTTTAGTAACGTAGGGAACGGTCGGTTTAAATTGAGCGTCGGAAGTAAGCCTAAGAGTGCTGTAACCAGCGCTTAAACGGTAACCAAGATAACCGGGATGGATAAAATAGAATGGGATCGCCCACGTCCCCATCCATTCTTCCCATTGCCTTTGACTAAGCAATTCAAAACCATAAAGATGTTGATGCCGCCCGCTATTCAATAACACGGCTGGCATCCCGGGGTGCCGAAACTCAAGAGCTTTGACTATTTCGTCAGTACCATAGTCCCCTTCGGGATGAAAATTCATCATTGCCAAATGCATTTTGCCTCCAGCAATTAAAACAACTTCCGAAGTTAGAGAAACCACAATATGATTATTATTGCATTGTTTACGAGCCTTCTCCTGAATGTCGACAATTCGTGCTTTTGTAAATTCCGCTACCTTTAAAGGATGAATTCCTAATTGAGTAAATTCCGGTTCATAGGCGCACAAAAAATTCTGCTTTCTTTCTTCTTTAGTAGAATAATCTTGGCTCCAATTTAGGCCTACCGGATGAGTAATAACGGTAAGTTGAGTAACATCCTTATTACCTTTTAAAATATTTTCAACCACTTCAATCGCTTCCATTCCAGGCTTAACTTTTTCGTGAGCATTTGGATCATCAAATACAAATTCCGACAGCATCAAAAATGTATATTAAATTAGTGCCCTCTAGGCGAATCGAACGCCTATCAGCGGTTCCGGAAACCGCTACTCTATCCATTAAGCTAAGAGGGCTTTGGCTTGACTCTATTATACTGCTTTGGTAAGCTATTTTTAAGCTCTTTGAGAGAATAGAACTTTCAAAAACAGAGCGTGTGGTCCCGACCTCGACTTAGTCGAGATCGCGGAAAACGAGGAGAGGGCAATTCGAAATATCTGCGGGCACCCTCTGGTTGCGGTTGTCAACCATAAGGCAGCTTAAAAAACTTTGAGTAATCAAAGCCACAAAAAAGCAGCTGACGACTTCTGCCAATGGCAGACCATCTATTTTCCAAAGCGCCCCATTATTAATTTATTTATTTTCCTATGTGTGGAATATTTGCCTACACCGGATCAAAGGACGCGGGATCGATCATTATCAATGGTCTTAAGCGCTTGGAATATCGAGGCTATGATTCCTGGGGCATTGCCCTACTGAATCAGGGAAAAATTAAAATCACCAAACAGGTGGGGGCAATCGGTGATTTGGCCAGCTCTGCCAAACTGCCAAAAGCGAACTTGGGCATCGGCCACACCCGCTGGGCGACAACAGGGGCCGTAACCCAGAAAAACGCTCACCCGCACTATGCCACTGACAAAAGTTTTGTTTTGGCGCAAAACGGGATTGTGGAAAATTATCAGGAGCTCAAAGACAAGCTCAAGAAGCAACATTATCAATTTGAATCAGAAACCGATACCGAAGTGATTGTGCGTCTGATTGAGAATGAACTCAAAAAAAACAAACAGTTGCTGGAGGCCATACGTAAAGCGTTTGCACAGCTCCGGGGTCGCAACACCATTATTATTCTGACTCAAACCGGTGACATTTATGCCTGTCGCAATGGTTCGCCGCTTATCATTGGCTACAATAGTCAGACTCGCGAAACCTTTGTTTCCTCCGACACTTTGTCTTTTGCGCCGTATGTGGATAAAATCCAAGTCGTAGACAATCAGCAACTGGTTGTTCTGGAGCACAAAAAACCTTTAAGAATTATTAAAGTCACCAATGGTCAAAAACAAACAGTATCTCTGAATAAAATTACAGTCAAAGCTAATAAAATCGACAAAGAAGGCTACGATCATTTTATGATTAAAGAGATTATGGAAACTCCTTATGTCATTAAGCAGATACTCCTTCAAGACCAGGAACGGCTGGCCAAACTGGCAAGCGCAATTAAAGGCGCCAAACAAGTGTATACAATTGGCTCCGGTACAGCCGGATATGCGGCCAGTCAGATTGCTTTTTATTTGAGAGTGTACGGCCGAATTAATGCCATTGGTCTAATTGGCGCAGAGGCGCGCAGTTATTATCCCCTTTTTCAAAAAGGTGACCTGATAATTGTCACTTCCCAGAGTGGTGAAACCGCAGACGTAATTGAAGTGCTGGAATACGCTAAACTTAAGGAGGTGAAAATTGCCAGCCTTGTTAATATGCCAGGCTCGATGATCAGCCGTTTATCGGATTGGCCTTTTATGGGCAACGCCGGACCGGAAATTTGCGTGATGTCGACCAAGGTTTTTATTTCCCAAATCGCCTGGGGATATCTGGTTGCCAAAACTGTACAGAATAAATTAGAACAAGGGCGCCGTAATTTAAAAAATCTCGAGATAAAGTTAGACACTTATCTACACAATAAAAAAATGTTGGCCAAAATCAAACAACTGGTGAAACTTTTGGCCAATCAACGGGATTTGTTTCTTTTGGGCAAGTATCAAAACCTGGCCATCACTCAAGAAGGGATGGTAAAACTGACCGAAGGGAGCTATATCCACGCCCATGCCATTCCGGCCGGCGACCTGAAACACTACGCCATCACTTTGATGGAAAAAGGCGTGTTTGCTATTGTCGTTGTTTCCAACGACGAGGTGAAAAACGATCTCGATACTGCTATCAACGAGATCCGCCTGCGGGGAGCCCAAGTGATTGCCATCGGTCACGAGAATCAAAAGAACTACGACTATTATTTAGAAACACCAGAGACCGGGGAAACTGATGCGATTGGCAATGTTATTCCTTTGCAACTGCTGGCTTATTATCTGGCAATTGCCCTTGGAAACAATGTCGACAAACCTCGGCATATTGCCAAAAGCGTAACCGTGAAATAGCCTTATTCGACCACGCCATTTTTGAATAAAGTCGACAAAGGGATTTTGAGAGTCAGGGCGATAAAGAATAGTTTTTGCAAAGACGGATTGACCCGACCATTTTCCATTTTGCCAAGATAGCTGCGGTCAATCGCCGTCAGGATGGCCAGCTTCTCTTGAGTCATGTCAAGTTCTCTTCGCAAAATCTGGATGTTAAAGCCGATTATTTTATAAATGCTTCGTTTGGACATCAAGAAAATAATAAGTCGTTAGGATTTTCTTGACTAGAGTTTTTACGCCGCATTATTCCGGACTCGGCCTATTCTAATAATATAGATAAAGCTCTAGGTCGATTTTGTTGTTGTGAAAAATTACGCCTTCTTTCTGCAGCTTGCGGCGCTGTGTAACAGGGCCGCCAAAGGCATAACCCGAAGCCAGACTACCGTCGCTTTTGACCACCCGATGACAAGGGTATTTGACTGGATCAGGATTGCGGTGAATAAGGTTACCCACTACTCTGGGACTGGTGCCTACCAATTCGGCCACTTGCTTATAAGTAACAACTTTACCTTTGGGAATTTGGATCAAAATGGCTAAGATCCGTGAGTATAATATTGTCATCACTGATACAATATTATATGGCTACTTTATCGGTAATTAAAGCTCATTTTAGAAAAAATGATCCCTTGATTTTTAAAGTGATGACCGCCATGGACCTGTCT
>MGBO01000012.1 GCA_001788295.1 Candidatus Roizmanbacteria bacterium RIFOXYC1_FULL_41_16 | reverse complement strand
AAGATATCTGGAATCCAAAAAACTGACCCCTGAATCGCTTAAGAAGAAATTAGAGCAGGAAACAGCTGATTTATACAAATCCGAGTTTGTTCTTGAACAAATTGCCGACAAGGAAAAGATTACTATTGAAGACAAAGATCTTGAAACAATTTACAAACAGGCCAAATCCGACAAAGAAAAAGCGCTCTATCAACAAAACGCTTATGTTTACGTTAGGTTGCTTAGAAAGCAAAAAACACTTGATTTTTTAGCCGACCTATAGTAAACTTAAGCTAATGAAAACTTCCCAAAAAGCTGGTAAGTCCAGTATTTTAAAAGAGGTCAAAGACTCTTTTGAGTCAATTGGTTCTGATATTATGCAAGATACTCGAGATTCGGCCAAGAGTATGTTTGGCGACCTCAATTCCCAATTATTCGGCGGACATGACAATGCTTTTAATCATGAATCTTTTCAATCCGGCTTTACTCAGGAAAAAAAAGAACCCAAGCGGATCAGACGCACCGAAATTGTTTTTAATTATTTGGAAAAGCAGGAACAATCTCGGCTTAATTCTGAAATCAGCAATTTGATGAAGGAGGTTAAAAAAGAGATTGAGATGCTCAAATTGCAAGATAAGGCTTTAATCAATGATGTTTCCAAACTGGTGGTCACTGATTTGCCCAAAGATGCCGGTATTTATCATTTACGCTTTTTAGAGTTTATTGTCAAATTATTGCGTTCGTTACGACAAAAAATTTCCGAGGGCCGATTATGGTTGCAGACGACTTTTGACAAAAAAAAACAAAAGAAATTCAGACAAATGGCCAAGAGCAAAGGAACTAAGTTTTCTTTGTCCAAAGAGCTTACTCAAGCCAATATTCCGGGCTAAAAACAGTATAATTAGCTCATGCATTTTTATATCCACACTTTTGGTTGTCGGGTGAATTCCGCCGAATCTACCAAACTTGCCACGGAGTTATTGACGTTTGGTTTTCAAGAAACAGATCTCAAACAAACGGATTTATTGATCATCAATTCTTGTGCGGTGACTCAAAAAGCCGTTCGTGAACTAAGGCAGTTTATTAACCAGGCCAGATCCCAAAATCCCCAAGCTGTTATTTATTTGACCGGTTGTGCGGCTACGTTGTGGCAAAAAACCTCAATTTTGCCCGGTCAAATCAACATTATCACTAACTTTAAGAAAAACAAATTAAGCCAAATTATTGCTCAAAAATTCAATCGGTCCAAAATTCACGTTAAATCGGACAAGCCCTGGGGTAAGTTTTTGCAAAGCTCCAGATTAATGGTCAAAGTTCAGGATGGCTGTGATTATTTTTGCACTTACTGCATTGTCCCTTATTTACGTGGCTTGTCTGTCAGTTATGAGCCGGACACGATTATTGAATACATTAATTCTGCAATCCGCAAAAATCCCATTAACGAGGTTATTTTAACCGGAATCAATCTTGGCTTATACAAAACCAAAGATCAGCAAGATTTTGCCAACTTAATTGAGCAAGTTCTCAAACAAACAACCGTTCCCAAAATCAGTTTTGGCTCTCTTTATACCGAAAACCTCAATCAGGGCTTTTTTAATCTGTATCAAAGCGTTTCTGCCTTTAGGCTGACTCGATATTTTCATATTCCGGTGCAATCGGGAAGTAATAAAATCCTTGGTTTAATGAAACGCCGTTATAACCTTGAGGAATTTAGCGACCGGGTCAATCAACTGGCTAAAACAGTGCCCGATGCTTTGTTAGCCACGGATGTGATCGTTGGGTTTTTAGAAGAAAGTGAACAGAATTTTAAAGAAACTTATCAATATTTATGCCAAAGTCCTTTTGTGAGGGCTCACATTTTTAAGTATAGTAAGCGGGAGTTTACGGCTGGTTATTATCTGGCCAAACGTTTAAGAGATCCATCTGAAACCGAGAAAACTAAGCGCTCCAAGATATTGCATGAGCTGTTCATCAAAAAGATGGCTGTTTTTCAAAGTAATCTATTAGGTCAAACCAAACGCGCCTTAATCATTAATCGCAAAACTGACTATGCCCTGGGCTTTTTGGATAACGGTTTAGAAATAATTATTCCTGGGGGGGGACAATTGGCGAATGGTTTTGTTAATGTTCAAATAGAGCAAGTAAAACAGGCAAAAATAATTGCTAGATTAGCCTAGATTAAGTAGTATAGATTGGTACAATAATCCCTTTGTGTTATAATAATCAACACAATAATTTAATTTAATATGGTCGAAATTATTAAGAGGGCTGATTCGAAAATTTATTCGTTTGAGCCAGTCTATATACCAGTTCCTCACAATTTACAAACTCAACCTAAATGTAGACATATTCTTTCTGGTATTGGACCAGTTATTGATCTTCAGCCATGCGTTCATCCCTTTGTTTTCCATGCACTAGTACGTCCTCCTACTGGAGAACACATCTTATCCAGAGCTGCTCAAAAACTCGGTTCAAAAACCAAAGGTCATGAAGGTTATGTTTTTTCGTATACAGTTCCTAAAAATAATATTACTGCTTTTAATGATAATGAGAGTCCAGAGCGTCAAGAGATGAAAGAAATAGTCGGTGAGAGTTTTTATAATTTAGTTGTGCCAACAAAATTTGGTCAGAGAGTAATTCGTATGGGAAGTGCATACCAAGATGGATATTTAGCCATTTTAAAAGGATCTGGTTTTCAAAAAATTCTTAGACTTGGAAGCGAAGGTGGTGCAAGTTACTACTATGTTTATCAGGCGGTTAAAGAAAGACACGCTGAGATACATGATGTAATTGAGATTGAAGGGTCAACTTCTCATCGTATTTATGGATTTTATCATTTCCCTGATTTTGAATATGTTCAAGGGTTAGTTGGTCTTACTCCAATTCAAGAATATCTAAAACAATGCAGTAGTAGAATTCGAGGAAAATTAACCGAAGTTGCCAATACAGTTTATAAAGATACTCCACTACCTCTTCCAGCAAGGGTTGCCGAATGTGTTATGGCAAACAGAAATGCCCTAAACTAGTTTTTTGGTAAAATTATCTCTGATATAAATAAGAATGGCCGCTTAGCTCAGTTGGTAGAGCAACCGGTTTACATCCGGTAGGTCAGGGGTTCAAGTCCCTTAGCGGCCACATGAAATATATAAGAGAGCAATATTTACAGGCAGTTGAGAAACAGGTGGAACCTAATATTTTTAAGCATTCCTTAGCTCTGGAGGCTTGTATGGGTGGAATTTATGATTATTTGAAATCTAATGGTCAATTGGCGTCTAATGAGTTGCCCAGAGAAGATTGGCTGCTTGCGGGTTTAATTCATGATATTGATTTTGGTGGGGAGTTCAAAACTGAGCATCCCAAAAAAACCCTTGAAGCTTTAGCCAAATATGAACTAACAATTTCAAAAGAAATTCATCAACTTGTTCTTTCCCACGCGCCTGAGTTAACTAATGTTAAACCAAGTACAAAGGCGCAATGGGCGATTTTTTGTAGCGATAGTTTAACTGGCTTAATTATGGCCGTTGCTTTTGTCTATCCTTCACGAAAGTTAGCCGACGTTAAACTGTCCTCGGTGATTAAGCGTTTTAAAAAAGAACCCCGTTTTGCCGCCGGCACCCGGCGTGATGAAGTAGCGATGTGTTCTTTGCCTGAAGGTTTGAATATTCCTTTGGAAAAATTCATTGAAATTTGCCTTGAATCAATGAAAGCGATTGCCATTCAGATTGGGCTTTAAGATCGATACTCTTGACAACTAAATCTACAAGTGATTTAATATTGTCAGATGAAACTTAATTTTGTGACAACTACTACTAACCTTTCCTAACTGGAGGGTATTAGTATGGCACAAAAAAAATACCCGCCAGCGGCGGGTTTTTTTATGGGCCAAAATTAATTAAAAGTTTAATATAATAAAAGAAATGAGCGAACAAAAAGTAAATAATCTCAGGCACACGGCCAGTCACTTGTTAGCGGCCGCGGTTTTGGATTTGTATCCAAAAACAAAACATACCATCGGTCCGGTGATTGAAAACGGTTTTTACTACGACTTTGAATTTGATCAGCCGATTTCTGATAAAGATCTGGCTAAGATCGAAAAGCGGATGCGGCAATTGCTCTTAAAATGGGGAGAGTTAAAGGGGCGGGAAGTCAGTGAAAAAGAAGCTCAAGAAATTTACCAAGACAACTCTTACAAACTTGAGTTGATTGATGAACTAATTAAACAAAAAGAAAAAATCACGGTTTATGAATCCGGCGGCTTTGTGGATCTTTGCCGTGGTGGGCATTTAGAAAAACCAAAGCAAGAGTTAAAGCATTTTAAATTGCTATCAGTGGCTGGCGCTTATTGGCGTGGAGACGAAAAAAACAAAATGCTTACTCGAATTTACGGCACGGCTTTTGAGAATGAAAAAGAATTGATGGATTACTTGGAGCAAATTCAGCTGGCTAAAGCTAGAGACCACAAAAAATTGGGAAAAGATTTGGGCTTATTCACATTCTCGCAACTAGTTGGCCCGGGTTTGCCTTTGTGGACGCCAAAAGGAACACTGATTCGTAATTTGCTGGATGATTATGTCTGGCAGCTCAGGTGCGAAAAAGGTTATCAGAAAGTGGCCATCCCCCACATTACTAAGAAGGATTTATATGTAGTCAGCGGCCACTGGGACAAGTTTAAAAATGATTTGTTTAAAATCACCACTCGGGAGGGACACGTGTTTGCCATGAAGCCGATGAATTGTCCGCATCATACACAAATTTATAATAGCCAACAGCGGAGCTATCGTGATTTACCTCAGCGTTATGCCGAAACAACAATGGTTTATCGCGATGAGCAAACCGGTGAACTCAACGGTTTATCCAGAGTGCGCTGTATAACTCAGGACGATGCCCATGTCTTTTGCCGCGAAAACCAGTTAAAACAGGAATGTTTAAAGATTTGGGAAATTATTGAGCGCTTTTACAAAGCCACGGGATTTCCTCAATTGAAAGTCAGGTTATCTTTTCATGATCCCAAAAAAATGCAAAACTATCTGGGTGAAGAAGCTAATTGGCAAAAATGGGAACAAGAGCTTGAGAGCTGGGTTAAGGAAAGAGGGGTCGATTATCAGGTTGCGATTGGTGAAGCGGCTTTTTATGGGCCCAAAATCGATTTTATTGCTAAGGATTCATTGCAAAGAGAATGGCAAGTGGCCACCATTCAGGCGGATCGGAATATGCCCAAAAGTTTTGAACTTGCCTGCATTAACGAAAACGGCGGACATGAACCGATCGTGATGATCCATGCCGCCATTATGGGTTCGATTGAGCGCTTTGTCTCTATTCTCATCGAACATTATGCCGGCGCCTTTCCGGTTTGGCTGTCTCCGGTACAGGTAGTAGTGGTGCCGGTGAGTAATAAGTTTATAGAGCAAGCGCAAGCTGTAGCCGAGGTTTTGAATAATCAGGCCATAAGGGTTGAGACAAACTTGGAAAACAAGCCCTTGGGAGCGAAGATTCGCGAGCAGTCATTGCAAAAAACCCCTTATCTCTGTATAATTGGAGACAAAGAAGTCCAGTTAAGTACTGAAAAAGAGTTTTTTGTCAGTGTGCGAACCAGAGAAAATAAGGACTTGGGACAGCAAAAATTAAGTGAGTTTATTAAAGTCTTGAAGCAGCAAATTGAGAAGAAAACGTAGTATTTCAAAAAAACAGTTATTAAGACGTTCTGTTCCGATTAATGATTATATTCGGGAACCAAGTTTACGTGTCTTAACTGAAGAAAACGAGGTTTTGGGAATTCTCAGTCGCTCTCAAGCTTTGGATAAAGCCAAGGAATTGGGTCACGACTTAGTGTTAATTGCACCCAAAGCGGTGCCGCCGGTAGCCAAGATTATTGACTTTAATAAATACTTGTACCAGCTGGCCAAACGCAGTAAAGGTGAAAAGAAAGGCAAAACCGAGACCAAAGAATTAAAAATCAGCTTGTTTATGGCCGAGCACGATTTGGAAAGAGTCAAAGGTCGGGCAGCCCAGTTTTTAAAGAACGGCAACCAGGTTCGTATCAGTCTTTGGCTGAAGGGCCGGGAGCTGGGTAAGAAAGAGCAGGCAAAAGCTTTTTTATATCTCTTTCTAAGTGGGATTAAAAGTAGTAAAATAGTAACTGAGCCGGTAATGCACGGCAAAGTATTACGGGCAGTTATAAGTATTGACAAAGGACAACATGCCGAAGCTAAAAATCAGGAAATCAATTAAAAAAAGATTTAAAGTTACCAAAAACGGTGTTGTTTTGCACCGTAGTCATGGTATGCGTCACAAACGGACCAATAAGTCCAAGACTCAAATAAGACGTTTAAAGAAAACCAAACAACTGCACTCAACCATTTCGATAAAAATTAAAAAATTATTAGGAAAATAAATGACCAGAGTTAAAAGAGGCTTGACCTCACACCAAAAACACAAAAAGGTTCTGGAACTCGCCAAGGGTTACCGAATGACCAAAAGCCGTCTTTACAAAGTGGCAAACGAAGCAGTTCTTCACGCCGGTGAATATGCCTTTGCCGGACGAAAACATCGCAAGCGTCAGATGCGCCGTCTTTGGATTACCAGAATCAACGCCGCCTTGACACCTTTTGAAATTAAATATTCCGAATTTATCCATTTACTAAAGATCAAAAATATCCAGCTCGACCGTAAGATCCTAGCTTTAATTGCTCAGGATGGGCCTTTTTTTGAAAGGCTTGTGAAAAAAATTAAGTAACGGTAATTAAATTGGCAAACCAAATAATTCGGGAAATCCAACAAGCCAAAAGCTTAGACGATCTGGAAGTACTGAAAACAAAGTTCTTAGGAAAAAAGGGTTATTTTAATCAACAACTCCAAAAGCTAAAATCTGTTTCTGATCCGATTCAGAAAAAGAATTTGGGCTTGAACATTAATAATCAGAAGCAGGAAGTAATAAGAGCGTTGAACAGCCAGATTCAGGCGGTTTTAAGGCAAAAAGAGCCGGTTACTGATCCGACTTTACCAGGAACAAAAATATCTATTGGAGCAATCCATCCAATTACCCGAACCATAAACGAAATCACTGAAATTTTTGCCAAGATCGGTTTTTATCGTGTTTCGTATCCGGAGATTGAATATGAATACTTTTCTTTTGACAGCTTAAATATGCCCCCCTCTCATCCGGCCCGTGATGAATTTGAATCGTTTACCGTGGATGGTGAGGCTAGTTCCACTTTTGGCAAAATGGTTCTTTCTCCTCACACTTCCTCCGGCCAGGTCAGGGAAATGTGGCGAATGAAAGGCAAGCCGGTGAGAATGATTAATATTGCCCGTTGTTTCCGGCGCAACTGGGATGTTACTCATACGCCTATGTTTCATCAATTTGAGGGCTTATGCATCGACCGTAACATTAATATTACTCATCTAAAAGGGGCCATTAATCACTTTGCCAAGGAGTATTTTGGCTATGATGTCCAGATTCGGTTGCGGCCTTATCACTTTCAGTTTACCGAGCCTTCTTTTGAAATCGACACCACCTGCACCATTTGTCAGGGAACGCAAAAAACCAAATCCGGCAAGTGCCGTGTTTGCAAAAGCGGTTGGCTCGAACTTGGTGGCGCCGGTATGGTTCACCCAAACGTCTTAAAAGCAGGCAAAATCAATTCGCAAAAGTATACCGGCTGGGCCTTTGGTTTTGGTGTTGAGCGGGTGTATATGATGAAGCACCAGTTGTTTGATTTACGCAAACTTTTCAGTGGTCAGTTAGATATTTATCAATAACTATGAACATCAGAATTTTAGACAGTTGGCTAAGAGAATATTTGAAAACCGATGCCAAGCCTGATGAAATGGCCTCTCTTTTGTCCTTGTCCGGTCCGTCGGTTGAAAAACTGGAACCTTTTGGTAAGGATTATGCTTATGATATCGAAGTGACAACCAATCGGATCGACAGCGCCTCAGTGATCGGGATTGCCCGTGAGGCGGCCGTGATTCTTAAGCAGCATGGATATCAGGCTAAATTTCTACCCCTAAAAAAAATTAAACATGTTTTTAAAGCTAAGACTAAGCTTCGGTTAACCGTTGAGGACAACAGCAAACTAAGCCGACGTATCTTAGCCGTGGTTATGGATCAGGTCAGAGTTGACCGTTCCCCTCAATATGTGAGAGACCGTTTAGAACAGGCCGGCATCCGTTCTCAAAGCAATCTAATTGACGTGACCAATTATGTCATGCTGGAAGTCGGGCATCCCTGTCATGTGTTTGATTACGACAAGATTAAAACTGGCAAACTTGTATTACGTCAGGCTCAAGATAAAGAAAACTTAGTTACTTTAGATGGTTTAAATCATGCTTTATATAAAGATGATGTTGTCATTGATGATGGCACTGGTCGAGTGATTGATTTACCCGGCATTATGGGTGGGCAAAACAGTATGGTTGCTGACGACACCAAACGAATTATTTTCTTTATTGAAATGATTAATCCCTTTATTATTCGTAAGACCAGTATGAAGCACGGGATTAGAACTTTGGCAGCCTCATACAATGAAAACGAACCTGATGTCCAGACGGCCGAGCTCGCTTTTAACAGAGGGATCTCTTTGTTTGTACAGTTGGCCAAAGCCAAAATTGCCAGCCCGATTATCGACATTAATAGAACAGTCGCCAAATCCAAGCTCATTTCGATTGATCTTTCTGATTTTGCGACTTATATGAATCTTGATATTAGCGTCGCAAAAGTGACCAGTATCCTGAAAGCTTTGGGCTTTAATTTGAAAGCCAAATCAAAACAAACTCTGACTTTTAGCATTCCGGCTTACCGCGAAAAAGACATCAATCTTAAACAGGATTTAATTGAAGAAGTCGCTCGGATTTACGGCTACAACAATTTAGGGACTAATTTACCGCCGTTTGTTTTTCACTCTGATCCATATTTACGTAATTTGACTGAGCGTTTTAATAAGGAAAAAGTGATTAAGGAGTTTCTTGCCTCGCTTGGGTTTTTTGAACTATACAATTACTCAATGATTTCTGAGTCACTTAATCAACTTTTTGCCACTAAAACAAAACCAATCCGGATGCTCAATCCAATGTCACAGGACTTGGTTTGTTTTCGGCAGACTTTGCTTGCTTCATTAGCCAGAGCCGCTGTGATCAACAGCCAGCAACCCAGACTTAAGTTGTTTGAGTTGGCTCACGTTTATCTACCACGACCCAAGCAACTGCCGCTTGAGCGACCAACTCTATCATTACTTTCCAGTAACGACTACTTTGAATTAAAAGGGGTTCTTGACTCCTTGTTTCAAATGGGTCATTTAACGAAGTTAATTTCTTACCAATCCGGTACTAAGCAGGCCTATTTTGATCCAAAGCTTAGTGCGACAATCTACCTGGACAATTTATACTTAGGTGAAATTGGCGTTTTGAATAAATCCATTGCCTTTAAACTTGGTTTAAAGTCAGTGCCGGCTATAGCTGAATTAGATTTTGGACTATTAGCCAAGTATTTCCAGTTTTTGACTAGTATTAAAGCCCAATCAAACCAGGCGCCTATCGTCGAGGATTTAACTTATCAGTTTGACAACAAGAATCACTGGCAGCAAATTACGACCCTTATAAAAAGAAAATTCAAAGCGGTAGAGAAAATTGAACTTTTGGATCGTTATCAGCAATTTTACACCATGCGAATTTATTCTTATACTAAAGATAATAAGTCAATATTGAGTTTAATCAATCAATTTTTGACCAAGCAATTGTCTCTAAAGATCAAAACCGTCAAAGACGGTAAAAATAAGTAGCAAAAGGTTTGTTAGGTAGCTCCGCCACCTTTTTTGATTCCAGTTTTTTTATTTTAAAGCCGTGTGAGATGATCACTGTTCCTCGTGGGCAATGCTTCATAAATTTCGGATAAAGTTTCTCAACAACTTCAGGAAAAAGAAATAGATAAATTACCGTTGCCGGCTTTAAATCAAGATTAAAAAAATTACGGCGATAAAACTGCACTTTCTCACTTTTTGTCAGCCATTTTTTAAATAGACAAAAAACATGGAGTAGGGGATTAAGTTCAACTCCCACCGCTTTGATATTATATTTTTTGGCAATATAAAATGGCAAACGGCCGTCACCGGAACCCAAGTCATAAAAAACATCCTTTTGATTAAATTCAATAAAGTCAAAGATCTGATCTAGGCTTTTGTTTCGGGTGGGAACAAACGGAACACCAAAGAGATCGGAAATCAGCATACTGGCAAAATACAGCCAGCAGGCGATTAAAATCAGCAACAAAATTATTTGAATCGCAATTACCACTAAAACCATGTGCCTCTGAAGGGAATCGAACCCCTATCCCTGGTTCCGAAGACCAGTGCTCTATCCGTTGAGCTACAGAGGCAGTACTATGGTAGAATTATACTATATGATTGCAATTACCAAACAAACAGAACAATTATTGCAAGCAGTCAGGACTGTCGTCAATTCTTCGGAGGTTGAGGGTTCGGAAGCAATTGATGTTTCCAAAACCGTTTCTTTCTTTGCGATTGCCTACGAAAAATTCCGCAATGTAATTGAGTTTAAGGACGAGCACATTATTCGCCGTAATGCCATCAACCGAATTGTTTCCCGGCGTTTGGCTTTTAATCCCGAACTTTCTGATGAAGGCTTATCTTTGGCCAAAGAGATCGCCTGGGCCGGATACTATCGCAAGGATAAAATTCCTGAGCAAAGCGTTGAACGTCTGCAGCGCACATTGGACTGGTACATACGACTACGTAATATTCTGGTAAAAGGCGAACCTCGACCCAAGGTTATTTTCTACAACCAGTTCATCAAAGATTTATTAGTTTGTCAGATCGAAGAGATCTTCAGCGAAAAAGAAAGCAAAATCAATTCAATCTTTCTTTTTTATTTTTATCAGATTCTTAATCCGTCTATTGAAATTGAAGGCAAAACTGTGGATGAAAAGAATCTTCTTTTTTATCTGAATTTAGAACAAGTTTTTCTCAAAAGCGACACTGTTTACCTTCGTTATCATCTTTTTAAATTGATTTTTGAAGATTTGCTTAAAATTGAGCAGGGCGACCTTAAAGAAAACAAGGCTCAGTTTAAAAAAGCCTTTTTGTTTATTGATAAACAGATCGAAGCGCCAATAAATCGCAAAATAATTAAATATCTGCGTAACTTACGGCCAACTTACCTTATTTTTAAAGGGACTATTTTGCAGAATATTAATAATCTTGACGACTTGTTTGCCGAAGAGAAGAAACTCAAGAGCCGGATTGAGGAGGTCTGCGCCGACAAGTACCAAACAACCAAAGAAAAGCTTTCCCGAGCCGGTATCCGCAGTATTATCTACATATTTCTTACTAAAATAATTTTTGTTCTGATGGCCGAGTACCCGCTCATGAAACAATTGGGAGAAGAGGTCGACTATGTTTCTCTGGCCATTAATTCTCTGTTTCCGCCCTTCTTGATGTTTTTGTTTGTGATTTTTAACTCGGTCCCGGACGAAAATAACACTGAGCGGATTTGGCTCCGGATCAAACGAATTTTAATGGAAGAACAGACTGAAAAAATTCACTTTAGGGCCAAAAAAATCAAGGATCGCAACTTTTTGTTTAATGTTATTTTCTGGAGTTTTTACTTCACCACTTTTGCCGTTACTTTTCTGGCGATCAACAGCATTCTTAATCTTTTCCGCTTTCATCTTACCAGCAAGATTATTTTCTTCTTTTTTGCCTCAGCGGTCAGTTTTTTTGGCTATCGTATCAGCCAGACCGCCAAGGAATACGTAGTTAAGGAAAAAGAAAGTGTCTTTACGCCGGTAGTTGATTTTTTCTTAATGCCTTTGGTTTCGGTGGGCAAGTGGCTGAGCTCTGAAATTTCCAAAATCAATGTTTTATTGTTTGTTTTTGATTTTCTAATCGAGGCGCCTTTCAAAGTTCTTTTTGAAGTCATTGAGGAGTGGATCAGCTTTATTCGCCGCCGCAAGGAAGACATTATCTAAGAGTCAATCTCTTGATATAATATTTATACATGCTTCCATAGCTCAGTCGGATAGAGCGTCCGCCTTCTAAGCGGAAGGTCAGAGGTTCGAATCCTCTTGGAAGCACTTCGACAGGCTCAGTGCAAGCACATAATTGGTGGCTGTAGCCCTGCCCGCCGTAGGCGGGTCAATGGCAGAGCAGATAATGTATTATGTATATATTTTACAAAGTAAGAAAGACAGGAAATATTATACTGGTATAACGTCAAACTTATTCAGACGTCTTAAACAACATAATAGTGGTTCTTTTGCTACCAAATCAACTGTTAATCGTGGTCCATTTATTTTGATATTTGCACAAGAATGTTTAGACCGTAGTGCTGCCAGGGAATTAGAAATTTATTTGAAAAGTGGTGCCGGTAGAGAATTGAGAAACAAATTGTTAGAATAATCCTTATTGGTGGCTGTAGCTCAACGGCAGAGCGCCTCCCTGTGGAGGAGGATGTTGCCGGTTCAAATCCGGTCAGCCACCCCAAGAAAAGAGTTAAGTTGAATTATCGAGCGGAACCGATGGAACCGGTGAGGTTGTAGATCGGCGTCAGGATCGAAGTAATCAAAAAGCCCACTCCCAAACCCAAAATTACCAAAATGGCTGGCTCGATCAGAGTAGTGGCGGTTTTGATTGCCAGTTCGGATTCCATTTGGAAATACTTTGACAGTCGAAGCAGAGTATCGTCAAGTTTACCGGTGCGTTCGCCAACGCTGGTCATTTGTACAAAAATAGCTGGAAAAATACCTGAGGAAGCCAATGATTCACCCAGAGATCGGCCTTTTTCCACATCATTATAAATATCTTCAAAAGCCTCTCGATACAAGGCGTTATTAGTAGTTCTTTTGACAATCGTCAAACTTTCCAATAATGGTACGCCGGATTGAATTAAAATTGATAAAGTTCGGGTCGTCTCAACCAGAATAGATTTTTGAATAATGTTGCCAAAGACCGGCATTTTGATCAAATACATATCAAGTATTCGGCGGTAACGAGGTTTAGTAAGTAATGTTCTTAAAAGTACACCGGCAACAAATGTGGCGACAATTACCAAAGGCCAGAATTTAGAAAGAAAATTAGAAAAGTTAATGATAAATTGGGTTGTGGCCGGTAATTCGACATCAAAGTTTTTATACATTTCCAATAGTTGCGGTAAAACAAAAGTCATCATCACAAAAGCAACTACTACGATACCAATGATAATTAACATCGGATAAACCAAGGCACCGCTTACTTTGCCCCTGAACTCCCGGGATTTTTCTAGATTTTCGGCCAAACGCAAAAAAACATCGTCCAATTTGCCCGAGGATTCACCGGCTTTAATAAGCGAAATGTAATAATTAGGAAAACTGTCGGGCATATCAGTCATTCCGGTGGAAAGAGAAGAACCGCTTTTAATGTAATCAGACAAGCGGCCGATCACCAGTTTTTGATTAATATCCTTGGTTTGGTCAACAATAATACTAAGTGCGTCTACCAGTGACAGGCCGGCATTAATCATAATCCCCATCTGTCTGGTAAAATCTACCAGCGAATTAAAATTAAGTTTGCCGTTCTTATTTCGGCGCAAGCCCTGAATATTTTTAAAGATTTCAGTTTTGGCTTTCAGACGGACGATAAAAGCCTCTTTTTCTTTCAGAATGCTTCTGGCCTCTTTCATCGAGCTAGCTTCAATGGTGCCGTGACTGCGCTTATGTTTGCGATCGATGATCTGATAATCAAACTGCATTTTATTTTAAAAGTTCCTGAATTAATTTAGTTCTAAACGCATATTTTAGAGCGGTTTCTTTGCGAATCAGCCCTTTATCAGTCATTTGCTTCAAATATTGTTCAAACAGAATCATCTCTTCAGAGGCAGATGTATGTAATACGTTATCGATCTGAAAACTTTTCCCTTCGCGAATAAGAGAGGCAACGGCTGAATTATTAAACAAGATTTCAACCGCCGGAATCAAGCCTTCCTCCTTCAGGTCCGGAAGCAAACGCTGGCAGACAATTGACTTGAGAACATTGGCTAGTTGTACGCGAACCTGTGGTTGTTGTTCTTCTGGAAAAACGTCAATAATCCGGTCAATTGTCTGAGTGGCGGTATTAGTATGAAGAGTCGAAAATACCAAATGTCCGGTTTCGGCGAGAGTTAAGGCGCTAGAAATAGTCTCATAATCGCGCATTTCACCCACTACAATCACATCCGGATCTTCACGTAAAACCGAACGCAAGGCATTATTAAAAGAAAGAGTATCATGCTTAACCTCCCGCTGAGAAACAATAGCTTTGGCCTTGGGGTAGGTAAACTCAATCGGATCTTCGACCGTGATAATATGGAGCTGGCGATTAATATTGATTTCGTTAATAATTGAGGCCATGGTTGTTGACTTACCCTGACTGGTTTGGCCGGTAATCAAAACAAAACCTTGTTTAAAATTGGGAATTTGATGCAAAATACTTGGTAATTTTAAATCGTCCAGTGATTTAATTTTTTCCGGAATCAATCTTAATGAAATAGACATTTGCCCAAGCTGATAGTAGGCGTTGGCACGAAATCGAAAAGTGTTGTGAACCAGACTAAAATCAATTTCTTTATTCAAATAATAAATTTCCTGCTGTTCTTTGGTGGTAAAAGTCATTATAAAAGAATGGACATCTTCCTGAGTCAGAGTCGGGTACAGGCTGAGTTGAATTAAGACCGTATTGACACGTACGGCCGGTGGATAGCCAACGACCAAATGCAAATCAGAGGCGTTGCGATTAATAACTTCGTCAATTAATTGTGATGGATTGATCATCTTTCTTGTGCCACTCTCAGGACTTCTTCAACCGTTGTGACCCCGGCCAAAACTTTTAAATAACCGTCCTCAATCATATTAATAGTGCCAAATTTTTTAGCCTCTTTGGCAATTTCCTCGGCGGTGGCGCTTTTTAGAATTAATTGAGACATTTGTTGGTTGGCGAGAATGACTTCAAAAATTCCCACGCGGCCAAAATAACCGCTCTGGCCACATTCATCGCAGCCTTTGCCTTTATAAAAAGTCAGCGGTTGATTAGCGAGCTTTGAGGGTAAAAGAGGTCCGAGAGTCTTACGGACCGAGTCTTCGATCTCTTTGGAGGGTTGATAGCTGACTTTACAACTGGGGCAAATTTTACGCATAATCCGCTGACCCACTGTTGCAGCCAAAACTGAGGCCACCAAAAACGGTTCTGCACCCAAGTCAATCAATCTCGGAATGGCGGTCGCGGCGTCATTGGTATGAAGAGTGGAAAAAACCAAATGGCCGGTAAGAGCGGCCTGGATTGCCAAATTAGTAGTTTCCTGGTCACGGATTTCACCAACAAGAATAATATTGGGATCCTGTCGTAAAAAAGAACGCAATCCGTTAGCAAAAGTCAGACCGGCCTGAACATTAATTTGCACCTGGTTAATGCCGGGAATTTCATATTCTACCGGATCCTCCAGGGTCAGAATATTGACTCCGGGTTTATTTAACCGAGATAAAATTGAATACAAAGTTGTGGTTTTACCAGAACCGGTTGGTCCGGTAATCAAAATAATGCCGTAGGGTTTGGTAATTGCCGCCTCAAGATTTTGCAAGCCAGTGCCGGTCAAACCCAGATCGGGTAAGCTAGGGATGCCGCCGGTTTTTTTGAGCAATCTCATCACAATTTTTTCGCCGTGAACTGTCGGCAAACTGGAAACACGCAAATCCACTTCTTGATCACCGATTTTAAAGGTGAACCGGCCATCTTGTGGTAAGCGGCGCTCGTCAATGCGCATCTGCGACAGAATTTTGATTCTGGAAACAAACGATTCGTGAAGGGAGCGGGGCAGGCTTAATTTTTCATAAAGAATGCCGTCAATCCGGTAACGGACTCGGGTTTTAAATTCCTGTGGCTCAATGTGAATATCTGAGGCTCGGCCTTTGACTGCATATTCAAGAATGGTGTTAACCAGTCTGGCAATAGGCGGTTCCTTAATTATCTGTGATTTAGAAATGGCTCCTTGCTCTTCTTTTTGCTGATCAGAATACTCCTCAAGAGCGGTGGTTACAGTCGGTGAAATGCTCTGCTGATACTGAATTCTGATTGCCTCAATGATTTCGTCTTTTGACGACATATAAGGAACAATCTTCTTATTGGTTTTCTTTTCAAGAAAACTGATGATGTCCAGATTTAAAGGATCCTCCATGACCACTTTCAAAACATTGTTCTTGTGATCGTATTCGATTGGAAAGACAACATATTGTTTGGCAATTACCTCTGGAATCAGAGTAATTGCCTGGGGCGAAACCGCCACATTAGTCAGTGAAACATATTCAAAACCCAGAGCCTTGGCTTTAGCGGTCAGCACCTGCTCATTGGTGGCCAGCTTCTTTTTCAAAATAAAGTCCTCTGGTTCAAGATCAGATTTAAGGATTTCCAGTTCTGCCTGCTTAGCTTGGGGCTCTGTAAGGACACCATCATGTACAAGATAATCCAAAAATTTCTTAAACGAATATTTCAGCATTAAATCATTGTATATGAATTAAAAACACTTGACAAACAATTTTAGATATTCTATTCTGAATGTATTACTAATTTAAAATAATTATGAAAAAGGGTTTTACGTTAATTGAGTTGCTAATCGTTATTGCTTTACTTGGTACTTTAGCCGTAGCCCTTTTGGCCGCAATTGATCCTTTTGAACAATTCCGAAAAGGTGCTGATACTGGCGTCCGTAATACCACTCAGGAAATTTTTAATGCCGGTATTCGTTATTATGCTCTTAAAAACGCTTGGCCAACAGGCTGGGACGCTATTACTGATACAGCCGCCACCGTTGAAACAATTACACCAGAAGTTGTCATTCAGCCTTTAATTGATGCCGGTGAACTTAAGGACAACTTTATTGAACTCGCTGAGGGAAGTCTTGATGCCATTTATATTTCAAAAGAAGACGCAACATTGACAAATTCACATATTGCTATGTGTTTTGACCCTCAATCAAAGTCTTTTAGCGAGGCTGACAGTAATACCAAATTTACCTCTGCAGATTACTCAACTGAGTATTACGGTCCAGTTTCAGACGCGACCGGTGAATGTGCTGTCAATGGCGGCAGTAACACCGCTTGCTTCTGGTGTATCTATTGATCGTCAGCTATAATTACGTTTAATGTTTCAGGATATCTGGGCAGCTGATTCTGGTGATATTGTTTCAGCTATTTACAATCGCGGTTCTATTCATCCGCCCGGATTTCCAATTTACTATTTGATCGGTTTTATATTTAGACTAATTCCTTTTGGTACAGCGGCCCAGAAGATTGGGGCTATGAGCTCTCTGTTTGGAGTTCTAACACTGATTAGTCTATTTTTTATAACTAAGAATCTTGCTAAACAGCTTAAGTTTAAAACTTCTGGATTAATAGACCAATTAGTACCGATCGTTTATCTTGGTTTTTCTTATTTGTTTTTGATCTACAGCCTGGTTCCAGAGATTTATACTCTGTCGATTTTTATTATCAGTCTGAATAGTTTTTTTTTGTTACGTTTTCTAAATAATCGTCAGGAACGTGATCATCGTTTGTTTTGGATGACATTCTTGATCGGCGTTCTGTTCCATTATGTGATTATGCTGTCCTTGCTGGTCTATCTGTTTTTTCAGCGACACCGATTTAATCAAGTCATCAATTTTTTTAAAAAAAACAAGCTATTGTTGTTTTTCTATCTTGTTTTAGCCTTATTACCCTATTTTTTTTATTATCTTATCTGGAACGAGAACTCGTTGATCTATTGGGAAAGGCACAATTTCCTGGGCTTGTGGCGCCTGCTTACTCGAGCCCAGTATGGTTTTTTTTCAACCTCTTTGGGCAGCTACCAAAGTTTTTTTAGCAAATTTGGCAATCTTCAATTTTACTTAAATAGTCTGGTTAATAATTTTACTGTAATTGGTGTTGGTTTGGCCATTATTGGCATAATCGTGATTATTAAGTCTTATTGGCGTCAATATCTGCCGCTAATTTTTCTTTGGTTGTTGTACGGACCTTTACTTATTTTTTACACCGATGTTAGTTTATATTCAGATTTTAGCAAAGGCGTGTTGGAGCGCTATTTTTTGCTCTCTTTTATTTTTATGCCGATCTTTATCTTTGTCGGCTATCAGGGATTCTTTAACGTGGTCAGGCATCTGTTAACCAGATTTATTCTTAAACAAGCCTTAGCCAAACTGATTTATCGTGGTATCTGGTTAATAGTCCTAATTATGATCCCAATCTTGTTTAGTTTAAAAAATATTCTGTTTATTTCCCTCTTGTCTCAAAATACTTATTTTAAACAACATGCCAATAATTATCTGAGTCAGTTGCCCAAGAACAGCCTTTTGTTGATGGGGCGTGACATGGATCTTTTTCCAGTCCAATACTATCATTCTGTTCTTAAGGTCCGGCCTGACATCATTCTTGTTTCTTTATCTCATCTTTATAAACCGAATTACCAAAGAGTCCTAAAACATAATTATCCTGATTTATACATTCCGTCTTTAAACAGCGATAAAATTGGTCATCAATTTATCAAACTCAATTTAGCTAAGCGGCGGATATTTACTAATACCTATATAGGCAATCCTCAGTTTAGATTAACTGGTTTTGGCCTGCTCGACGAGATTACTCTTCAATCTCAAAACAAACCCACCGGCGCCTTGCCAAAACTCAATCTTGATTTTCTAAAGAAAAGTCAATCAATATATCCGATTTATTTTTACAAGGAACTGCAATCTTTTTATGCTAAACACTTTTATGGATTAGCATTAAAATACAAAAAGCAAAATCGATTGACTTTATCATTAAAAAACGCTGAGATTGGTTATTCAATCAATCAAGGTCATCATGATCTAAACGTTTTATATGCTTTATCTTTATCCAGAGCAGGGCAGTGTGATCAAGCGCAAACTATATTACTCAAGGATTTTAGTTATCAAAAAATTAGCGAAACTGCTCTTGTTCTTTCTAAACTTATGGTTTCCTGCTACCAGAATCGTCAGGGCTATGAGTATTGGGCTCAACAATACCGACTATTACAATAATTACCAGAACATAGCCAACTACTGTCAATAAAAACGTTATTTTCCAAAGGGGTGGTTGATAAAACAGTTTTACTTGATGTTGGCCCGCCCCACTTATTGGAACTGCCATATAATTTAAATTAGCTTGTTCAATTGGGACTGGTTTGTTATTGATAGTGGCCTGCCAGCCGTTAAAGTTATAGATGCGAATAAACACATATCCTGACCCGGTACTTTCAACCTGCAGGCCGACTTTTTGGTCTGAAATTTTATTTATGGTTACTTTGGCTTGACTTGAATAAGCTTTTTGACTGGTGTTCTTCAAGTACAGTTTTCTATTGCCAGTTTTGTCAGCAACAATCAAATTCAAAAAGTCCTGATCATCATAGTAACTTTCGGTTATGGAATAAAACTGAGCAAATATGGAATTCTTTTCTAACTTGTAAACAAACAGTTTGCGATATGTTAGTCGGGGAGTGATATTTTTATATTTAACAGTGCTAATCAAGTGGGAACAGCCAAGATGATTGAGTAACTGTTGTGACTGGTTAGACAAAGTCTTATCTTTGGCGTCTCCGGAAAGGCTGTAATCAAGGCTTTTGATAATTGCGCTGTAATAACGATCATTAAAACCAGAGCCTTTAAAAATGCCACAGGTTGGGACATCATGCATTAAGTTAAGATAAGGGAAATTGCCATTCTGATAGAGCAGATATTTATCTAGCGCTTGGTAACCGTGATTGTAAAAGGTTTGACTCCATTTTTTGGTCACTCCATATTCGTAGACACTACCATGATGTTGTTTTAGATATTTGACAATTGGCGGGGGATTTAAAACCAGCGCCGGACTGACGGTTGGGTAATATTGGTGATAAATGAAGGCAAAAGTGACTAGTTGGAGGCTAATAATGACTCCATAAACATACTTATTCAAATTCAGCTCTTTGAGCAGGTAACCAAAGCAAATTAATCCAAAAAAGACGGTTAAAGCGCTGAATCGGGCGAGCGCCCGAAAACCATTAATTAGCGGTAAACTGAAAATGATGCGAAACGGTGTCTTGCCGCCAAACATAAACAAAAAAGACAAAATAAATAAAATAAAAAAAAGTTTTCTGTGCGGCCATTTATGTGTCCAAAGGCGCAAATTTTTGGCTAAAAATTTCCTAAAAGAAGCATAGATCAATATTATCGGAACCATAAACCCGGTAAACAAATTACCCTCCCAAGGAGACATCTTGCTCTTTAGCCACATAGCCGAAGTAAAAATATCACCGTTTTTGATTTGACCAAAAGGAAAGGGATGTAGAAAGGTCAGTAAATATTGACTTTCAAAAGCAGAATTATATAAAACCCCACCACCGGACTCTGATCTGGTTGAGTATTGCAGAAAAAGCAAAGTTTGTACCAGTTGTGGACTAGCTATCAGAAGAAAAATCAAAATATAAACAAAATAGAGCTTTAAAAGCTTAAGTTTTTTTGTACGGTAAAATTCGTAGACAATCAAAATTAGCAAAAATATATTTGTGGCTAAGCTGTAAAAGTAATGACCCAAAAGAAACTGTTGGCCGGCAATAAATGCAGAGAGGACCATTAATTTGTTTGAATGTCTGTCTGTGGCCATCAAAAAGAAGTAAAAAAGAGCCGGAATCAAAGCAATTGCTTTGAGTAAGTCTTGATGCACAATTTTAAGAAATACAGCTGTGGAAAAGGCAAAAGTGATCGTAAAAAAAATGGCAATACTTTTCTTGTGCCATAAATATTGTCCAAGAAGATAGCCAAAACTCATCATCACAATCATGCTCAAAACATAGGTTATATTAAACGCCCAGATAATAGGGACGAATTTATAAAGAAAAAGATTATAAAGATTAAAAGCTCCAATCTGACTTTCAGCCAAAATCGGAAACCCGTTTCCCACTTTTAAACTGACAAAAGGTAGTTGATTCTGAGCCAAGCTAGAAGCTAAATAATGCTTTAACGACAGGCTGACATTGATAAGATCAGAGGTCGAAAAATCGGCCGGATAATAGATTTTTAAAGTCGGAAAAAAAAGCTGATTAAAAAAAGCCAGGCTAAGTAGAGCAAAAAAAATGTATGCAAGTAGGCTTTTAATTAGTCGTCTCATGATTTATGATTATACAAAGAATATGAATTTGATCTTTTTTTTATTATGGGGCTATATTATGATAATCGGAGCGGCTTTAGGATCTTTTCTCAATGTAGTCGCCTCTCGGTTACCTTTAGGGATGTCTTTGTGGGGTCGATCACGCTGTGACAGTTGTCACCAAACCATTAAGTGGTATGATTTGATTCCGGTTTTTTCTTATCTTTTCCTTCGTAGTCGTTGTCGAAACTGTAAGCACCCGATACCCGCCAGTCACTTTTTTTTCGAGATTATTACTGGAGCACTTTTTCTTTTTTGGTTTTATCGCATTAACTGGCAATTCACTTATGAACATTGGCTATTATTAGTTTTGATTCTAGTCGCTTTGGCAATTGGTTTGGCCGATTATTACTATCAGGTTATTCCTGATCAGCTCTTGATTGTTTTCCTAATAGCAACACTATTGCTGCGCTTTAATGTTCTACACATCTTTTTATTGGGGTCATTACTGATAGCGTTTTTATTTTGGATGATTAATCATTTTAGCCACGGCACTGCCATGGGCTATGGTGATGTAAAATATGTGTTTGTGATTGGTTTAGCCTTGCCTTTACAATCCTTGCTTCTGGCTATTTATCTGGCTTTCTTGACAGGAGGAATCGTCTCTGCCATACTGATTTTGCTAAGAAAAAAGAAAATGAAATCAACTGTCAGTTTTGGTCCATTTTTATCGTTAGGTTTTATAACCGCACTATGCTTTCTAATTTAAGGAAAAATCGTGGCATGACTTTGGGAGAATTACTGATTGTAGTTATTATTTTGAGCATTGTTATTTTTGGTGTCTACAGTGCTAATTATTTTAATCAGATTTATAAAGTTCGCGACACCAAGCGTAAAGAAAGTCTATCCAAGTTACAGAAAATATTAGAAGATTTTCACAACGACCATAATCGTTATCCCAGTCAATTTGAACTGTCTTATGAATTGGCTGATGACGTCAGTGCTAATTGGGACACGGCTTTAGCCGGCAAAGTTTGTGGTAGTCGTAAAACCAGTCAAGTGATGAATAATTATTTTAATGAGTTGCCATGTGAACCAAACTCACCCGAGTCTGATTATTACTATCTGCTTTTTGACAGCGCTCAAAAATACGCTATTTTTACCAGGCTGGAAAACGAAAGCGATCCGATTATCAACGAAGTCGGTTGTCAATATGGCTGTAGCTACTTTCTTGACGAAAATGATCCTGGTAACTCCATTTCTAATCATTATTTTAATTATTATGTCAGTTCGAGTAATTTTTTGATTGAACCCTGTTACAGAGACACTGATTATTGGTCGTGTTATCCCAATCGTCCAATTCTTAACGACCGGTGCAAAATATGTACTGATCTTTCTTGCCAGCAAGGATATGCTACAATTTTTTGTAAAGCCAACTGGTGTTTGGGTAATTGCGGAAATTAAAAATGAAAAAAAGCGGTTTTACGTTAATGGAAATTTTGGTTGTTATTGCTATGATTGGGATTTTGGCAACTATTATTATGGGAACTTATTTGACTTCACTTAAGCGTGGCCGGGACAATCGTCGCAAACAAGATTTGGAGCAAGTTGGCCGAGCTCTTGAGCTTTACTACGCCCAAAACAACACATATCCAACTATGGAAGAGGTTATTTGGGGAAGTCCACTATACAATCCGGCGGATAACACAAGATTTTATATGAAACAATTACCTGTTGATCCTTCTGATCCAGACGGCGATACTTACAACTATTATTACAATTCTTCTGAACTAGACAGTTATCAGAGTTACCAGTTGTACAGTTGTTTGGAAAATGAGCGTGACAGCAGTTATCAGGAATATGTTGCTGACTGCGGGATTGGTTGTGGCAATAAGTGCTATTATGGTATTGCCAGCCCAAACAGTACACCTTAAATTTAGATAGTATGAAACACATAACAGTTTCGTTAAACAAAGGCTTTACCCTCATTGAGATTCTCGTTGTAATCGCCATCATTGCTATTATTGTTGGTTTGATGTTGCCGAATTTCAATCAGTTACGGATTCAAAGCCGTGATCAGTCCCGAAAATCCGGAGTCAAAGCTTTGGTTGAAGCCCTTGAGCTTTACAAGCTCAACCAAAGCCCGCCTACTTATCCGACTACTTCGGCCTCTTTTTCGATTGATGTTACGCCTGGGCAACCCTGGACCGTTGATAGTGTCACCTATATGAATCAAGTACCCAAAGACCCCTTATACGATAGTTTTTCAACTAATTATTTTTATCGTTATGTTCAAGTTTCTAATCTAGAATATTTTGTCGGAATTTGTTTGGAGGACAGTTCTGATTCTGAAGGTCAATCCAGTCCTAATATAAATTTCACTGATTGTCCGTCCAATTCGTGGTATTATAAAAATGAGCCATGAAAAATAAAGGGTTTAGTTTATTAGAGCTTTTGGTGGTTATTGGTATTATCAGCATCTTATTGGCAATTGCGGTCAGTAGTTATTCAACCACCCAAAAAAAAACTCGTGACGCCCGCCGCGCGTCTGATCTTAAGACTATTCAGCAAGCAGCCGAACAATATTATTCTGTATGTGGCTATGTTTATCCAACAATGACAACTGAAGCCGACTTTGCTATTTTCTGTCCAGATGCCCCGACCATTATGCTCCTGCCCTCAGATAAGCTGCCGCTTGACCCCAAAACAGGCTCAGCCTATACCTGTGGCGGTACTTGTGACGATACGGGCTTTACTCTTTGTGCCACGCCTGAGTTAGCCGGTACAATCTGCGTTACCAATCAGCAATGAAAATTAATAAAGGTTTTACTTTAGTCGAGTTATTGGTTGTGGCAACCATTATTGCTATTTTGGCTGGAATCGGTGTTACTTCCTACATTTCTCTGTCGCGCCAATCCCGTGATTCCAGACGCAAAGCGGACTTGGAGAATCTTCGTTCAGCTCTAGAAATGTATCGCTCAGAAAACAATTATTATCCCTTAGATTTATCCGAGCTTATTCCTAGCAAATATGTTAACAATGTTCCTGTTGATCCCAAAACTCAGGCTAGTTATGTTTACTGTCCTTCTCCCGGTGTTTCCGGTAATCAGCTTAACTATGATTTGTGTGCCTCGCTTGAGCAAACCAGCAACACTACTACTTGTTGCTCTGTTAGCAATAGTTGTGGCACCGGCGTTACTTGTAATTACAAATTAACGCCTCTTGGTGAAGAATAGAGCCGGCTTCACTCTGATTGAACTTCTTGTTGTCATTACGATCATCAGCTTATTCATCGGTTGGTCGACCACCAATTATTTTCGTCAACAAGAGCGACAAAGTCTTCAAAATGCTCTTGCCACAGTTCGTAGTCACATTGATAACATCAGGTTAGGTTCCACTTCTTTATTACTACCAGAGGGAGTGTCTTTATCCGGATTTCAGGGATATGGTTTTATTCTCAATTCCTCTGCCGATACTTTGACTCGATTTTATCTGGAAGAGGGCACCTCCAATAACTTAAATATTCTTGAGATTTCTAAATTCAGAAACATTGAGCTAGTCAGTCCGACAAATGCCAGTGTTTACTTCAGTCATTCCAGTGGGGAACTCTTGGATTTGTTCGGTCAGACGGCTGGTATAACTATTATTCTAAAAAATGTCGTTCTTGAACAGTGTGCCAGTTTAAGCATTAATGAGTTGGGAATAATTACCTCAAATGATCAAGTCACCTGTCCTTAATAATCACGGATTTTCTTTAATTGAAGTTCTGGTGTTTGTTTCGGTTTTTACTGTCGCTATTGTTGCCTTGGTTGCCAGCGTTTCCTACAGCGCGCTTTCACTTAATGACGCTCGGCATCGCTTGATGTCCAGCCGTTATAATGAAGAACTGGCCGAATGGCTTAAATTTCAGAGAGAGTATCGCTTGTTTGGTTATTCTGGTTTGCTGGCCAAGTCTACGCCTACAGGTACAACCTATTGTTTTAATAATTCAAATATCGGCCTTGACGCCAATGCGATTATGACCTCGGGAGAGTGTACCGGTTTTGACTTGGACGATTTTTATAAACGTGAACTTACTTTGACTTCAGCGACAGATGAACAGATTAACGTGCAGATTGTTACAAGCTATCGTTTACTTAATCAGACCAAATTAGTAACGATTGAACTTTCTTTATATGACTATGGTTTATAAACGACCTCAAAAAGGGTTTACTTTAGTTGAGATTATTGTGGTTATTGCCATTATTGGCTTGATTTTACCTGCTATGTTTTCGATTGTTTTCACCCTACTGCGACTTCAGATTCAAATCAGTCAATTGCAAAGGTTAAAAGAGGTGGGTGACTTTGTTACTAATCAGATGACCTATACTATCCGCACCAATGCTCACAAAGTGGATGAGACTTGTTTGAGTGAAGCTGAATTCAGCCTATCCCTAGCCGGTGCAAGTGAATCAGTGATGTTTAGAGATCGTTCGGACAATTGTTTTGGTTACTATATAAAAGACAATCAGTTGGCCTCAATCAGCGCGGTTTTGAATGCTCCAAGTTACTCTCAAGTTCTAATCAGTAATTCTGATACTGACTTTCCGGTGACGGTTAATTCAGAGGATTCGAGTCTGGAGAAAATCGAAACCAGACTGGCCAAAATCAAACTTAGTCTTTCCACCATTCCCCGGGTCAGCTATTTGCCTACTCAGACCCTTACTTACCAGCTGTTTACCTATTTGCGAAACTAGCTTTTCTTTTTTACCAAAAATTTATTACTATTATAGATATGAAAACCAAAGTCGGCAGTTTTTTGCGTGAAGGCAGTTTAGATATTGTTTCCGGTCAAGCCGCTGATCTTTTTGAGATCAAACAAGCCACTACCTATGACCTCAAAATAGCTAATTTTTTTGACAACCTGTCTATTGAAGACGAAAAAACCTTAGAACAAAGCAGCGAATTGATTCAAAAATCTCTCACTAATGCCAAACTAAACGAAGCCGAAACCAACATTATTATTCCGGACGAGCAATGTTCCTTACAGATTATTAAATTGCCCTTAGTTTCGGAAAAAGAAATTATTTCAGCCATTGAATTACAGTCAGAAGAATTTGTTCCTTATTCCATTGAAAAGGCGATTTTTGATTATCAGATTTTGAGTACGGATAAGCAAAACAACCGAATGTTTTTGCTCCTGGTGGTTGCTCTCAGGGAAAGTATTGATCGTGTTTCCGATTATCTTTTGGGCCTCGGGCTTTATCCTAATGGAATTGAATCCGAATCAACTGCTTTATATCGCCTTATTCTTAACAATCACTTTAAGCTTAACAGCAAACTTGTGATGCTGATTAATATTGGCCGTGGCGCCAGTCAGATTTCGATTCTTAATACTCAGCAGCAGCAGTTAGTAACCACCAACAGCGTCAGCATCGGAGCCGAATTTTTTTATAAAGCCTTGCAAAACAACCTTAATATTCCCAGGGCCACGGCTGTAGAAATGTTTAACACAATTAAGCCTGAGGATATCCACTATCAAAAGATTATAAAGCCTGTTTTTTCAGAGTTTGCCAAACAGGTTCACAAGATTTTAATGTCTGCTTTGGAGAAAATCGGAACACTGCCTAATAGTATTTACCTTTATTCGGCTTCCGGACTAGCCAGTTACTCGCTATTGTTTAAGGATCACCCGATGTTGCAGCAGTATGGAACCTTACCTTTGAATTCAAGCCTCCTTAATCCTCAAACGGTTAAATTTGCCCCTGAACTAAAAGATCGTCTCGATCATTATCTTATTTCCTTGGGCGCGATAATTTAGTATGTACAAGATCAATTTGATCAGAGGTTGGAAAAAAAGCGAAATTTATCGAAGCTATCGGAGTCGTTGGTTAATTATTATGGTCTCGGTTACGGTTTTTTTATTGCTCTTCTACCTAGGGCTTTTTATTAGATTTGTGCTTTTTCAAAAGGAATTAACAACGCTTTCCAACAAACAGTATGTTACAGAAACCGGCCATGAATACACGACCGAAGAGCTCACCAAGGCTCTGTATGGTTTGAAAAAATTAGATCAGATTAAGATTGTTTATTCTGCGTATCCCGAGTACTATCTTTATCATCAATTTCTTTTGAATCACATCTATCAATTTGATTCTTTTATCGTGGATAATTACAAGCTTGATCGTGAACATGAGGTAGAAGTAACTTTATCGACCAGTAAACTAGATGACATTTATAAATTGATCAATCTATTGGAGTCACCAAAAGTGATTAAATATTTTAGCCTTTTGGAAATCCGCGCCATTAATTCGGTGATAGATAAGAAAACCGAACTAGTGACTTACAAAATCGATTTTATTTTAAAGTTTAATGAACTTCTTTTCAATGAGCAAGCCAAAATCTGAACTGATCAAATTGATTATAAAAAAGCTTCGTTATTATTTTCTGGCTTTAATTGTTTTTATTATTTTAATGATCTTAGCGACACTTTGGCTGATTAACAAAATTAATCAAACAAAAATAGAGATTGAAAAATTACAGTCGCTGTCTTTGGTTAATCTGGATCAGGTCGATCACGAAGCGGTTTTGGAATTATCAGCTAACGCTTCTAAGCTGGGAACTTTTTTGCCGGATGAATTCAATTATTATCAAGTGATTGGCTTGATTGACCAAATTAGTAAAAAAACTCGCTTTTCAATTCAGTCTTATGATTTAAAATATCACGAAATACAGCCCGACAGCCTCGAGCTACAGTCGTTAAATTTAGTTGGTACCGGAACTTTGGAACAGTTTATGGCATTTTTAAAAGAATATAAGTCTATTACCGGTAAACTATTGACCATTGATAGTGTTAACTTGTCTGGTGAGAAGCGGGTACTGACTAATTTAGAAGTCAATATATACGCTTACAAGCCCAATATTGAGCTTCAAAACGAGCCAATTCGACCTTTGGATAAAACCGATCAGCTCATTCTTGAACAAATTAAGCGTTACTATACTCCTATAGAATCAACCGAAGTTGGAGAAGATTACGAAAACAAAGGTAACCCGTTTGACTAAAAGGATTATTTAAGAATACGTAAAAGACCCTTGGAGACTACAGCACCACGCTCTTTCCAAAATTTGACTCGTTCCGAATCAATCTTAACTTTATCTTTGTCCAAATTGGGATCATAGTTGCCTAAGTTTTCCAAATAAGTAGAGTTGCGGGGACTTTTACTATCAATCACCACAATCCGATAAAAAGGTTTGTTTTTTTTGCCTAAGCGCATTAAACGAATTTTGACAGCCATAATAGTATGATATCAAAGCGAGTTTATTTTTCCAAGCGCGTTTTTGGCAGCCTGCTGCTCTGCCAGACGCTTATTTTTACCCAGGCCTGAGGCGAGCAATTTGCTGTTAAGATAAACCCCGATTTTAAAACCATCAAAATTGTCTTTTTCATTTAAAGACAATAGCTTATAAATTGGAGTGGTCTTATATTTGGCTTGAAGATATTCCTGAAGTTTAGTTTTGGCGTCGACATACAGCTTCTGACTGATAATTTCCTCAAGTTCGGGCTTGATAAAATGATTAAAAAATAGTTTGGCGCTCTCAAGTGTGCTGTCGAGATAAATTGCCGCAATTAAAGCTTCCAAAGTATCTGCCAATATATTAACATTAACTCGTCCTAAATTAAGCTCTTCCCCTTTGGAAATAAACAAGCAGCTACCCAGGTCTAACTTTAATGCCACTTTAGCCAAATTTTCTGTTCGAACCAGAGCGGCTCTAATTTCGGTCAGCCGCCCCTCGCGGATCTGACTAAAGTGCTTAAACAAAAAATCAGAGGCTAAAAATTCCAAAACAGCGTCGCCCAAAAATTCCAAGCGTTGATAAGAGTCACGTTCAAGTTTGTTTTCGTTTAAAAAAGAAGGATGAGTTAAAGCCGATAACAACAACTCCGAATTATGAAAATGGTGCCTGATTTTCTTTTGCAAATCTTCAATTTTGGTCTTCATTTTTGTTTTCAATTAATTTGCCTAAGATACCGTTAATAAGATTGGGTGAACGTGTCCCTCCAAACTCTTTAGCAAGTTCGATACACTCGTCAATAACCACTTTAACCGGTTCTTTTTTGCTGACAGTCAGTTCGTAAACACCAAGTTGTAAGATACTTAAATCAAGTTTAGACATCTTGCTGACTCCAAATTTAGTTGAATATCGATCTATTAACTGGTTAATCGACTCTAAATGCTCGGTAATAAGTTTAAATTCTAGTGTTTCCTGATTATTTAACCTTCCGGCTTTTGTGTTGGGAAATTGGCGAGAATATAAAGCTTTAAAAAGGCGAATTCGTTTTAGATGCCGAGGATCCTTATCGGTTTTCATTTTTTAAGACATTTAGGACAAGCTCGATGAGGCAATTTTAAAGAACCGCAATGTTTACAGGTATTGGTACTTTTAAGAGAAATCTTGCGGGTACTAAAACGCTTTAGTTTACGAGAAGTTGAAAAACGTCTTTTTGGTAATGGTGCCATATTTTAGTCTTTAGGTAAATTTATTAACTAATATTGAAGTATAACCCTTAGTTTCATAATTAGCAAGAATTTGTTTTGCTGTTTTGGCTATGGTTTCAATTAAAGAAGTGTTTAAAAGATCCTCAGTTTTAACAAAACTAAAGCCATGTTGGGCCGTTCCCAGCAGATCGCCAGGCCCGCGTAGCTTCAGATCCAAAGTGGCTATCTCTAAAGCATTATGGTTTTTTTCAAGTACTCTTAAGCGTGATAAAATCGAGGGTGTTTGGCTTTGGGAAAATAAAAAACAAAAAGCCTGTTGGCCCCGGCGACCAATACGACCTCGAAGTTGGTGTAACTGGCTAAGTCCAAATCGATCCGCATCCTCAATCAACATAATACTGGCGTTGCCAATATCCAGACCGACTTCAATCAGAGAAGTGGTGATCAAAATATCCAGTGCGTGCTTACGGAATTGATTCAAATACTCGTTTTTTTGCGGATGTTTGCTGTGAATGCTCTCTATTCTCAATTCCGGCAGCAATTCTTGTAATTTTTCCTTCTCTTGAGTCACGGTTTTGAGCTCGTTAATTCTGCCTTGCTTGTTTTCAATTGCGGCACAAACAACGTATATCTGAACCTGATGCGCCTTTATTTGATTTCGAATCCATTGATAACTCTTTAAATGCTTGCTTTCAGGAACCAAATAAGTTTTGACTAGGAATGAATTAGGAC
Organism: Candidatus Roizmanbacteria bacterium RIFOXYC1_FULL_41_16; assembly: GCA_001788295.1. Taxonomy (GTDB): domain Bacteria; phylum Patescibacteriota; class Microgenomatia; order UBA1406; family UBA1406; genus UBA1406. The sequence continues at coordinate 4,847 of MGBO01000012.1, read as the reverse complement.
TTTCGGTTAAATATGAAACCTGGGTTTGGCCATAAAGAGTTAGGGCCAACGATCGGGGAATGGGTGTTGCTGACACCATTAGGACAAAAGGCTGCCAGTGTTTATCGTCTGTCAGAACCTGTCGTTGACTGACGCCAAATTTGTGTTGTTCATCTATAATCAATAAGCCAATTTTGGTAAAATTCAGCTTGGCATAAAGCAGTGCGTGAGTCCCGATTAAAATCGAATATTGATCGAGATTACTTATCTTGTTTTTGGCGGTTAACAAGCCGCATTTTACATTGGCAAACTTCAATAACTCACCAAAACTTTGGTAATGCTGGTGCGCTAATGCCTCGGTTGGAGCCATAATCACGGCTTGATAACCGGCTTTTGCCATTAAATAAGCGGCGTAAGCCATTATCACAGTTTTGCCGCTGCCAACGTCACCCATTAAAATTCGATCGAGAGGTTGTTTGCTGCCAAAATCGTCATTGATCTCACTGATTGTTTTATGTTGACTAGCGGTTAGTTGAAAAGGCAGGTTCTTAACAAAAAACTGACCTAGCTGTCTGACATCGATAGTTATTTTAGGTCCGGATTTTGTTTGCAGGTTAATTTGTTTTTGTAATTGGTTTAATTTTAGGTCTAATAATTGTTCAAAAGCCAGTCTTTCTTTAGCTTGTTTGAGTAAAAGTGCGTTTTTAGGAAAATGAATATTGATTAGAGCCTGCTGACTGGAAAGTAATTTTAGTTGACTTAGTTTTGGAATTGGATCGAGCATAAAGTCTTTTGCAGTCAATTGACCCAAAACATAAAATATTTTCTGTCTTAAAACCTTACTGGACACACCAAGGCGACCGGTGTAATAAGGAACAAACCTGGCGGTATGAATTTGTATTGTGTCTTCAGGTTCATACTCTGCCACTAATAACACCAGCTTTGATCCAAATTGTGAGACTTTGCCGCTGAATAAATACGTTTGTCCCGATTTAAATTGCCTAAGAACATAGGGTTGATTAAACCAGATTGCCTCAATCGTGTCTGACTGATCTTTAATTTTCAATGTTTGTACTGCAAAATTACGTCTGGTTAAGTTTTGACTACTGCTAACAACAGTGGCTTTGATCGTTACTGTTTCGCCCGTTTGTAAAAAAGCAATGCTGCTAATTAAGGAATAATCGTCGTGTCGAGTCGGGTAGAGTTGCAAGAGGTCAAGAACGCTTTCCAAACCTAGGCGATTTAATTTAAGATAAGTGCTGGGACCAATTCCTGGAATGGAGGTTAGACTGCTATAAAGGTTCATAAAAAGTAAACAACTACCGAAGAAAAAAGCATGACTGTCAAAGCCAGCACAATGACAATTTTTGCCAGGTTTTTCTTGGTCAGTTTGATTAGTTGACGTATTGAATTCATCTTTATATTATAATATAACATAATGGTTTATGACTTTGCCCATTCCTTTCGCAAGCGGAATTTGCGGCGTCGCTCACTAAGTCTTTTTAAAGGTAAGCTTAACAACCCGATGGTTTATTTGGGTTTGTTGGTCGGTCTATTTATCATTATTCCTGTTTTTTCAATATTGTTAATTGCCAGAGACTTACCAACGCCAGATAATATTACTAAAAACGCTCGGTACTCAAGTTCGGTTTTGGACAGAAACAACAAAGTCATCTATCAGATATACGATGACAAGAATATTATTCCAGTGACTCTAGACGAAATTTCTCCTGATCTAGTTAACGCCACTTTGGCGATTGAAGATAAGAATTTCTATAAGCACCAGGGTTTTTCGCTATGGGGAATTGCTCGATCATTGATTAAGAATATTCTGTTTCGTCGTATTGAGGGTGGTGGTTCAACTTTAACACAGCAGCTGATTAAAAACTCTCTTCTTACAACCGAACAAACAATGATGAGAAAGGTTAAAGAGTTGATTTTGGCAGTTGAGCTTGAACGTCGCTACAGCAAAGATCAGATTTTGGAAATGTATCTTAATCAAACTCCATATGGTGGCACTGCCTGGGGAGTGGAATCGGCGAGCCAGTATTACTTTGGTAAGCATGCTCAGGATTTGAGCCTGGTGCAATCAGCCATTTTAGCTGGTTTTCCTCAAAGCCCGAGCCGTTACTCACCGTTTATTGGTGAAAAAGGGGCCTACCTAGATCGAACAGAACAGGTGCTTCGCCGAATGCGTGAAGACAGGCATATTACTCGTGATCAGGAACAAGCCAGTTTGGAAGCCTTACCTCAGATAAAATTTGATAAGAGGAAAGCCTCTTTTCCGGCGCCTCACTTTATTTTTTATTTAAAGGATCTTCTGGATGAACAGCTGTCAAGTAATGTTTTATACCAGAAAGGTTTAATTATTAAAAGCACCTTGGATTTAAAATTACAAAAAGCAGTTGAAAAAATTGTTTCCGAAGAAATGGCCAATACTCAAGGTTTGGATATTTCCAATGCCGCGGTCGTGATTGCTGATCCTAAAACTGGCGAAATCCTAGCCATGGTTGGATCGGTCGACTTTAACGACGAGGAGTTTGGTAAATTTAATGCCGCCTTGGGTTTGCGCCAGCCCGGTTCTACTTTGAAGCCTTTTACTTATGGTTTGGCACTGGAGAACGGCATGACAGCTTCCAGTGTCTTAATGGATGTTGAAACTGAGTTTTCCAGTGGTCAGGAAAATGAGAAGCCATATATTCCCAAAAATTACGATGGTAAATATCACGGGCCAATTCAGATTCGAATAGCCTTGGGCAGTTCAATCAATGTCACGGCTGTAAAAGTTCTTTCTCAAGTTGGTGTTAAGAATTTACTCCAAACTCTTTATGAAGCCGGCCTAACAACAATGGCTCCCACTCAGCAGAATTTGGAACGTTTTGGACTATCCTTAACATTGGGAGGTGGGGAAGTGAGATTAATTGACCTGGTGGCTGCTTACACCGCCATGGCTAACGAAGGAACCTCGACTAGCTTATCAAGTATTATCGAAGTCAAAAACTATCGAAATCGTAATATCTTTAAGGCCAAGAAGCCTATTCATAAGCCAATTTTTTCCAGAGAAACCGCCTTTATTATTTCTCATATTCTTACCGACAATAACGCCCGATTGCTTAGTTTTGGAGAGAATAATTATTTAAATATTGGCGGCCGAACTGTGGCGGCCAAAACCGGAACTACTGATGACAAGCGCGATAACTGGACCATCGGCTACACCAATGATTTGGTTGTGGGCGTTTGGGTTGGTAATAACGATAATTCACCCATGAACCAAGCCTTGGCTTCAGGAATCAGCGGTGCGGCACCAATCTGGCGACGAATATTTCTGGAGGCCTTCTCTCAAGGTTATTCTGATGGAATTATGGACAAGCCGGACAATGTCAACGCAATGGAAATTGATGCTCTGTTTGGACTTCTGCCTCACTCTGGTTCTCCCACCAGATCCGAGTATTTTGTCGACGGTACCGAGCCTAAATCTGAATCGCCATATTATCAAAAACTGAAGATTTCCAAAAGTTCTGGCAAGCTTGCCAACCCATCCGAGATTGCTTCTGGTAATTACGAAGAAAAAGACTTTTTTGTGGTTAAAGAACAGGATCCTCTTTCCATTGATGGTAAGAACCGTTGGCAGGAAGCGATTGATCGATGGGCTAGGGAACAGGGTGACGATAGATGGAAACCGCCAACAGAAGTTTCCGATGGCAACCTCGATGATATCAGTTTGCAAATAAACGAACCAAAAGACAAAACCCGGATCAACAGTAATGATTTTCGAATTTATGCTAAAGTCATCTCCAACTTAAAGCTAAAGAGTTTTGAGGTATTGGTTAATAACGAAACTAAGATCACCACAACTGAGTCGGTTATTGATCAGAACTTGCATTTGTCTGATGGGATATATCAATTAGAATTTCGGGCCAAAAACGAGAAAGATAAGGAAACTAAATCAAGTTTAACTATTGGAATTAATCAGGATCCAGCCCCCACCGCGACTCCAACACCGCCCGAGCCCACTTTAACCACCCAACCGTAATTCTTATTTATTAAAAACAGACTCTGTTGTATAATTAGTAATCAATGAATAAGTCAGTAAATACCAGCTGGGCACAAAATATCGGTCAAGAGCTTAAAAAAGTCGACTGGCCTTCTCGAAAGGATGCATTGCAACTATCTATGATTGTTGTTATAATTTCTTTTTTGCTGGGAGTCTATATTGGTTTGTTTGACTTCTTATTTGCTAGTTCTCTACAATTAATTTTAAAATTAAGATAAAAATGACAGAGGAACCTAAAAAAACAGTGCCGCCAGAAGCCAAGTGGTATGTCGTTCATACACAGGCCGGCTACGAACAAAAAACCAAAACTTCTCTTGAACAAAGAATCAAAACACTTGGTTTTGAAAAATTTGTTTTTGAAATCATCATTCCCATGAAGGATGTCATTACGATTAAGCAAGGTAAGAAAAAGCAGATTAAAGAAAAGCTTTTTCCGGGTTATATTTTGGTCAATATGGTCTTGGACGATGATAGTTGGCTCGTGGTTCGTACCACCGAAGGCGTCACCGGATTTGTGGGCGCCGGTAATAAACCAACTCCAATTTCTGAAAAAGAAGTTGAAGCTATTATGAAGTTTACACGTGATGAAGCGCCGAAGTTTAAAGCTAAATTCTCAAAAGGTGAAGCGGTCAAAATAATTGACGGTCCTTTCACCGACTTTTTGGGAACTGTTCAGAGTGTTGACGAAGATCAGGGTAAGGTTAAAGTTTTGATTTCTATTTTCGGTCGGGAAACTCCAATCGATTTAGACTTTTTGCAAATTCAGAAAATTTAAATGGCTAAAAAAATAAAAGCAGTCGTGAAACTCAATCTT
>MGBO01000011.1 GCA_001788295.1 Candidatus Roizmanbacteria bacterium RIFOXYC1_FULL_41_16 | reverse complement strand
TGTCCCGGTGGCGTTTGCCAATATACTTTGCTTTTGCCCACTTGTGTCTATGGCCTGGCCATGTATCTGGGAATCTATATCTTCTCTTTGCCTCGAAACAGGTAATTGTTATAATAGCCGATATTAAAAATTAATCTTAATAGTTTATGTCAGCAAAAGATATGCCCAGCTCTCAAGAAGGTACTGATCAAATTAGTAACCAATTAGGATTTTTATCAAAAAACGACTGGCTAGATCAATTAACAGACAAACTTAATACAGAAGCGGCCAGTTTTTATCAGGAAAATTTGCTTGAGGCAGCGCAGGGTTTGGGTTATTGTATCGACGAGCGGCCCATTGCTGATTCTGACCCTTCAAAGTCTATGCCGCCAAAACCGGCTTTTGTCGGTGGCGCCGCCGGCTGGGTAGTTATGTATTTAATGTCTGGACAAACTTTGGAAAACGCGGTGATATCAACAAAAAGGCTTTATCAAAAAATGAATTGGGGAGATATGGAAATCCATACCGACAATCATAGCCATGAAGGACAGGTCGGTTGCGGCTTTTTAAATGTCCAGCAATCTGTAATTGACGTTCTTAAGCAATTAAATATTCCTGGTTTAAGCAAAGAGATAAACAAAATCAATGGCGTCGCTATTTTCCAGGCGCTTAAAAATGCCGGGGCCAAAGTGATTACTCTAACTGGTGCTCACAAAGCCAGCCAGGCCAAAGTGGTGATTAATCAAGTGGTTGGAAAAACTTTGGATCGCCAAAAACTATATGACCAGAACCCGGCGTTTTTGTGGGATGCCTGGGCCACTGCCAACAACAAAGTGTTAACTGAATTTAATCAATTAGCCCAAACCAATTTGGAGCTTGATAACTTTACTCGCCTGCAGGCTGGTTTGCATCTGGCAACCGGCATGTTTTTGAACGCTGTCCGACTAGATGGCGCCGAAAAAAACGTTGTCATGCTTTCCTAAATGTAATAGTATTACAGTATGGAAAATAAAACTGTCACTTCAACCTATGCGGCAATTTTGGTCCTCACTATTATTGCTCTCTCAGTTATCAAATATTTCAACATCAGCTATCCGATAAGCGTGTCTACCAGCCAGGTCTCGCGCGAGCTGTCAGTTGTCGGCGAAGGCAAAGTTGAGGTCATCCCGGATACTGCCGTGGTTGAGGTCGGCGTCACGGTCAACAACATCGATACCGCCCGCCAAACCCAAAACCAATTAACCCAAACCAATAATCAAATTATCAGTGCTCTTACTAAAATCGGGGTTGCCAAAAAAGATATCAAAACCACCAATATCTCGATCTATCCCAATTACAGTTACGATGGGGCGGTGAGCGATATTATCGGCTACAACGGCAATGCCACGCTTAGCGTCACAGTTAAAAATGTCAGTAAGGCCTCCGAGGTTGTCGACGTTGCCACTCAAAACGGCGCCAACGAAGTTCGCGGACCAAACTTTACGCTCAACAAGCCGGAAAAATACAGAGAAGAAGCCCGCAACAAAGCCATTGATAATGCCAAAGAACAGGCAGAAAAGTTAGCCAAAAATTTAGGCATCCGTCTGGGAAAAATCGTCAATATCGTCGAGTCTTCACCAATCAGTTCTCAAGACTATTATTATCCCAGGGCGGCGGCTGAGGGCATGGGCGGTGGCGGCCCAACTTACGAGCCAGGCAGCCAAACCATTACCTCAACGGTAACGCTCTATTTTGAGAAAAAATAACTAGTCTTTAAGCTGCATTAATTTGTCCTCTAGCGGCTTAATCATTTCGTGAACGAATTTAATGTCAATGGCGCCAGCCGGCGAGTGTTGTGTCAAATCCACCTGCAAAACCTCTGAATTGGGAAAAAGTCGCTGCATACCGCTAATTGTCGGCTCAATATCAATCAAGTTGTCGTATTTGTTATAAATCAGCGACGTCGGCACCGAAAAATGCAAGTTCTCCTTAGCCAAATGGGTCTGAAAAATATCAAAAATCACCTCGATATAAGCTCGTGTCGCCATAATTTTGGTAATCTCGGTTTGATGCTTGATCACCAAGTCCAGGTTTTTCTCTTTGCTGTAGGCGAATTTCAAGTACAATTTGAGCGCCCGTTCGTCATGCAAAACCAGATCGACGATTGAATTCAAAAGTTTGTTCTTTGGTCCCAATTTCAAAATGGCTTTTTTGATAAATCGGTACATCGGTTGCAAACGAAAAAGGTCGGCATCATAAATACCTTCAAAAATCAGTACTCGTTCAGGCTGTTTTACCCCCTGCTCAAGCATTCGAACAATAATCACCCCGCCCAAACAAAAACCGGCCAAAAGATAGTTTTGCAGATGCATTTTTTCCACAAACAGATTCAAAAATCGAGCGTAATTTTTAGCCGTATAATCATAATCGCCCAAAGTCTGATTATTGCTGATCCCGGGCAAATGCGGCAAAATTACCCGAAAATTCTGGCTCAAATACTCAACTAAAGGTTTAAACCGATTAATATCCGAATGAAACGCCGGGATCAACAACAGGCTCTTGCCAGCTCCGGCAGTATAATATTCCCAATCGATCCCATCCAACTTAATTTCAGAGCGAACAATTTTTGGCATTTATCCGTAATTTATACTATACTAAACCAAGAATGACAATCAGCAAAATCTGGGCCTTGGAAATTCTGGATTCGCGCGGATTTCCCACCCTAAAAACCTACGTCACTCTGGAAGACGGATCTACAGGCTGGGCCGCCATTCCTAGCGGCGCCTCCACCGGCTCGCATGAAGCCCACGAATTGCGCGACGGCGACACTCATCGTTACGCCGGCCAAGGCGTTCTCAAAGCCAAATACAACGTCGAAAATGTTTTACAAACACTTTTAGTTGGTCAGGATGCTTTTGATCAAGAAAAAATTGATCAAAAAATGATTCATGAAGACGGGACGCCAAACAAAGCCCGGCTCGGCGCCAATGCTATTTTGTCGGTTTCTTTGGCTGTGGCCCGGGCAGCGGCGGTTAGTCGCAAGCTGGAGCTTTATCAATATCTGGCACACTTTTTCAATACTAATTCCATTGTTCTTCCGGTGCCAATGATTAATGTAATCAACGGCGGCAAGCACGCTCCGGGTTCGTCAGACATTCAGGAATACGTTTTAATGCCATACGGCTTTTCTAAATTCTCCGAAAGTTTGCGCGCCGCTGACGAGGTCTTTCATAAGCTCAAAGGCCTTATCTCGGCCAGGGGTTTCGCGACCACAGTTGGGGACGAAGGCGGTTTTGCCCCCAAGCTTGGCAGCAACACTGAGCCGCTTAGCCTACTGGTTGAGGCTATTTCCGAGGCCGGCTATGTTCCCGGCACTGAGTTTGGATTAGGAATAGACAGTGCCGCCAGCGAATTTTTCAAAGACGGTCAATATCATTTACAGGCCGAAAATAAGAGTCTAAGCCGCGACGAGCTCACTGATTATTACGTCAAAATGGCGGAAAAATTTCCTCTTTGTTCGCTTGAGGATCACTTTGCCGAAGACGATTGGCAGGGTTTTGTCAATCTCAACAAACTCCTTGGGCAGAAGGTCCAAACCGTTGGCGACGATCTTTACGTTACCAATGTCGAGCGTTTGAAAAAAGGCATTGGCTTGCAAGCCACTAACGCCATTTTAATCAAGGTCAATCAAATCGGCACGCTTTCAGAAACCATTCAAGCCATTAAGCTCGCCAAAGAATCACAAATGCAGGTCGTTGTTTCTCACCGCAGCGGCGAAACTGAGGATTCCTTTATCGCCGATCTGGTGGTTGGGGCTGGTCTTGGCCAAATCAAAACTGGATCGCTGTCCCGGTCGGAGCGCCTTGCCAAATATAATCGCTTACTCGAAATCGAAGCCCGCGAAAAAGAGCTTGATCCGGATCATCTGTTCTATTACGATTTTCCCTACAAACTTAATGGCAATGGATATTAACAAACTTAAGCAAGCCGCTCTGTCTTCTCTGGAAAACCCAGGCCAGGGTCAGACAATGCCCAAAACCGCCAGCAATCAAAAACCGATTCTTTATCTCTTCCGTCACACCCAGACAGAAGACAATTTAAATCGGGTTTTCTCCGGCAGCAAACGAAATCCAAAACTGACTCCAGAAGGCCAAAAACAAGCGCAAGTCTTAGCAGAAAAGCTCAAAGACAAAGAGATCGATCTGTTTATCAGTCCACCTCTCTTGCGCTGCGAGCAAACTTTGATTCCACTGCGACAATATTTTCCCAAAGTGCCGTATCTGCAAAAAAAAGAGATTGTGGAGCGGGACTATGGCGATCTCACCGGCAAAAATAAATTGGAAATAATGAAACTCAATCCCGAAAAAGCCATTCTTTGGCGCCGGAGTTGGGATGTCGCGCCCCCCAATGGCGAGAGCATCAAAGATGTTTGGGAGGGCCGGATCAAACAGTTCTGCCTGTGGCTGGTCCAAAAAATGACCACTGAAAAAATCAACGTCGCTTATTCCGGAACCAATAACACCGTCCGTCTGATCAGAATGTATTTTGAAAAATTGTCAATCGAGCAGATGCTCACCATCGAAAATCCCTATGGTGATTATGCCTCCTACTCGCTCTAAAAAAGGGTTCTAAAAAAGGGTTCCACCCTTTTTACTCTAGGATACTAATCAAAGATTAATACCGGAGTACCTATCTCAGCCCAATCATAAACCTGTTTAGCTTCACCCACATCCAAAGAAACACAGCCACCGGTATGAGGCGAGCCAATAAAATCCCGCGGTCGCCGGATCTCCTGGCCGGCGCCGTCAACCCAGTATGGCAACTCATGAATGCCCAGATAAGCATTAACTTTTTTATCAAGCGAAAAAGCCATCCAAAAAGGCATCCACACATGATAGATATATGAATAAGCATTATTGGCCTTATTCAAGATCCGATAGCGGCCAGGCGGCGTGGGGTAATATAGACCGGACGAGATCCGGTGAACCGCCACATTTTGGCCCATTTCCCACAAATACATTTTCTGCTGCGACAGGTCAATCTCAATATATTGTGCCGCCTCATCACCATTTGTATTTGGTTTTTCAATTAAACGAACATAAATATAATCCGAGTCATCGCCATTAAAACGTGAATTAATCAAGGAAATCAGGCTTTGTTTAAGATGATTTTGATCAAATTGCAAATCATAGCCCAAGTTCAATTTCTGGCTCAGCTGCCTGGTTTTCTGCTCCAAAATTGGCTCACTCACGCCAATTGACAGCTGTTCCTCCGATTGATCATAATCAATCTGCAGCAGGCTTTGCAAATCCGACTCTGAGAACTCGGCTACTGTCTGGCTGCCATTTTCGTAATAAAGATTAACTGTGCCCTTCAGTACCTGACTCAATTGTTGGTTGTAAGTGTCAATTTTAATTTTCCCCTGATCGTCAAGCACCCGGTGAATTTTAGGCTTCAAAACCGTTGTTTTGCCAAAATTGCTGGCAATTTCTTTTTCCAGGCTTTTAGCGTCAAAAACAAAAAGATCCTGATGGTTTTGATAAATTAGGTTCTTTTTCTTGGCATCCACCAAAACCTGGTCCGCCTGAGTCGAAAAATCAAACTGCAAAGACCGCATTTTTTCATAATAATCTTGAGTAAAAATCAGGGCTGGCATTACCGTCCGGCTCGACCAAAAAGCTTGGTAAAATGTCACCAAATTTTGGGGGAAAGGTAGTTTCGTTTCTTTTGTCAGCTCAGAGTAAGTTTTGTTTAGGTCAAAGACAATTCCCAAAGTTTGATAATCAAAATCGTAAACACGAGTCTGCACTTGAATTTTCAGTTTCTGATTTTTGTGGATGGCCAGCCAAGATAAAAGCCAATCTGTTTCCTGATGACCCAAGTTTTTCCAAGCGAGATAAGTGTTGGCGGGTAAGTGAGAACGAACAAAAGAGTGGCTCAAAAACAACAAGCTGACGATTATAATTAGAATTACGCTTAAGAATGACTTCACACTCTTAAGTATACTTTTTCAGTTTTGGATCCGTCTCCAGTTTTTTGACCAATTCTTTTACTTGACTCACGAGCTCCTTAGGGACAACTACAATCGCGTCTTCGGTATTAACCACAATCAAATCCTCAAGTCCAATTGTGGCCAAAATTTTGTTTTCAACTTCGTTTACCACCAGACTGCCTTTGGTTCCTAGATTATAAACCAGGCCTCGTTCCAAATTATCGCTCGCTTTTTCAGTTAAGGCTTCTTTCAAAGCGTACAGCGTGCCCGGGTCAGACCAGCCCATATTAGGAGTCAAAACCACCGCGTACTCCGGCGGAATTTTTTCCATAATGGCGTTGTCAAAATGCGTTTCTTCCAAAGTCGGATAGATCCGTTTGAGCACTTTGGCTTCTCTGATTGTTCCCAAAGCCGCCTCAATCACTAATAGCTGCTGATACATCGTCGGTACATAGCGCTCATAAAGAGACAGGGTAAAGTCCAGATCCACTATCCAATAGCCCGGGTTCCACACCCATTCGCCCGAGGCAAACATTTTCTGGCACTCAGCCGGCTCAGGCCGGTATTTCCAGGCTCTAAATTCGTATAATTTATCTTTAATTTTCTGGCCCATTTTGATCCAGCCCAGATTATTTTCCGCATAGCGGGGATGTTCACCAATCATTACAAACTGCTTCGGGTTTTTGCGAACAATTTGTTCGCCCTGTTTGAGCGACCAGAGAAACTGCTGTGGTCGTTTAATCAGGTGATCAGCCCACAAAATGGCAATTGGGCCTTTGTATCCTTCTTTTCTTAATTTCACAAAATTATAGCCCACGGCCGGTGCGACATCACGCTTTTCCGGTTCGGCAATAATATTGCTTACCGGGATTTTGGGCAACTGTTCCTTGACTGTCGCCACATACTGTTCGTTGGTACTGATATAAATATCATCGTACGAAAAAAGGTCGGTGATTCGCTCAACAGCCAGTTGAAGTGTACTTTTACCGTTGAAAATCCGGCCAAACTGTTTGGGAGAGTTTTTTCGTGAAAGAGGCCAGAGTCTGGTTCCGGCGCCGCCGGCAAATATAATCGCTTTCATTGTTAATTATGAACTTATATTTTGCTTCAACTGATTAATAAAGTTTTCTGAACTGTATTTAGACCAGTTAAAGTTAGAGAAATTGTATGACTTTGTGTGATAGTTCTCAAGTGCGTTCATCAGTGAGTCAACCGATTGTTCGTTAAACAAATAGCCGGTCTTGGTTTGGGCCAATATTTCAGCCGTGCCGCTCTCTCTAAAACTGATCACCGGCGTGTTAAAGGCAATCGCCTCAAGAGCAGTGTAACCAAAATCCTCGGCCTGCGGCATCAGCAAGGCTTGAGCGTGTGCATACAACCAAGCCAAATGTTTGTCGTCCAGTTGTTTCAAAAAGGTCACGTTAGCACTCGCCAAGCTTTTCAAGCTTGTCTCTTGAGTCCCTTGGCCCACGATCACCAATTGCTTGTCTTTCTGCTGGTTAAAAACCTTAATCGCCAAATCCACATCTTTGTTTGGTTCAAGCCGGGAAACCAGCAAAAAGTAGTTTTTGAAGAGTTTGTGCTTGGGTTGTTCTTTAGCCAGTCCTTGCCAATAATCCACGGCAAAGGGGGGATACAAAATTTCACTATTGACTCGATAATATTTAGCAATCAACTGTTGATCATAACGGCTCAAGGTCAGAATCTGGTCCGGCCGCCGGGCGGCAATATAATCCCATTGCCTAAGGTAATTCAAAAATGGCCGCAACCAAAAATTGCGGCTAAAAAATCGCTCTTGTTGGTGCCACAAAAAGCGGGTCGGGGCAAACAGATAACACAGGTGTTTGGTTTCCGGCCGGGTTATCACTCCTTT
>MGBO01000010.1:1043-53385 GCA_001788295.1 Candidatus Roizmanbacteria bacterium RIFOXYC1_FULL_41_16 | reverse complement strand
ATTTGGTTAAGAAATCATAGATTTCAAAAGCTGGCTTAATTTTCTCTCGAACAAAAATTTCCTGCTCATTAGATAATATTATTTCTGGCGGTAACCAAATTAATCCTCCCCTACCTCCATGTTTTTTGCTTAAAACTCCATGGATAAACTCAGTAGGCGGGACATCGTATTTCACTATCTGACCTTGCCAGTAAGCATCTTCATTTTTGTCCCACTCAACCATAGAGAGAGTAAAGGGTAAATCACAAGCCAACATTAATCTAGCTAGAATCTTCTTTGAACCAAAGTCTCGCAGAAACTCGTGAACGTATGGGACAACTAATATTCCAAGTGATTCTGCCTTTTGTACTGCCTCCAAGGTTTTATTAAAACTTAAATTAAAGGCTTTAAAAGGAAAGTTCTCCAAATCCCATTTCCACATTCTCATCCAGCTTGAGAGAGTATCAATAGGATCTCTCACGGTAGGAATAAAGAAAATCTTTTCGACTGGCACTCCGGCCTCAAGCAACAAAGACAAACCATCCATCCATTCAGCGGGATTCTTTAAATCCGGCCCAATTGTTTCTTTGATTAACTGGACTCCTTCTCCAATATGAACGGTCTCTCTCAAAAATTCCAATTGCGTTGAAGGTTTAATTCCCTCTCGCTCCTGAGCCAATTTTCTAGCAATAGCTTTAATGGGTTGAATATGACGGACTACCGGCTTTTCAGTTGGTGCCTTACCGATTGTAGTAGTAAGCGCTCCCGTATTAGTACGATTAATCATACCAATAAAGCCCAATTTATCTAGGTGTGTAGAGACGGTTATCCTTTTTAATATAGTCTCAGAAAGCGATTGATGTAGCTTTTCAAAAGAAGCTTTTTTCGCTGTTCGTTTAGTATCGATTGTTTCTATCATTTTGTTTTATTTAATAATTAATAAAAAGCCTCCGTTTATGGAGGCAAATTTTGTTTTTTACACACAAAATCTGCCCCTCTAAGGAAAATAATAGTTTCTAAGTATGTTTTTGTTTCTCATATGTCTATAAAAAAAGCCCTTGCTAACCACACAGAAAGTGTCTGGTTAACAAGGGCTCTATTAAGGGCGGTACCACCTTGTTTTCTTTTACTTTTTGTCAAAAAAAAGGCCCGATCACTCGGGCAAACGGTAAAGTAAAAGCTCGTTATGGCGTGCTCCGTTTCCGACTGTGACACACGTTTGCGTGATTACGGACGCGTCCGGCCAAATTTACTTAAGTCATTAACTATTTCAACTTGGCAGCTCTGGAGGGTATTTCTCCATCAATGCTTTTCGTATTTAAATACAGTTTAACAACACAGACCTTATAAGTCAATACTATCGAAGAGATCTGAAGAAAATAAACATTTCCCAACAACGTACGAAAATAGTTTGTAACTATCAATAATTTTTATTTCCGGTAGAAACCCCAAGAAATTAAAGTATTCGTTACCGTATTTACACTTACGCCAAGCGATCTGGCCGCTTCAGTAATTTTGCCACCACTTTGTTTCAAGGCAATTAATATTCTTTCTTCAGATTTATTTCTGGGTTCTATTTCACGGACATATTGAAATATATTCAGTGCTTGCTCTTGACGCTTGCTTACAATCTTTTTACTCAATTTAAAGGTATCGGATGTTCTTTTGGCTTTATACCAATTTCTTAATTCAGAAATTCTCTTTTTAAGGGTTCCATAAGGCGTGTTGAGCTTTTGAGAAATCTCTTTAAGGGAATAACCCATCAGTAACATCGCAATTACTTCCGGATTTATTTCTAATTCCTTTCCTAATTCTGTGAGTTCTTCTCTATTAATCACGTGTTGTTCAACTGGTCTCAAAGCTATAGATTTAATATTATGGTCACAATGCCCCGCATTGCGGCCTCCCAAATCATTATGCTGTAAAATTATCCTTACCAATAATTTGAGACTGACATGAGCTAGGGCTCTTATAGAGGAAATTTCAAATTGCTTGTTCTTGTGTGGATAGAAATAATAACTCCTCCAGAGGGATTGAAGTACTAAATCATCAGCGGTGGAAAAATCCAATCTTGAATAGACAGCTATCACATACTTTAACAGGTCGTCATAAATCCCATTGTCAGTTGCATATTGCATATAAGCATTGACGTGTTCTTTATCAGAGAATGGTAATTCTGGTCCCATTCTTTGATTATTGGCGCTCGCATCTCTAGCAAGATGAGAAAAGAAACTGTTTATAGAACTCAATTCGACTGACATGACCAGTATTATACAATACCTTGAGTTCGACATAATGCGCTAACTTCTACAGTTCCCAGCTTCGTAAATAAAAATCCAAAGCATTCCTCTGTACTTGACAACATTACATTTCAAATGTACAATTTAATCATGAATATCGTTACTACTACCGTACTCAGAAACAATTTGGCCGATACTTTAAAAGAAGTTACTTCTAAAAAAGATTATTTGCTTGTTGCCAAAAAAGGCAAAATTACTTCTGCTATTGTTAATATTGATTTATTCGAGGACTTGCTGGCCTTAACTAATAAAAAATACTTAATGAGTATTAAACAAGCCCGTGACGAATACAAAAAAAGAAATATTCTTTCTCATGACGAAGTATTCGGAGAACTTTGATTTATGACCTACCAGATTTTCTATGTAGAATCTGTTCTAGAAGACATTCAGAGATTAGATAACGTTACCAAGAAAAGGCTAAAAAAGAAGATTGAAATCTATATTAAAAATCCGCTAAGATACGCTTCAAAATTAATTTCTCCCTCCCTTGGTACTTATCGTTGGCGAATTGGTAATTATAGAGTAGTTTTTGACCTTAAAGACAAACAAGTTATTATTCTTAAAATTAAACATCGGCGAGAAATCTATCGGTAATACTTCCCTTTTTTATTTTGGCATTCTCGGACGGAAGATGGGATAAGCTGACCTCGTGGGAGGCTTTGGTTGTTGTTGGTTTTTCACAAACTGGCGATTCATAGAAAATACTTCTGATTTGACTGCTTGTTTCAACTGCTTATTTTTACTCTTTTTCATACTGTTTTAGTTAATAATATTAAAAATATATCCAATTATTATACCAACAATTTTATAATCTATATCGATACTCACTCTGAATACGTGAGGGTCACTAGAGATTTTTACTTGCTGGAGTAATCTAATCGCTTTGATTGCTTTAGTTGTTGTGATAAAATTAATATTCAATGATCGAATTTCCTTTGCCAGATTTTTCTCAAACTAGAGATATGCAACTCAATACTCTTAAAGGATTGTTTAATTTTCGTAATTCTTTGGCTTCTGAAAATACAAGTTCGGAAGAAATAGCACTTGTTGAAGTAGCATTGGGAGAATGGCTATATGCAAGAAGCGAAAGACAAGGAATTGATCAGACTATCGGCGAATGCTTTTTATTAGGAATGGTTGATAATCGTGCAGATGTCTTAAAATTATTAGAGCCAAAAATAAGAGATGTTGATCAGAAAAAAAGTAATGAATTATTAGACGATTTTCCAATTATTGGGATTGTGGGAAGAATTGCCTCAGGTAAAGGAACAGTTGGTCAAATCTTCAAGTGTCATTATGATTCTTTTCATTTCCCTTTTTCTAATCAACTGCGGCAACATGCTTTAATTGAAGGATATACTCCACCTTTTTCTAGGGCCCAATTGCGCAAGATTGATAGTGAATTAAAACCAAGGCTTGGCAAGCAAGTGTTTGTTGATTGGACACTACAAGCGGCACGAAGAATGGCTAAAAACTTACATTTGCCACAAATAGTTTCGGTTGATGGCTTTAGATCTATAGAAGAAACCCAATGGTTTTTAGAACAACCAAGTACTTCGCTTATTGCAGTTGTTGCTAGCCTTGATCAGCAAGAGGATATTCAATTACGTTATGAAAGAACTCTTACAAGAATGAGGGAAGGTGAGGACCCTCCAACATTTGAGGCTTTTTGTGTAAACGATAGTATCGAAGGAGATTGGATTGATCCGATATTAAAGTTAGCTGAACATACGTTTGTTAATAAAGGAAATGTTGACGAATTAGAAGAAGAGGTAATTAGTTATTACCGAAAAGTAATATAATATGACCAGTGAACGCGAGCAAAGTATCCCTCTTGCTATCAATAAGCCCCATGAAGGCTTCATTTCTCTTACTCAAAGAGTTGAACCATGTCCAGATAAAACACCTCATTTAGATATGGATCTAACTAATAGACAAGGCGCTCCGGTTTATAGATGTCCCGTATGCGAATCCACCTATGATATCAATGGCAATAATATTTGGGTATTTTGAGTAATTTTGGTAATTCGCTAATTATTTTAAGACTTAATCAATATCTCTAAATAGATGTATAATATACTTAAATAATTACTACAAAAATGCAAAAGGATCATCGGAAAATCCTTGAGTTTAATAACTTCTACAAACAATTTCCTATCCGTTATTACAAAAAAAGTGAGATGATGATTCGGGCCGATGACGATCCTCAAGGGATTTTTTATTTAACCAAAGGATATGCCCGGCAATACACTATTTCTAAAACCGGATTTGAATTAACCCTCCATATTCTAAAACCAGATTCATATTTTCCCATGGTTTGGGCTATTAATGGAACACCGAATGTATATTTTTTTGAGGCATTGACAACTGTTGAGGTCCGAAGAGCTCCCAGAGATCAGGTGGTTAATTTTATTAAAGACAAACCGAGTGTTATTTTTGGATTAATCAGCGAGCTTCTGGAGGATTATGCCGAGGCGCTTACCCGGGTAGAACATCTGGTTTTTAGCGATGCCTATCGAAGAGTGATTTCTGTATTATTGTACATCATCAAACATTTTGGCGAAGAAACTAATAAAGGGATTGTAGTCCATCACCGTTTTACGCAACAGGACATTGCCACTCTGGTGGGAGTCGCCAGAGAAACAGCCGGTAATGAAATGATGAAATTGGAAAAAATGGGGCTGATGAAACATGTCAATCATTCGATTCTTTTTGAAGACATTAAAAAACTAGAGCTTGAACTAAATTCCAACTAAAAATAGTTGCGATTACCTTCTCATAAATTTTGTAATCTCCATTACAGATTTTCTATTCAATACATAGCAGCACCTTTTCTTATAGGCTTGTACACTTAGCAATAAGATGAATCAAACTGATACCACCAGAGAAGAAGTCACTACAATTGTGAACGAATCACCTCAACAGGTAGTTAAGAAAACCACCAAGCAGGCTAGTCCTCAAGTACAAGGACAAGCCCCTCAAGAAGTGTATGAAAAAAAGAAAACAATTCTTAGATCAAATCAAATTATCTGGTATATTTTGGGTTTAATAGAAGTGCTGCTTATATTTAGGCTCGTCTTAAAAGGATTGGGAGCCAGCCTATCATCTGGATTTACCGGTATAATCTATGCCATCACCGCTCCCTTAGCCCTGCCTTTTGCTGGAATTTTAAGAGAGTCTGTCTCTGGCAACTCTATAATCGAATGGTCTACCATAATTGCCATAATTGTTTATATCTGTCTTGCCTGGGGAATTGTTTATCTTATTGATCTTATTTACCCAATTACACCTAAAGACGTTGAAAACAAAATTTAACATCAATATATGCCAACAACAATAGTCAATCCAACCCCAACTAATAATTCAAATTCCAATAATGGAATGGGGTTTTTCTTGGGAGCCATTGTTTTGCTTGTTTTCGGACTACTATTCTATATGTACGGCTTGCCTCTAATCAGACAAGGATTTAGTGGATTTGGAACTGGTGATGTTCAGATTAATCTACCAGAAAAAGTTGATGTTAACGTACAACAAACGAAATAAGAAGGAGGTGAAAACATATAAGCTTATCATTTGATAATTTAAGTCCTATTGCTTCGTTATTATTTGGAATATTGATTCTGGCCTTTCCAAAATTTCTCAACTATTTAATAGCAGCCTATCTAATTATTGTTGGATTGCTTGGCTTAGGTCTGATCCAGTAATTTTAAGTAAAACAACATGGATAAAAAGAAGGTGACTGTTTGGCCGGAAAAACTTTACACACAACAAGAGGTAAATGATTTGCTCAAAAATCAGGCAAAATCCAACAACAAGAACATTGCGAGCTTGGTTAAGCAATCCAATAGAATATTAGTAAGCATCACTACCCATGCATTTCCTTTTGATGTGTTTCCAGATATTATTAATATCGAGGAGGCAAGAATTACCATTATTCGCCGTCAATTACTGTCTTCTGAAGTCCACAGCATTGATATTAGGAATATCAGTAACATTTTTATTAATACGTCTATCTTTTTTTCACAGTTGGTAATTATTTCCAAAACTTATGAAGAAAATGAGATAAAAATAAGCAGCTTAAGAACAAAAGAGGCGATTTTTGCCAGAAGAATTATTGAAGGATTAAGAATTTTTGAAAACCAGAAAATAGACACGTCAAGCTATACCAAGGATGAGTTAATTTCAAAACTCAAGCAACTAAGCACAACTGAAATTGTGACATAAATAGCTTGAAATCCCCCATTTTCTATAATTCGGCCTTGATCACTATAAAAACGTAAGGACTCATTCGCCAATTACATTAGTTATGTATAATATAATTTATGGCACCTGAGACACCTAAAGTGCATTGTGCTTATCTTGAAGGAACTACCGGTTATCAATGCGTGCTTTCACTTTGTAGAATTAAAGGAATTCCTACCAAAGCACAATGGGCTCATGGAGATCTAGACACCCCAAGAGGTCGAATTGATGACCGATCCTTTTATTTTTGTGTTCCAGCCTTGATGTATATGGCAGCCCACATGAATGGTAAAAATCCTTCATATGATGATTTAATTAAAGAACAAGAAGATTGCTCTTATTACGATACAGAAAGAAAAATCGAAATTCCCAAAAAATGGCACGTCACATAAAAAGCTACTTGATAAAGTTTTTCTCTATTTTTTTATTAATTGTCTTAATAAAAATTAAGATGATTTGTGTAGATCTTTGTAGAATTTTGTCTTGGTAGCGTAACTAATTCTCCCCTTTCATTCACTCTTATTACCGAAATACCATTTTCGAGTAAGACAAAGTCAGGCATGAGTGCTAAATCATACTCGTCTTCAGCGTGTTCTGGTGGTAACAATAAAGCTTCTTCTTGATGATCGGCTGTTAAATATTTAACCACATTTAAGAAATCGCCTCTAATATCTTCTCCTTTGCATCTAGACCTAGGTAATAACAAGGCTCTTGAGTTTGTTTGTGTTCCTAAAAACAATTGAATTGCTCGTTGGAAACTAACATTATGTGAGTTTATATCCAAATCAAATACTCCATTAAAAAAAGCCGGCAGTGGATAAATTGTTTGATAAGGGGGAAGATGATTTCTAGGACCAATCACGTCTGGAGCCCAATAAGCAAGAGACATAAAGTCGTAGTAGTGAATATGGTCGTCTTCGCTTGGGCCTTTTGATAATAAATTAACAGCTTCCATAACATCCCGTATAGTTGGTCCATTTTCTCTATAGAACCTAGGATCATAGCAATGAAAAATATAGGTAGTGGGAATTTGTTCTTTATACAATAACTCAAGTAAACATATCAATTCATAAAGTCCTATTGTATGTTCTGCTGCCAATTCAGTATCTTGAGTAATATGTCTGGGTGGGATAATTTCGTTTTGGGAATCAAAATAAGCCTGTTTAACTCTAAATTCCCTGCTGAAACAAACAGAAGAGTTCTCCTGTGTCATCTAGCCTATTCTAACAGAAACACTTAGCTTGAGTGAGAGTGAGTCAATTTTTGATTTCGTTCTTAAGTATAAAGTTTGTTTAACAATTCTCTTGATTTTGATAATCCCAATAATTGAAGAGTTAGTTCGGCATTAGCATCGAAAATTTTTTGACCCTCGAATTCGTCAGTTGTAAATTCCAAAATATGTACTGGAGGAAGTTGCCGGCTATAATTGGCAACTGTCAATTTCAACGCTTCGTTATATACAGTATAGTAAACAAACATTTGCTGTCTATAATCTACAGAGAATCCCTCGATTTCGGGGGGAAATGATGCCCTTGTTAAAGCGGCTCTAGGACTAACTAGAGTTACGATAATATGGTCTTCCATCTTGGCAAAAGGCAACAAACCCAAAGTGTGATTCATGGCTTCCTCTGCTGCCAAAACACCCGTTCTCCTTAAAATTTCTGTCAAAGTCATCCCTGCCAAAGCTCCATCCTGAATAAGATAAACACTATTTGATTGACGAGCTTCTGTTAACATCTTTCTAATTTGATTAGTTTCCTCGTAGTAATTCTGTTCTGCTTGAGGAGTGATGACGTGTGGGTGATAATAATCAGTTATGCCCTGATGGCCTCTGGTTTTTTTACCAGTTATTGCCGTTATCAGGTCCTCGATTCCATTATGAATTAAGAATTTATGTCTTGAATGAAAAGGAGTCCCGCAATATTCAATTATTTTCTTTGGGCAAACTATTTTTTCACTATTTTCTACTTCGTTGGTCATTTGGTATTTCAACCGTCATCTATGATTTGAAGTCTATGGTCCGGTGGCAAAGATTAGCACCTTGCGACAATTATATTCTTATTACAGCCTACTTTCAAATAATCCTGATTTTTTCCCATTTCGTAATAATCAAGATAATATGACTTGCATTCGATATAATCTGTGATATAGTACTATCATACTAGTACACTAATATTATGAAAAACAGTCAACTTAAAAAAATCGCTAACCAGATTCTGGCGTGCAAGGACGAAGAAGAATTACGTAACTTTCTCATTGGCTTGCTCACTCCCCAGGAAATCGATTCTTTGGCAACCCGAATTGAAATAGTCCGAAACCTTAAGAAAGGCGTGCCCCAATACAAAATCGCCGCCAATCTTGGTGTGGGGATTGCCACAATTACGCGCGGTTCTCGAGAATTAAAATTGGGCCGCTTTAAAAATCTCAGCTAACTATGCATTATTTTTTTTCGAAAAACCGAGCCACCTACTTCTGGCGACACTTAAATGCCAAATGGCATTATTCAAACCCCTTATTATTAAATATTAATTATTATGAAAACAAAATTATCAAACAATCAAACAGTTCCAAACAATGATGGCTATTTTGGAGTCTATGGTGGTCAGTTAGTTCCACCGGCACTTAAGCCTGCCCTTGATGAAATCAGCAGAGAGTATGCAAAGGCTAAAAAAGACCCCTCTTTTAAAGCGGAATATTTATCGCTGTTGAAAGACTATGTCGGTCGACCCTCTCCGCTTTTTCTGGCAAAAAATCTTACCCAGAAGTATGGGGGCGCAAAAATTTATTTGAAACGAGAAGACCTGAATCATACCGGAGCGCACAAAATAAATCATACTTTGGGCGAAGTACTATTGGCCAAAAGAATGGGTAAGAAAAAAGTCCTTGCCGAAACAGGTGCTGGTCAACACGGCGTCGCTTTGGCAACTGCCGCTGCTCTATTGGGACTAGAGTGTGAAATTCATATGGGCCAAATCGATGTAGTTAAACAGCATCCTAACGTTTTAAGAATGAAAATGCTGGGCGCCAGAATAGTCACTGTTAAAAAGGGAGGGCGTAGCTTGAAAGAGGCTGTTGACAGTGCTTTTACCACTTATCTGAAAGAGTATTCAACTACTTTTTTTGCCATTGGTTCAGTTGTAGGACCACACCCTTACCCGATGATGGTGCGTGATTTTCAAGCCATTGTTGGGCAAGAGGCTCGACAACAAATCATGGAAAAAGAGCATCGGCTTCCTGATTATTTAATCGCTTGTGTGGGAGGTGGTTCAAATGCCATGGGGTTATTTAATGCCTTTCTCAAAGACCCAGTTCAAATGATTGGAGTAGAACCGGGAGGAAGGAGTTTTAAACCAGGCGATCATGCGGCAACACTCACTTATGGCAAACCAGGCACAATTCACGGAATGTTTACATACCTGTTGCAGAATGATCAAGGCCAACCTCTGCCGGTGCATTCCATTGCCTCTGGTCTTGATTACCCAGGAGTGGGACCGCAACATTCGTATCTTAAAGATCAGGCTCGAGTGCGGTATGTTACGGCAAACGATAAAGAAGCGCTTTCTGCCTTCTCTATTCTCAGCCTATATGAAGGGATAATCCCGGCACTAGAAAGTGCTCATGCAGTTGCCCATGCACTTAAAATAGCACCAACTTTGAGCAAGAATAAGATTGTGATTGTTAATCTATCTGGCCGAGGCGACAAGGACATCGACTATGTGAGCGACTTATAAGAGCATTAGTTTAGAAATTTCGGCTCTAGCCAGAGAAGAGTTTGAAGAGTAAGCCGAGTTTTTTTGTGCAAGAAAAGTTAGGTCTATCTTATTCTCCAATCAAAAAAAGTGTATTTTTTTGATTCCTGAAGTATAAATGATTTTGGATATCCCTGATTTGGCATTAAATTCAACTCAAACAAAACTTTATTAGATTGAGTAGCTAACCCTGGATAACTCCTAGCGATCTCACGTTCTGTCCATTTTCGCAAGAGTCTAACTTTTGAGTTTTCCAAAGATAGAGGAATTTTACCATCAAGTTCTTCTTTAATAGCTTTTCTAACTACATCTTCAGGTTTGTCTTTTGAGGTTCCTTTCTCGCCAATTGAACCTGGTAAGTCTCTTATTCTCTCTCGTCCATCTTCTCTAAATATCTGTCGTGCTTCATACATTTCAAACAATGTTCCCTGATCTATATATAAAACATTAAGGAAAATTGGCCAAGTCATTCTCAATATTCCATTTCTTTCCTGAACTATACCACTTTCCCCTGCCAATACCTCATTCCATAAATCTTCTACGGTTTTTGCGCCCCCTTGACCCCAAGTAGTTATATCCACACAGTTCCTTAAGCAATCCATAAATTCATCAAACGATCGAGTTCCTTTTAATGTTTCTTTCATAAATGAATTATACTACAAATCATTATTTATAGTCACACAAGGCTCCAATTGCATCTGTATTGTAGTTCGCCAAGTTTTCTTTGTTGTTATTTCAAGTCGCCTGTTAAAATTAGATCATGAAGCTTTCGCAAACCATTGATTGGTACAATCGACACGTTGATCACTATACTAAGCAAGCTGGTCTTTATCTTCCAAAAGCCCAGATTAATGATTTTGCCCGTCATCTACCTAAAAAAAGTTCTGTGCTTGACGCCGGCTGTGGCTCAGGTAGAGATAGTAATTTACTGACTCAAAAAGGTTTCCAAGTCACTGGGATTGACTTGGCTTCTGGTCTGATAGATCGCGCTAAATCTTTATATGAAGGAATTGAGTTTATTAAAGGTAGTTTCTTGGATTTGCCTTTTGCAAATAAATCTTTTAAAGGTATTTGGGCACATGCTTCTTTGGTTCATTTGGAAACGGCCAAAGATGCCAAACAAGCTATACAAGAATTCGCCAGAGTTTTGGCAGCCAAAGGAGTTTTGCACATTTTGGTTAAGGCGCAATTGGGAAAAGACAAGTTTGTGACGCTCACTGATACCAGGACAAATGATCTGCGTTTTTTTCAGCTCTATACTCAACCAGAGATTGAAGAATTAACCAATAAGGCTGGCTTCAAAACCATTAAAATGTATCAGTTTGTGGACATAAATTCCAATAAGAAATATAAAGTTCCGATTGAATGGATAGTCTATCTGGGACAGAAATTGTAAATCAACTTCGCGACTAATATCTGAATATTTTAGCCTTGAGATTGACTATCAGTGCTCTTTGGTGAATCGTCTGATTTTGACAATCTATTAAGTCCCATACCCAGAATTGCAATAGCAAACTCAAACGGATTCTTATCTTTTAGTT
Organism: Candidatus Roizmanbacteria bacterium RIFOXYC1_FULL_41_16; assembly: GCA_001788295.1. Classification (GTDB taxonomy): domain Bacteria; phylum Patescibacteriota; class Microgenomatia; order UBA1406; family UBA1406; genus UBA1406. Next base: position 41,574 of record MGBO01000010.1, on the reverse strand, counting down.
TTTCAATTTCATCTCTCTCTTTCTTTGTAAGGGGCCTTGTTTCAGGTTCTTTGCCAAACATAAGTAGAAATTATATTATCCTAACGGCCAGAAGTCAATATTGGCCCTATTTATAGTAAATTGAGAAAAACTGCTATCTTGAAAATTAATTTGAATTAGATACTCTAGATACAGGATTAGTTTATGAAAAGAGAGGAGATGATGAAGATGAAAAAACTATTTAGTCTTATTGTGGCCGTATTGTTGCTATTCTCTGTCGCCGAATCGGCCTTGGCCGTTCAGGATTTTCACCCCGAATCTAATGACAAGAAAAAAACCAAAGACAAATTTGATCATTGGGGCTATAACTACGAACAACGGTCTTATCAAGGCAATACCTGTGATTATTTGAGAAGCAAAAAAGACGCCGAATTCCTGGATTGTGAGGCAATCAATACTTTTGAAAATGACCAGCTGCAGATGAACTGGAACGAGGAGTTTCTCTCTAATTATCTGAGAGACGGCGAAAACTTACTGGTTCGGCATCCCAATTCCCTCACTTATCAAGGTACCAGTGCAGAATTTAGCTATATCAGAACTTATATAGATTCTTTTAATGGCTTCTCTGTCACTGAAATTGCACAAATCAAAGCGGCGCCCAGTGACGCCTATTTTGATGGTTTCAGCTGGTATGACGCCAATGGTAATTCATTAGGAGAATCCGGCGGAGAAAACTTTAGCTTTATTAATGAAAAAGGGATATTGGAAACCGGACTGTATGTTTTTAGTTTTGTACAGAACTTGCCGTTTTAGAAAGAGAACGCAAATAACCAAGGGTAATATCACTCTTGGTTATTTGTTTGTGTAAAATTATTTACTATGCTATACTGCTAATTAACGTGACGGTAGAGGGGGGACAAAATTCAATCAATGCTTCAATAGAAGCTTCAACTGAAACTTATCATTCTGTTTACCCTTTCATTCAGGAATTACAAAAATTAAGTTGTTCATTTGGTGCTTCTCTGTTGAATAAACAGAAAGAAAGAGATTATCCTTCAGAAGGACTTCTGATTGAAAAAGAAGGATATATGTTGGAATATATACCCAGTGTCCGGGGGAAGCCATCCTCGCGATTTTCTGCTGAAATACCTGATTTTAACATTGGTTTTGACGGGATTTTTTTTGCTAACATTCGTGACGGCTTGAACTATTTAAACATTATTTATAATCATATAGTCTATACTTTTAATTCCCAGAATAAGAAAAAACAAATTATGTTATCAAACGATGCCTTTGAACAGTTAAAGAGCACCACTGAACTATTTAAAGCAATTATCTCGGATTTATAAATGCTGGAGACTTAAGCCAGCCCAGCTTAATCAAAACAATCATAATCAGCGAATACAAAACTGAAAAAGAAAGGTCTTTGATGATGTCTTGGCGACTCGGTTTGTGATTCGTATTGCTGATGATTTTTTGAGCGCCTTTGTGAACCATAAGAATCCCGATAATATTGGTTAGCCAATAACCAATTAACAGCATTGGCATAAATAGGCTCTTGGAAATCAAGGCAAAAACAGAGGCAAAACCATAAGCCAGCGGAATATTGAGGATAAGATCATTCCACCAGGATAGCGGCGATAATAAGAATCCCAGCGTTGCCAAAATTCCCCCGAATATTTTTCTATTCATGCTTCGCTATTATTTAGGATAACATTTTTCTCCCCAAAAACCTTTTTTTTCAAGACTGGCCTGATGCTGCATTTTTATCAGATTCTGGCTATACAAAACATCCGGTGGATAGGTAGAGGCATAAGCATAGCCTTGCCTCACCAGATAGCGATTGACCATTAGGTCCCCCACATAAACATAGCGAAGTAAGCGGCCATAACGATCGGTTTCGGAAACATCCTTGGTCAACTTCACTTTTTTATTTAAGACTAGTTTTTCATTAGCTTCTTTGGCTTCTTGAAAATAACATTCGTCGCGCTCCGGAGTATCAATTCCGATGTACCTTACCCGTTCACCACCACAGAGCTCAATAGTATCACCGTCAATTACCCTGCAAACCGCCGCGGTTTGATTGGCCTTGTGCTGAAGGTCAGAATCCGGCACAATTAAAGAAATAATTAATATTAATATCGCGGCCAACAAAGACGGCAATCCGACTTTTGTTTTGGTTGTCATTGTCAATATATTATAAAATAACTCGATGAATCGTATTTTTTCCGGATTAATCTGGACGAACCACGCCTTACAAAGGCTACAAGAGCGGCAGTTTAGTCAGTCTCAGGCGGCTTTGGCTTACAGCACACCCGACCAGATCAGGGCCGGCAAAAAAGCCAATACTCAGGAATATATGAAGCATTTTGGCGAAAAAACCATTACTCTGATCGTGAGTAATAATGATAGGGGTGAAAAAATTGTGGTTTCGGCCTGGATCGATCCCCCGCTTTGGGGAACCAAAGACTATCAAAAGAAACAGCGATATCATGAATATTACCGAGCCGGGCCATTAAAAAAAATCTGGCTGATAATCAGAGAGCAACTGGGGTTTTAGTGTGTTTTGACTGTAGCGATATTCAAATCCCCAAAACAAAATGGCTTTAACTGGTAATTTTTTGGCAAAGTCAAGATTGGTGGCCATTATTTTTTCTGGAGTGAGCCCGGGAGAATCTTTCCAGGGATTAGTTTGCAGCTCAGTTAACCAAACTGGCTTGTTTATGGAAAGAATGGCTTTGCCTATTTCTTTGGCAGAGTCAGCCGGACCCCAGTAGCCACCCCGACCATCAGGAATCTGGCAATAAAAATCCAGGCCGATAATATCAGCCAACTTTGCCAACTCCGACAATCTGTTGTCTTGGAGTGATTTATTTCCCCAAACAGTTAAAATTATGGGTAACTGACTAAATCGCCGCGCGGTTTCTATTTCCTGTTCCAATAACTTTAAAGGCACGATCAGTTTGTTTGGCCCACTTTTGTCCAATGGCTCGTTTTCAATCTGCAAATACTTTACACAGCTATACCGGTTCGCCAAACTAATCGCTTGCTCAAGAAAAAGCCAAAGCCTATTGGGATTAATAATTACTTCGTCGTAACTAGTCCAGCTTGGAATATAAAACTCCGGCCAGCGAACTGCTTTTAGACCAATGGTTATTACTATTTTTTGCCCGGCTTTCTCGGCCATTTGCAGTAAAGTTTCAATTTGGGAAAAATCATAATTCCCGGGTGCTTTTTCAATCTCGCTCCAGTAACAACTCAGGCGCACCAAATCTAATTTAAGATCAATAAGCGCTAAAAAAGCTTCTTGAACCGACAACCGAAAGTGATCACAGATATATGGATGAGAAAAACTGGTACCGTAAATCATAGAGATATTATAAGCAAAAAGTTATTGTATAATTAAATTCCTGCTCATTATGAAAACTTTAATATTTTCGGACACTCATCTGACACACCGATTTGAGCCAAGGAAATTTGAATACTTAAAAAAACTGTTTAACTCAGTTGACGAAATCATCATTAACGGTGATTTTTGGGACGGCTTGTCGACTAAATTTGAAAAATTCATCAATTCTCCCTGGAGCAGGCTTTTCCCTTTGCTAAAACAAAAGGGGGCCATATATATTTACGGCAATCACGACTTTGCCTATCTCTCCGACAAGCGCGTGAGCCTGTTTTCCGTAAAACAGGTAGACGAGTATTTGGCCTACACCAATCCCAAAAAACTAATCATCAAGCACGGCCACCAGCACACTCCCAGCATTCAAGATAAATTTAATAATATGAAGTTGCTGGGTCTAATTAATGATTGGTATGATGTCGGTGAAAAATGGGCGCTAAGAATTTTGGGCCAGCGCTTTTTTCAAAAAGGCTTGTATGCCAGTTTTAATAGATGGATGAAACAATACGCTCAAAGCAATCTGCAATCCAACGAAGTTTTGGTTTGCGGCCATTCTCACAATGCCGTTTTTGAGCCAGATCAGAAATTTATTAATTCCGGTTTTATCCGCCACGGACTCGCCCAGTATCTGATTATCGAGAACAAGAAGATTCGACTGATTCAGGAAAAATATTGACAAACAACAAGTAACGATTTATACTTGTAATAATTTGTATTACAAATTATTACACTAATATGCGCACTGTCATTAATATCTCTTTACCAAAACAACTAAGTTTTGTTATTGATAAAGAAGTCAAAAAAGGCGGCTATGCCACCAGAAGCGAATTTTTCCGTAGCGTACTTCGCTGGTGGATGGAATACAAGCTTGTTAAGGATCTTGAGAGTAGTCGCCAAGAGCTTTCGGATGGCAAAGGAAAATTATTAAAATCTCTCCAAGATTTGCGATAATATTTTCGTGAAGATCTATTATTCTTCCAAATTCGCCAAGGAATATAAGCGCTTACCCAAGAAAATTAAGCTACTAGCCGAGAAAAAAGAACTTGTTTTTAGAAAGAATCCACATGAACCACTACTGAAAACCCATAAACTAAAAGGACGATTAGAGGATTTTTGGTCGTTTTCTATCAATCGAGAATATCGAATTATCTTTGAGCTAAAAGATTCAAACACTGTTTGGTTTCTCTCAGTTGGCACTCACCGTATTTATGATTAACGCTTGAATATTTTTACTTGCTCCAGTTTAATCACCTCGGGGTCAAGCTTAACAAACAAGGGTTTGGTTTCGGATAATTTTATCTCAGGAATTTTGGCAATCACTGTGTTCAAATCCGGCCATTTGGCAAATTCAACTCCAGTTAATTTTTCTAATTTAACAACAGCCTCAGGAATCAAAGGTTTCAATAATGCCTGCAGCGCCAAAACAATTACCAAACAATTACTCATAATCTGTAAATATTCTCCAGAATTTTTATCTAATCGCCAAGGTTCTTTATCATTAATATACTTATTCCCCACTGAGGCTAGTAGCAATATTTCATGTGAATATAATTTAAAATCGCATTTTGATAAATCTCGATAGCTTCGTTGCAAAGCAAGATGGATTGCTTCTTCAATGCCATTGTCAAAATTAAATTTATCGACCAATTTAAGATTTTCGGATAGCTTTAGTACTCGATTAATAAAATTACCAAAAATGCCAATTAGAATATTGTTATTAAAATCGACAAAACCCTCCCAACTAAAGTCGGCATCGCTGTTTTCGGGCATAATATAAGTCAGATAAAACCGCACCGGATCGGCACCATAAGTTTTGGCTAAATATAATGAATCAATAGTGATGCCGCGACTTTTGGAAAATTTTTGGCCCTCTAAATTAAGATACTGATTGGCACTGATGACATCCGGCAATTTGATGTCGTCACCGTATGCCCCATAGAGCTGGCCCGGCCAAAACAGGCAATGAAAAACCACATTGTCTTTGCCCATGAAGTTGTACATTTTGACTTCGTCTTTTTTTTCCGGATGCCAAAACTCCTGCCAATTTTTTCCATATTCTTTGGCGGCTGACAAATAACCAATCACGGCCTCAAACCACACATAAATGCGTTTGTTCTGAAAATTCTCCAGTTGTAATTCTTTTGGTAATTTTTCGTTAGGAATCTTTACTCCCCAATTAATATCGCGAGTGATTGCCCGAGGTTGTAAACCTTTTTTTAGCCAGCCCGCAACTTCTTTAAAAATCCAAGATTTCCAGTTCTGGCCATGCGTATCTACATATTTATCCAGAAAAGGCTGTAGTAGCGGCCAATTCAAAAATAAATGCTCGGTTTCTCTTAACGTCACTGATTTTTTGGTGAGTTTGTTGACTGGATTTTTCAAATCCGAGTATTCCAACACTCTGCCACACTGATCACACTGATCGCCACGCGCCTCTTTGTAACCGCAGAATTTACACTCCCCCTCAACATACCGGTCCGGCAAGAATTTATTGTCTTCTGCCGAAAAATACTGTTTGGTCTTTTGCTTGAGCAGATAACCATTCCTGGCCAAATTCAACAGCATCTCCTGCGTGGTTTCGGCATGATTTTGAGTGGTTGTTTGGGTGTACAGATCAAAAGAAATCCCGTACTGCTTGAATAATTCCAAGTGATGCGGGTGATACTCGGCTACAATTTGCTCGGCGGGTTTTCCCCGTTTATCAGCCTCAACGGTAATAGGCGTACCATAGCAATCAGAACCCGAAACCATTAACACCTCGTTGCCTAAATAGCGCTGAAATCTAGCAAAAATATCGGCTGGCAAAAAATTACCAGCGATATGGCCGGGATGAAGATCGCCGTTGACATAAGGCCAAGCAACACCGACAAAAATCTTGCTCATAATTCTTATTCTATCAACCAATCTGACACAAGAGAAGCGAGTTCCTGATTGTGTTGGCTAAAACCATGATCGGCTCCAGGAATAATTTGATAAGAGTAATTATCTTGAAGGGCTGTTTGTTTTTTTAATATATTTACGGCCTCCTCGACTCGACCATAGCAATACTCATCGTTCTGTCCGTAAACCACTAAAGTGGGTTTTTTCAGGCTCAAATATTCGCGAAATAGTTTTTTTGAGCTTAGTTTAGTCTTGTTTAACGCCTCATAAAACGGAAAAACATTGTAATCGCCATCCGGATTGGCAGTATCAAAATACGCTTGGTAAGACATTGGGTAATCAAGAATATATTTAGGAATAAATTTTTGGCCTTTGCCTTGTTTAATCATCGTTTTTGCCTGAGACAAAAATTTGCAAAAGCGGGTTTTGTTTTTGACTTGCTGATAAAACAGACCAGTATCATCCCCACCACCTGCCAAAATAAATTTACTGATTGGATTATCTGGCTGATAATAATTATAAACGCAGATTTTATTAGCTCCGGTTGAATATCCCAAAAGGTAAAACTCACGATAACCTTGGGTTTTTAAAAAATCCAAAGCAGAATCAATATCTATAATACAGTCTTTAATCTGTTCATAAGCCGTGCCATAATTTTGCTTTTCAATCTGACCTTTCTCATTAATCTTCTCCAAACGTTTGATTAAGTGTGCACCACGATTATTAAACGGAAAATAAGCAATTCCTTTTGAGAGTAGTTTTTCGGCCATGATTTTATTTTTCTCAACGTGGTAAAAAATCGAGGAAGTTCCATTACCGTGTAAAACCAGTAAAACTTTTGGTGTTTGACGATCTGGTTTGAACAACAAACCGGGTAGATTTAAACCATCTTTGGTAGGAAACTGAGCTAGATTGGCTTTAGGGGCGATTGTAAAAATGATTGGCTTGTAAATTTTTAATCACTTCTTGGTAATCCGGATTTTTTTGGATTTTGTTTATCCCGGAGGCGATTTCAAACCAGCCGGCGCTGTGGAACTCGCGCCTGTCCCACGAATAATCATGCTGTTTGTCTACCCAAACCGCATACCAAAAATCATAATGTTTGGTGCAGTAATTAAGCGGATGATTGGTGATCGATTTGATGGTTAGGCCGATTAATTCAACCGACTCTTGTGCCAGTGACTGACCAAGCTCTTCCTGATATTCACGCCTGACCGTAAGCAAAGGATGTTCGTGAGGCTCAATATGCCCGCCCGGCGGCATCCAATCGGCCCCTTTGATATGATGAATCAAATAAACCGATTTGGTTGTCCGGTGAACAGGCAGAAAAAAGGCGCACATATGTTCTGAATTCCGTTCTGTTTTGGTAAGCGGCTGACCACTGTGAAGCTTATCCCAAAACTCCTGCCAAGTTTCTTTTTTGATTAAGGCATTATTCTTAAGTTTGAGAAGTTCTGTTTTTATCTTTGCTAAATTCACGAGAGTATTTTAACATTAACCATATGAAAATATATCTGGCCTCGGACCATGGTGGTTTTGATTACAAAGAACAGCTACTTGATCATCTTAAAACCCAGGGCTATGAACCGGTTGACTGCGGTAACACTCAAAAAGATCAAAATGATGATTATCCAGAATTTGTGGCTCAACTGGCTGCCAAAATGCAGATCGATCCGGAATCTCTGGGAATTGTGATCTGCCGCAATGGCGTGGGCGTGTCTATAGCTGCCAATCGCTATCGCCATCTTCGCTGCGGCCTGGGACTAAACGAGGCTCATGTCAAAAGCGCCAGAACCGACGACAACATTAATGTGCTGGCTCTTGGCGCCGACTATGTCGATTTGGAAGCTGCCAAAAAGGCCGTTAATGTTTTTTTAAACACGCCTTTTTCCGCGCTTGAACGCCACACTCGCCGCTTGGCAAAAATTAACAGTTTGACGGCTCTTGGATGAAAATCGTCCCCATTGTTCTGGAAAACACAACTGAGGCTTTTAGCCAAACGCTTTTGCGAGTGGCTCCTCTCTCCAATCGCCTAAACATTGATTTGTGTGATGGACTGGTGGCTTCTAATTTAACCGTTACTCTTCATCAGGTCTTAACCGAAATTAACAAATACCCAGATCTGGTAGCCAACAAAAAATGGGATTTTGATTTGATGGTTAAAGACTATCTGCCTTTGATTGACCTGCTTTCAAAACAAAAAGAGCTAAACATTAATTCGGTGGTCGTCCATCAAAAGTTTTGGCAAAAAAATCCAGGCACTGAATTTGATTTGGGCGTCGCGCTTGATCTGGACGACCAAATAAACCAAAAAATCATTAATCAGGTTTCTTTGATTCAAATTATGACCATTGACCTGGGTTTTCAAGGCAGTCCTTTTCAGGATGAAGCCCTGGCAAAAATTACCCAACTGCGCGTAGGCGGCTTTGAGGGCCAAATTATGATTGACGGCGGGGTAAACGAAAGAACACTGCCGGTGATTTTGCAAAACAAAGGCTTGCCTGATGTTGTAGGCGTGGGCAGTTATTTAACCAAGGCTTTTTCGCCTTTGGAAAATTTTAAAATTCTCGAAAGTATTATCAACGAACACGCTTTTTGAGCTCGGTTTCAACCCAATCTTTCAGTAATAAACCAAAATCAAGATCAGCAGTTTTGACCGCTTTGGGAACCAGGGAATTTTTGGTTAGACCAGGAATAGTATTAACTTCCAAAAAGTACGGGCGCTGATCTTTGACAATAAAGTCAGAGCGGCTCAGATGTTTTAGACCCAATGTCTGATGAATTTTGACTGCGATTTGTTGTAGCTGATCGCTGAGCTTTTTATCAATCGGCGCCGGACAAACCTCATCAGCCCCATTATCACTGTATTTGCTTTTGTAATCAAAAAAACTGTTTTTTTTTGGCTTGATCCAAATTACCGGCAACGCTTGCGGCTTTTTCTTTAAGTCAACAACCGCCACCGTATATTCCTCGCCGGCAACAAATTCTTCGACCAATGCCTTATCAGAAAGTTTGAATACTGTCTCTAGAGCGTGATTTAATTCTATTTGAGAGCCGACAATATACACGCCCACCGAGCTGCCGTTGTCGTAGGGTTTAACAACTGATTTCTGGCTGAAGCGAATTTGTTCACCCGGCAGAATAATCTGAAAGCCGGGCTGATTGATCTTGATTGACTGGGCAATTAGTTTGCTAAACACTTTGTTCATTCCGGCGCTATGACCGTCGATACCGGAGAATAAATAGGGCGTTTTGAGAGTTTCCAAAAAACCCTGGATTTGTCCATCTTCGCCCCCTCGACCATGAAAAACCGGAATTGCCAAAACATATTGAGCCTGGTCTTTGATAAAACGCGGAAGATCCTGTGGAAAATCAAAAACATCAACAGAAAAAAATCGTTTGGCCTGGGTTGTAATGAATTGACTGGAGAGCAGGGCAATTTCCCGCTCGCTGCTTTCTCCACCAGTGAGAATGGCAATTTTGGGCATCACGACTTGATTATAGCAAATTAAGCTTTACAATTGACTTAAAATGCAAATAGAAACGTTTTTGGAGGAACATAACCAGCCAAAATATCGGCTCAATCAATTTTACCAGGCTTATTATCAAAAACTCATTACCGATTTTGATCAATTAACGGTTTGGCCAAAATCCCTGCGAGATCAGGCGGCAAAACAGATCAGCCTGCTGTCTCTCAAACCAATTAAGACTCAGGTTTCAAAAGATCAAGATACCATTAAAGTGCTGTTTTCCCGTCAGCACGCTCCGGAACAATTACTGGAAGCAGTCTTAATGAAACATCAGGATAACCGTAACACCGTGTGTGTGAGTTGTATGATTGGCTGCCCCATGAACTGTGCTTTTTGTGCGACAGGCAATATGGGTTTTATTGCCAATCTGAATGCTGATGAAATTGTGGAACAGGTTTTGTTTTTTGCTCGCGAACTTGCCAAAACTCAACAGAAAATCACTAATATTGTTTTTATGGGCATGGGCGAACCGATGATCAACTTAACCGCGACACAAGAATCAATCGCCATTTTAACCGATAAAAACAAGTTAGCCATGAGCCCCAGCCGGATTACCGTGTCCACCTGTGGAGTAATTACGCCTTTGAAAAAATTTATTATGGAAGGCTACAAAGGACGGCTAGCCATTAGTTTGCACGCTCCCAATCAGGAACTGAGAGAAAAAATCATGCCGGTTGCCAAAGCCAATCCCTTGCCGAAGTTGTTTAAAACAATTGATCTTTATACTAAAAAAACAAATAAGCGCGTGAGCTATGAGTATATTTTGATAAAGGAAGTTAATGATCAAATTGAACACGCTCAGCAATTGGTCCTGCTTCTCAAATACAAGCTGGCGCACGTTAATTTAATACCCTACAATCCGGTGAGCAACCAGAGCTGGCAAAGACCGGAAAGAAAAGCTGTTTATGCTTTTGCCCAAATTCTTAAAGAAGCTAACATTGCCTACACCATTAGAGTAACCATGGGCCAAGACATTGCGGCTGCCTGCGGCCAGCTGGCTACCTCAAAACAATCTTAATTATTCGTGATGAGCGGCCAGAGCTTCGGCTTTGGTTTGGTGCACGGTTTGGTCAGCGTGTTCCGGTGGCGTGTAAAGCGTGTATAATTTCATCGCCGTGTCGCCGGTATTAATAATGTTGTGCTCCACTCCGGCCGGAATAACTACGGCACTGCCGTCAGCCAGGTCTGATTCTACCCCGTCCATAATCACCTTGCCAGTGCCAGACTCTACTCTGATAAACTGGTCGTGCTCAGCGTGTGTTTCAGCACCAATATCTTCGTTTGGCTGTAACGCCATTACTACTAATTGACTTTTGTCGGTCGTAAACAATACTTGCCGGAAATAACTATTAGTTTGAGTTTTTTCTTCAATATTAGTAACGTATCCTTTCATTTTTTCACCTCCTTTATTTGGCTAAACTGATAATAAGTGTACCTAATGTCATTAATACGGCTCCAAAAATTACTTGCAGGCTGGCCTTTTCTTTTAGAAAAACAAAGGCCATGATAATGGTTAATACCAGACTAAGCTTGTCAATGGGCACCACTTTGGAGGCCTCCCCCAACTGAAGGGCACGAAAATAAAACAGCCAAGACAATCCAGTGGCTATTCCTGATAAAACCAAAAAAATAATGGTAGTTTTGTTTAAAGAAAACAGTTCTTTGTAAGTGCCCTGAAACAAAACAATGCCCCAGGCAAACACCAGAATGACTACTGTCCGGATGGCTGTTGCCAGATTGGAATTAATATCCTTGATACCGATTTTAGCGAGAATTGAAGTCGCGGCGGCAAAAACCGCTGAAAATAAAGCAGCCACCCACCAGTTCATTAGTTAATGATAACTTTTTCACGCTTAATTTATTGTATGCCAGCTTACCGATATAGTAAAAAGGGTGGCACCCTTACTTAGCGCTTTCTAGCTTTCTTTGACAATGAATGGTGGTAAATAACTTTTCCCAAGCCCATTTTCAACCCCCTGCCCTTCATGGCTTTATAGATAATTGAGTCCAGCTTGTCTCTGTATTCCTGGGTGTCGGCTTTTTCAAAATCATTGATTAAGTGCGGCGCTTCTTTTTGCAAATATTCAAACAGCCGAGCTTTGATTTTTGAGCTTAGATTGATGTGCTCAAACCAAACTTCTTTAACCCCCACCATCTGTAGTTTATCCAGAAGTTTATTTATGGTTTGGGGATTGTTCATAAAATGCGGGAGAAGCGGACCAACAAAGGCATAAGTGGCAATGCCGGCCTGATGAAGCTGGTTAAGAGCCTCGATTCTTTGGCTAACACGTGGGGCCATCACCTCAAGGAATCGGGAAACCTTATCGTCTAGCGTAGTCACCGTAAATCCAACAGTAACGTTTTTTAATTTCTTTAAAATATCAATGTCTTGAGTAATCAAGGGTGATTTGGTTTGAACCGAGACACTGCCCTCATAACCAAAATCTGCCAACACTTGTAAACACTTTCGGGTAAGTTTGTACTTTGCCTCCAGGCCTACATAAGGATCGGTAACCGAACTGAAAAACACCGAGCCGAAATTTTTAGTTTTAAGTTTTCGGCTGAGCTTGCTTAACTCCTGTTTCAAAACTTGCGGCGCATTAACTTTGACATCCAGATAACTGCCCCATTGCTCATCCGGATGTTTCCAGCGGGCAATCTGCGCGGCATAGCAATACATACAACCAAACAAACAGCCGTTGTAAGGATTAATCACCCAATCAGATCCCGGCAAACCCGACTTAGTGAAAACAGATTTGGCTTGGATTTCGGTAATCTTAGGCTTGATCATTTAATACTTGTGTTTAATATGTCCCAAACTCTGTCCATTGATAGTTATGAGCACTATTTTAACAGAAAAAGGATAGAATAATCAGCATGGCAGGAAAAATTCCTACTCACGCAAAACGAGTTTTTAAAGGCATAATTTTTGATGTCTACCAATGGCAGCAACAAATGTTTGACAACACTATGGCAACTTTTGAAATGCTGAAACGACCTAATACCGTAGAGGTTATTGCCACTCGTAACCAAAAGATTTTGCTATCAAAACAGTCACAGCCAAACAAAAAGGATTTTTACTCTCTTTTTGGCGGCCGCAGTGAGACTCATGAAGATCCGCTTGTTACAGCCAAGCGAGAATTAATAGAAGAATCTGGATTTTCTTCTAATAATTGGGATTTATTTAAAATTTACGAACCATTGCACAAAATCGACTGGAAAATCTACACCTATATTGCCCGTCAGTGCCAAAAAGAGGCGCCGCAAAAACTTGACAGTGGCGAAAAAATTGAAATTGTGGAATGCGGATTTGATGAATTCATTGATATTATTTTATCTGATCAGTATTGGGGCAACGAATTAGTTCTGGATGTTCTTAAGACGATGAGAAGTAAAGCTGACTTTGCCAAATTCAAACAAAAAATTCTTATCTAATATCTTATAGTAAAAAGGGTGGAACCCTTATTTAAGCTGTAAGGCGGCCCAAATCATAACAGTTGCGGCCGTAAATCTAACTAAATATACTTTGAGTGAGTGTCTCTCTATGAGTGAGGGCTTCCAAACCGAGAGGACAAAAGCCATAATCATGGAAATTGGTAAAGAAATAATCACCGAAGAAATTCCAACATTATTCTCAAAAGCTTTATAAGCAGCCAGATCACCGCCCGCTCCTAATAGTGAAAGCAAGCCGACGCCAAGATATTGTTGTGATTTTGATTTAGCCAAGTCTTTTTTAAACTTTGAGAATAGAAAAACAAAAGAGAAAATAATCGCTAATAAACTCATCCATAAAGTTGCTGTCCAATAATCAGTTTGATCAATAGCTTGGTTAATAAACACTGATTGAATCGACAAAATTAACATAAACAATAGTCCTAATGCAATTTTTTTGGTAAAAAACGATTTAAAAGAAAATTTTTCATCCATCGTGGCAAAAAAACCAGCAATGAAGATTAAAACGATTAGTAACACTGATTTTGAGGACAAGCTCTCCCCTAGCAAAAAAAAGCCAAATATGACGGTAATAGCAACCCTAAGATTAAACAATGGTGACATAACCGAAACATCCAATACTTTTAACGCTGCCAAATAAAGAATATTTCCTAGAGCTAAAAAGCCGGCAGCAGCGATAATATAGGACCATTCAAAGGCTAAACGACCCCCATTTAAATAAGCAATCACTGACATTAACACCCCGCTAAATAAAGTTACAAAAAAAGAGAATTGATATGTATTTTTTAATTGGTATTTACCAATTAATTTTGCTATAACAGCATATAATCCATAAGTAATCGAGGCAATCCAGGCAAAAATAATTGATGACATATTTAATTAATTAAAATATAACCTCATCTTATAGTAAAAAGGGTGGAACCCTTTTCTAGGTTGTTGTGACAAAGTAATCATAACTTTGACCTTCCACTTCAGTTGGTGGCTGAAACACTTGCCAGGCGTCTTCCAGCTCTTTTTTGGTCATAACTAATTCGTTTGGATCACTATTTCGCTTTTCTACCCGCTGCCAAAGTGTTTCAAATAACGCACTCACATAGTGCAACTCAACTCTGGCCCCCAACTCTTTTGCAGTTTTTAAATATCGGGTCCGTTCTTCTTTAGACCAAAACCCGTTTTCCAAAATAACGGTGTTCCCCAGTTTTAATAACTCCTGAACCAAGCGCCACAAAAGTTGTTCTACCGGATCACGTAATCGATCTCGCTCAGCAATATTTTTTTGATCTTTTAAAACGCCAATTACCCAATCATCGGCACACAACCGTACCGCAGAACGTTCTTTGGTCAGCTTTTTCGCTAAAGTGGTCTTGCCGGCTCCTGACAAACCGCAGATTAAAATCAAAGTGCTTTTCATAAAGCAATTTTAGCAGATAACTTATTAAGTACACTCTTGTGATAAGATTACAGTTATGTCTTGGTTATTTTATGCATTAATTGGAGTGGTTGGTTCATCTTTTGCCTCAGTGATGCGCAGAGCACTAATGAAAGATGACAAAGCTGACGCTTATGCCTCAGCGATTGCTTTTCAATTTTTGGGATTTATCATGATTTTGTTGTTTAGTTTGCTAAACGGGTTTTCTTTACCGCCAATACAAACATATTGGCTAAATTATCTGGCTCAAGCGTTTTTATGGGGACTAGTAACTGTTTTTCTTTTTAAAGCCAATAAATATTTAGAGGCCTCACAAGTAACCATCATTTACTCTTTTGCTTCGATTGTTGGGATTGTTAGCGCCGTTCTATTTTTAAACGATAATCTCACTGTCACACGCGTTTGGGGAACAGTACTAATTATTTTTTCCGTAATTTTGGTGTTTTGGCAAAAAGGTAAAGTAGAGCTTAATCGCGGATTTGGATACATGTTGGCTGTTTGCCTTTGTTCCGGGGTTGCTGTTACCAACGATGCATTTTTGTTAAGAACCACCGATGTGTTCTCAATGCTGACAATCGGCTGGCTCACTCCTGGCCTTTTCTTGCTAATCGCTCATCCCAAAGCCGTTGTTAGGCTTAAATATTATTGGCATAAGAAACATTTTAACAGTTTATTTTGGTTCACTTTGTTGTATGCCCTTAGCGGCGCTGCCTTTTATCTGGCGATCAAAGCCGGCGGCCAGGTGTCGCAAGTGAGCCCTATCAGCAACGCTTCCATTATTCTAACTGTTTTATTATCAGCTCTGTTTTTGAATGAGCGGAACAATCTGCTGAAAAAACTTATTGCCGCGGTTTTGGTAATGATCGGGGTAATGCTATTAAGCTAGAAGGTAAAAGGGCTGGAACCCTTGTTCAGGTTCGAAAGAGTTTATAGATAACTTGGTACAATATTTGAAATTACGTGATTAACTATGGATGAAAGACAGACAACGATATTAAACACCACAAATGATAGTCAAATAATTAAACGCTATCACTTAATCAATCCTCAACCCGAAATAATAGAGAATCTACAATCGCTCGAGAAATTTACTGGCCGAAATGAGTGGTTACAAACATTACCAAACACTAGTGCTGCTAGAAATGAATTACAATATCTACAGAACGAGCCGACCGGGAAAGTTGATGCATATAAGAAACAGCTTGAAGAGAGAGTAATGGACATCAGAGTTAGTCTCCGGCGCCAAATCGAGCACAAACTACAAAAAGATCCTAGCTTCACTACCTCCGGGACCCCAATTGGATATGAAGAACGAATAATAAATACTTTGAAATCGCTTGGTGTTGAGGTGAAGGTGACGTCAATGAAAGATATTTGGGATCTTCAGGGTTACTTTGATATTATTGACGGAAAACCAGTTTTATCTTTCTGTGGCTTGGCTAATTTAGCTCATGAAGTAGAACATTTTTTGGAATGGCTCGAATTGGATAAGAAAACAGTCAACCGAAAATCTACCCTTGGAGAATTAAGAGAGGCATATGCAGAAATGGCCAGTATGTATTGTTACCGTGAGCACGGTTGTGCTCCAGGTGTTACACCAGTTGTAGAAAATACCAATATTACTGGAAAAGAATTTATGGAAGCGAAGATAGGTATCGGAGACGATCAATTTGACGCCACGGGCTTGTTAAGTACCAATAATTACCCTCTTTTCTAGCTTGTTGTGACAAAGTTGTCGCAATTTTGGACGATCCAATCTTTTGGCGATATTTTGCTGGAATCGTAAGTTAACACGTTTTCGCTCTTAGAAGGCGGCTGCATTTCGGCAACTACTGCCTCAAAATCGGATTCACTAACAGTAAAGCGCGCCTGAGCTTGTTGATTAATTAGCAGTCTCTTTTTGGCTACCGCTTTTGGCGTATTCACCCAAATAACGGCAGTGCCTAATCCCAACTCTTGGGCGATTTTTCTAACCAGATCTCTTTCGTGTTTAGTAAAATTACCGGCGTCTTGAATAACAGTCTTGCCTTGCCGAAGCTGATGGCGAATTCTCTGATACATAGTTTGATAAACTCTGTCCCAATCTTTTTGCTCTAAATTCTCATCTCTAATATGTTGACCATACAACTCAAATTTAATCTCGTCCAGATCAATTCTTATCCAACCCATAGCTTTTTCCAGTTCCTTAGCCAAAACGGTTTTACCGGCAAAAGGCAAACCGCAAAGTATAATCAAAGCGCTTTTCATAATCCAATTCTAGCAGATAGCTTATAGTAAAAAGGGTGGAACCCTTGTTTAGGCGGAGGAGGTGGGATTCGAACCCACGAGTCCGGTTAAGGACGCACGCTTTCCAAGCGTGTGGAATAAACCGCTATCCGACTCCTCCAAACACAGGATAATTATATCAACTAAGAGTCTGTTTATCTGCCGCTGCGCTTGGCCACCCGGCGCTCGGTTTTTTGAAGATAGTGCTTGCGCAAACGCAAATTCTTGGGAGTCACCTCTAAATATTCGTCGTCGGCAATCAAATCCAAATACTGCTCCAGGCTTAAAACTGTATGCGGGGTTAAGGGAATAGAAGTGCCTTCACCTTTGGAGCGGTTGTTGCTCAAATGCTTGCCTTTGCAAACATTCACTTCAATGTCGTTGGGCTGATTGGCAATGCCCACAACCATGCCCTCATAAATCTCTATGCCTGAACCGACAAACAACACCCCACGTTGCTGGGCATTAACCAAGCCGTATGTCAGGGTCAAACCACTGTCGGTGGCGACCAGAGCGCCGGATCGAAAGGCGCCAATTTTGACACTGGCCGGTTCATAACCAAGCAGGTATGAATTGATCTGGGCCGTACCTCGAGTATTAGTCAAGAGAGTGTTGCGGCTGCCCAGAAAATTCTGGCTGGAGATTTTGTAAACCGAACGAATGGTGCTACGGCTGGGATCGTCAACAATATCCAAAGTCACTGCTTTGCGCTTGCCCATTTCTTCGCTCACGACACCATTATATTCCCGATCGACTTCAATAGTAACTTCTTCGTATGGCTCGTAAGTTTGCCCGTCAATCTTTTTGTAAATCACCTGCGGCCGGGAAATTTCCATTTCGTAGCCCTCGCGTCTTAAGTTTTCAATTAATACTGACAAGTGCAATTCGCCGCGGCCATAAACTACCAGCTTATTGGAACTAGGTTCGTCTTCGATTTTTAGACCGATATTGGTTTGTTTTTCCTTAAGCAAGCGCTCACGAATTTGTCTGGAAGTAGTATAAATACCTTCTCGACCCTTGAAAGGGCTGGTATTGGCGCCAATGGTGATTTTAATGGTTGGTTCTTCTACTTTAATTGTCGGCATACTTTCGATTTTGTCCGGACTGCACACGGTTTGACC
This sequence comes from Candidatus Roizmanbacteria bacterium RIFOXYC1_FULL_41_16, assembly GCA_001788295.1. Classification (GTDB taxonomy): domain Bacteria; phylum Patescibacteriota; class Microgenomatia; order UBA1406; family UBA1406; genus UBA1406. Next base: position 23,514 of record MGBO01000010.1, on the reverse strand, counting down.
AATGGTCATTTTACTTACACCGGCAATCGCCACAATATCACCGCTGGTGATAACCTCGGTTTCCACCTGCTTCAAACCTTCATAAGTGTAAAGTTTTTGGGCTTTGTAGGTTCCTAACAGTTGGTCGTTTTCAACCAAGGCCAAATTGCTATTCTGTTTAAGTTGTCCACGCCGGACTTTACCGATGCAAAGTTTGCCCACATACTGATCGTTGTCCAAGGTCGACACCAGCATCTGAAACGGCTCATTGGGCTCTTGCACCGCGTTGGGTACTTCTTCCAGAATTGTCTCAAACAGAATCGACAGATCCCCTGGCGTATTTTCATCATACTGCTCCGGCAGCTCGGCAAAAACCTTGCCGTGCCGGCCAACCGCATAAAGAGTGACAAACTCCAAAGACGATTCCTCAGTGGCCAAATCCAAAAACAGACTTTCAACGTCAGAAAGCACTGCTTGTGGCCGGCTGTCTTTTTTGTCGATTTTGTTGATAATAACGATAATCTTCAGGTCGCGCTCAAGGGCTTTTTTCAACACAAACTTGGTCTGCGGCAACGGTCCCTCGGCCGCGTCCACCAAAAGAATGGCGCCGTCGGCCATATTAATGGTGCGCTCCACCTCGCCGCCAAAATCGGCGTGGCCCGGAGTATCAATAATGTTGATTTTGGTGTCTTTGTAAAACACGCTCGTGTTTTTGGCCAAAATGGTAATGCCCCGCTCCCGTTCTTGGGAAGAGCTGTCCATAATCAAGGTTTGGCCCATTTCCTTTTGGTTGTCCCGAAAGGTATGAGTTTGCTTGAGCATGGCGTCAACCAGGGTGGTTTTACCATGGTCAACATGGGCAATAATGGCGATATTTCTAATTTCGTTCATAAAAAAAGATGCCCGCAACCTCGATAGTTGGGGCAAAAATTTGGTAACTCTCTTATTATACCACTAAAAGATGATAAAATTGCTCTATGCATTCAAGAGAAATTTTGCAAAAATACCTGGCGTTTTTCCAAAAACAGGGCCATAAGCAAATTCCCAATTTGTCGTTGTTGCCGGAAAACGACTCCACTTTGCTGTTTGTAAACTCGGGTATGTTTCCGCTCGTTCCCTATCTCTCCGGCGAGCCACACCCCTTGGGAAAAAGGTTGGTCAATGTACAGCGCTCAATGCGCTTTGAAGATTTGGAAGAAATCGGCGATAACCGCCATACCACGGTTTTTCACATGTTGGGCAACTGGAGTTTGGGCGATTATTTTAAAAACGAGCAGCTAGAATGGGCTTACCAGTTTTTTATTGAAGAGCTTGGGCTTGACCCAAACAGGCTGTTTGCTAGCGTGTTTGCCGGCGACCAAAACGCAGGCAAAGACAGTGAGTCAATTGCCATTATTAAACAAATTTTTGCCAAATATGGGATTGAGGCCAAAGAAAACGAGCGTATTTTTTGCTACGGAAAAGAGGAAAACTGGTGGCAGCGCGGCGAGGCAGTGGGCGAACTGGGCGGACCTGACAGTGAAATCTTTTATTATTTGGGTGAGGGTTCGGGCGTAGGCAAAAATCCAGCAAGCAACCAAAACGAATTTATTGAAATCGGCAACAACGTGTTTATGCAGTTTCGCAGAACAGAGAAAGGCTGGACAGAGTTGCCTCAAAAAAATGTTGACTTTGGTGGCGGCTTGGAACGCATCGCCATGGTCGTACAACAAAAGCAGGATATTTTTGCCACTGATAATTTTTATCCGATTATTAAAAAGCTAGAAGGACTCACCAAACAAAAATACGACCAGGATATAGACACCACTCGAGCGATGCGTATTTTGGCCGATCATTTACGGGCCGCCAGCATGCTGGCCATGGACGGCGTCGTTCCCAGCAACAAAGATCAGGGCTATTGCTTGCGGCGCTTTCTGCGAAGAATGGTGCGCTTTGGCAAAAACCAACTTCGCCTGGAAAACATTAGCCAGACCCTTTTTGACAGCGTGATTGAATCTATTGGCTGGCTTTATCCGGAACTTCAAAAACAAAAACACGAGATTATTAGCCTTTTTTCTGAAGAAGAAAGTCGTTTTGAAAAAACATTAATCAAAGCATATCCAAAAGTTAAGAGTATTATTGAAGATAAAAAAAATGCTAAAACTTTAATCAACGACGCTGCTGGAACAGCAAAGATTGGTTTTGATTTATATCAATCTGAGGGTTACCCACCTGAATTACTTTATGATGAAGTTAAGGAAGCATATCCAGAAACAAGTACCACACCTGAAGATTACAGGGTCAAAATAGTCTCCTTCTTTGAAAAACATCAGGCTGTTTCACGACAGGGGGCCGAGGCCAAATTTAAGGGAGGACTAGCCGATCATTCGGAAACAGTGATTCAGTACCACACCGCCACTCACCTATTGCACCAAGCACTAAGACAGGTTCTGGGAACAAACATACAACAGCAAGGCAGTAATATTACAAACGAACGACTGCGTTTTGATTTTAGTTACTCTCAGGCTCTGACTGAAACAGAAGTAGAAAAAATAGAGAATCTGGTAAGCGAAAAAATTAACCAAAAGTTGCCGGTTAATTTTAGAATTATGGAAAAAGCCGAAGCGGAAAAGTCCGGCGCTTTACACTTTTTTAAGCAGAAATATCCGGATCAAGTCAAGGTTTATTATGTAGGAGAAAATTTGGAACAGGCGTTTTCCAAAGAATTTTGCGGTGGGCCTCACGTGAAGAATTTGAGTGAATTAAAACCAATTGAAATTTACAAACAAGAAGCAGTGAGCAAGGGGGTGCGCCGAATTTATGCCAAGTTCGTGTAAATTATGAAAAATTTAGTTATCGCCGACTTACATTTGCATTCAAAATATTCCCGGGCCGTGTCGCAAAAAATGGATTTGTCTGAAATCGGATACTGGGCAACGCAAAAAGGCATTGATCTGGTCGCGACTGCCGACTGGACTCATCCGATGTGGTTTCGACAGTTGCAAAACGAGCTGATAGAAAAAGAGCGGGGCTTATACTCCCTCAAGAACGCAAGCGTCAGTATTAGCCCAAAGCTGCGCTTTGTTTTGGCAACCGAGGTTTCCAGTATTTATTCTCAAAACGGCCAAGTACGCCGCATACACACAGTGATTTTGTCACCTAACTTGAAGACCAGCGAACGGGTAATTAGTGCTCTAAACGCACGGGGAGTTAATTTGAAGAGTGATGGCAGGCCGATTATGGGCTTGTCCATGATTGAGCTATGTGAGTTATTATGGGAAATTGATGAGCAGATTTTTGTGCTACCGGCCCATATTTGGACACCCTGGTTTTCAATGTATGGATCCAAAAGCGGTTTTGATTCGATTGAGGCGTGTTTTGGAAAGTATAGCGACAAAATTACCGCTATTGAAACGGGCTTGTCCAGCGACCCGATTATGAACTGGTCCATTCCCGAATTGGAACGGCGGCAGATTGTGTCGTTTTCCGACGCTCACTCTGGAGCCAAACTCGGCCGGGAAGCGACAGTGTTTAAGAAGAAACAGGAAAACTATGATTATTTTGATTTGATTAAAGCGCTCAAACAAGACAAAACCGGCGCTCTGGAAATCGCCTTTACCATTGAATTTTTTCCTGAGGAAGGCAAATATCACTATTCCGGCCACCGGTTGTGCGGCGTCCGCTTGAGCCCGGCCGAAGTCAAGGCGGCAAACGGCCTTTGCCCCAAATGCCATAAGCCCCTCACTATTGGAGTGATGGACCGGGTGCAGGAACTCGCGGACCAGCTTTTGGAAGAGGCAGACTTGCCCACTAAACTTTCTCACAGCAAGACTAAATTAATTTATCCGCCTAAAAAAAACCGGCCGCCGTTTGTGTCCATTATCCCGCTTATGGAACTAATCAGCCACAACTTAAAGGTAGCCAGTGTTAGTAAAAAAGTCTTGGAAAAATATCATTTTTTAATTGAAAAAGTGGGCTCTGAATTTGAGATTTTGCTGTTTAAAGATCTGGAAGAACTGGAAAATCTTGGCGAAACTGAACTGGCGCAATTGATCACTAAGATGCGGCAACGGCAAATTCGGCTTGAGCCAGGCTACGACGGCGTTTTTGGTAAAATCGAGGTAAATGTCCAAACAGATAATCAAGAACAGATTGCCCAGAATCCCTTATTCTGAAGTTCTTTATTGGTGCTTGGGTTTTAGCCTACCCATGCAACTGGCCAAACACTTCTGGCCGGATTTCAGTTACTTATTTGGTATGCGGATCGACTATCTTTCGCCGGCTCTGTATTTATCAGACTTGGCCATTCTGGCTGCCCTGACAATCTGGATAAAACAACATCAATATATAAACCCGAAACTCAAAACCGCTCCGGTTTTATTATTTCTAGTCGTTTTGATTATTAATTTTTTTGTTGCTAGCAGTCATTATTTATTCTTTTTTCGCCTGCTTCAGTATTTGAAAATCGTAACCTTGATTTTGTTATTTTCCAGAATTAACCAAACTCAATTCCGGTTTTTTATTAACGGTTTGATTGTAACAACGTGGCTGGCTCTAGTCCTATCAGTGACACAGATTTGGCATCAGGGAAGTATGCAGGGGCTCTGGTATTTTTTGGGTGAGCGATCATTTACCATCAACTCTCCAGGCATTGCCACTGTCAGCCTCAGCGGCCACAAATTGTTGCGGGCGTATGCGTTTTTCTCTCATCCTAATTCACTGTCCGGTTTTTATTTACCTTTAGTTTTTGTTTTCCTGCATTTAAAAAAACCTCTCATGGCTATTACTGCGATTTTGTTAGTACTCTTGTCTTTTTCAAAATTCACGATCGTTTTGTTGGCGTTGTCCTTGTTGTTTTGGTTTTGGCAGAAAAACAGCTCCTGCCGACTTTGCCGGTTTGGCCAGATCGGTTTTATTATCTGGTTGATACTATCAAGCTTTCTATTAAAAGGCGATCCTTTGTCTTTGAGCTCCCGCTTTGTTTCTTATCATCAGGCCTGGTTGTTTATAGTTAACCATTCTCTAGGATTGGGCTTGGGCCATTATTTACACGCCAATCTACATCCTTTTCGCCAACCGGTACACAATGTTTTGTTGTTATTGACTCTGGAATTGGGCTGGCTGATATGGCCGTTTATTGTTTATTACGGTCAACAACTGTTTAAAATTGCACAAAGAAATCGTTTGTCACTCTTATTACTGGCTGTTTTATTTTCCCTGGCCAGTTTTGATCATTATTTGATCACTCTTAATCAAAATGTGCTCCTATTGGGAGTAATTATCGGGCTGATTATTGGGCCTTGGTCCAGGAGGCAAATTCCGAATTAATTTTCTGAGAAGATTTCAAACCGTTTTGCTGTTCTTTGGGCGATTTCTTGATCATATCTTTTAAAACCTGCTGGTGCTTGGCCGCGGCTTGCTTGATCTTGGGTGAGAAAGTCACGTCTGGAGCGCCACCCATTTGTTTGGAAGCTTCGGCGCTGTCGCGAACCTTAAGTAAATATTTCTCGGCTTTGGACGCGGTTTCCTCAGCCAGCTCCCAATCTTTTTGCTCAGCCAGCATTTGGGCCATATAAATGCGTTTGTCAGCATAAAGCAAATAAAGCTCAGCTTTTTTACTCATATCGCGGGTAAAAAACTCAATCAAACGATCTCTGACTGCCTTAAGTGGATAGAGCCGGTGATTAGGCAAAATGCCGGGATAGGGTAAGCTGTACTCACTGCTGGCATAAACACTTCGATGACTTAATTGAGTCAGGATATTAATGACAATAAAAAAAAGAATTAAGAGAGCCAGAAATGGATACAAACGATAATGAAATGCAAATTGGTTAAATCGGTCTTCTTTGTCCTGTGTAATAATCGGAGTCATAGGGTGACTAATAATATAACACAAAATTATTAATGCAAGTGTATTGTCCACTACAATATTTCCCAGGAGATTTGCGGATTTTTTTTCATAAACGTGACTTGGCGTTTGGCATACTGCATTTCTTTGTTGAACCAGATCTCCTTAGCCTGTTCTAAAGTCAGCTCGTCTTTCAGATACGCCAACAGTTGACAATAACCAATGGTTTGCATACCCGGATCGTCTGGCGAATAACCCATTTGGAGTAACAGCTCCACCTCATCAAGCGCTCCCTGAGCCAGTCGTTTGTCAATTCTCGCCCGAACCCGGGTTTTAAAAACCTCCTTGTCAGAAAATCGTAAGCCCAGATATTGAATTTGGTAGTCGCGCTCTATCCCCGGCCAGGAGGCTGACTCTGAAAAATTAGTCGTCCCTATTTTTTCCAGCCAGCGCACCAACCGCCGTTTATTCTGTCGATCCGAGCTGTTTAATTTTGCATAAACATTAGGATTAAGTGTCTGCAGTTTGTTTTGTAACTCATTCAAGGACAGTTTTTCCAATCTCTGACGCCTGGCCAAATTAGGAGGAATTCCGGTGTGGGTCAGCCCGTTAAGTAAACTCTGAAGATAAAAATACGAGCCGCCTACTAGTATTGGGGTCTTGTTTTTTTTTATGATTAGCTTAATTGCCTCTTTGGCGCAAACTGCCCAATCGTAGCTGGAAAAAGTTTGCTTGGGATCAACAATGTCGTACAGCCAAACCGGCACTTTGGCAATAGTATAGTAGCCCAGATTAAAATGCGGCGCTAGGGTTTTGACCAACTGAAAATTTGGCTCAGTAATGTCTTTGCCGGTAATAATATCCAGATGGCGATAAAGCTGGCGGGAATCGGCTGAAATAATTTCACCATTTAATTCCAAGGCTTGGTTAATGGCAAGCTCGGTTTTCCCGGACGCGGTGGTGCCGGTAATAACGACAAGTTTGGGTTTCATATTCTATATTATACCGCTGACAGAATCTCCCTGACCGAACTGACCGGAATAGCGCCTTGCTTAAGCATGATAAGCGGGGCGGCCGAAGTGGCACTGTCGATCGGACCTGGTAGGACCAAGATTTCCCGACCTTGTTCCAAACCATATCGGACCGTAATTAAAGTCCCGGAATAATTTGCGCCTTCGATTAATAAAACCGCCTTACACAAACCACTGATAATGCGGTTGCGCGTCACAAACTGCGATTTTGGCACCCTGGTGCCGCGGCCAAATTCGGAAATAATTAAACCTTGATTGGCTATTTGCCAATACAGTTTTCGGTTTTCGCTTGGATAAATGTAATCAATGGCACAGCCCAGAACGGCAATCGTCGGCGCTCCGGCTTTGAGCGCCTCCTGATGAACAATGGTGTCGATCCCCAAAGCCAATCCGGAAACCAGAATAATTCCCTGTTGGGCAAGCTGGCTGGCCCATGCATGGGCAATCTTACAGCCGTAAGCTGATGGCCGGCGAGAACCAACGACAGCTAAAAATCGCCCTTTTGCCCATTTGAACCGATCATATTGACCACGATAATAAAAGTGCTTGGGCGGATCGGGAATTTGTTTGAGTAAATACGGATAATTTTGGGATTCCAAACTGACTTGGCTAATATTCGGCTGCACTGCCGTCATAAAATCATTGTAGTCTTTTTTTTTGATATCATACTTTTATGAAAATTGCTTTTTTTGAAGTTACTCCGACTGATAAGGCGTTTTTTGAAAAACATTTGTCTAGCCACGAACTTTATTTTGATAAAAACCCACTTAATCTAGATAATTACGAAGTGGCTAAAAATGCACAAATTATTTCGGTTTTTATTAGCTCAAAGATCGACGCCAACCTACTTCAAAAGTTGCCTCAACTTAAAGGTATTGCCACCCGTTCTACCGGTACGGATCATATCGATCTGGAGGCATGTAAACAGCAGAAGATGGTGGTTAAAAGCGTACCGACCTATGGTGTCAACACTGTTGCCGAGCACACGATCGCTTTGATTTTGACCTTGAGCCGTAAAATTTATCAGTCGATTACTCAGACCCGACAAGGCAACTTTGCCAATAAAGGTCTGAAGGGCTTTGATTTGGCCGGCAAGACTCTGGGGATTATTGGTTTGGGCAATATTGGCACACGGGTCGCCGAGCTTGCTCAAGCTTTCAAAATGAAAGTGTTGGTATACACCCGAACCGCCAAGCCTTTGGCCGGCGTGGAATTTGTTGATCTCAATACTCTTTTAAACAAATCGCACGTTATTACCCTGCACACTCCCTTGACTCCCGGCACCAAACACATCATCAACACTCAGAATATTAAAGAAATTAGAAAAGGAGCCCTGTTAATCAACACTGCCCGCGGCCCGCTGATCGAAACCGAAGCCATAATGAAAGCACTACAGGAGGACACACTGGCCGGAGTGGCTTTGGACGTTCTTGAAGAAGAACAGGCAATTAAAGAGGAAAGGGAGATTATTACCGAGGAATATATTGAGCTTTCCAGTGTTAAAACACTGCTTTTGAATCATGTTCTCTTGGATATGCCTAATGTGGTGATTACGCCACACAATGCTTTTAACAGTCGCGAGGCACTACTGGAAATCAATCAGCAGACTCTGGAAAACATCAATTCAATTGCCAAATAAATAAGGAATTACCAATTTCCAACCGTCGCCTTCTTTTTCAAAAATCCCCAGAATATTGCCGGCAATAGTAAAGAACAAAACCCAAACCAACACTAAAAGAACCAAGCCGATCAGAGCATTGGTAATCTGTTTTTGAGCTTTGGTAATTTTTTCTTTGTCGCCTTGGGAATTGATCCAGTTAAGAGCGCCCATAACCATTTGAAAAAAAACAAACAAGGCTCCAACCGTGACAATCATACTAAACACCGTGCCAAATAGAGCACCCAAACTGCCCTCAGAACTGGCGACGCCAGTGCCCTCGCCCAGAGCGGCTAAGATTTGTGGTTTTGTCATCATTATTAGTTAATAATATCGCTAATAGCTGTATTTAAATTAAGTAAATAATCCCAACTACCAAAGAAAACCGCGCCAATGACTCCGGCAATAATAAAAGTAACGGCAATCATAGCCAAGCCAATAACACTGTTGGTAACCAGCTTTTTGGCTTTCTCCAGGTTTTTGGTTTCCCCTTGGGCATTAATATAATTAAAAGCAGCCAGAACAAAATTCAACAGGGTGTATAAACCAAAGGCGACAAAGGCCAGGCGAAAACCGTTGTTAATAAAGCTTTCCAATCCCGAATTGGCATCGTCCCAACTCCCGCCAAAAGGAGGGGTAATTTGATCTTTGCCTAACCAATCCGGATCGGTCATATTGTTTAAAAGTCTTGCCCCAAAAGGCCGGCAATAATTTGTGTTAACCAATAACTTACGGCTATTACAATCATACCAATTACTGAATAAGTAAGAACAATTTTGGTTTTTTCAATGTTTTTGGTGTCGCCGGCAGCAGTTAAATACAGATAGCCGGTGTAAACAAAGGCGACAATCAACAAGAAGCCGCCGCCGATGGCGACTGCCCGGGAAATTAAATTAACTAAACTGGCCAGACTGCCAAACTTGGCCGCCGGCGCAAATTCCTGACTGATATCAACCTGAGCCAAAAGCATAGATAATTTCATCTAGTTCTTAATGTATTACAAAGGCCTGGTCTTGTCAATAATTAGAGAGGGGAAAGTTAACGATATAAGAGCGGTTTGCCGGTACTAACCGGAACCAAACTCATCTTGCGGTGTTTTTTATCAATTCGCTCAACATAAGTCTTGATTTTCTTGCCAACTTTAATGTCTGATTCCGGAGTCACTTTGGAATTATGGATTAAGCCTTCGATGCCCGGCTCCAGACGAATAAAATAACCATAAGGTTCTTTGCGAATGACTTCGCCCTCAACTTCTTTGTCTTTGGGATATTTTTCTTCAATTTCGCTCCAGGGATCTTTGAGCAAACGCTTGAGAGATAAAGTCAGTTTGTAATCGCGCTCATTTTTTTGCAAAACCATGACGTCAACCTGATCACCCTCTTTGGCATGCTGCCTGGGATCGGCTACCTTTTTCCAGGAGATTTCGGAAATATGAATCAAGCCTTCAATGCCCTCCACCTCACAGAAAATGCCAAAGTCCGAAAAGCCAATAATTCTGGCTTTGTATGTTTGACCTTCTTTGATTTTCTTAAAGGTTTTGTTGAGTTCTTTTTGAGTAATGCCCAAAGCAGCCGCTTTTTGTGAAACCACTAACCGGTTTTTGCTGCGATCGACCTCCAAAATTTTCACTTCTACCTTTTTGGCATAAAGCTTGTCCGGGTGTTGCAAAAATTCTTGAGTCAGTTGAATCTTGGGAATGACGCCTCTGATTCCCATGACCTCAATAAACAAACCACCCTTACCGCTCCCCAAAACTGAGACTTTGATCAGCTCTTCTTTGGTAAAACATTCCTCTAGAATTTGCCATTTACCTTTTTCAAAAAAGTTTTGCAAAGAGACAACCGGGAATCCGGCTCTGGCCTCGACATTAATGACTCTGATTGGCAAGGTCTGACCAATCTTTAGATACGGCATAAAGGTAGGTAGTTCTTTGGTTTCTGGAGCAATTAAAATAGCATTGGTTTTCCAACCAATGTCAAAAAGCATCTCTTTTTTGGAAATAGCAATGATTTTAGCGTCAATAATGTCGCCTTTGCGCACTCTGGGTAATTTACCAACGCTTTTGAGTAACTCCTCCATTGAAGAAGGCTGGAGGGTGATTTTTTTACTCTTGGTTGCTGAAACTTTTGGCATTAATCAATGTTTCTCCTTTCGTCTGAGTTAACTATGCTAGTATAGCATACTTTGTTCCTAAGGCAAGTCCGCCTTTTTGGTGGCGGACTTGCCACAAGCGGTCTGTTTACTTAACCATTCTCTTAAGACTTTTACCAGCGGTAAAGCCTGGAGTCTTGGTAGACGGAATTTGAATTTCGGCACCAGTCTGAGGATTTCTCCCTTTTCTGGCCGCTCTTTTCCTGACTAAGAAAGTTCCGAAACCGGTGACAACGACTTTCTCGTCTCTTTTCAGAGTGTCGGCGACGGTTGAAAAAATAGCATCAACTGCCCCTTTGGCCGCTCTCATAGACAAATTGGTTTGTTTGGCGACTTGCGCGACTAAATCTTGTTTGGTCATATTACTGTAGTCATCCCCTTTCTAGGCTCATTATAGGAATTTGGGCTTTTCTGTCAACTCGTATTTAAACTGTCTTACTGTAACAATCTATATTCTATTATGTCAGCGCTAGCTTGTCAGTACAGTATATCTTTATTTGTTTGTGACCCTGAACTCACGAATTGCCGTCAGCTTTATCTGCCCGGGAATCGAGGAGTAATATTTTTGCAAATCTTGGCGCAATTTTTCACAAAAAACGATTGTTTGCTCGTCAGAAAGCTTTTGCGGATTGATAATCACCCGAATCTCACGACCGGCTTGTAACACCGCGACATCGTGAACACCTTCTTTGGCCTTGATGAAGTTTTCCATTTCGTTGATGCGCTTGATATAGGCAGTCACGTCTTCACGCCTGGCCCCAGGCCGGCCACCGGAAACCGCGTCGGCCAGATAAACAATAATTCCTTCGGTTGAGGTAAAATCTTTATCCTCGTGATGAGTTTCAACCGCCTCGACAATTGAAGCGGGAAAACGATGCTTTTTCAAAAGCTCAACTCCAAGCTGAACATGTGAGCCTTCTTTATCAACAATCACTTTGCCGATGTCGTGCAGCAAACAAGCCAGCCGAACGACGTTGACATCGGCTTTGAGCTCGTGAGCGAGCGCCACTCCGATTCTGGTTTCCTCAAGCGTGTGCTGAATCATATTCTGGCCGTAGGAAAAACGATACTTAAACCGGCCCAGTAACTCGACAATTTCTTTTGGCAGATTATAAACCCCGACCTCGTAACAAAGCTTTTCGCCTTCTTTGTAGATAATTTTGCCTATCTCACTGCGGGTTTTACTGACAACCTCTTCAATGCGTTGTGGTTGAATACGACCGTCTTTGATCAAGCTTTCCAAAGACACACGGGCAATCTCACGTTTGACCGGATCAAATGAAGACAGCTTAACCACTCCCTCCTCATCAAGATCCACCTCCACGCCGGTTGCCAACTCAAAAGAGCGGATATTACGGCCTTCTTTGCCAATAATCCGACCCTTGTACTCGTCACTGGACAGGGTGATGGTTGATAAAGTATATTCGACAACATAATCGGTCGCGCCAAAACGCATGGCGTCAATCAGGATTTCCTTGCCTTTTTCTTCGCTCTCTTTTTTAATCTGCTCTTTTGCTTCTCTGATTCTTTGAGCAATGTCTGAGGACAGTTTTTGCTCCCAGTGAGCCAGCAGGTTTTCTCTGGCTTGCTCCGGAGTCAGACCGGCCAACTTCTCAAACTTTTTCAATAATTCCTGCTTTTTCTTTTCAACAGCGATTTTTTCGTCTGCCAGCTGCTGTTGTTCTTGTTTCAAACCCTCTTTGGTTTTGTCCAATTCTTGACGCTCGACTTTTAACCTTTCTTCGTCAAGCGAGATTTTCTTCTCCAGGCTGGCTATTTGTCTGGATAATTCCGACAACTTACTTTGGGCCTGAATTGTGAGCCGATCGGCCCGCTTGTGCGCTTCGTCTAAAATCAGATCGCGTTCACGTTTAAGATTAGGAAAGAACTTAAAAACTAAATCAAACATAAAATTTGTGTTTTTTTGGACAAGGATGGGCAATACGGAACGTTATCTTGAAATCAACACATAATCGCTCTTAAGCAGTTGAGGATAATGTAATAATTGAAATAACAGTGCCATATTGTTTTCCTGTCCGAAACTACTAACGTAAAGGAAATTCTATGATAATAGTGACCCAATGTCAATTAATTAGTATAATTTGGCTATGGCACCGATTCATAAACTGTGGCGTTCTTATTCACAAGCCAAAGATTTTGAGCACGAAATCAGCAAACCAGAAGAGCGGGTGTTATTGATTTTGCGAGCCCACCCAATTACCAACACTGGCTGGCTGCTCATGGGACTGGGATTGTTTATGTTGCCGCTGGTTTTTGGTAATTACTTAACCAGCCTGGGACTTAGCCCAAATCAAGAACTGTTTATGATTGTCTTTTGGTATGCTTTTGTTTTGAGCTATTTATTGGGCCGATTTTATCTCTGGTACTTTAATATTGGTGTAGTCACTAACCGTAAAATTATTGATGTGGATGCTAACAACCTTTTAAACACTATTACAACCGCGACCATTGTTCCTAATGTCGAGGAGGTTGAGAAAAAAAGCCTAGGGATTATGTCTAGCTTTTTTAATTACGGCGACGTGCATATTGAAACTGCCGGTGAGTTTCCGAGTATTGAGTTTTTGAAAATTCCCCATCCCTCTGAAGTGGTTAAGATTATCAATTCCAATATGAAAATCAATGGACGCAGCAATCCTCCTTCTTAAAGATCTTAATTGGTTGAGTCTTGTTTTTAAAATTATTGCCCTAATTTTTAGCGTGGGCTATCTTGTTTACAGTATTATTTACCAACAGCAACTGGTGAAAATGGAGAAAAATGCCCTGATTTATTATCACTTGTTAAATCATCCCGGTAGCTCAGACGAATCGCCCCATTCGCTCCTTTTTTCTTTTTCAATGCTACAATTATTCATAGGGATTGTCCTGATAATTATCAGTTTATTTTTAATATAGTGGGGCTCGAGAAAACTTTTGCGGTTTATTTGGGTCAAAATACTGATAATTATGCCGCCGGCTTTGTGGTTGAAGACGGGTTTTTTTGTGTTCTGGAAATTGAAACAACTGAGGCGGAAAATAAACTACGACTCATTACTGAAACCATTCGCGATTCGCTCAGAGAACAAGAATTTGACACCCTCCCTAGCCTGGAACAGTTTGGACAACACTTGATCAAAGAGCACAAACTCACCTCTTTGGCCATTATCCATCTCAAACAAAAACAAATTCTTACCTATACCCACAACGGTCTTTTGTTATTGCTGCGTCAGGAAAAACTCTATACTGCCTCTCAAGACGGAAAAGCTCTGACCGGACGATTTGAGAATTTGGATAATTTTTTTGTGGCAAGCTCCGGCCTCATGTCCTTATTGACCAAAGAACCAACTCAAGAACTGAAAGAAACAGAGCCTAAAGACTTAATTGAAGAAGTTAAAAAGATCTTTTCTCCAGACAAAGGAGCTCTGTTAGTTGTCCAAACTTTGGCCACAGAGCCCAAGCCAGTTGAATCACCGGACTTGCCCACAACCAAAAACTGGCAGATGCCGTCAGTCAAGTCAAAATGGATCAAAATTGGTCTTTTGGCAATTGTTCTATTATTGATTAGTGTTCAGGCTTTTGGTTTTATTAATCAATCCTTAAGCAAACGCCGGCAGGCAGTATTGACACAAAAACTAAACGTCCTTAACGAGCAGTTTCAACAACTGCAAAAAGATTTGCAAACAAAGCCGACTCAGGCAGTCAAGCAAATCGAGACTCTGAAAGACGAAACAAATAAACTGCTTGATCGTTATCCGGATCAATCGGAACAGATTCGGCCACTAAGCAAAAAACTATCAACATTGGAGAAAACTTACGGCAATGCCCAAATAACCGAAGAAAGGCTGTTCTTTGATCTGTCTCTAATCGACAAAAAGGCGCGCGCCGATTATTTGGACATGACTCCGGAATATCTTTCTGTTTTGGACAACCAGAACAAAAAAGCCTACCTGATTAATATTAATAATAAAAATGTCAGTGAGGTCTCTTTTCCTAAAATTAACGACGCTGATTTTGTGACCGAATATAACAAAATATTGTATTTGTTTGATAAAGACAATGGCCTTTACAAACAGGAAGACGACCAGTTTGTCAAAATAGTCAACAAGGACAAAACCTGGGGCTCAATTATTGACCTGGACGTTTTTAACAGCAATATTTATTTATTAAGCCAGATCAAAGACGAAATCTACAAGTTTACGCCGGCAGAGGACGGCTATAGTTCTAAGTTGAGTTATTTTCAATCCGGACAAAGCCTGGACTTGGCCGCTGTCAAAAACATGAGTATTGATTTCTCGGTTTTTTTATTAGGCAATAAAGTTTACAAATACACTGCCGGCTCGCTGGATGATTTTAAAACCCTGTCGCAGCTTGATTATGCTCAGATGAAACAGGTTTATAAAAATTCTGATACTGATTATCTTTACCTGTTGGACAGCGATAACAGTCGAGTAGTAGCCATTAACCAAGACGGACAATTGATCAAGTCTATTTTTAATCCCAAGCTCAAAGACTGCCGTTATTTTGGCGTTTATCAGGACGAAATGATAATTTTTTTGCGTCAAAACAAGCTTTATAAGCTTGACAATTTTTAAATGCTTAAGTAGTATATTTACAATTAATTAACATTTATTTCAAAAAGATGAACAAACTACTGGCCCAAGTTAATGAAACCATTGTTAAGCCGGATTTTTTACCTGCCTGGAGCAAGCTCACTTTGGGTAATGTTCTTGGTTGGGCATTAAGACTGGTTTTTGTCGGTGCTGGTTTATTTGTTCTTTATCATTTGATTTTTGGCGCTCTTGAATGGATTCAGTCCGGCGGTGACAAAGAAAAAGTGGAAAAGGCCCGAAAGCGAATTACGACAGCCGTTACCGGTTTGGTAATTTTATTTGTCATTTTAATGGTTGTTGTTCTTCTGGAACAGATTTTTGGCTTTGGTTTGGGCTTCACTGCTCCGATCAAAATCACCAGATTCGCCGAAACCAACTAACATAAATAAAATATGTGGGACAGCTGCCTAGTTGAAGGCGTACCGACAATCAAGTGTTTCGAGGTTTTATTCGCTCTTCTTTTGCGTTCCCTAAGCGGACTTGTTTTTGTAATTCTGCTGGCCATGTTTGTGATGGGCTCGATTTCTTGGCTGACTGCCGGCGACAATCCCGAGAAATTAAAAAAGGCCAAGGCCACTTTCTTTTCCGCTCTGACTGGCTTAATCATTATTGCCGTGAGCTATTTGGTGCTGGTAATTTTGGGTGATTTTCTTGGACTTGAGGGTTTGACACAATTCAAAATTGTGACTGACTAACGGCTGGTGTCTACTGGCGTCAACATAATCACCCTGATTTCATCATTGTTGGGAATTGGTGACAGGGGCTGGGTTTTTTGAGATAGGAACTGATTAAGAATCATTCCCAGAATAAAAAAACCGATTAGTAAAATCAACCAACCGACTACTTGTCTCATCATTTGGGTTTATTATATAATTTTATCTAGCTTATGCTTAAACAGCCTTTTTTCTCAATTATTATTCCAACCCTAAACGAAGAGGTCTGTCTGCCAAAATTACTGAATGACTTGCACAAACAGTCTTTTAAATCATTTGAGGTGATTGTTGTTGATGGGCTTAGCCAAGACCAAACTCAGGCTATCGCCAAGACTTATTTGAAACAATTGGATTTACAATTGTTTTCCAATAAAAGCCCGGGAGTGTCTCCTCAACGAAACTTGGGCGCCAAAAAATCAAAAGGCCAGTATCTGATTTTTTTTGACGCCGACGTCCAAATTCCTCACAATTTTCTTGACCTTTTATATAAGCAAATCAAAAAAAACGACGGCTATTTGTTTACGACCCGACTTGATGTGAATACCAAATCACAAACTCAAATTGCTCTCACCGAGTTGACTAATTTTATTATTGAAATTTTAAACACGCTGGGTAAGCCGTTTGCCCCGGGTTTTAATATTATTATTGAAAAGGGATTGTTTAATAAACTGAGCGGTTTTGACGTTTCCTTGAAACTGGCCGAAGATCACGACCTGGTGCAGCGGGCCCGCAAACTCGGGGTATTGCTCAAGATTTTGAAAAAGCCGGTGCTTTATCTTTCTTTTCGTCGACCTGAAAAAATCGGCTACCTAAGTTTTGTAACCCAATACGTCATCTCCGGCTTGTACACTCTCACGAGCGGGCCGATCAAAAAAGATCTTTATAGTTACCCGATGGGTGGCCATATTTACAAAGACGTCAAATCCAAGAAAAAAAGCTTTTTGGAAGCCATCAAGAATATTGAGTTCCCTTTTTAGCTGACGCCAAACAAAGACCAGGCAATTAGCCGCCTGGCGCCGGCTTGTTTCAGAACCCGACCCGCTTCTCTGATGGTGGCGCCGGTGGTAATGACGTCGTCCAATACAATCAAATCCTGATTTTTTATACTGACCTCAGGCCGTAGTTGATAAACGCCCAAAACGTTTTGCTGCCTGGCAGGCACTGAATTAAGCATTGATTGTTTTTGATTCGTTTTGGTTTTTTTTAAAAAGGATTTTGTGGGCAAACCAAAACTTTGTTTTAGAAACCGAGCCATCAGTTCGCTCTGATTGTAGCCCCGTTTTTTTTGGTCGCTGGGGGTAATTGGGATCGGCACCAACGTAGGCTGCTCAAGTTGGGAAACGCTTTCTAACAAACCCAGCCAAGCCGACCAAGGAATATAGTTTAGAAAGCAGTCAAGAGCCGAACACAAACCCCGGTATTTGGCTTTTTTTAACAAGTAACTGGCCTGGGTGCTGTAATGGTACAAAGAAAGGACCTGACTAAAAGGTTTGAGTGTTGATTTTCCGGTCTGCCGGTGTTTGGAAAAGCGGGCAAAGCAACGGGAACAGATCGGACTTCCCGGGCAAAAACAGTATAGGCAAAAAGAGGTTAAAAAAAAATTACTGGCTATTGTTTGTTTAGGGTTTCTGTTTTAATTTTTTCCAGCAATTTGGGATTTTTGGCAAGGGTTTCTTTGGCAGCCTCAAAACCCTGACCCAACAATTCTTCTTTATACTTAATAAAGGCGCCGCTTTTGTCTAAAATCCCTCGGCTAATGGCTGCCTCCAGCACTGAACCAACCTTATCTACACCTTCGCTGTTAATGATAAGCTCGGCCTCTTTAAAAGGTGGTGCCACTTTGTTTTTGATTAATTTGATTCGGGTTTTGGTGCCAATAACATCATTGCCTTTTTTAATTACCTGAATCCGGCGGATATCCATTCTGACTGATGAATAGAATTTCATGGCTAATCCACCCGGAGTGGTTTCGGGATTGCCAAAAAAAACACCGATTTTTTGCCTGATTTGATTGGTAAACAGCGCCGTGGTTCGGGACTTGGACAAAACGCCGGTCAACTTACGAAGTGCTTGCGACATTAATCTTGCCTGGACTCCCATAGAGGAATCGCCCATTTCACCCTCAATCTCTGACTTGGGAACCAGAGCGGCCACTGAATCAATCACCACCAAATCCACACCACCGCTTCTAATTAGAGTTTCGGTAATCTCCAAGGCCTGCTCACCAGTGTCTGGCTGAGAAATTAAGAGATTGTCCAAATCAACGCCAATTATCTGAGCCCATTCCGGATCAAGCGCATGCTCAGCGTCAATAAAAGCGGCTACCCCGCCTCTTTTTTGTGTTTCGGCAATAATCGATAAACAAATCGTGGTTTTGCCAGAAGCTTCCGGACCGAAAATTTCAACCACCCGACCCTTAGGGATCCCGCCGACTCCCAAAGCTAAGTCTAAGGCAAAAATACCAGTGGGCAAGACCTCAATTTTTTCTAAAGGCTTTTCGCCCAAGCGCATAATTGCGCCCTTGCCATACTGTTTTTTGATCTGTTCCATGGCCAGATTAACCGCGTCCTGTTTGGGGGTGTTTTTTGTCATAAAATGAAGCATACTTAAAATAACTAAAAATTACAAGAGTTTCTAGACCGCATAAATTGACATTGAGAAAGCGATGTTATAAAGTGAGTAATATAATGAAGCGGTTAATTAAGGCCTTATTTTTTTTGTGGTTTTTTGTTTTCTTGTTTCTTTCAGCCAGGCAACCGGCCAAAGCTCAGGTGTCGCAAAACATAATTCTAAGCTGTCTTAACGCCGTAAGCGTCAAGCCAGATCCTCAAACCGTCGAAGGCGTTTCTTATCATCATTTGATCAATCTAAAAAACAAGGAGCTTGGGATTTTTGTTCCCAATCAATCGGTTTATATTATCCGTTCGTTTGCTAAAGTTTTCTGTAATCCTAATGACAATGACCCCGAATGCATTAAAGATTCTCAAAATCGAATTTCTCCTTGTATTCAAGAAGATGTGGGCGCCAACATCTGTAACCAAAACTGTCCGTGGGGCAACCATGTCTGCAAACCTAATAATGCCGGAGACGGAAAAACTGTTTGCTGTATGCCTCTTTATACTAAGCAAGGCCCATATTTTGAATGTGCTAAAGACAGGGCCGGAGCAGTGGTTTGCCCGGAAAGCGTATTAGCTCAACAGGGACAAAACAACGGTATTCATATTTCGGAAAACGGCCATATTGAAACCGGTGGAGAATCGGCTTTTATTATTATTTCCAACAACAAAGATAATTTAAAAGCAGACGCAGAAGGCAATATTTCAATTGATCTGTCTCAAGACTATACCAGAACCTCGCTGGATCGCGGCTTTTATGGGATGCAGATTGTGGCTGACCAGGCAATTACCGACAACGACGCGTTTAGAAACACACTTAAATTGGCTTTGTTTACCCAAACCGAAGTTGTTGAACCATCGGCAGTCAACTGCACTACTATTTTCTGGGATCCGTATGGCAAAGTGATTGACTCACTTAGATTGGAGCCGGTTTTTGATCTGCCGATATTGTTAAAAAACCTGGATATTAATGGCCAGGTGGTTAATACCACAGTCGCCAACAACCCAGCTTTTAAAAATCCAGAACTCACAGATTTGGCCGGTAATTTTAATTTTGCCGTGTCTCCGGGCACTTATTTTCTGGAGCCCTTAACCACTAATTTTACTTTTCCAATTGACAGCGCCATTCTTAGCCAGGCGCTCTCAATTTTGCAAAGTTTTGATCCGGAACAGGAATATATTCAAAGAGATAAGGTTTACAACAACTTAACCGAACCAATTGTGGAATCGGCGGGATATTCAGAAAGACGAGATATAATAATCCAACCCAAAGACCCTCTTTATCCCGGATCCGCTCCCAGTATTGTTTATGCCGAAAATCTCAGACATGAGGATAATCAACTCGTTCGCGGCCGGGCCTCACATCCTAAAAGTCTTATCAAAGTCTATTTGGGTAGTAATCTGGTTGGCCAAACCGAGGCCGACATTAAGGGTGGTTTTAGTCTGATTATTCCCCAGTCAGTGATTGACAATAATCCCGGCTCCTTTCAGATATTTGCGGAAAAAGTGCCGATCCCCGGAACTGTCAGCCAAAGCAGAACTCCCAAAACCGGCTTATTCAGTTGGTTAGTTAGTCGAGTCTTGGCTCAACAAAGCAATACCTCCGGACCCTACCCTCTGTCTTTGGTACCAGTAAGAATTTCCGGCTTTGTTTTTGACAGCACGATCCAAGTCCAGCCAAACGCCATTGTTCAGCTGTCTATTCCTTCGTTGGGAAATGTCAACTACAGCCAGACCAGGGCAGACGAAGACGGCTATATTAATATCGACTCGACTAATTTACCACCTTTTAATTTTGTGATTACGGTTCGCAACCCCTCAGAACCAGGCCAAAGCTATCAGCTGACCATTGATGATTTTAAGAAAACTAACACTGTTTATTTAAAAGAAACCGGCGCTAATTTGTATAACGCTCAAGTGGCCGCTGTCAAACCAGACAAACAAACCACTGACAGAATCGTCAAGGAAACTCCCCGACGTGTGCCGGCACACAGCCTGTCTTTAAACCAGCCCACGCCTTCGCCGATTCAAACAACTGAAGAAACACCCCCGAGGAGCAATAACAATAACGCCTTTTTGTTTGTGTTTGCCTTTTTGCTGGTTGTGGTTTTATTAGTCGGCTTTATAATTGTTAAAAGAAATAAGTCTGACAAACAGATTTATTATTAAAATTCAAATGAGTCAATCTTTTGTTCTTGATACTAATTTTTTTATCAATCGCCAGCGGCCAATTGATTTGGGCGAGAATATTGAACAAGTAGTCATGAATTTTGCCAACCTGACCAAACCCTTGGTGAAAGCAGAAAAAATCGTGCTTTTGACTACTCCCGACTCTTTTAAAGAGCTCTCCTCTTTTTTTGAGGATCAGCCTCAAACTCTAGATCAACTTAACAATCTTTTGACCATCAGCTCATACAACCGCAACCAACTCCAAGTAAGCGGCAGCTTGTTTGAAGAACTGATTGCCGAAACCGGAAAAAGGCTTTACCGCGGTCTCAGAACCGCTGAGGAACCCTTAAAGGAATTAGTGGGTAAACCAGAGTCGCTCACCGCTGAGACACTGGGACAAAAAGTAACTCAATTGCGGGATAAGTACCGCCGTGCCACCCGAGAAAATTTTATCGACTCAACAACTGACTTAGGACTGATATTATTAGCTAAGGAAAAAAATGCCGCCATTGTGAGCTCGGACAACGGACTGCTTCATTGGGCCAGAAACTTTGGCTGTAGTGAATTGCTACCGGAAGTGTTGGTCAAAAAACTGAAATCATTATCCTAGTCCGGTAATTCTTAACAAAAACTCGGCCAGTTTTTCTACTTCGTTTTTGGGAATCTGCTCCACAAACGGCACCTTTTCTTTGAAAAGACCAATAATCGCCTCTTGTTTGTGAGGATCGCTTGGCAGCACCAAATTAAGCTCCAGACCTGGTAGGTTGGTAATAATCCTAATTAGCTGACCATGTTTTTTGTGAAGAATCGAAAAAAGGGCCATTTGCTTGTAGGTCACATAACCTCCATAATAGCCAAGGCCAAACCGGTCGAGCCGGTATTTGGTTTTTACCGGCGGCACTACGGCCCGAACATAGACAACAAAATAAACGATCCAAACCAGGATAATTAACAGGATTTCTTTGATAAAGAAGAGAAGAAGACTAATCAGAAAAGCTAAAACCGTAATGGCCCGAAAATAAGAACTGGGTTTTCTTTCGT
The DNA here is from genome assembly GCA_001788295.1 of Candidatus Roizmanbacteria bacterium RIFOXYC1_FULL_41_16. GTDB lineage: Bacteria > Patescibacteriota > Microgenomatia > UBA1406 > UBA1406 > UBA1406. The sequence continues at coordinate 1,724 of MGBO01000010.1, read as the reverse complement.
AGTAACGACTGTCTGCTTCCCATTCCAAAAAAACCGCCCTGTCCTTGGTTGTATCTTTCATATATACTAGTATTCTATTTGGTTTAGCCAACAAACACAAATGAAACACAAGCCAGTTTCTAATAAAAGAAGCCAGGAACTCCTCAAGCTTTACCAGGAGGATCGCCAAAAAGAAAACCGGTTTAGAATTAAGGCCGACAAATCAACCCATCTTAGTCACAAAACAGAACAAATTAAACCACTTTCTTTTGGGAGTTTGGTGTTTAGCTTGTTGTTGACTTTTATTATTATCACAGTACAATTATTTATATCTCGATTTATCTAAAGAAAGGAGATGAATGACAAATATGGCAAGTATGTATTGCGTTAAATGCAAAGCAAAAAAAGAAATTTCAGACAGCGACCTAACTAAAACCACTGTTGGTAAAGCCAATCGTTCGGCTCTTAAGGGAAAATGTCCGGATTGCGGAACCACGGTTTTTAAGTTCATTAAAGGCTAAGGTTGCTTTAGAAGAGGTGGGTTAGAAAAGATATTCTTCTTTGCCGATAAGAAAAAGTCGATTTTTTTGAAGGATCTTGTTTAAAAACGGGTCTTTGTTTTTCTGTCGAAAACCCAACTCTTCCAAAGTCATCACGCTGTAATTAATTTCCCAACCTAATTTTTTGCCTTCTTCGGCGCAA
>MGBO01000010.1:773-920 GCA_001788295.1 Candidatus Roizmanbacteria bacterium RIFOXYC1_FULL_41_16 | reverse complement strand
TGTTTTTCTTTGATGATCCGCTGACCCAATCCGTCCTGTTTGCCAACCATCCGAATCAACTCATCATAAAACAAATTATTAGCGTTGGCCTGAAACAGAATTTTGCGACCAATTTTTTCCTGATTTAAAAACCCATCTTTGACTAAA
>MGBO01000010.1:0-657 GCA_001788295.1 Candidatus Roizmanbacteria bacterium RIFOXYC1_FULL_41_16 | reverse complement strand
TTGACTGGAGAAAATGGTCTTATTCATCTTAATAATGAACCTTGTTGTCTGAGGGGATCACCTCAAACCAAATCGGTCCGGCCACAAACTTAATTTCCCGATCTTTTTCGTCGTATAAATATATCTGGCTATAGCGGTCTTCTTTGGCCCAAGTCGCCTTAATGGCTTGGCCGTTTTTGAAAACCAGCGCTTCACCATTGCCAGTGGTTTCATATAAAAGATGTTGGCCGTTTTCATAACCGTCGTTAGCCACTGATTCCTCCATAAACAAAACGATTACATTTTTGGTGGTTAGGGGTTTTTGAGTGTTGTTATCTAGATGTGGTTTTTTAGCATTGGTACGACTATAGTTATTGGTGTTTTGGTTATATGCCCAAACCACGTCAAAGTTGTGATAATTTTCCCAAAACCCAAACTTGATTTGCTGTTTTTGCGGCCGACTGCTTAAGGGCGCGTCGTTTTCAAATTCCCAACCCTGATAATTGGCGTCCCACTCTTTGTTTTTTTTGTCTTTATTAGTCAAGTCTCTATCAGCGCCGATTTCCCATAATTTTTGACTATTAGTATACATTGTGTGCTCCACAGCAACTCCGGGCAAGCGCTCATAATCACGCCAAAAGGCCGGAAAGCCGATTGAAAACTGATTAAGGTCGTTGT
>MGBO01000009.1 GCA_001788295.1 Candidatus Roizmanbacteria bacterium RIFOXYC1_FULL_41_16 | reverse complement strand
AACCACTGGCGGCTCACTGGGTTTGACTTCTGGCTCTTGTGTGGGCTTAACAGGCTCCACAGTGGGAGTACCTAACCTGGGATCGACCTGTGACTCATCGTTGCCGGCAGCAAGCGCACTTTGGACACCAAGGCTCTTAAGAAATTTAACCAAAATGTTCTCTTTATTAGATTCTCCTAATTCAAACTCAACCGGAGGCTTACCGTCGAAAGGATTTTCAACAGTGACGCTTTCTATCTTTTCGGGATTGTTGATTTGCTCTTGAGTTAGCTCGCGAATCTGGTCTTGATTAAGTTCTTCGACTTGCGTATCGGTTAAATCAAGCCCAAAATCCAGAAAACTAATCGCTACGGTTTCGTCTTTTGATTTTTCAAAGATGCTGTATGAATAGTGCACCTGACTGTCTTCATCAACAGTAACAAATACACTATACGGTCTGATGATATATCCTTTTTCAGTAGAAAAAAGTACTAAATTGTGGCCATCTTTAGTTGTTCCGATGTGAAAGGCCACTGGTTGCTGGGCAGGGTCTTCGCTCACGGCGCTAATGCCCATTAACTTGTCAAACTGGCCCATGCCAGCCTCTTTAACAGCCTGCTGAATTTCAGCCGTAATCTCGGCACCATTAACCTCTTTAGCATAAATTCCAGGCTTGATCGGATCCTCGGGATTGGGCTGGGATTCGGCTTTGGGCAAAGCCGGAGTACAACCGGGGCGACTTTCTAACAACTTATTGACGTCGATATTAGGATTGTTTAATACTAAAGAAGCAAGCTCGTTTTGCTGGGCTAGATTGTTTAATTCATTTGACTCTATACCCAAAGTGCCTATGGCAAGCGCTACAACCGCTAAGGGAGTAATTTGCTCTATACTGGGTAAAATCCCACTCATTTCTGCCCATTTAGACAGAGGTTTAGGATCGGTAACTTTTGTCGACGGGACTGATTCAGTGTGCTCAGGGCCACCACCAAAACCGCCAAAGAATTTTTTAGACATAATTCCAGTAGAATGTAATGTCATTGATTTTTATTGTAATTATTGTAACCAAAACAACATTATAAGTCAATTATATCAGCTCCCTAGTATAATTGCAATAACTATAGGTTATTTGTTAAAAGTGTAGCTCAAAAATACGGCTGAATGAGGCGAATAGATAGCATCAGACTCCTGATTGGCATCAGAATCGGGTTCTTTGGTTCCTTGGTCTTTGAGATATAGTTTTTTTTGTCTTTCATGATACTGATTTATATCCGGAATAAAGAGCGGTAATTCTTTGGCTCCACCCATCAGAGCTTGCCAAGCCCCAACCGGAGTAACATAGCCAGCAACCAAAAAAGAAGTTTCTATTTTAAAAAGAATTTGGCCATTGGCAAGTAAACGACCTTCCAGGCGGTCTTTACGATCTTCATTCAAAATCACTGTTTGCCTGTCTAAACCAAACGCCACTGACGAAACTGTCCTCCTTCGTGTTGGTGGCACCTTATGCCTTTTATAGATAGGGTCATCTGGATCATTGAGCGGCTCAAACGGAGGAGCTAAGTACTTATCGAAAGAAACCAAGTGATCTATAGACTTATCTTTATGGCTAAGCTGGTTTTGAATTTGTTCGATAATTAAGGCGTTGTCCGCCATTTGCTTAAAAAGTCCGGGCAATAGATTGAGTTCAAGATAGTCAGACTGATGCAATTGCTCCACCCAGTGCCGGAAAAAGGCACCTTGAGGCCCGACTTGAGCGGTGAGGCGGGACAACAGCTCGTTTTGCCAATATTCGGGAATATCTGCATATTGCGGCCGTTGAAATAATAATTGGTGGTACTCAATGACAAAATGTTCATATAAAGACTCCTCGGCTTGAGCAAAATTAAACTCAAGAAAAGTCAACAACTCTTGGCGTAATTGACCTTGTAATTGGTCACTAAGACCGGCAAATTGCTTGCTTAGTTTGGCCATTTCGGCCTCAACCAATCTTGATAGTGCTGAATTTTCCTCGCTGGTTGCTCGACGGAAAACTTCGGCTTTTTGCGATTTGACTAAAGGCATAATTTGGGAATTAAAAAACAACTCAACTTCTGTTTGTTGGGAGTGATTGGCCCGCTCTTGCTTTTCAATCTCCTCCAGCGCCTGCAAAACATAATCTTTGAGATGCTCTTTGTCCGAAGGAGTGAACGTCTGATGGGATTCCAGCCTGGAAATCAATTTGATTGCCTGCTGATAAGAAGCCGGTTTTTTGCCAAACAGCAGAAAGGGCCGTTGGGTGTCGTTTTCAAAATAACTAAAAATCTCTTTAATATGTGGTAGGCTAAACGACCAGGCAAAATCGTTTTCGGTCGAGGCCAGGCGCCGGCGGCTGAAACCTTGCCAAACCTGACTTAAAGTCGAGGGATTAACTAAGGTGACTTTTAGATCCGGAAAATCGCCTTGACTGGACTTGAGATCGATGCCCAAACCCAACATTCCTGAAGAAATGATTAACGGCTTATGATCTTGATTGAAACATTTGTTCACAAAACCCTGGATTTGTCTGTCGACCTGGTCTTGCGTGACATCAGACAAAACCAGAGCGACATCAATGCCCGACTCTATAGCTTGCTGATAAAGCGCCTTGGCCTGATTGTCGTCCCAACAAATGATCATTTCCGGCCGGGTTTCTTTTTGCGCCGCCGCAATAACCTGATCGGATTGCTCTTGATCTGAAATGGGAATTTGTAACTCAGGTAAAATAAAACGCCGCGTTTTATCCTGCAGATCGACAACTTCGCCTTGAGTGGACTTTTCCAGCAGTTCGCCTATCTCAGTCAGTGAGGTTTTACCGGTGGCCGGATGGCGAAAGATTAAACTGCCGGAAGTAGCCAAAACTCCACCCCGCTGCTGATTTAGCCAGGCGGCAAAAGAATGCCGGGCGCTAACTGATCTTTCGTAGGGAAGACGCCACTTGCCATTGGTAAGATCGACAAAAAACTGATTGAAAGACTGATACTGCCGGCCGGGCAAAGCAATGCCGCGATAGCGATCTCTTAGCAGATCCGGCCGGATATAATCTCGGCCCTGGCGAAGCGAACCGGCTCTAGCCACATTTTCGGCCAATTGGGAAAAATAACTCTCTTGCGGGCTGATTTTGCCGTCTTGGCTTTTTAGATTAGACAAGATACCAGTGCTTACTTCCGGCTCAAAATCAGCGTCTGTATCCAAATTTTTTAATTTAGAGTTCATCTGCGAAAGAAGGTATGAAAAGGCCTGGCTGTTTTCCAACTTATTGTGAACAATTTGTAAAGAAAATTTGGGGGCAATTTCGGACAAAAATATATGTCGAAGTTTGTTTAGAAGAGTCAGGTCGGCAGACAAGGGCTGATCCGCCCGGGGCTCACTGGAGGGCTGAGTAAGTTCAGTAAGCGTTTCTGACTGCAAAATAGTGGTGATTTTTTTGAATAATAACCCGGTTTTTTGCTGGCCCAAAGACGAGAGTTCGACGGCGCCGGAGGATATTTCATAATTTGCATTTCTCTCGTTGGACACGCCTAACTCCTGAAAAAGAAGGCGGCCAAACAAGTAATCACCCAGACTGTCAATAACATAATGATTGGCTAAATTCAGATTTTCCTTGGTCTCGGATTGAGCCTGGGGATGGACCGCCTCTTTGGTATAAAGGCCAGCAACCGCGTGGACCTCGTCTAATACCCTAACGCACTCCGGATAAGTTTGGGGGAAGTTATCTATTTCTTGTGAGCCGTGAATGACTCTGTCCAGATTGCTAAAAATGGCTCTAATTCCCATCGCATCGGCGATTTTGTGAGGATCAGAAGCTTGAGATTGCAAAAGTGCGTCAAGCGGCGTTTCAGCCACTGGCGCCTGTAAAGGAAACAGAGTCGGCCATTGTGCGGTAGAGCTTGTTCTTTGTTGCAGATCGGGCAGATACTGCGGTGCGGCGCTTTGCAATAGTTCGGTAAGCTGGCGCTGTAGCTTGGTGTAGTATTGCGCTGATTCGGCCACTAATTTGGCTGTCGCCGTACCGAACTCAACTATCGGAGATTGGTTTCGGTCAGCAAATAAAGCCCGCAACATCAGATAGACCGGATTGAGAACCGAGCTTTTGCCGTCGCCGGTGTCAACTGCCGGAAAATTACCCAAACAATAGCTAGCCACCCCATTAAGTTGGATTGCCAGCTTGCGTTCATCCACCTGCTTAAAATCTTTAGTGGATAGCGCCAGCAGCAAACCAGTGGTTTTTTGGATTTGGGCTTGCCTGTCGACATTATCTGACGTATCTTTAGAAAAAAGTTGCTGGAACAGTAAACTAAGTTCGACCTGCAGCTGGGGAGCATCGTCTTTATTTTTTAATAAGCGAGCAAAGTGTTGATAAGAATCTTTGGTTTGCGTGAGATCAAGGGAATCAACTAGACTAGTGTCAATCGGCTCATAAATTATGGGGGTATATTTAATTTCCGAATTTTCGACGTTCATAAATAAATTCTAGCACAGAGAGAGTTATTGAATCTTGGTCAATTGGAAGTCCTGGAACAGAAAATTCTGGGTCGACAGATTCATGCCCTTGCCGAGTTTTAGTTCTTGCTCATGGCCATAAAGATGTAGTACTTAAGAAAATGCAAAAGTTTAATAAACACACTTATCTTATGATATTAAATGTATAATTTCACCACAAATAAATTTTTATAAATATTAATTAATGTATTAAATACGTCTGAAGTCTTAAAGAACATTGCTATATAATCGATGATTATTTTACACCAATCAATGAATGATTTAGTAATATGCTAGTATCAATTCCTATGATTATTATTAAAGCCTCGTCTATTAATGAAGCAGTTCGAAGTTGTTTCCATAAACTTTATCAGGAGAAAATTCGACCATTCGATCAAGATTTATACCGAGAATCACCTTTATTGCTTCAAATTTGTTGGCAAAAAACACATGTATTACACGTAAGTATTCTAAACAATCAATTTCAATTTGATAAGAACTATAAAATTATATCTGATTCAGATAGAACCATAAACAAAGTAATCTCTCATTATCAAACAAAGCTTCTAGATTCGAATAAACTCAATCTGCTAATCAGAGCTATGAAAAATAAGCCATCGTCGCGCAGACTTGTTTTAGATATTTGGCAAAACGAAAATGATATAAATTCAATGGACGAGGTACCTTGTGTTATATATTTCTGGTTTAGAATCGTGAGTAATGCATTGGAAATGCATACTCACATGAGAGCAAATGACGGGTTTAAAAAATTTTGGTTAAATTTAGAAATATTTTCTGCAATCCACGACCATGTTGCTAGAACAATCGATAAACAAGTTGGTCAATATCTGCATATTGTTGATTCTTTCCATTTCTATAGCAAAAATAAAAAAGAGATAGGCACTTTAATAAAAATCTTGTAGATCAAGATGCTCGAAGCTTGAAATTGGTCCTAGAATATGTTTGTCGCAAATATCTTTCTATCTGTTCTTCTATTGGATTATATACACCTTTTCGATAATGATCACCTTGCTTCAGTCGATATAAAAATGGCGCGGGTTTTAAAGTCTCGATAGAGTTGATAAAATCAGGGTGCACACATCCGTGTCTATATTTTTTCATATGCACAGATAGTTCTTCCGAAGAAAAGCCAATACATGCAAAGTACACTGCCCGAACCCCCTTTTTCTTAAGAAACGATATCACTTTTTTTATTGTCCTCGCTGTCACTATATTATCATCGAGTATAAGTACTGACTTATTTATCAAGTTAGGAAATTTTGTTATTGCCGATTCTAATTTAGTCTTTCTTACTGTTTTTGATAAATCAGAAGAATAAGTAGAGTTGACAAGATATATTCGAAAACTTTCCTTTTGGTTATTTAACTTTAAAAAAGTATTCAGGGCAAAGGGGATCTCTATCCCCCCGTATTCGATGCCTATAATAATGTTCCATCGAATCCCTCTTTGGTAATGTTTTGTAAGTTTGATGCACAGAAGAGCAATTTCATGAGCATTATTGGCTTCTCGATACATTTTAATCAACAATGTATTAACATCTATAAATCCAGAATTATTTAAGCGAATCTTTTTGTATAAATAGCTGGTAATTTCCTTTATTCCTAATTTGACTGAAGATAAATTTAAAGGAAGTTGATTATGTATATAGAGTTTGTAAAAAATATCTACTATATACTGGCAACATTTCATATAGTCTTCGTAATCTGAATGAGTAATCTTCTCTCCATATGGAAGATATCTTTCTGCTTGATTCACAGCATGAAGAAGCTCTAGCAGATGTTGTTTATAGTTATCTAATAATCCAAGTAAGAGTATCTTTTCTTCATTATTTGGAACCACTTTAGCATCTAAATACTTGTTCAGAAAAGTCTGAGCCTGAAGTAATTCATATTTTACCTGTTTTACCAAAAGTAAAGCATACTCCTGTTTTCTAAAAATATAAAATGACAAACCCCTCAATAAGAAGTAATTCCCAACTCTTATTCTCCTAGATAGATATGAATTTACTCTGTGATCAAAATACTCCTTTAACAAACTTCTTGTTTGAGAATAGACAGAGACTTTAATTCTCAACGCCCCAGTTGAATCAAAATTGTCAATAGTACGAAGAATTTGTTTTTCATCTTTAGAAAAAAAAGTATGAGGAAAAGTTAATACTTTTTGTTTGTATTTCTCCAAGTTTGAAAAAATAATCTTTTCTTGTTTTACTAGTTTATGTGCTGAAATACTGACTCTTTTGTTAATTATATTTTGGAAACGGTAGTTCAAAAACATTTCTAAAAATTAATTTGTTCTAATGCTTGATGTAAACGTTGCCAAGCATGAATCGCCCAATTTTTATGTGAATAGTTTATCGACTCTCTTATTGCCTGTAAGGCTCGATAACATTTTAGTCTTTTTATGACGTCTTTTTGAGTTGAAGTGATAGATAGATCTTGGTTCATTAATTGCCAAATTGGCATCCTGTCCTCATACCACAACCACATCGATGCATAATCCCAAAGAGGGTCTCCTATAATGGATTCGTCCCAATCCACGACTCCTAATATCCTGGTATTAGAATCAACCAATATATTTTTCAAATTCATATCTCCATGTACTAATTTTCCCTGTTCGCATTTTAATCCCCAATCCGAAAGATTTCGGATTAAATTAGCACTTCTTTCAAGAAGGTTTTTTGGGACAGAAGTTGATCTCATTGCGGCATCAATATATTCTAAATTCAAAGTATTAGAAAGATAAGATTGCCAATCGCTGTAAACTCCCTCTCCTGACTTATTTATATCTCCAAATCTTAAAAAAGACATTGCATGTACTTGTGTTAGCACTACCTTTAAATCATTAACAAAATCTTGAGTCAACGTATGGTTGAGAAGCGTACCGAAATAGTTACTTGCGGGCTTGCTAGGAATCCATTCATCTATTATGTATGAATAGTCTGTATTAACAATAGGACTGAAAGATTTTACTCTTTTAGGAACTCGTATCCCTGACTTCATTAACAATGGCTGAAGAAGTTGTTGTTTATCAATTTTTTGTTTCATATGATTTTGAACGATTTTTAACAACATCCTATAATTATTTGATTCAACTACATAAACTTCATTTGTTTCACCGGTTTCTATTCTAGTTAATTTAACACTACTGATGCCAAATTCTGAGGTCAGAATCTTATCTAAATCTGACCTATTTAATGAACCACAATACTGATTGTTTTCCATTTTATTCTGTTTTGCCACGCAGAACGGATTTATCTTGGAGCACTAACTTATTGGCGATTGTTATATCCAACTTCTCTTCAGGATAAACCATGTCGTTCTCATCCACATAGCATCGATGAATTTTGTATTTTATGCCTGGATAAGTTGGGTTAATACCAACCTCTCCCTTAGGTAATAAAGCATTCATAGGCGTTAGAATATGTTTTTGATTCCAATACTCCCAGATACGTCTTGCTCGAGTAGATTCATACAGATAATATTGAGTAGCTAAATTTGGATTATTTCTCATCTGTCGATGCAACATATGTCCGAGTATTGACGGATTAGCACTAATTAATCCGTCTAAGGACAATGTAGCTGATGGAACTTGTTGATTACCAAGCATTCTTCGCCTAATATATTGAGCCAAACGCCACTTCATAAACGAGAAGAAGTGATCTCTAGAGAAATGGCGGAATATTCTACCCTTAATAGAAGCTTGAGTTAAGTAATCGGCTAGCTGTCCTAAGGTTGGCTTAAACTTCTGCAAATGAAAGCCACTATATAAAGTAGGTACCAAATCAAAAATCATTCGGAAATAATTCCATGTATTAAGCTCACCTTCAGCAGCCAATTTTTCGGTTTCAGTATCGTCTTGATACAAAGCAATATACTCAAGAATAACTTCAAAATATGGATTTCCTAATTCAGGCATGGTTTCAATTGCTATTCTGAACAATTCTTCAAAATTCACTTCATCTACTGCTTCAAGATTATAATCAACACAAAGTTTTAAAAACGAATCTACTCCTAATAATTCCTGCTGAATTTCTCTTTCAATAACATCTATATCTTGCTTTAATATAGAACCATTTTGGACTAAGCCCAAAAAAACTTCAGAGTGCAAAGAACCGAATCTAAGATAATCCAACCAATTTTCTTCCATATTAGCCCCATTGCAACTTTCTGGATCAAGAGTTATGGCAAGAACATCCAGTTTATTAAATTTTGGATTACTAGGAATTTGGTCATTTAAAATAAACTTAGATAGATTATGGATTCGTCCGTCTGTTCTCAAAGGAACTGTATAGACACTAGCTCCCAAACAACCTCCACTAGCATAAAGAGTCTTGTTACCATTCATAATTTGATCTAGATTAGGCGTGATATGTATGAGTGTAAGCCCATCACCTTTGTTAATTTGATCAAATAGTCGATTGTGTTTAAATAAATGCCCGTTTGGCGTTTCATTAACTAAATGGTATTGCCAAGCAACTTCCACTGGATCTATAGATTTGCTTATTGGATCATTTTCAAAAAGCGACATTAAGGGATTGATTTCTGGATTCAAAGCAGCTCCAAATTGATTTTTAGACAAAGGAAGAGTAGGATAGCCTTCCACATTAGACATTGATAAAACATGTCCATATCTTAAACGATCCAACCGATTAAGAATCTCTCGAGTTTGTTGCCAAAGGGTATATTGATGAATATCGCTTTCTAACTCATAATTCCCAAGTTTTGTTTTAGAAATTACGGGATTAGGCGCAGAAACTATATTCATTTCGACTGCCGCTCTAATCACTGATTTAGGCTTATATTGACTTTCATCAAGTGCATATTCTTCACTCTTCAGGGTAAACCTACCAGCACATGACAATAACTTTTGAGCGCTTTCTAAGCGGATAAATTCCGATTTCGGCCACCAGGTAAGTTTTGGTAGTCTAAATCGATCTAGTAAATCTGCATGCATAATAATATCCAAGCTAATTCCATAGTGTTTCATAATTACCTCTGGAACTTCTTTATAAAAATATTCATGATATGTGCATAGTGCTTTAATCGTTTGTATATCTTTATCACTAAGAACAAGTCCTCTTTGTTCAAATATATCTATATTATTACTCATCCATTCAGCTGATCTTATCCCATGATCTGGATCTCTCCTATCATCTTGCCTACCTAAATCGTGAATACCGGCTGCAATCGCAATATTTTTTGTTTCCTGTCCACTTAAACCTTCAAGTTGTGACAAAATAAGAGCATATATTATTACTCTAGTTAGATGATTTAAGCCATGAATGCTATTTAGGTGTTTGGAATCGATCCATTTACTTTCAGGAACATATTTCAGAATTTCCTCAACTTTAAGAGGAGAAAATTGAGGAAAAATTTCTTTAATGTTCTTGCTCTCAGAAGTTAGATGAGACACGAGGTAATTGAGCGTTTCTCTATCCATAACCTGAATTGGTATTTCATTAAAATCTTTCTGATATAAAGGAATTGATTCTCTTGATGAAGATAGTTTCTCAGTAAACCGAATTCCATATAAATTCTCTAATATTAATCTTAGTTCAGGATGAAACCTTGATGGTTCATTTGATGCTAAATCCTGTACTTCAGCTCGAGATATAAAAACTGCATCAACTGCTTCATTCGTTGTTAGCTTAATATCATCCTTTAGTGTAGTTTCGAAAACATTGATGTATTTTTTTGCATTCCCTGAGCAAGGAAAAATTAGATCTCCTTTATGACTTAAAAAAATTGGTTTACTTGAATTAATCTGATATTCCTCAAATAGTTCTCTTAATGCTGTTAGAGAGTATGTTTCCCCAGTAGACACATGTCCACCCAAAGATGAACTTAAAGCGATAGATCCATCCTCATCCTGAATACGCTGTTGCATTAGAATGTCACCATTCTGACTCTTGATAATTATATGGATAATGCGATGGTTCAAGTTCTGCTCATATATCTCTGGCAAAGACGCATTACCAATAACTCTATTCTGATTGTCAACAATATCCAAATATTCTATACTCATGATAAAATAACAAAGTAGATGTTATTTTAACATATAATATTATGGGTTATAAATGTTGATTTCACCACGAGCGGTTATTTTTGATTTAGACGACACATTGGTTAATTCCACAGAAATAGCAAAAAAAATTTTACCCACAGTTTACGCCAATAATCTTCATTTGTTTCCTGGTAAAAATGTTGAGGCAGTTAACAAAGTTGCATCTCAGATCTATCACAAACTCATCTATAAACAACGCTTACCTATTCCTACGGCAGATATTATCGTTTTATTTGAAATATTTAAATCTTTTCACATTTCACCACTACCACTAACCAAAATTACCAAACTTAGGCAACAAATTGATCAAATCTTTATCAAAAATACAAGAGCTACACCAAATGCCAGAATAATATTGAAAAAGCTTAAAAACAAAAATTACAAAATTGGAGTGCTAACTAATCGGTCGTTTAGTCAACAAAGCCAAAAACTCATCAAAACCAAACTTTTACAGTATGTGGATTATCTAGCCACAATTGAAATGTTTCCTGCTGCCAAACCAGATCCAAGAGCTTTTCAATATATTCTTACTCAACTAAAAATCAAACCAAATGAAGCTGTCATGGTCGGTAATAGCTTGGATGAAGATATTCTAGGTGCAAAATCTATAGGGATGAAAGGTGTTTTATTAAGAACTCCTTGGGAAAAATATTCTCCAAATGATGAAAATAAAGCTGACTTCATAATTACCGATTTAAAAGAATTATTCAACCAAAAGATCTTTTGACATAAAAATATCGTTCTTAACTTCGTCCTTCGACATGGCTCAGGATAAATCCTTCGGCTCTGCTTAGAATAAATATGCGATGGGCCACTTGCTAATTTTGGATTGTTAAGACAGATTAACTCTTTATCCAATAAACAGATCTACAAAACTAACATCATTTCATAGCACTGGTTTTATTAATGAAAATTATGAAATCACAGTTGGTTTGCGAGTACTACTTTAGAATCGTGATTACCTACCAGTTCATGGAAAACTTAATCATATATAGATAGAGATCGTATAACACTTATACATTATCCTGGAACCTTTAATCCTTCTCCTCACAAAGGCCATGTCGAAGTTACACAAATGGTTCATGATGAGGCTAATTTGTGTTAATGCCGGCGAGCTGGAAGTCCTGGAACAGAAAATTCTGGGTCGACAGATTCATGCCCTTGCCGAGTTTTAGTTCTTGCTCATGGCCATACACCAAACCTTCTTGAGTTTGACTAACTTTGATTTTGGCTCTTACCGTAATCTGATAACGTGGCTGCGATATCAAGCTCATTGTCGAACGTTCGCCGTAAGCGCCGTAATAATCAATCGGATACATCATATTGGTAACGATTTGTTTATCCAAAATTTCCAGAACCGATTCTTGGCCGTCTTGATATTGATCGCCAATTGTAATGGCGTCGTATTCCCATTGATAGGCGTTGTTTTTGATTAAAGTAATGGTGTGCCATTTCAGCTTGTCGCTAAAGGGCTTGGCCGACAGCTGCATAACTGTACCGCTGATTTCAACTGTGGGAAAAGCGAGTTCGATAGGCGCCCCGACTGCCAAAGTGGAGCGGTTGAAATTAACCGATCCGGTTTTGAGCTTACCTGAAACTTTCAGCTTGAGATCAAGATAAGTGTCGTACTGGCTAGCAGAATAATAAGGATAGGTTCGAACCGATAAAAGCTCAGCTTTGGGCTGGCCAGTAAGGTCTTTCTCTACCATTCCCGGCCGGAGCGAAAAGGCCAACCAGCTGGGCGGCCTTTGCGTGCTGGCCCACCACAGTCCCTGACTCATTTTCACTCGGGCATAGACAAAGTTTTCTTTTTTGACAAAAAGCTTATAAAAAGAAATGATGCCTACAAAGGCAATACAGGCAAAGAAAATTGAGAGAAACCAGTTGTCCAAAAAAAATTTATAGGTTTTGCCTATTATGTTGCTCCGAAACACCCCCGGGGTGTTGTTTGATTTTTTGGACATGTGTAAAGCAATTATATATTAAAATAGGCCTATGATGCAACGACTATGCGCGCTGATTTTGCTGATTATCATCAGTCCTCTTTTGGCGTTAATCTATGCTCTGATCAAATTGGACTCAAAAGGGCCATTTGTTTTTCGACAAAAACGGGCTGGCAAAAACCAGCAGCCGTTTTGGCTGTATAAGATCCGAACCATGAAACTGGGGGCGGAAAAACAACAGAATGAACTCAAAGCTGAAAATGAAGCTGACGGGCCGGTTTTTAAAATTCACCATGACCCGCGCTATACTCGAGCGGGTCGGTTTATTTCACACACCGGCCTGGATGAGCTCTTACAGCTGGTTAATATTGTTAAGGGCGAAATGGCTTTTGTGGGCCCCAGACCTTTACCTATACACGAAGCTAAAGCCGTGCCCAAAAAATACCAAGCGCGTTTTCAGGCCTTGCCCGGCATAACTTCGCTCTGGGTAATTAAAGGCGCTCAACACCAAAACTTTGCCAAATGGATGAGCGACGATCTGGAATATGTAAACAAAAGATCATTATGGCTGGACTTGAAAATTACAGTTAAGAGTTTAAAAATGCTAATATCAATGCTATGGAAACAAATAAAAGCCGGAGGCTAATCGCGCTGGTTTTGGCACTGTTTATAATCACTTTGGGGCTAGGCAGCTTTTTGATAATCAGAAATCAAGATGAACCTGAACGGCAAACTCAAGACTCGCAAAAGCTTAATTTTTATGAATTCAGCCAACTGATTGCCAAACATGATTATGACAGTTTGGCGCTATTGCTTGGAGCCAAAGACTTAAAGCCAGTGCTTAAAAAATTCGCGATCGCCAAGCCTGGTTCTAAACCAAAAGTGACCTTTGTTAATCCTGATGAATATGATTATATGGGCGAGATGTCTGAACCTATAGTGAATGAATCCGGCTTTAGACTCTTGATCAATTTTGATAATCAAAATACCGGCTCCGAGATAATCTTATCAGGTAGAGAGAATTTGCAGACTAAGAGCTGGTGGTCCGGAATTCATCAACTGAGAATTGGCTATAATAATAACAATGAGTGGTACTTGAATATCCATAATGGCCGGCAAGAAAACAGCGTTTATTATTTGACGATTAATAAAATTAAACCTCGAATAACCTTTATTTTGGAATTTGTCGACACCAATGGCTCCCGGATTTTGATCAAAGACACTAGCGGCCAGGAGCTTGCTGTAGTAGACATTAGTGCCAATAAAGATTTAAAAATGCCATCCGGCTTGTTTCCCTACTCTGATTTGAAAGTCGGCGTTAATTTGCCTCCACAGGGAAAACTGATTATTAATAAAATTTTGTATTACTCATTTATTGCTAATTAATGAGGCCAACCAGAAATCTAAACAGCGATCTTATTTATGAAAAGATTGACGGTCAGCTGACTGTCTTTGATACGCGTCAATCGGCTTTATACACTTTTAACGAAAGCGCCGGCTTTATTTATAAGCGACTAAAAAGCCGTCAAACGCCGGCTCAGATTTCCCAAGCCATGCAAAAACACTACGAATTGACAAGAGAAAAGGCGGATAAAGATCTAGGGCTTTTTTTGAAAGAGCTTGAAGCCAAACAAATATTGCTTAGTCACCCACAGAATAGTAAAGATAACAGTCGGATCAACGAAAGTCAGAACGCGCAGGCTAAAAGGCCGGCTCGACAACCAAAAAAGATTACCAAATCGGGTTAGACCAGCCGATAATCGCCTTTTTTCAGAAAAAATATCCAGTCGATTGGTTTTAGTGAGCTTGGTCACTGCTAAGTTAATGGGAATGGAAACTCGATAATATTTTTTTAGGAGTGTGAAAACCGGATTGAGATAATTTTGAAGAGAATATTGTTTGATTAATTGATTAAACTCGGGCCATTTTAATCGACTTGATCGGCGCTCAACACTAATCACTTTTTCCAAGAATTGATAACGAGCCGCGCCAACAAAATTATGATGAAATAGATGAAGAGCCAAATACAAAACCAGCAGATTGGCTTTTAAAATTGGATAATGCTGCTGACGCAATGAAATTGTTCTTTTGGTGGCTAAAGCCAGAGCCGTGAGCTTGTCTAATAACCGCCGCGGATAAAGCCAGTTAAGCTTGCCTAACTCAGTCATCATAAAAACCAGCTCTTGATGAAGATCAAACGTAACCACAAAGCCATTAATGGATTTGTGAAAAACCAGTTCCGGCTCATAGCGTTTGGGACTAATGCGCCAAGGGGATAATTTTTTGGCAGCCAAAACGTATCCTTGCTTTTTTAGAATTTTGACCGCTTTTGGCAAATCGGCCCCATCAATTAACACATCGCAATCAGCATAGAAACGCCGGGGGTGACTTCTTTCAAAATATAAATGAAGGGGTAAGCCTTTTAAAAATAAATAATCCAATTGGGCTTGAGAAAATACCTGATTAATTTGATTAATCTCTTTGAAATAATGGCTGGATTGCATTAAGTAAACAGATTCGGGAGTGATAATCCCTCGGCCACACTTAACTTTGGTCAGCTTGCCAACAACTTGACTCGGATAGATTCGGCCGTCGCTGTCTAAATTATTGTCGCCTTTGGCAATCAAGTATCTGGCGGTTTTATAAACAACCCGGTGACAAACAAATTCCGACCCTTGCCGATATAAAACTAAGTCATCGATTTTTAATCTGGAAAAGGTGGTTTTTTTATAGTAAATCGTAGAACCGGGAGCAATTAACGGCAGCATGCTCAAGCCCTGAGTCAGTTTGATTGTCAGTTCTGAATCGGTCTTTTGGATAGCCATTATTTTTAGGTAATAATATCAAAATGGTAGAATATAATACATAATGACCGCCATGGAAAAAGTTTTCAGAAAAGCGTATTCACTTTTTCAGAATCAGGGTTTGCTTAACAAAATCAACAATTATTCGCATCTTTATTATGACGAACCCGCCTTTTTTAATTATATCAGCGACATTTCGCTTAACACTCAGCAACTTGATAAGCCGGAAAAATACTATTCTTATCTGACAAATACTTTGGCAAGCGGAACCTCATTTGAATCGTCCTCCCAAGCTTTGACCAAATGTCTGAGCGAAACCGCAGAAAGAATCTGCCTGTATCTTTATCCAATTAAAAAAATATATTTTGGCAGCAGTTTGAAATTAGGTCAATCGGCTCTTGATCTGGGGCTTTACGCCAATGGACCGGAGTTCATAAGAAAAAGGCTTGGCTGGACAAAGGGCATAAATCTTTTTGATCAGTCGCTAGTTTCTATTCCGGCTCAACTGGTATATTTACAATATTATCATTACTTAATGTATATCAAGAATGGACAAGAACGAATTCTGGCCCCTGTAAATAGTAATGGGGCTGCTTCAGGCAAATCCAAAACCGAAAGTATTCTGCGTGGATTGTATGAAACCATAGAGAGAGACGCGGCCATGACCTTCTTTTTGATCAAAGCCCAAGCGCCAAAAATAGATATTAGTTTGATCAACAATCCGAAAATACAACGGATCCTAGATAATTACCAACGCTACCACCTAGATTGGCAGCTGTTTGAAATAACCAATGATATTGGTGTGCCAAGTTTTTTGAGTCTGCTAATTGATCGTTCTGGAATTGGCCCGGCCTTGTCCGCCGGCGTTAAGACTAATCTCAGCGCTCTTCAGGCCATCCTTGGCAGTGCCGAAGAAGCACTCGCCGCCAGAATCAGCGCCAGAAACACGCTAATTAAAAATAATTCTTTGGCAACCAACGATGACGACTTTATTATTGATAATTGGCAGATGAGATCAAAATACTGGAGCCGATTGGACAACCTCTCCCAACTTGACTTTTTACTTAATCAAAAACCTCAAAAATTAAAACCAGATAGAATAACTATCAGAAATATAAATCTAAATCAGCAATTGAAATCATTAACCAAAATAATGCAAAAACAGTTCCAGGCTGTTTTTGCAGTCGACATCACGCTGCCGTTTTGTAAACAAATAGGACTATCGGTAAACAAGGTCATCGCTCCAGAATTACAACCCTTTTATCTTAATGAAGCTCATCGAGATTTGAACCAAACCCGGCTGAACCAGGTTTCTGATTTTTATCATCAACCCAAACTTGTTATTAATTCCAGCCCGCATTTTTACATATGAATCAGTCAAAAAGGATTGCCCAATTATTAAACAAACCGGTTTCGTTGTCGCAGAAATTTAACGAGCAAACCAAAGCCAAAAAAAATAACTTTGGTAATCAACCGCCAAAGCAATGGCCCAAAAGTTGGAAAACTGTTCAATACAAAGCTTATGCTCGGTTTCCGGAAATTAATCTACCCACCCCTGCCAAAACTTTTGCCTTACAAAACGTTTTAAAGCAAAGACAATCGTCTCGACAATTTGGTTTAAAGCCGATTAGTAAAACAAAACTCAGCCAGTTGCTCCATTATGGGGCCGGGTTGATAAATCCACAGAATAATGAAAAACGAGCCTATCCGTCTGCCGGAGGACGCTATCCCTTGGAAATATATTTACTGTCTCTCAAAACCGAGCTGCCAACCGGACTTTATCATTACTATATTAGAAACCATTCTCTTGAACAGTTGCCAATGGTAGAAGATCTTAAGATTAAAGACGCCTTTGAAGAGAATTGGGTTAGTCGAGCCAGCCTGCTGATAATAATTACCGCTGTCTTTAAAAGAACAACGATTAAATATGGCGATCGGGGCTATCGCTATATTTTGATGGAAAGTGGGCATCTGGGACAGAATTTATACCTAGTTGGTCAATCTCTTAACCTAGGATGTTGTGCCATTGGCGGATTTGTGGACAACCAGATCAATCAATGGCTTGATCTTGACGGCAATCAGGAATCAGCTATTTACGTGCTGGCTCTAGGGGAACAACCTTGACAGCCAAAATCAAACTGCATATACTGTAATTATGCGTTTCAGCTTCAATCATTTGTTATTGAGTTTTGTAATCATTCTTTCAACCATAATTGGTTTGCAGCTCTATTATTTGTCAACTAGTAACTCAAATTATTTACCTCAAGAGGCCCTAAATAATCAGGAGGTTGTTAATAATGATCCTGTATCCAAATTCAACTGTCCCACTGATTCCCCCACTGCCAATATGTCGCCTTTTTTCTATCAGAAATTCAGGGCCGGCGTTTTGAAACGATCAACCTATGTTCATGAGATAGAAGGTAAGATTATCCAAACCGGAAAACGCCAAGGAATATTGGCAGAAACTAATGAGGCCTATGATTTTCTGATTATTCTGGATAATGGCACAGATCAATATCCGCTCCCGATTAAAGATGATTACGCTGACAAGATTAATATTTGGTCAGAAGGCAAACCGGAAGATCCCTTGACCCTTAACGATTTGAAAATTGACATGAAAATTAACGTCAGAATAATTCTGACCTTTGATTTGAATAAATGCAACTATATTGTTGACAAAATAGATATAATGAAACTAGACTAATAACAATGAAGAATAAATATAGTCAGCCAAAAATAACCAAAAAAAAACTCCGGCTTAATTTTATGTCGCGAAACAATCGTTTTTATGACTCCTATGATCTTTTGCTCAATAACAGTGGCGTATTGTTGGCCCAAAGCGGCTGCGGCGGCTGTTTTTTGCAGGATACATTAATTGCCACTCCTGGCAAAAACAGAAAAATCAATCACTTTCAACCAGGCGACACTGTTCTTTCTTACAATTTCAAAAAACACAATCTTACGAAAAACAAAGTAGTTGAAGTCCTTAAACACCAATCAAACGATGGTTATTATTATCTTATTAATAAAAAAATTAAGGTTACTGGTAATCACCCCATGTTTACTAATAACCAAACTTGGAAACGGGTTGATCAACTAACACTATCTGACACCTTGTTAAACGAAAATGGTGAACCCGAAGAGATTAAACAAATTGAAAAAAGAAAAGGCGGTTTAGTAATTTACAACCTTCATCTCCAAAACCAAGAACATAATTATTTTGCTAACGGTGTTTTGGCTCACAATGCGGCTATTGACAGCAAATAACCGCTTCAATTACTTGTTGTTTATTTAAACTAAATTCAAATTGATAAAAAACCTGACTGTTTATAAATTTGGTTAAGAGTTCCAGCTGTTTTGTTTGGTCGTCCTTGGAGCTGGTTACCTGAGGCAACAACTGACTAAGGATTATTCTTTGATTATTAAGTAATTTAAGTTGAGTCTTTGGGCTTTGAGACAAAAAATTAACTGACTTGATCAAATAAGGATCAGTAGTTCTTGTGATTTTGGAGTTTTTTTCCCAAAAAGGTAACTGATAAAAATAAAAACGTTTGCCAATCTGCCTGATCGCCACCAAATCATCGGCCAGAACCGGATATTGGCCAGCCAGTAATTGGCTGACAGTTGACTTGCCCGCTCCTGAGGGCCCTACAAAAAGCATTGCTTGATTCTTAATTAAACTGGCTGAGGAATGTAACATCATTCCCCGGTGACAAGACAGCAATCGATACAAAACGGTTTTGATAATTAGCTCAAGTTGAGTAATGTTAATTAGATAATGGGTCGCGGCTCGTACCGGACTTAATTCTTGGAATAACAGGAGATAATAATATTGCTTTGCTTTTTTTAAAATGAAATCTGTAGGAGCGGCTTCGTTAACATGCAAAGTATAATCAATCTTAGCCGGCTTTTTGACCAATAAATATCCTTGATAATGTTTGCGTAAGGTTGGTAAGATTTGTTTGAGATAAACTGAGGCTGGGGTTTGATAAATAAGTCTTATAACAAAACCAGCGATATTTATATAAAGCGTTCTTTTGATATTAGTCATCACAAAAAAAACTGACCTAATTATAAAATACAACTATACTAATCACAATGAGCCTCGATAGTGAAATTTGGATTCTTTATCATGCGCTTTCCCAGGAGAATCTGCTTTCTGGTCTCACTGACCAAACTCAAAGCTTTAGTGACGAACCGAAATTCCCCTGCTTTACCTGCAAGAACAAGCAACTATTTGGCGCTGGCATTGACAAAAATAAAAAATTGGCCTTGCTAAAAGCTTTGAGCGAATTGGCAGAAAAACACATTGTGACAACTCAAGAGAAAACCTCATTATCCCCGGAAACTTATGGCTCTGCTGGCGGCTTTGACCAGCAAACCACTATAGAACGAGCCGTCTATGAAGCGATTGAACGACAAGCGTACCGGAAATTCTGGCAGGCTAAAATAATCCCTCCGGCGATTAGAATTAATCAGGTTAATCATCGAGAAATACAAACACTACTGAGCACAATAAAACAATACCGTTTAGTTGTTGACGTTTTTGATATCACCAACGAGTTTGGAATTCCGACAATAATGACCATTTTGATTGATTCCACCTCTAAAGGACCGGGATTTAATTTGGGGCTTAGAACCAATACAAATCCAAAGAAAGCAATCATTGGATCGATAATGGATGCCCTGCTTTCGAGACGACTCTTGAAACAATTAATGATTGAAAAACCCCAGGCAAAATTAATTCATTGGACCAAATCCTATGTTTTTAATAGTAAGCACTATTTGGGACAGTTTGCCTTTATCAAGCCTACCCATCAACGCGTTGATTTTCTCTTTGGTAAAAAAATCAAATATCAGAACTTGACTAAATATTCGCTCGAGCAACAGGCGTTAACCAAAATAAATAAACAGCGAGTTAATTTGATTCGCCACCAATTACCGGCTTTTACCAAAATTGGTTTTTATGTTTATCAAGCTATAATTACTCAGCCATGAACAAAAAATGGCTTTTATTAATATTGGTAGTCATTCAGGCAGTTATTATTGTTTATCTGATTCAACAATATAGACTCAAGGCCCGAAACCAACGAGCGGCTTCGCTCAATTTTTTGTCAAAAACAATGGCGGTTAAGAACCGCCAAACGGATTTAAAATACTTTTATGAGCCCAAAGCCAACTCAATAATTAATCAGGCTGATTTTCAGAAACCTTTTCCAGCCAAATATACTATTAATAGTGATCGCCTAAACGAGCGTTTTGATTACGATCCGAAACAAGCGGGAAATCACCATCGCATTGTCACTTTGGGCGACTCTTATACTTTTGGTTTATACGTTAATACCTTTGAGAATTATTCGGAAGTTTTGGAAAAAATGTTCCAACAGCCAGCTTGTTTAGCCAAAAAACCGGTTGAGGTAATCAACTTGGGGGTGTGGGGATATGATTTGCATTACTCTCTGGAAAGATACCGGCTTAGAGGAATTAAGTATCAGCCAGACATGTTAATTTGGTTGATTAAACAAGACGACCTGGAGCAAATTAATGAACAGATGATCCCCATTGAAGAGCAATGCACACAAGAGCTGATTGACAAAAGACAGTTGAATGATCTTAATAAACCGGGCTATCTAGAGTGTTATCGGGAAGCAATTACAAATATTCAAACCGAGCTGGGCTTGAAAAAGAATTTGGAGCGATTGGACAGGATAGTTAATCAGTATTTGCCTTTGCTACCCGAACGGATTGTTTTGGTTGGCTTAGCCAATACTCAAGCTTCATATAAAAGCTGGATTAAAACGCTAACTAAACGGCGGGCAGGAATTACTTATTTGGAATTGCCCAATCTTCACCAAAATTCCAAGAATTATTTTGCCCCCAACGACTATCATCCTAATGCGCAAGGACATAAATATTTGGCCAAATGGCTTTTTGATTATTTGCTAGAAACGACTGAGCTGAAATGTCAATAAACCAATTTACTCGACAAACTCACGGTAATTGGCGCTGTTGACCGTAAAAGCGTTGCCCTCGTGATTAAGGATTTTCCAGGCGGTTTTGCGGACAATGGTTTGGGTAATTCGCTTGAGAGTGCGGATGCCGGCGTCAAACCCGAGCGGCCGGATGAGCACTGGCCAAACGGCATCATCGATTTTCAGGTGTTGCGGACTCAGGCCGGCTTCTTTGATGGCTGAGGGCAATAGATACTGCTTGCCAATGTGGATTTTTTCCTCATCCGTATAGGAGGGCATCTGAATGACTTCTAACCGGTCCATGACTGCCGTGGCGATTTTGTCCGTGTTATTAGCCGTTGCCACAAAAATCGACTGCGACAGGTCAAACGGGTAATCGACATAATGATCGGTAAAGGCTTTGTTTTGCTCCGGATCAAGTAACTCCACCAACACACCCATAATTTCCTGACGCTTATCCTCAGACACTCTATCAAGCTCATCCAAGAGAATCACCGGATTGTTGACCTGCACCCGACGTAGGGCCTTAATAATGATTCCGGGTTCGGCCTCAGAATGGATGCGGGACAGACCGCGCAAATCCAGAGCCGAAGCCAGGCCGCCAAAGGGAATTCGGACTAGCTGGCGATTTAGGGCCTCAGCCATTGAAACCGCCATCGTGGTTTTACCAGTCCCCACCAAGCCCACAAAACAAAGAATGGGAGCACGAAATGACTGCTTGTGATCGTTGTGAAGCGGAGTAAACTGCCCGCTATTATGCTCTGTTCCATTCCCGATTTGGAACTGGCGCTGGAGGATGATGACGGATAAGAATTCCAAAATCCGCTGCTTGATTTGGTTTAAACCGTAATGATTTTTGTCAAAAACAGTTTTGGCTCTGGCAATGTCTAAAATGTCTTGGCTGTTTTTGGTCCAGGGCAAATTGACCAGCCACTCGATGTAGCTAGTGGTTTGTTCATAATAGCCGTAAGAACTAGCCTGACCAGAGCGCAAGGACAAGCTGAGCCGCTCCAGCTGGGTACTGACTTTTGCCTCCAACTCGGGTGGCAACTTGGCTTTTAGAACCGTTTCTTTGAGTTTGTTAATCTGAAAATCCATTTGCTTTCAGTATACAAAAAATCCCAACAGTAGAGGTTAATACTTAGAATAGTCGGTATGGTCTGGGCCTTTTATTCTGTTTGTTTCACTCAATTCTTGAACTGGACTTTTCTTCCATTGATTATAAGCAGACAAATCTAATTCTGTAGCAGCAGTTTTTGGGGGTTCTTTTGGTTTTGTCGAAAGAAACTCACGGACAAAATTAGCTATACTGGTAAACCAACCGTCTGTTTTCACTATTGGTTCAAGTGACTCAATTTCACCATTCATAAGAAGATGGTATCGTAAATACAAACTATAAGCAATATTAAATCAGCTTAAAAACTTGCCAGAAAGCCTGGATATACTCAAGGCGGCGGTTTTGGTATTTGAGGTAATAGCTATGCTCCCAAAGATCAAGGGCAATTAGGGGCTTGTCGCCTTGCAGATAAGGACTGTCCTGATTAGAAGTACTGTAAATCTCGAGATTGCCAGACGGCTTTATTACCAACCAGGCCCAACCGCTGCCAAAATGCTTGGCAGCTGTTTGGCTAAACAAGTCTCGAAACTCCCCCAGCGAGCGGTATTCTTGTTCAATTCGTTTTATAAGCGCCGCGTCTTTTTGGTTTTGGGGAGAAAGAATTTGCCAAAAGAAAGAATGATTGAGATGGCCGCCGCCATGATTGCGCAGGACTGTCTTATCGGCCTCAGGCATTTCTAGAGTTTCGAGCTTGCCAAGTAAATCTTCAAGGACGACTGTTTGATATTGGGGAAATTTAATTAACACGGCGTTAAGATTATCAACATAAGCCTGATGGTGCTTGGTGTGATGAATCTCCATAGTTTTGGCATCGATATAAGGCTCCAGAGCATCGTAATCGTAATTAAGTTTGGGTAAAGTATGGTTGTTCATAATCTCACTTTAGCAAAGATTATTGTATCTGTCAATACAATAACTATGACAGAGCATTAAGAACCTTGTCCAGAATTTGGGCCGGCTTAAGCTTGGAAGTATCAATTACTAGATCATAATGCTTGGGATTAAAAACATCGTCGCGCCGGTAAATTTTTTTGATCTCAGCCAACCAGCTGGAATCACGCTCACTTACCCGTTGAACCGCCTCTTTAACCTCCACATTCTCCCGATTAGCAAAACGCTTTTCCCGTTTGGCATCTTGGCACGTCAGAAGAATCCGTAACACCCCCGGGGTGTTGGCGGCCATGATGCCGGCGAGCCACCCTTCAACAATAATATGCTTTTTGGTTCTTAATAAATCACGGACCTGATAATCGATTTTTTTAGTAATAGTGGCATTTTGTTCTTGAGCGGCTTCCAAATCAAGCTCGTGTTTGGCCGCGTAATCGCGGAAAAACTGGCCGGTGGAAAAAGTCTGCCAGTTTAATTTTTGTCCAAGGGCTTTGTAAAGAGTGGTCTTGCCGGTACAGATTTGGCCGGAAATGGTCACTTTGTCAAATTTACGGATTGCCATATCAACCTATTCCATTCCCGATTTGGAAAAGGGGCCGGAGTAGCCCAACTTGTCTAATACTTTGCCCAAAGTGGCCATCGGGCCGGAAGAATAAGTATCAATAACCAAATCATAATATTGAGGATCCCAAAAGTCGTATGGACCATAGAGCTTTTGCCATTTGGTGATATTTTCGTTTTCGCGTTGCTTGATCCAATTTTTAGCCTCTTCAACACTAATATTGTCACGATTAACAACCCGATCAATACGAATGGCTTCGTTGGAACAGACTGTAAGAACCTTTAAGACTCCGGGAATGTCTTTGGCAATAAAACCGGAGAGCCAGGCCTCATAAACCAAATTATTTTCTTTGGTAAGCTTATTTTTGGTCATTTCTTCCATTTGCTGCTCATGCTTATCGGTGCGGGAGGCGGCACCCTGCTTATTTTCGTGAATCCCGTGCATGCGGTCAAACTCACGCTGAAGAGCGCCGACATTAACATATTGCCAACCCAAGACATTGACCAGATTGCGCGCCAAAGTCGAGGTGCCGGTGGCAATTTTGCCAGAAACAGTGATGTTGCGATAATTGAGAACTTTAGGAGTGGCCATAAGTTATTATATACAACTCTCTCTAAGCTTGACAAGTGAGATTAAATTTACAATACTGAGACTATTATTAATTAAAATAAAAATGGTCAAAAGAAAAACTAAAAAAATGGTTGCTGAGCCAATTGATTGGAAATTTCTCAGTATTTTGTTTGCCTTGATGCTAATTGGCTTGAGTCTGCTGAAAATTGCCTCCAGGTTTTGAATTGGTCAAAAACCGAGACAAAAAAAACCCCGCCAAAAAGGCGGGGCTTTTTAACTGACAAAAGGTCTGTTTACATTCCCATACCCATGCCACCCATACCGCCGGGCATACCGCCGCCCATGCCGCCGCCAGCCGGTTCTTTGTCTTTTTCCGGTAAATCGGTAACAAGGGCTTCTGTCGTCAGAATCATTCCGGCAACCGAAATGGCATTTTCAATGGCGCTCCTGGTCACTTTAACCGGATCAATGATTCCTTTTTTGAACATTGAACCAAAAGTAAGGTCAGCCACGTCGTAACCATAATCAGCGATCTTGCTTTCCTCAACTTTGTTGACGACCCAACCGGCATCAATGCCGGAATTGGTGGCCAACATTCTCATTGGCTCCGCCAATGCCCGATAAACAATATTAACACCGGTTTGGACCTCACGGTCTTTTGTTTCCTCGGCAAGAGCTTTGAGCACTTTGCGGGCTTTGAGTAAGGCGACGCCGCCGCCGGCAACAATGCCTTCTTCAAGCGCAGCTTTGGTCGCCGAAACCGCATCATTCACCCGTTCTTTTTTCTCTTTCATTTCGACCTCGGTCGAGGCGCCAACATTGATGACGGCCACGCCGCCGGATAATTTGGCCAAACGCTCCTGCAGCTTTTCTTTGTCAAAATCCGAAGTTGAGGCATCCATTTCCCGCTTAATCTGTTTGATACGGGACAAAACCGCGGTTTTGTCGCCTTTGCCGCCGATGATTCGGCAGTTTTCTTTGTCCATCCAGATCTTGTCGGCCCGACCACAGTCTTCTGGCTCGATTGAGTCGAGTTTGCGACCCAAATCCTCAGAAATCACAGTGCCGCCGGTAAGAATGGCAATATCCTCCAACATTGCTTTGCGACGGTCGCCAAAACCAGGCGCTTTAACTGCCACCGCATTGAAAGTACCACGAAGCTTGTTGACAACCAGAGTGGCCAAAGCTTCGCCGTCGACTTCGTCGGCAACAATGACCAGATTTTTGGAAACTTTGACCAGCTTTTCCAAAAACGGTAAAAGATCGGCAATTGCCGAAATCTTTTTGTCGGTAATCAAAATGTAAGGGTTCTCAATCTCGGCCACCATTTTGTCTGTATCGGTAACAAAGTAGGCCGAAGCGTAACCACGGTCAAACTCCATACCCTCTTTGTACTCGATCTCCATTTGTAAGCCTTTGCCCTCCTCAACGGTAACGACGCCGTCTTTACCGACTTTTTGAATTGCCTCGGCAATCATCTGGCCGATTTTGTCGTCACCGGCTGAGATAGTCGCGACTTGAGTAATCGCTTCTTTGTCGTTTAAAGGCACTTTTTTGGCCATTTTACGAAGCTCGACGACTACTTTTTCCAAAGCCAACTCTAGCCCTCGACGCAAAATCATCGAATTGGTTCCGGCAGTGATGTTGGCCATCCCGGCGTTGACAATCGCCTGAGTTAACAAAGTGGAAGTGGTGGTGCCGTCGCCGGCAATATCATTGGTCTTGCTGGCCGCCTCTTTGACTAATTGAGCGCCCATATTTTCAAATGGGTCCTCCAAATCAATCTCTTTGGCTACGCTCACCCCGTCGTGCACGACGTTGGGGGCACCCCATTTGCGGTCTAAAGCGACGTTACGGCCGCGCGGGCCCAGGGTAGTGACCACTGCCTTTGATAACAGATTGACGCCGTTGATCAGTTTGGTTCGGGCGTCCTGAGAAAATGCAATTTGTTTTGCCATATCTTTTTTTTAAAAAATTTGTAATAAAATCATCGACCTATGGTCGAATGACGGCCATAATATCTTTTTGTTCAACCAAGAGCCATTCTTCGTGACCAACCTTGATTTCGTTGCCACCCCATTTTTTGTAAAGCACCTTGTCGCCTTTTTTAACCAACATGGCGCCTCCTCCACAACAATCATCCTCACCACAACTCTTACCAGGACCAATGGCCATGACCTCACCCACTTGAGGTTTTTCTTTGGCAGATTCGGGAAGAACAATACCGGAAGCGGTTTTGGCCTCTTCCTCAACAGGCTTGATTAACACGTAATCGAACAAAGGTTTGATTTGAGAACCTTTCATAGTTTAGAAAAAAACTGATAATTAAATTTCGTTAGCACATTTTTATCATAACTGCTAAGGGTTGTCAAGAGTCAGTTTTGAGTGCTAAAAATTAATATTTTAGCTTGTCCGCACGGTTCTCTTCTCGAGGAATATATTGGAAAATCACCGGAATCTTAATCACTCCGGTGAGCAGATTAATTTTGGCTACATACTCCCGCATTCTCTGATTTTTGACTTTGAAAAATCCGTTGAGCTGCTGAACCACCAGATTAGAATCGATTTTAAACCGAATCTGCTCATAAGCTTGCCATAGTTCTGGACTAGCGATTAGCTCTTCCAGGGCCGAAACGACGGCCTGATATTCGGCCTCGTTGTTGGTACAGTGGGGCATCCGGACGCGCTTGCTCAACTTGCCAATGACATACATTGCCCAGCCCGGACCGGGATTGCCGGAACTGGCGCCGTCGGTAAACACTGTTAGCGCGGATTTGACTTGCATTTTTTTTTGGTTGAGCTACTATATTTGTATTAAGATAGTAATTATAAATTATTAATTGAAATAAAAATGGCTAAAAAGAAACTGTCCGGAAAAAAACAAAAGATTGACTGGAAATTTGTGGCCCTGGTGCTCGGTATAATTTTGGTAGGCATGAGCGTATTTGTGCTTAATCAGAAGATGACCTATAAAAGCAGTGCCCAATGGACAAGTGGGCAAACAGGATTAAATTGCAATAAAATGTTTCGAGACTGTTTGAGTGATTGTAATTCAATACCAAGAATCAGATTCTTCGATCATGACGGTAATCCCAATACTGATCCTGTAACTAACAAGGGGGCGTGTAAAAGTAATTGTTCCAACGTTCAGACAAGATGTAAGGAATTGAATAGAACTTTACAAACAACACCACAAGGCGCAATTGGAGTAACAACTCAATAAAGAATAACAATAATATAACACCCTAGTTAACTCTAGGGTGTTTTTTTTCAAATAAAACGCCGGCCAACATAACTAAAACTAATATTTCACCTATTACTGTGAGCCAGCTGGACGCCAGATAACTGTATTGCGGCACGAGCAAAATATTAGCCACAATATTGACCATAAAACTCAATCCATATACGGCAATCAAGGCCTTTTCTTTTTTCAAAATAAAAACCAGCCAGGAAAGAGCGCTGGTGGCAAAAAACACCGGATAAGACAAGACTAAAATCTGCAACGGTTTGACTGACAAAATGTAATCGGCTTTAATCAATTTTAAAAACGGGGCAATGATAAATCCACATAAAGTAAAAACCAGCGAAGCCAGGATTAAATAAAGGGTGGCTTTTTTAAAGATTTTCCAAAAATAGGCCTGATTGTTCCCAAAGGCTTTGACATAATGAGGAAACACGGAGT
The DNA here is from genome assembly GCA_001788295.1 of Candidatus Roizmanbacteria bacterium RIFOXYC1_FULL_41_16. Lineage (GTDB taxonomy): Bacteria > Patescibacteriota > Microgenomatia > UBA1406 > UBA1406 > UBA1406. The sequence goes on along the minus strand of MGBO01000009.1, from coordinate 12,041 downwards.
TGGCAAAAAAAGCGGCAAAGGCCAGCGGAAACTCAAAAAACTTGTAGGCCAGACTATAAATACCAACGGCCGCGTCGCCTTGGAAAGCGGCAATCACAAAAACATCGGCCCGGGTATACATGGTGTTTAAAAAAAGCATAATCCCCAAGGGCAGGGCTTCCCAAAAAAAGTCTTGTTTGCCAAAAACCAACTGCTTGAAACTTAAGGGATTGAGGCGATTGGCTAGAAACAGGGCGCTTAGAACCGTGATTAGATAACCAATCACCAAACTCAAAATGGCATAAACCAAACCGTATTTGATGGCCGGAATCAGCAAAACCAGGCCAGCCAAACCACCAATAATCGCAGACAAAACCGAGAGATCGTAGCGCAACTTGAGCTGAAAGACAATATTGAGAGTGGTGTAATAACCAAAAAGCAAAATGGTGGGAGAGAACAAAAGTACCCAGAGTTTTTGCTGACCGGTGAAAATCAAGTTACCGGAAAGCAGCAGAAACAAACTAATCAAAGTTAAAGACACTAAGAAAAATGACGTGCGCAAACCAAAAACCTGGTTTAGTTTGCTCAAATTGTCTTTGTAACGCCTCACATAGACCGCATTTAAACCAAAATCAATAAACAGGTAAAAAAAAGCGACCAGAGTGTAGATTTTGGAATAGATTCCATAGGCTCCGGCACCAAGGTATCGAGCCAAAATCAGCGTGGTGACAAAGCCAATCAGCGAAGTGGCAAACCGGCCAATAAATTGGACTAAGGTATTATAGGCGATCTTGTATTTGAGAGACATACACTAAGGATTATATATAAATTGCGTTTTTACCTTTCGTCTGATATACTATAAGTCATGTCAGAATTACGAAGCGTAATTGCTTTTTTCTTAGGTTTGGTTTTTTTCGTGGTGATTATTGGTTTGGCCATTGGCCGAATTAGATTACCAGGACGAACTCAAACTAAAACAGTAACTGAGCAGGTGACGCCAACTCCAGTACCAACTGCGGTTCCCACTAAAAAACCCGGCTTGATTGATCGAATTGCGGGAATTTTCAAAAAGACCACTCCCACACCAACTCCCACAAAAGAACCAAAACAAACATCTATTGAAGTGGCAGAAGTTCAGGAAACTGGCACGCCGGTGACTGAAATGAAACAAGCGCTTGAACCGAAAGAAACTACCGGTCAGGTGGTAACCACTAAAGGAGGGCAGGTAATTTCGATTGATCGTTTTCCGGAACAAAGTCAATCAACTCAAACTAAAGGCGGACAAACTATTCCGGAATCAGGAGCGCCAACTTTGTTATTGCCTTTCGCAATTATGATGGGTGGATTGGGCAAATTCTTACGCCGTCAAAAATAAACGCTTACTTCTTTTGTCTGATTTTAGTTTTTTTCCAGGCTTGTTGATAGCGCCATTTTTGAATTTCAGCGTGATTTCCTGATAATAATACCTTTGGAACCAAATGGCCTTGAAAATTTTCCGGTTTCGTATATTGCGGATACTCAAATAAAGTTACTGTTTCTTCTGGTTGTTTCAGAACCTCTTTATCGTCAGTCAATTCATAAAGACGTTGACGGTCAACCTGCATAAAACTCTCATCGGTAGTGGCGTCGTTTTTTTTCAAAACTCCGGGCAGCAAACGCACTAAAGAGTCAACAATGACTACTGCTGCACTCTCTCCGCTAGACAACACATACTCCCCAATACTGATCTGTTCATTAATATAGTGAAGAAGCCGTTCGTCAAAACCTTCATAATGGCCACAAATCAACATTAAGTGTTTTTGGTGCAAGGACCGGCTGATCTGTTCCGCTTTTTTTTGCTGCCACAAATTGCCTTGAGGCGAAAGCATTATTTTGTGGGCTGGTCCGAATTTTGTCTCGGTTGCTTTAATCGCCTTCACTAACGGTTCGACCATTAATAGCATTCCTGAACCACCACCATAAGGATGTTCGTCCACTGTATGATGCTTGTCGGTTGTCAAATCGCGCCAGTTAATTAAATTAAATTGTACTTTGTTTTTCTCAACCGCCCGCTTGATAATACTATGGCCAAGAAAAGGTTCTATCACCTGAGGAAATAGAGTCAAAACAGAGATTATCATTTTAAAGTAAACACTGATTAATAACCTGCTTCAAGTCTTTAAAAACCGATCTTCCTAGATCAAGTAGAATTGCTTGGTTAATTAATTCTAAAGCCTTATCACACTGTCGACGTTCATAGTAAAGAACGGCTAGATAAGCATGGCCATCTGGATATTGAGGATATTCTTGAAGTAGTTGTGCAAGTTTATTAATTGCTTGAGTAGACTGCCTTTTTTGCTCTTCTATTTGTTTGATCTGATCCTGATCACCTATTTTTTGTAAATAATCTTTAAGGTAACTGTCCAGTTGCGGATTTTGATTTTGCAGCAAAACGGTTTTTAAGGCCTTAAAATCTTGAGGGCTTTTTAACAAGGCCTTGAGATATTGCGGCTGCATTAAGCTGGCGACCAAATTTAAAAGAATAAAAAACACCACTCCAAGACTTAATAAAACCAGTAATATTTTATAAAAATAGGCTTTAATAATGCTTCTTGCGGGCATTAGGCGGGAAATCTGCGGGAATTGATAGTTACTTTTGGTTTTGCTCATTAAACCTATTATACTGATTGATGCTGCGGAAATAAAGCGGGAAATCTGCGGGAATTAGCCCTCGATAATTTCTTTTTCGTGAGTGGCAGCCAAAACCTTAATCGCGACATGATTGGGTCCGGCAAAAAACAGACCTTCGCCAATACCCGAAGATAATAGAAAGTGTTTTTCACCACTAGTTAAAAAGAAAATGTCGGCCAGTTTTTCAACTGCAACAGGTGATTGTTTGAGAATAACCTGTAAACTAGAATTGGTAAGAATGGCCTTGCCCTCGTTTGTAGCCAAAAAATCCTCAACATCCTGAGTAATGGTGGTTAAACCTAAGCCGTACTTACGGGCTCGTTTGGCAAAATTAAAAATATATTCGGCCGAATCTTTCTGCTTAATCAGATACCAGCTTTCATCAACAATCAACAAGCGCCGCTTTTTTTCATGACGCACCTTGTTCCAAATATAATTAAGAGTAATATACATTGCCACTGGTCGCAAATTTTCCTCTAAATCGCGGATTCCAAAAACAGTGAATTTATTTTTAAAATTAAAGTTGCTTTGGGAATTAAAAATGCCAGCGGCCGAACCTTTAATGAACTTTTCAAATTTGAAAGACATGTTTTTGGCCGCTTCTTGCTCCATTCCAATCAGAACTTTGTATAAGTCTTCCAATAAAGGTGGTTCTTTAGTTTGGGTATTAGGGTCTTGTGTGATTCCCTTCTGTTGATAAGTAAGAATCAAGGCCTTGTCCAAGATAGCGTCCTCCTCAGGACTAAGATTACCCATAATTACCTTCATCAAAGTGTGCAATGACATTACGTTGCTAGCCAAAGCATCTTCACCCTCTTCTTTCACCGGTAAATCAAAAGGATTGACCCGGACAGGCGAACTAATGGCATATTCCACATATTCGCCACCAAATTTCTGGCAAACACCCTTATATTCGTTCTCAGGATCCAGAATAATCACATCGACACCTACCATTAATTGGCGCATCACCTCAAGCTTAATCATAAAGCTTTTACCGCCACCAGACTTACCCAAAACCACCATATTAGCGTTTTCCAAAGAAAAGCGGTCAAAAATAACCAAGCTAGAATCAGACTGATTAATGCCGTAAAGAATTCCCTCAGACTGAGTCAGAGAAGAGGTAATAAAGGGAAATGTCATTGCCAAAGAAGTCGTGTCCATATTACGCCAAACATTGAGTTTGTCCATAAACAACGGCAAGGTTGATTTAAACCCTTCTTCAGCCTCCAAAACAGCCCGTTTAGAAATAATCAACAGTGAGGAAAGCGAACCTTCTACTTCCTTAACCAAACGTTCCAATTCGTCTTTGGAATTTGCCGGAACGGTAATGTAAAGGGCATATTGGAAAAAACGTTCTGCGCCTTTGGCAATTTCGGCCTGCAACGTCAAGGCATCGTCTAAGGAAACCTGTACTGACGGATCAACCACCCGTCCTTTGCGAATTTCGCTTTCCAGGGTGGCTTCCATTTCGGCAATTTTACGCTTGAGATCGTCCAAAACTACTTTGGACTGAGTCGGGTAAATAAACATTGAAACCAATAAAGCATTATCAAAAGTAATTAAAGGATTAAGCCAATTTGGACCAACATAACGAGGGTAGCCCACCACAAAAAGGGTAGTGTAGTATTGCTCGTTAATTTTCAAACTAGAAAAATCGACTTCGACATAAGAAGGAGCAATAATATCAGCGATACTAGTCAAACCTAGAGCAAATTTTTTAGCCACTTTATCCGTAGTTACCGCTTTATTGGGAATAGCCGCCCGAGGAACAACCGTCGAAGCCGATGTCGGACCAGAAACCGCTGCCTGGACTGGCGTCGCCACATTTGTTGGCACCGAGGCCGCTTGGTCTGGAGTCGTTATTGGTTTTTTAATATTAAATAAATTCATTATTGTCCGTGAACTAAATAACTTTCAAACATATCACCATCAATCATGTCCACGCCGGTTGCTGACGGATTGTAAAGATTATAGTAGAAGTTAACTAATTCGGTTTTCACTAATACTTGGCTCCGCAAGCCCACCCGTGCCAGTAATCGTAAAATGTGGTCCTTTTTGGGATAAAGAGCGGTTTTGGCCCGTTGTAACAAGTAATCGGTCGAGAATGAGCTTGGCGCACTGCCCTTGATTCCCATTTCCAGAGTAGAAAAGGGAATGATGAGAAAAAATCGTTTTTTAAGAACCGAGTTTTGAGTAACAATGCTTTTGATAAATTCAATGTATTTAATTAGCCAGTCTTTAATTTCCGGCTGATTTTGTTTTTGCAACGATTTTTCCAAATATTCCAAATAGTCAGAAATGTTCATTTTGGAAGAAATAATGGCGATCTGAATCGCAAAAGAAAGCGAATTGAGAAGCGAGCCAAAAGCGTAAACCAAAGAATTTTGTTCTTCCTCAGACAATAAAGAAAAATTAATCGCCGAGGTTTCAATCACCAAACAACAGGAACCGTCTTTAAGCAAAACAATATCGTCTTGAATTTTGCGAATCTCAATAAATTCTTGAGTCGTCGATTTGATTGGTGCGGTTGGTTTTTTGTTCATTTCTGAGCAAAGATTTGTAAATTGCCGGTTTGGCTATTCACCTTCATTCTAGCAAAGTCATGCTTTTTTTGAGGGTCTTGTATCTCCAAAAAATATTCGCCCTGCGACAAAGGCAAATTATTCTGAAATTGACCCTGGGCGTTAGTTTTAAAAAGCCGAACTGTTTCCGCTCCCTGTTTAAGATACACCATCTGATTGGCCAAAGGGATGCCGTTGGGGGTCAATACCACTCCGCTTAAATTAGTCAGTGGTTCTGTCTGCTGAATTTGGTTCACCTGAATTGGAGTGTGATCATTAACTGGGTTAGATTCTGTAGCCACTGTTATTTCTGGCACTGACACCGGCACCGCAACTGAACCCGTTCTATTGGCCATTAGAGCTTGCAAATCCTGCTGCTTTTTAGCCAAATTTTGACCAATCTGATTCATATTGTCAGCTGCCCCAGTTTTTGGTTTTTTTTGTAAATATTCGTTTAGCGATTGTTGAGCCTTGATATGCTGTAACAAAACTTCGCGTGGTGGTAATTGCAAACCCAAAAGAATTTTGGGTGGGGGATTGTGCTTGCGATAGAAATATTGTGTCGGTGAAGACAGGCGCCGGAACAAATTTCGCAACCAAACATCCATCGGCCGATCATTCACCGGAACAAAAGCAAAGCCAATTCCTAAAACTGCCGGAACCGCCGCCAGGATAAAATTGAGAAAGAAGATTTTGGGAGCCAAAAAAAACAACAACGCGGCCAAGGCGACCCCAAAAGCTAGGAAACCAAATTGCTTGATCGTTAGTTCACCAATTAATTTAAATTCAAAGGTAGTAATTTGTCTTGGTATCGGATGCTCCTGCATACTTAAATAATAGCAGAATGTTTGACAAAGGGCGAGAAAACTGCCACAATAAAAAGGATGAAGAGGTTATTGGTGATATTGATTTTGGCTGTTTCTTGTCTATTATTCTTAGGTTCTCCGGTAATAGCTGAAACCCAAACTATTCAGCTGGAAAAACGCTATGATCTCCCCAGTGCGGCTGACCTTAATGAATCCAAGGCTGCTTGTAAAGGCGGGATCTGCGCCGATAATATGATGAACTTCCAGCTTAATGCCTTGGCTGGAGCAGCAACTTGTACTTTAGGTGGTTTAATCTGCGGTGCTGACGATTCTGCTGAGCAAGGAATGTATATCCAGCGCAGTGTACTAGGCCAAACAAGCCAAGCAATGGCATTTCTTTATTCACAACCGCCAGCTTCAACTACAGAATATTTAGCCTGGATGGGCGAAAAAGCTGGAATAGTTCCCAAAACCTATGCTCAGGGAGTAACTTTTTCCCGTCTTTTGCCTATACTGCCGATTTGGCAAGCTTTTCGAGATATTGCTTTTGTTCTTTTGGCCATTATTATGTTAATGATTGGCTTAATGATTATGTTCCGAGCCAAAGTCAATCCACAGACTGTGGCTAATGTGGAAAACACCATTCCCAGAGTGGTCGTATCAATTATTTTGATCTGGCTATCTTTTCCCATTGCCTCTCTAATTATTGACTTTATGTATGTCTTAATTGCTGCTGGTATTGGCGTAATCGGTAATGCTGTAGGCGACCCTAATATCCGGCAGGCAATTCAAGATTACAGTACCGGCGGCTTTGGAACCCTGTTTAGCAAAACTATGGCTCCAGTTTCCGAATTTGCCAAAATCGGCGGGTTAGGAAGCGCGGCGGCTGACGTCGGCGGCATTGGTTTGTTGGCTTTTTTGCCGGTAATTTCGATTACACCAATCGGCTGGGTAGCAGCGATTTTAATGGCGATTTCAGGAATTGTTTCCGGCGTTAATTCAAATGATGCCGGAGTTGGTTTATTAACAGTCGCTAGTCCAATTTTAATTTTACTGATTTTTATTGTCTTGCTGTTCTCGGTATTTAAAATATTTTTTATGTTATTGTCGGCTTATATTCAAATTCTGATTAGTATTATTCTGGGGCCGATTTATTTATTGTTCAACGCCATTCCCGGCCGCAACACCTTTAGCAACTGGTGGAAAGGAATTGTGGCTAATATGATGTCATTTGTGGTTACCGCCAATATGCTTTATTTGGCTTGGGCAATTGCCTCACTTTTGGAAAAAGAGCCCTTTTGGACCCCGCCTTTTATTCTTCAAGGTATGGGCGCCTCTCAGGCCGCGATTGGTTTAATTTCTTTGGGTATTGTTTTATTGATTCCACAAGTCGTCGCCATGGTTAAACAAGGCTTGGGAGTCAAATCCATGTTCCAAGTTGGACCCGGCATGATTTTTGGTCCAATTACTGGTAGTGTGGGTCAAGGATTGGGTCTAGCCGGACAATTCCATACTGCTTCTCTGGCTTTACCTACTCTAAAAAATGTACTTAAAGGGAATTTCGGACCACCGCAGCAAAGTTCATAAAACCCTATTTGATTTCGACTTCTTTCATTCCTTCTTTAATAGCCTGAAACATCATTAGTAAGAAACCAATTACAAAAATAGTCATCAGAGTGTTGTAACCCAAGCCAAAATTTTCTTTGCCGCCCACCCACCAGTCTTCAACTTTCAGAAAAGACTTCATAGATTTAATAGAGAAGTCGTCTTTGCCTTTTTTATAGACTTCGTCAAACTGACGACCTACCAATCCCTGTAAGAATTTAGGCAAAGGGATTGACAGCAATGGCTTACCATCTTTACCCTGGCCAATATCCAGACTTTTTTTCAACCCAGTCATTTTTTTATTATCTTGAAGGTGATGAAGAAATGCTTTACTCCAGGGCTTTTTCAAAACATGATCTAGCATCTCTTTACGGGCTTTGGCATCAAACGCATTCAAATGAAGGCGGTCATCATGATTAAAGAGAGTGGCCCAGGAATGCAACACCGGCAGCTTACCGGCAATTGGAATATCTTTTAGGCGGGATGGAATAAATGGATAATTTATAAAAGCATTCGCCAACCACCCGGCTTCACCAGCGGCCTCTCCAGAGTAAGCAGTAGAAATGGCATTAATCGAGCCTTCAAATTTATCAATAGCGGCCTGAAGAATCTTTTTGGACTCTTTGGGTTGGCTGATCGCATCCTGAAGCGCAGTCACCGCATCCATATATTTGGCGCTATAAGCCATATAACCATGGCTATAGTCACCAATCTGTCGACCAGTCATTTTTAAGCCAGTGGCCTGATAGTTTAATTGTGTTTTATCAAAATAAGCCCAGTCAAAAGGTTCGATAATGATACCGCTATTAATTAGGCGGGCGTAATAATCTTTAAGATTCGAGCCGTATTTATTAATAACGTCATCAGGAATAGACATGCCTTTGCCTGTCTTTTTGATTTTAGCTGCCTCAGCCGAATTCAATTTGGTATTACCCAGATATTTGCCTCTGGCAAAAAGACTTTTATTATTTTCCTGACTTTCACCTTTTTCACCATAATAAATATCCTTGGCATATTTGATAAACATTTGTCTGATCTCGGTTTTGTTTTTTGGCTGAAGATTGTAAAGATTAATGATGCCGTCAACTGCTTTATCAAGGGACTTAGACAATCCTTGGTCATATTCGGCAGGATTAGTCGCCTGGACGAAATCTCTAAGATTCTTGCGCTCTGACAGTGATCGATCGCCCTTTTCTTGAAGATAAGTTTGCAGTTGCATCATCATTAACGTCATTCGCTCATTCACTCTTTTGGTTCCAATAATATTCTCATGCATATACTTGTCACCCAAAGGATGGATATCGGCCGAATGAGTAACTGTTTGGTTGATTTCTCGCTGATTGAGTAACAACCAATAACCAGTGTTGTTGTTTGATTCTCGCATTTCTGCAAGGATCCGTTCCTTAATCTTCTGGGAAAAACTTAATTCTTTGCGCCGGAAAAACATCGGCTGCTCAATACTGGTAAAGAAAGTAGGGTAGTAAAGATGCATATAGTCCAAAAGTTCTTTAATTTTCTTCTCTTTAAACTCGGTTGATAATTTGCTGGTTTCCACACTTTCACCGTTAACTTGCCAGTGCACCCGAACGTGATCGGCGATATCCTTATCAGTTAAAAGACTGTAAGCCAAGAGTGGACTAACTTGCATCAGCTTCTCAAAACTTTTATTTCCGTCAACCTGCTGTAATTTTCCTAGCTCTTGGGTAACTTCAAAGTCCGTTTTTAATAATTGCTTCACTTTTTCACGAACGCCACCACGCTTTTCTATACTCATTTTTTGATTCATACGGGCCAGCTCAAGAGCCGGAATCTTATAAGTACCGTCGAAATACTCCACTGCCTCTTCGCTTAGACCCAAAAAAGTAGAAAACATTATCTGCTGACTCAAGTCATAATTGGTCACCGCATCAATTGCACTTTCGCCGGTTTTGTAAGGAGTGTAGCTAAGATTAAAAACACCATAGTCGTTAAATTTAATCCAAGTATGCAACCACAAAAGTGGATTGATGTTCATCAATAAACCACGAAAATTAAAGTCACGAAAATTCGGGCCGAAGTTGCCCTCCAAAGCCTTCATTTCCTTAATTGTTAAGGGTTTTCCATCTTTGATTTTATCGGCGATTTCTTTAGGCAACTCATTAATGCTTAAGCTCATCGGCGGTCGGGCATTGGCCAGAGTTGCCTGCATTTCGCCGCTGGCAAAAGCCAAACCCATACCCATTTTTAAATAAACATCTTTTTCAAAGTCGGTAATCTGATGGGGATTTTTCACATCCATCTCCAGTAACTTGGAAAACTCACCCTTTACATATGAAGTGCTACCAAACATATCCGGAGTAATAATGCCACCGTTAGCCGCTAGTTTCTGACGAATCAAGCGCAAATAAGACTGCATCGCCACCAACGCAATCGGTGCTTCCTCTACCACCGAGTCAACAAGAGCACTCGTTACTTTTCCAGCCGCCTCACTCAAACCTTCGGCGTCACCTTTGCTTTCGGCAATTTTGACAATTTCTGCTAATGTTTGATAAGCCTGTTTTAATTCATCCATGGCCTTGGGATAAACTGCGGTCATGTGGGCCAATGTGTCGTCGGCAAGATAGCCTTCTTCAGTAAACTCTCCCCCTTCGGCCACGTCTTCAAAAAATCGGCTATAAACAAAAATAATATCCATGCCTTTTTTGCTAATCTCCGGCTTACTTTTTCTGCCGCTAGCAGTTCGTTTTCGAGTATAAACACTGCCAAAAGTAACTGGCTCTTTTATTTCCGGCTCCATTTTCATCTTAGCAATGGCTCCGCTGATCCTTTGTTTCATATTGACGTAATTAGGATCTCCCTCCAAACTCATTTCAGCCAAATAGCCCTGTTTTAAATCACGCATAATGTCGCCGTAAATCATATGGTCGGAGATGGCAAACCGATCTTCGGCCTTGGCAGCTTTAACGGCCTGTTCAATCTGATTTTCCTTGACAATGGCAGCTGCTGTCTGGCCCTTAAAATACTCGCTGTAAAGAAAGGAGTCATACGAAGAAAGCATTAAGTCAGCGGCAATAATATTATCGTTAAGTAAATCTACCCAACGCATATATGGGTCTCTGGGATATCCGTAAACCTCTCTTGACTTGGAATAATTACGCATTTTTTCCAAATACACCCGATTACGAAAACGCAGATAATAATCCATTACCTGTGTTTTCAAATTCTCGGCTTTAGTTCCGCTTAAACCATATTTAGCAATATAGTCATCAATCCATTTATTAACAACTGAGTCTTTAAGCAATCGGTTTTTTTGGTCAGATTCATTAAGAACGTTCAGTCTCTCTTTATCCTGAAAAATATTGTGGCCTTCTGCCTTATCCTGATCAATAGTCCTTAATAGAATCAAAACTTTTTCAGATGACATCGACAACAGTTCAAGATCCAAAGTAACGCGGTCCTTAATGTTGTCGTAAGCATTGAGAAGGTTATTTTTGACTGCTTCAAGATTCATTTCCGGTTCAACATCAATAGCAAGCGACTCTTCTTTTTCTATACTTTTGACTACTAAGTTATCAACCTGCTCCTGGCTCAAACCATAGTTCTGACATAAGCCTTTAAATTCGGCTCCTTTGAAGTAATCATTAACGTCAGATTCATGATGGCTGTTAAGAATTGAGCTAATGATTTTTTTAAGAGTTGGTATTGCGGCATTGGTCTCGCCGGTTTCGGCAACAAAGATTTCGAGTGCGAGTTGTGCTTTTTGTTTGGCCGAACTCAGGGTATCAGCCAAAGACACGGTTTCTAAAGACTGAGCAATATAACGGGCATAAGGTAAGGCATATTGATCGTCAACACTCAAAGCGGCCATTTTTTTGTAAAACTCGATCTGAAAACCCATTATGTTGGTTTTGTTAGCGACTTCAGCAGCTACTTCTCTGGCTTGCTCCACCACTAATTCTGTTGCGTTTCCCTGAAAAGAAACATTGGCAATTTCTATTGTTTGTTTAAGGTCGTCAAGACGAGTTTTTTGCGTTTGCTGTCTAAGTTTTTGCTGAGTTTCAATCGGTCTGGCCGGATCAATTTTCTCCGGAGTTTTGTTTAAATACTCCTCGGCAGCATCAGCTTGAGCCGGATTAACGTTTCTAAAAAAATCCTTAACCGCCTCAAACAAAGATTTCTTAAGCGCCGGCGGCTCACGATTGGCTTGATTATGTTGTTCAGTATTGTTCATTTAATTGTTTTTATTACTAACCGGCAAAAAACACCCTTTTTAATAACATCATTAAATCCACAATTCAAACAACCTTCGTAGCTGATAACAAAAAACAAAATTAAGTCTAGCAAAAAAGCCAGAGGCAAGAAAGGGAGAAGGGCTACCAAAAGTAGTGGGCGAAGCACGTTGGTTTTTTTAACCTTGGCCGTGTTCACGTTATTTTTATAA
>MGBO01000008.1 GCA_001788295.1 Candidatus Roizmanbacteria bacterium RIFOXYC1_FULL_41_16 | reverse complement strand
TCCCCTGATGATTACTACGACTGGATTGCCCAGTACTTGGGTATATTCAGAAACAAACAAATTGTGTATCTTGGTTCAAAAGACGACCCCCCAGAAATTATTTTGGCTCATCAACGAAGGGCGGCTTCTCCAAAACATTGTCTTAATATTTCTTTTGGCAACCCACCAGTTCACACATCAGAATTACTTGATAAATGATTTAATTTGTTTTCGTTTTCTCTCCCTTGCCCTACCCACATCAGATTTTAAAAAGCCTTGATAACACAATTAATCACTTCGGTCAGGGTAAAACTAGGAACGATGTAGCTTAGTACACTTTAGTCATACTCAACCATTTTGATTAATAAACTGGCAATCCTATAGTAATTTTGGTATAATTTATTTACCGCTAAATTTTTGAAAGGAGGCATGAGATGCCAGAATTTGTATTGCGGTACAAAGTTCCGGCTGAGTTAGATCTTGACAATGAGGTGGAAGGTGTTAAACGACAGGCAATGGAAATTGCCAAGGCCGTTCAGTCCGCCGTAAGCAAGGTCTTTTTTGGCTGGGAAGTCATTTTTGAAGTTCGGGAATTTGGCCCGTGTGCTGGGCAGCCCGACTTCGCTGTCACTGGTTGGATAACGCAGAGGAATGAAGTTACTCTGGAAGTGGTCCTTCAGGGACAGGCAGCGGCGCTTGCTACCATGCAAGAACACGCTTTTGATTATCAGCGTGTGGAGGCATGGTGGCAAATGGTTCAAGGTAAGTGGGGATGTGCCCAAGGCTTAAAGCAGCCTTAAAGCATTATCCCGCTTCCCTATTAATTTGGGCCCTGGAAACAGGGCCCATTTTCTTTAGGCACAATAAATCCTATAGATTTGCTGCTCAGAGAATGGTTTGATTTTGAATGAGTCTATTAATAAAAGTGAACAATAGTTTGGCCAATCATAACAACCTATATTTATTAAGTATAATAGAGCATCAGAACCTCTGATAAAATATACAAATGGCAGCAATTATTTTTGCACTCACCGCCCTTGTCGGTTGGGGTACAGCTGACATATTTGGAGGCTTAGTTGCTAAGAAAATTGGAGGATATTCATCAGCCCTTTGGGGCTACGTGTTGAGTATTTTAATAACAACATTATATATTCCTTTTGCTCTTCACGAGTTAAATAATATAACCTTTACAACCATAATTTGGTTACTCATACTAATTCCGGTAGGAATGGTTCCCCTAATCACTCTATATGAAGGCATCAGAGTTGGGAATGCTTCACTTGTTGGAACAATTGCTGGCTCCTTTGGTAGCTTAGTTGTAATACTTTCGGTTATATTTTTAGGAGAAAGGGTAAGTTTTTATCAAATAATTGCAATCACGACTATTCTTATTGGAGTGTTACTATCGTCCTTTAGTTTTAAAGATATTAGGGCAAAACAACTTCTTACGGATAAGGGAATCCCTTTTGCTTTTATATCATTTCTTCTTTGGGGAATATATTTTACCTTTGTAAAAATACCAATCCGCAATATTGGCTGGTTCTGGCCAGCTTATTTATCTTGGTGGGGTTTTCCTTTAGTTCTCTTATTTATGAAAACAAAATCTATTAAGTTAAAAGCGCCTAGAGATAAACGGAACATTATCTTTTTGGGAATTAATGTTCTACTACTCGTTGCAGCTCTTTTTTCTTATAACATGGCATTAGCTAATGGACAAACGGCAATTGTTGCTCCAATCGCCAGTTCTTATCCAGCTCTTTTTGCTTTTCTAGCGTATTTCGCTTTTAAAGATAGATTAACCAAACAACAGATAGCCGGAATAATTATTACGCTATTGGGAATTATTTCATTATCGTTGATCTAAAAATTAGAAATGAAAATTCATGCTTGGGCAGTTAAAAAACCTGGTCAAAAATTAATTCCATACACTTATGAAATTAGGCACTTACAAACACTATAAAGGAAAATACTATGAGGTAATTGGAATTGCAAAACATAGTGAAACTTTGGAAGAATTAGTGGTTTATTATTGTTTATACCCCAACAAAACAGGTCAGCTTTGGGTGAGGCCAGCGACAATGTTTGGTGAGTCTGTTTCAGTTGATGGTAAGAAGATACCTCGATTTACCTTTGTTGAGGATCGAAAAGAACTTTGAAGATATTAATTTCAGTAACTGATGCTTCTTGAAAAAATTGTTTCCTTTTTGGAAAAGATGCCCCTGCTTAATCTATTTCAATCAAATAAGTAAGCACATAGAGAATTAGATCTTGTGCCTTAGGTCTAAGAGCAAGGGCAAGAGAAAGATATTTGTTACAATGTCTGGAATGGTAATCAATATAGTAAGAATACTCCAAAACCTGGCTACCAATAGCATAGTAATAATCGAAAATTTTGCTAAAAGCCTAAAGATTATTCAAAAAGAGAAAAAGATTGATTTTTTAGACACACTTTTTCTTTTATTTATAGGAATCCTTTGTTATCTTGTTTTTTTTAGATACTTAGGTGATTACTCTTTGAGAATGTGGGATGAGTCTCGTAATGGCATAAACGCTCTTGAAATGCTAAAAAACAATAACTTTCTAGTCACTTATTTTAAGGGGGCGCCAGATTTGTGGAATACTAAACCTCCATTTTTAATTTGGGTGATTGTGGCCTTTTTTAAATTATTTGGAGTTAGTGAGCTAACTTTAAGATTACCATCGGCAATTTCAGCTAGTCTTACAGTTTTATTAATTTATGTTTTTTCAAAACTAATTTTAAAAGACAGATGGGTTGGATTATTAGGATCTTTAATAATACTTTCAAGCATGGGGTTTCCGGATATTCACATTGGCAGAACTGGCGATTATGATGCGCTTTTGACATTTCTTACCTTTTTGGGAAGTGTTTTTACTTTTTATTACATTGAATCAAAACAAAACAAAGATCTATATTTATCAGCAATTTTCTGGTGTCTTGCAGTATTAACAAAAGGAGCCGCAGGACTATTTATGATTCCAGGAATTTTGCTTTATATAATCATTAAAAGGAGATTAAGGGAGATGGTTTGTAACAGAACATTTTGGTTGGTTTCTTTGTTCTTTGTTCTGATAATTGGTGGATATTACCTTAGTAGAAATATTATGAATTCGGGTTACTTATCGGCCGTTTGGAAGGAAGACTTGTTTGGAAGATTTGGAAAAGCAATAGGAGCAGTTGATCATAACTTTTCATACTATTGGGATTGGTTAAAAGATTTTAGATTTCAAAAATGGATCTATTTATTACCCTTTTCTTTTGTTTCTTACTTTCTCGTTAAGAGTCAAATATATAAAAATTTTATTATTTACTTCTTCATTTTAACGATTGGTTATTTTTTAATAATTTCTTATTCTGAGACCAAACAAATTTGGTATGACGCACAATTATATCCCCTTGCATCAATACTCGTTGCTATTTTCTTGCTATCCTTGATAAGAAGATTTCCAATTTTAATAAGGTTGATTCCAATTTTGATTCTTTGTTTTTATATGCAAAGATATATAAGAACAAATATTGCCTATATTTATAGACCAGATCTGGAAAAAGACAATTCGTGTTTGAAATACGGCTATATATTTAGAGAGTATCCTAATAAATTTAATGGCTATGTAGGGATAGATAAAGACGAAGGTTTTTGTATGCCGTTTCATTTCTATTTACTTAAGAACGACCTAAAATACAAAAACATTACTGATATTGTTCCAGGAGACAAAATTATAACGTGTGATTCGTCAGTAGTAAGTTTTAGTGAACATAAATACAAAATAAAAAGAACTATGGATAAAAACGGCTGTTGGGGTTTACAAATATTAAATCCAGGGATTTGATAACTGTAAGACAGGTACTGACACAAAAAATCCATAATCCTGTGATATAATTTAACAAGTATGAATCAACTAACTACCAGAAATTATTATTGGCATTACACCTCTCTTAGGGAGGCTGGTAGGCTCGTGGCTCAATAGCACAAAGTCAGTAATAGACAATTACCAACCTCCCAAACGGGAGGTTTTTTTTATGGAGAAAATATGAATATTAATACAACAAATACCAGTTTTAGAAAACTATATGCTTTCGGAACAAAATTACCGATCGATCTTTCTTTGAGCGAAAACCCTCTTGGGTGCTCGCCCAAAGTATCCTCTGTGCTTAAAAACCTAACACAGGCGGATTTTTTTGATTACCCTGATCCGGATTGTAACCAACTTAAAAAGCTAATATCCAGGCGGTTTGAAATAAATGCCGACAGTATTTTTGTGGCTAACGGGTCTGAAGCAATAATAAAACTAATCCCACAAGTTATGTTAAAACCAGGAGATGAAGTAATTGTTCCCCGACTTACTTTTCCGATGTTTGAGATAGCTGCGAGAATGAGTAACGCCAAAATTGTTTCTTCAGAGATGACACCTGATTTTGATATTGATTTAAAAGACATTAAATCTAAAATTACTCAGAAAACTAAGTTAATTTTTATTTGTAATCCTAATAACCCAACGGGTAAGGTTATTCCCCAAAAAGCAATATTGGACCTCGTGAAAACTACAAAAGCAAATATTATCGTTGACGAAGCCAATATAGAATTTGGTGGGCAAACAGTGATTACTGAAACGAACAGATTTAAAAATCTAATTGTATTAAGAACCTTTTCCAAAGGTTTTGGATTAGCCGGTTTGAGGATTGGTTTTTGTGTTGCTAGTAAAAACATAGTTCGATTATTACAGCAAGCCAGCCAGCCGTTTCCTGTAGCAACCGTGGCTGAAAAAGCGGCTTTAGTTGCTTTTGCCGACACTCAGTTTATAAAAAAAACAAAAGAGTTTATGAAAAGTGAAAGGGAGTTTTTAAATCGTGAATTAAAAAAAAGGGGATTTGAAGTTGTCAGATCAGAAGCCAATAATCTGCTTGTGGTTATTCCCCCATTCATACCGGATTTAGTTAGAAGACTGAGTGAGAAAGGCGTTTCTGTTGTAGACAGCTCGGCATTTAATTTGAACGAGGTTAAATTCTTTAGAGTAAGTCCAAGACTAAGAGAGGTCAACCGGAAGTTTATAAATGTAATTGATCAAATTCTTAGTGAACTAGGTAAATAATTGGGGTTTAAGTGTCTCAATGGCTGTTTTAATATCTTGTAGACTAACATCAAACCCAAGTTTATAATTGCGGAATAGATCTTTTAGGGGAAGCAAAGGCATATGGCTATTAAGAAATTTAAACTAACGGAAATAGTTAAATATTATGATAAGGTTGAGAATAGACTTGGAGAGATGGCCAAAGAGATAAGAAACGATTCCTTTAATTTTGTTTCAATTTTTGTTAGTGGATTTTTACTAGCTCTATTCACTAACATATATGCTAATTTTTTATATGACTTATTTAAAAAATACAATTTTTTTTATGACTTAGTTTCAGTAATTATTATCGTATTGTTACTTTTCATATATCGTAAATTCACAGATGCTTTTATAAAACCTAAAAATGAAGAAATTAGAAAAATAGAAGAGACTTTAAGTGGATATAAAAAACTGTTGAAAAAGAAATAAATAAGCTCCATCGTCTAAACTAGGAGACTTAATTTTCTAATCATTTGAACCTTCACTTGAATTCTATTAGATAACTAAAATTGTTTAATACATTAAACAACCTCTTCATAAACTTATTGTTATGGCAGAAATTGAGAAGTTTTTAGCAAATTAAGTTCTGAGTGTTGAGTTTTAGGGAGCCAGTTGGCATTTGATATCCTTAATTAAGGAGAAACCAAAATTCGTAATTCAATATCCGTTGCTCCAAAGATTTCTTCATAACTCTGGGATAATTTGTGCGCTTCGGAATTATTTTTGACATTAGTAAAATAATCAGGAAGATTAAAGCTATCCTCGAAATAAACTCGTTCAATAAATCTGTTTTTTTCGAGAGTTTGTCTACCTATAATTTGTTTATCTTCAACTTTATGAAGCTCGTGTTTTTTAGCCCCAAATCCCTCAAGAGTAGGACCAGCAAACTCATCAAACCATTTAATAAACGCTTGTTCTTTATTATTTGGAATTGTCATCGACCACTGGAGAACTTTCATCGCATTAGTATTTTACAATAGTTACCTTTTCAATTTCATTTCTGATTTGAGCGACGATTCTCAAGACAAATTGTACATTGTTATAACGCTCCATTCCATTCCCGATATGTACATATATAACAGTATGATTTGGTAAGAATTACCATATTTTGTTAAACTACGCTTATGAAATTAGGCACTTACAAACACTATAAAGGAAAATACTATGAGGTAATTGGAATTGCAAAACATAGTGAAACTTTGGAAGAATTAGTGGTTTATTATTGTTTATACCCCAACAAAACAGGTCAGCTTTGGGTGAGGCCAGCGACAATGTTTGGTGAGATTATTTTAGTTGATGGTAAGAAAATACCTCGATTCACCTTTGTTGAGGATCGAAAAGAGCTTTGAAGCAGATTCGTTTTGGAAACCTGTGATATAATTTAACAAGTATGAATCAACTAACTACCAGAAATTATTATTGGCATTACACCTCTCTTAGGGAGGTTGGTAGGCTCGTGGCTCAATAGCACAAAGTCAGTAATAGACAATTACCAACCTCCCAAACGGGAGGTTTTTTTATGGAGAAAATATGAAAACAGAAGAAAACAGAGCCATTTTTGACATGGACGGAACACTGTACCGACTTGATAAAGGAAAGGAACAAAAGTTCACCTCATCACGTTTTTACAATGATTTGAGAAATAGAGTGTACGGCTTTTTTATGGCCAGACAAGGCATAGACAGAGAAGAAGCGATTACTGAATATGAAAGAATAAAGAACAAATACAAGGGTGAGGTCAGTTTGGGCGTGGAGGCAGAATACGGCATCGACCGATATGAGTTTTTTGCCGAAACGTGGGGAACCCTTGATCCGGCAGGCTATATAGAAGCAGATGAAGCGCTGCCAGAGATCCTTAACGCGCTAAAAGGGAGGATTGCCCTACTCACCGCTGCCCCAAGAATATGGGCAATAAAAGTGCTGGCTCACCTAAACCTTAATGAAGCCTTTGGCGACGCAATCTATACCGGAGAACCAAACCTAAGAAAGCCAAACCCACAGGTTTTTCGGCTGATTGCAGACGAGTTTGGTATTAACACGTCTCAAGCAGTTTCGATTGGAGATCAGGAAGAGTCTGATATTATCCCGGCTAAATTAATAGGAATGAGGACGGTGCGGGTGGGTTTTGGTGAAACAAAAGCAGACTATCAGGCAGAAGATGTAATTGCGGCAATTGAACTTTTGAAAAAGGAGGGATTTTTATGAAACGAAAAATTATCATTGATACTGACCCTGGTCATGATGACGCGATGGCCATCATGCTGGCTGTCAAAAGCGAAGTTTTTGATATTTTGGCTATTACCACAGTTTGCGGCAACTCGACAATTGAGAATACAACCAGAAACGCCCGATACGTGTTGCGGCTCTTGGGCCGCGAGGATATTCCGGTGTATTCGGGCGCCAGAAATCCATTAAAGCAATCTTTGATCCGAGCTATTGTTCATGGCAAAAGCGGCTTGGAAGGAATTGACCCAATTAATAAAGCCGGATTGACCGGTAACGCAGTCGAGCAGATCATTACTCTGGTGAAAAATAATCCGGGGAAAATTACTCTGGTGACGCTGGGGCCGCTGACCAATATTGCCATGGCAATCCAAAAAGAACCAAAGACAATGATAAAAGTGAAAGAAATCATCATCATGGGAGGGGCGATCAATGTGGCCGGAAATAAAAATCGAGTGGCTGAATTTAATATTTTTGTCGATCCGGATGCTGCCAAAATTGTTTTTGACTTTGCTTGTCAAAAAACCATTGTTCCGCTTGACGCCTGCAATCATGTGCGACTGACGATTAAGGATTTTGGAAAAGTAAAAAATAAAAACCTGAGAAGCGCACTTTTAAAAATGAGCCGTCCATATATCAGAAATATTGCCAAGGATATTGGGGTAAAAGCGGCCTTGATGTATGATCCTTTAACTGTGTTTTACCTGATCAGTCCGGTATCTTGCAAAGTATGCAAAGACAATGTTCAGGTGGAAATAAAAGGAGAAATAACGCGAGGAATGACTGTTGTTGACAAAAGAATGGTGACTGATAAGGCCAAAGAAAATATGACCATCGTTACCCATATTTCTCAAGCAAAATTTCGTAACGCTTTTATCAGAATATTAAGCAGAAAAAATTGACTATCTGAAGTTTGATACAATCAAAATAGATGTCCAGGAACCCGATTATTAATGCTCTAAGTGCTTCGGCTTATATAATCCTCGTGGTTACTATTATGACCTTGGTGACACAACCTTTGAAAAACAAGCCGGATACTTTTTTTGCCCCAGTGACGTTTTTATCAGTCCTTACTCTGTCTGTGACTGTGATGGCGTTTTTGTTTTTTTATCAGCCCCTTCAGCTTTTTATTGAAGGTAAGAAAAAAGAGGCGGTAAACTTATTTGTCAAAACCGTGGGAGTTTTTGCAATTATTACTGCCTTGGTTTTGATACTACTCTTCTCCGGCCTAATCTAGAATTAACTTTAGCGCTGTTTATTGAGTATGTGTTGCACCGAAGGGCTTATGGGCTTATCCGGGCGATGAATACAACCTATCCAACAACAGGGTCGCCGTATACCTTCTTTCAGTTCTCTCGGCACTCTCTCAACATGCTGTTTTCTGGTTGCTTCTCTTTTCACGGAAATTGTCCAGCAGATCCATTCATTGCGTGCCAGCGGTGTCAGATCATTCCATTTTGCCAGGGCTTTGGAATCAGAGATCAAGGCCTTGCGCAAATCTTCGGGCGGGCTATGAACAGTTCCGGTAGCGACTGTTTGTGTGTTTGTCATAAAGTACAGTATAATTGATATGTGCTTTATTACTTTTAATTATCTAGACCAACTCTCGTTTGATTGATTCGGCCAAACGAACCAACAACTCATAAGGAATGGTCCCTATAGACTTGGCGACATTAACCAAACTATTAGCACGAGATGGATTAGCTGCATATATAACAACTTTGTCACCAACCCTGGGATTTTTGACATTGGATAAGTCAATTGTTGTCATATTCATAGAGACTCTTCCCAAAATTGAACAAATCGCGCCATTTATAGTGACGACGCCTTTGTTTGAAAGCCGCCTATCTACCCCTTCATAATACCCAAGCGGCAACAAACCTATTTTTATGTTCCCTTTTGCTTGATATGTCCCGCTATATCCAATCCTGTCTCCTTTGGTGATTATTTTGATTTGCACCAGAGTGCTTGTAAAACGCAGGGCCGGTTTTAGTAAGAGCCGGTCGTGTGCCGGATCATTAGCCTCAAGAGGGTTAATGCCGTAGCTTGCCAGGCCGGCTCGGATCATATTAAAACTATTGTCTCTGATTTTAAATGCTCCACCGGAAGCCGAGATGTGCCGAAATTGCGGAGAAATATTTTCTTGTTCGAGAATTTTTAAGGCTTTTTTATAGTTTGATATTTGTTTTTGAGTAAAAGAATCATTGTTTGGATTGTCAGCATCCGCAAAATGCGAAGCCAGTCCAACAATTTTCAAATTAGTCATTTTTTTTATTTTTTGAACAAACAATTGTAGTTTATCAATCTGGACGCCCTCTCGGCACATACCGGTATCAACAAAAACATGAATTCTACAATTCTTTTGATGTTTATTAAGGCTCTTGGCCATTTCTAAATCGAAAACAGTTATGTGAAAAGGAAGTTGTTTTATAGAAAAATTGTTCGGGTGGGTATAGCCAAGAATCAAAATACGAGATTTTACTTTTAGCTTAGTCAATTCATATGCTTCATACAAGCTGTCGACAACCAAAAAATCAGGCTTTAATTGATCAAAAACCAGGGCAACTGTTTTTATTCCGTGTCCATACGCATTGCTTTTTAGAACTGGCACAATTCTTGCCTCTGTATGGAAACTCTGAAGTCTTTGGTGATTCTGTTTGAGAGCAGACTGGCTGATTAATATTTTATTTAGATGATGATACCTTTGCCTAAGTAGCTTACCTAGCATATGGTTATTATAGTACTATATTGGTAGTGGGGATAATTAAGAAACTGGTTCAAAATTTGCTGGTTTTAATAGGTATTGTCATTATTTCCTGCCCTTTGTGGATAAAATCAGTGCCTCCAAAATACTTTTCTGCCCTGACTGGCAAATCCTCAATTATTGACAAATATGTTTGCGATTTTTCGGCTGAGGTTGTAGGCGAATCAATGAGCCCGGTGATTACACCAAAAACTCGTATTTCTCTTTCCCGCTGTTTTGAAGAAACAGATTTGACTGAGGGGACAGTGGTTTTATTTGACGATGGCTCGTATCTTCGGTATGGGATTATCCGCCATGTCATCCCCCTTACTCCGATTGTGTATAAAGTTTCAGATGAAAAAGCTCCGGAGCTGTTTCATGATGTTACAAAAAAAGAAATTGCCGGAATGACAAAAAGTATTGATATCAGCCAATCAAAATATCAAGCCAAACAGGAGGTCGAGTCGTTTATCCTTGATCCCAGCGAATTTTTAACCGATCTTTATTTGGGGAAAATTCCCAAAGGGATGGGCATCGAAATGACGACTGTAGAAAAAACCACTTCTTTTTCCCGACGGCAGGATAAATTCTGTTCTGTAATCGTACCTAAGGAAGATCTGCTTGACGTGAGTACTGAATTTATCGACGCTAAAACCGAAGAGATTCTTATTTCTAAAAAAAACATTGTTTTTAATGTCCGGCCCGAACCAAACATTAACTGTAAGGATTTTGGCTCTTTTCAAGGAATGCTTAATTTAGATCCAGGCACTTACCGGTATCGATTTTTGCTGAATCATCAGGTATTGGCCGATATTAAATTTGAGGTAAGATAGCCAAAATTAGCCAAAAGCAACATCAAGCACCATCATTATGACAAATCCTAACATTGTTCCAAAGGTGGCTAAATCAGTATGGTTGCCTTTTTGAGATTCTGGGACAACTTCTTCTATAGTGACAAAAATCATTGCTCCGGCAGCAAAGGCTAAAGCATAAGGGAGAGTTGGCTTCATTAAAGTGACTACCATGGCACCGACAACAGCCGCTATTGGTTCAACAACCGCAGACAATTGGCCATACCAGAAACTTTTGAGACGAGAGGCACCGGTACGCCTGATAGGAACCGAGATGGCAAAGCCTTCTGGAAAGTTTTGAATACCGATACCAACAGCTAGAGTAATAGCACCGGCTAGAGTCGCTGTAGACAAGCCAGCAGCAGCAGCGCCAAAGGCCACTCCGATTGCCAAACCCTCGGGGATATT
Organism: Candidatus Roizmanbacteria bacterium RIFOXYC1_FULL_41_16; assembly: GCA_001788295.1. Classification (GTDB taxonomy): domain Bacteria; phylum Patescibacteriota; class Microgenomatia; order UBA1406; family UBA1406; genus UBA1406. The sequence continues at coordinate 5,397 of MGBO01000008.1, read as the reverse complement.
GTGTAAAGTAATGGCCAAAAAAAGTAGAATTGTTTTTTGCCAATCGGTTTTGATTCCTTCGGCTTCTTCTTTGGGAAAGCCGATATGAAGATGGGGAATTATTTTATCGATAATGCGTAAAAAAAGACCTCCCATTAAAAAGCCAGTGGCAGCCGGAAACCAGGAAGGCAAACTGGTATCAACAGACATTTCAATAGCTGGGGCCAAAAGAGACCAATAACTGGCCGCGATCATTACTCCAGCGGTAAAGCCGAGCATAAAATCAAGCACTTTCCGGTTGACCTCTTTGAAGAAAAAGACTCCGGCCGCTCCCAGGGCAGTGACTCCCCAGGTAAAACAAGTAGCCAGGAAAGCTTGCATTACTGGAGATAAATTTTGAAAAGAGTTTATCACGACTGTAATATTATAATATTTTCGCTGTCGCCAAATTAACTTTGTCTTTGTAATTAACAAGAATATTGTTATGATAGCGCCAAATGCTTACAGAGATTTCCATATCTGAAGCGAGAGTGGGACCGGAGGTTTTGTCACCTGAAATACGACAGTGGTACGAACAATATGCCAAGGATACTTGGCGCAGTATTGACGCCATGGTTTGTCCTAACGGTCTGCCTGCTGATCATTTGCATTACCTCCGGGCACCGGACGGAAAATCCTCGGAAACATTCCAAATAACAAATAGAACTAGTCCAACCAATATTGGTTTTAAGCTCGCTTGTGATTGTGCGGCAGGAGCTCTTAAAGAACTGCCTATACCCGAGGCACAGTACAGGGCAGAAACGACCCTGGCGACCATTTTAGACATGATGAAAGACCCACAGGTGTTTGTTTTGACAAACAACAATAACGAAGGTTTATTTGTGAATTGGATACAACCGTCCATAGCAAAAGCATGCACTCATTGGCTTCCCGTCGATTCTTCTAAACAACAAACTCCTGCTCCACTTGTGGAACAACAGCTTTCCTCCATAGATAATGCTTGGCTTAAGGCCTATCTTATGCTCACAAAAGCCCAATTCCCCCAATTGAGAGAGACAGTCGACAACATACTCGCTCGCATCGATCTATCTTTTATGATTGATCCTAAAACTAAATTTTTCCGAGGGGTCTACCTGCTTGACCCGCCTGGTTTTAAGCCTTGGCAGTACGACAAGCTCTCGGAAAATAGAATTCTTTATGCCGTAGGAGATAATGAGACCGCTGAATTATTAGCGGTTTTGTTAAACAACAGGTCAGAGAACAGTATCTATACTGATCCAACTACCGGCCTTTCTGCTAGAAGGACTTGGGATGGCGAAGGCTTTACTGTTTTTTGGCCAGCTTTACTGGTGCCCGAGGGTGAATTAAGTTCTCAGTGGGAACAGACTTATCAAGCCACGATTCAAGCCCAAAAAAAATTTGGCGCTCAGCACAACAACGGTCATTACGGCTACTCGGCTGGCCTTGGTCCTGATGGAAAATATTATGAATTTAGAGTACCGGAAATGGGCGAAAGCAGCGATCCGTATGAAGCCCGGACGGTTATTACAATCTCTGCCTTGGTGAATATGGGAATAATAAAGCCGATTGAAACTTGTCTTGAATTGCAAAGGTTACACGCGGAATTTGAAGAAATAACTCATCCCGGTATGGGTGATGGGGATACTGTAGATACAGCTACCGGAGAATGCCAACCCGATCAACTTTTCCCCAATCAAGCAACCAGTTTACTAGCTTGTTGGAATATATTAAATAAACGCCAGCCTCAAAATCTTTTTATGCAGGTAGCGCCGCCTGCTCTAAAAAATGCTTACGAACAATGTTCTTTATGGTGAGATAATACCTTATTCTTATTCTCTAGCCCGCTTGAAGCCGGCGGTTGTTTCATAGATAAGCTTTGCTACCGCTACTATACTAACGGAAATAGCTCTTTTTCGGTTGACAACTACGACTGTGTTTGTTAATATTAAAGTATGAAAATTCAACGTAACCTGCTTTCTGTTTTGAAAAATGATCTGGAAAAAACTAATAAAGGACTAATAATTTATGGTCCTAGACAAGTTGGGAAAACCACACTTGTTAACGATTTACTTAATGAATTTAAATGGAATACTTTGATTTTGAATGGTGATCAAAGGGGTCAATGGTGGGAATTATTAATCAGCAGAGAATTATCTAAGCTAACACTGTTAGTTTCTGGTTATGATGCGGTGGTAATTGATGAAGCACAACGAATTCCTGAAATTGGGCTAAGTTTGAAAATTTTGTTGGATAACTTTCCCAAATTGAAAGTCATTATTACTGGATCATCATCTCTTGATTTAGCCAGTAAGATTAGCGAACCATTGACAGGAAGGATCTATAGTTATAAATTATTTCCCATATCTCAAAAAGAACTTCGAGTAGTGAATACTCCATACGAGATAGAACAACAAATTGAAGAGAGACTAATATATGGATCATACCCAGAAATATTTTCTTTAGAAAGTATTCAAGAAAAAGCAAAATATCTAGAAAATTTGACTAACAACTATCTCTATAAGGATTTATTAGAATTTGGAGATATTAGAAATTCTTCTAAAATACACGATCTATTAAGACTGGTGGCTTTTCAGATAGGTAATCAAGTATCGATAAGTGAACTAGCTAAGACCTTGGAAATTAATCGTACCACAGTAGACCGATACATTGATTTACTCGAGAAATCTTTCATTATTTTCCGTTTACCCGGATTTAGTAGAAATATGCGTAAAGAAGTGACAAAAATGGATAAAATATTTTTTTACGACACAGGAGTGAGAAATTCAATAATTGGAAATTTAAATATGCTTAATAGCCGAGATGACGTGGGTAAATTGTGGGAAAATTTTTTGATTGTTGAACGAATGAAAAAACTAAGCTATGAGCAAAAACTTTTTTCTCAGTACTTTTGGCGTTTAACCAGTGGAGCCGAAATTGATTTGATAGAGGAAACTGAAGGCAATTTACACGGTTTTGAATTAAAACATGGAAAGAAAACTGCCAAAATTCCAGATTCATGGAGGATTAGTTATCCTCAAGCAACTTCAACCTTGGTCAATAAGGATAATTGGCAGAACTTTGTTATTTAAACACTTACTCCCTAGCCCGTTTAAAGCCAGCGGCAATGGCGTCTGGCTCGGTGCAAAACCAGCGATCGCCTTTGTCCAGATTCATCACAATTTGTGAATAGTGTCGAAAGCCGGGTAGATGATAAAAACGGCGATCATTGGGGTCGAGATTGCCTTTGATGAGGCAGCCCAGTTTTTTGTCTTGGGCGCAAGTACGCCACAGGCCAGTTTTGTTTTGGTGGGCTCCTTGGGCGGCGGCAATTAATTCGGCTTGGTATCTGTGATTAAGATAGTCTTCAAAATAAGCTCCGGCGCCTTGGCGCAAAAGCTCTTGATTAATCATTATCTTACTGACAAATACATAAGCCAGAATTCGGCCATATTGATCAAGTTTATTAGCATCGGTTTGCAAGTGAACTTGTTTATTTAGGACCAATTGGCGATTAAGAGAGATGGCGGCAGTAGCGTAGCATTCCCCTATTTCCGGGGTATCGACGCCAAGATAACGAACACGCTCGCCATTATCAAGCTCAATCGTGTCGCCATCAATAATGCGGGTGACCAAATGGGTTTGGGGCCTGAATTGAAGATAACCAAACAAAGAAAAAATTAGAATAGCCAAGCCGATTAAAAACTGCTGCCAGCTGGAAAAACATTTTTTCTTCTTGGCCATTTTTATATAATAATCTTAGCAGAGTTTATTTTGATAAAAAAATGAAGAACGCAATTATTTTGCTGATTATAATCGCTGGTGTGGCGGCTTACTTTTTGAACAAGTTTGGCGCAACAGACTGGGAGACGTATTCAAACACCAAATATAACTACTCAATCCAGTACCCAAAGGACTGGGATCTTAGAGAGTATCCGGATTCGCAAAGCGGCGCGGCTTTTAATCCCATCGACAAGCCCGGATACCCAGACAATAGCGACTCAATCACCACATCGGTGAATACAAGCGCAAATTTTGACAACGAGCCACTTGACGATTACATCAGGAAAGCAGGTGCCGGCATTCAAGACTATACTGACCTGGCTTCGATTAAAGAAGTGGAGGCTACAGACGGAGTAATCGGGTACGAAACGACATGGATGATGCAACCTTTTCTTGGCAGAGGCATCGGCTTGACCGAATCCTTGCCTATCACCTTTTTTGAAATCCCGAGCGACAAGTCATTACTAATCCGGGTTTATTTAAACAGAGAAGAAGATTTGGAAATATATGAACAAATGCTGACAACTCTAAAATTCAGCTCTCCTGACTGATCTCAATAAATAGGTGCTAAGTTATTTTATTCTTCGCATCCGTCACCATCAAACACCGGATCGCCATTGAGAACGTTTTGATACTGGCAAACCGAGCCATCACCTTTTTCACCCCTAACCTTGTCTCCTTCGGCAATCACAGACGAAGCTAAGACTGCAAAAGCGAAAGCAAAAACAAACAGTAAGACTATTAATTTCTTCATTATTTTTTCATCTCCTCCCGATTTTTAATGTACCTTCAAGATAACAACATTTTTTTTTACTGTCAAACAGTTATATTTAAGTATAATTGTGGAATGGAACCAAAAAGTGTTTTGGCTTTTGATATTGACGGCACTCTTACCAAAAGAAACACTTACAACATTCTTCCCGAAGGATTGGCGACAGTTTTAAATGCGCTTAGCAAAGCAGGTCATTATTTTTTACCAGTTACCGGAAAGCCGATTGCTTATGTTTCAAGATTGATTCAAACCAATCATCTGACAGATCGAGGAATAATTGCTGAAAATGCCGGCGTATACCGCAAACCCGAATCTGAGACGATTGAGATTTTTGAAAAAGAGAGTGTAAAAGCGATTTGTGAATTAAAGGAAATGCTTGGATTGGTACCAAGCGCTGGCAATATTTGTGATGTATTTATTGAAGGCAGGATTCATAAAATGCCAGTTGATCCAGAGGATCATTCGATTTTGACTTTGTTTACCGACCCTAAGTTCATCAGTCATCGCTGGCAGTTTGAGCAGACCATTACAACAGAAGAAGTGTTTGATTTTCTTCAAAAAATTGTTCAAGACAAATGGGATGATCAACTAAAGGTCATTCCCCCTTTTCCGGACGGAGGAATACAGGTTATTCGTAAAACTCACACAGGAAGAATTATTGATAAGTCATTAATTGTAGACGTTATCAAAATTATGTTTGAAATGACGGAGATGCCACCAATTGCCATGTTTGGTGATGGTCACAATGATGTTCCGGCAATGACGCCAAAAGAAGTGACGGCCATAACCTTTTCTAACGCACATCCTTTGTTAATAGATTTTGTCAAAAATAAAAAGGGCTATAT
>MGBO01000007.1:4336-126138 GCA_001788295.1 Candidatus Roizmanbacteria bacterium RIFOXYC1_FULL_41_16 | reverse complement strand
ATTCATGGCCCTGGCACTAAACAAACGGCCAAAATAGTGGGTATTTGATGTTAACCATAAATACGCAAAGTAATTAGCTAACAAGATCTCTATCATGAATAGTGTCATTAAAACGGTCTTGATTTTTAAAGCGGTATCACCGCCAATTGCTGGTAACTTTTTCATAGATTTTCACCTCCTGTCTGGATCTCAACTTTTTTAGAGTGAGTTTGTTTAAGTTGGGTATATACAGCAGGATTTATGCCGACCAAAGTGCAGGCCTGTTTAACGTTAAGACGATTCCTTTTTTTGTCAAATAGCTGTTGGTTAAGAATACGGTCAACAATTCCAACACCAAGATGATTTTTAATAGAATTTGCAAGCTGAATAAAAAGTATCACAATTGCACCGCTAGGTTGATACTTCAAGCTTTTTCTGCTATACTTGTACTTTAATGTCATGTATTTTTTAATACGTGGAGTAGTTCGAATCAAAAAAAGCTCGGAATTTACTCCGAGCTTCAAAACGAAGGGGCGGGGCTGACGGGACTTGAACCCGCGACCTTCCGCGTGACAGGCGGACGCTCTAGCCAAGCTGAGCTACAACCCCAATCTACCATTAGCACTCTAGCCAAGCTGACCCTCCAAAGGCGGGCAGGGCTACAACCCCAATTGCAGTTCTTGTGTATCCACTATTTTATCAGTTATGACCTCTATTTTAAAGCCCTGTAGAATAAGAGTGATCCCAAATCCTGTTGGCAGCTTAATTATTTGACCTGAACAGATTATCTGCTAAAATATAGCAGAGATGACAAAGAAAAAAAAATCAATCAGGTTGGAAAAAAACTGGTTAGAGTCAGCCAAAAAACTGATTAAAACAAAACCGAGAGAATTTGTGACTGGATTATTAACTTTGAGCCTAATCCTTTCAATGCTGGTATTTTTGATCCTTAGTTCTTATTCACCAAAAAATTATTGGCCAAAGTCCAGTAAGTCTCAACCCGAAGTGACAGCGATCCAACCGTCACCCCGATTTCATATTATGCAAGAGGGCGAATCACTCTGGGATGTAGCTAGCCGTGAATATAACAATCCCTACCTCTACCCCACTCTGGTTGAATTAAACAATCTGAGCAGTCCGGATGTAGTTGAGCCGGGAATGAAAATCAGAGTCAGATAATTCTAATAACCATACTTTTCCAATACCTGAGTCACTCCTAATCCGAGATTACGAACCGCCTCATCGACCGAAGTGCCTAATAAAATGCTGTTAAGACTGTCTTTGAGATAATATTCGACAATGCCGTCATTAACACCATTGTCATAGGTTCGACTAACCAGAGGCAAAGTATCCAGAATATTGGCGTCTTTTAAAAGCGGGGCTAAATATTGGTCGTCAACCAGCAATTCAGCCATATCCTGACGCGGGTAAATATTGCCAAACATCCGGCCGCTTTTAACCTCTAATTCGAACATCCTGCCCTGCTGCTCTTTTTCGCTCAGGAATTTTAGAAAATCCCAAGCCTGTTGTTGATTTTGACTTCCCCGAGAGACACCGTCGGCCCAATAATTAGCCAAATTTTTCTGAGAGCCGCCTCTGATCTGAGGCACTCTGGCCACTTTAAGATCCAAATCCGGATTAAGGTGTCTGACCACTTCAATCTCCCAAACCGGTGCCAAAATCATGGCCACCTTTTCCTCGGCAAAAGCATTAATCGAATTATCAAAGCTCTCGCTCCAGACATTGTCTGCTGCTAATACAAAATTAGTATAAGTGTCAATTACGGTCAGAGCATTGTCATTGTTCTCAAGGTTTTTAAGGTCAACGTTATTTTGTAAAAACATTAAGCCGATAATATCACTGAAATGACTGATATTTTCAGCTGCACCCAAAGCAATTCCGGCCGTAACAATCTGTCCAGCTTCGTCCCGGACCGTAATCTGTTTTGAAACATCAATCAGAGTTTCCCAATCGGCCGGAGCCTGATTAATGCCGGCGTTTTTTAACAAAGTGTCGTTATAAACTAACACCAAACCATCCAGATGATACGGCACACCAATTACCCGATCGTCCATGGTCAAATCCTTAACCATGACCGGATAATAAATCTTGGCAAAATCCTCCACTGTAAAAACCGTTGTCGGCGCCGGCGCAAAAAGCTCTTTGATACTGTTTACCCAGGTGTTGTGAAAACGGAAAATATCCGGACCGGTGCCACTACGGGTACGCTCAAGAATACGTTCACGATAACTGTCTTTGGCATCCATTAATAAATAATCAATTTGCACATTGGGATTGTCTTTCTGGTAGTCCTTGATCAACTCTTCCATTACTTGCTCAGATTGCCAGACTCCCCAGAAAGTGAGTTTGACCGGTTTGTCTGATACAGAACTGCTTTTCGCAAAAAGACGACTCAAAACAATCAACAAAATCACAAAAACGATCACTCCCACTACTAAGACCACTATCAGCGGTGTTTTCTTTTTGAGAGTGCTGACCGGGTTGCCGGAGCTGTCAGTTTGCGCGGGATACAGATCTTCGTCGGTTAAATATTCCTCTGGAATGGCGTTAGCATTGACCTCTGGAGGAGAAGTTCCAGGTTGGCTGGGCTTTTCAAAAACAACCCCTTCTTTTGGCTGGCTTGATGGCGGTTCCGGTTTATTCTCCATATTTTCGATATAATGTTTTTTGTGATTACTACTAAAAACAAACTGATTATACTTCTATCTGCCGCCCTATTTTTGGTTTGTTGGACAGTTGTCGCCAACACCCAAACAATTCACAGCTCTAATATTATCTTACCAAATATTTATTTGGACCAAATACTAGTCGGCGGGCTGACCAAAGAACAGGCAATCAAGCTCCTTAATAAACGCTACCGGCAAAATAATCAGTTTAAAATCGAATTAAAATTTGACAATAAGAATATTGCCACTATCGCGGCCAAAAATCTCGACTATCAGCTCCCGATTCACAGCGCCGTGGACCAAGCCTATATTGTTGGCCGCGGACAAGGGCTTTCGGCTCTTTACCAGCAGATTGCACTCAAATTGGGCTGGGAAAGTTATAATTTTGACCTTAATCCTATTTACGACCAAAAGTATCTCAACAATTTATTAAATGAGTTGGCACAAAGCTATAAAAAAGAACCGCTAGATGCCCGTTTTGATTTTGCAGACGGCCGAGTCCAAGCTTTTCAGGTAGAAAAAAATGGCTATCAGCTTGATATGGCCTCAGTTCAAACTGAAATTGAAAAAGCACTCAAAGACCAGCGGTTTAAACCGCGCCAAGTAATCAAAGTATCAGTCGCCAAACAAATCCTGAAAGCCGAAATTAAACTTAAGGAAATTAATAATCTGGGAATTAGGGAACTCGTGGGTATGGGCAGCTCGCATTTTGCCGGCTCGGCTCCAGAGCGGGTTCACAACATTGTCACCGGCGCCAATAAAATTAACGGGATGATTATTAAACCAAAGCAGACATTTTCCTTTAACGAATTTCTGGGCGAAATTTCCGGCCGTACCGGTTTTGCACCGGCCTTTGTCATCAAAAATGGAAGAACTGTGTTAGACGACGGTGGTGGCATCTGCCAGGTGTCAACAACCATGTTCCGCACCGCTCTTAACGCCGGTGTGCCGATCCTGGAACGAACGGCGCATGCTTATCGAGTCGGCTATTACGAACAAGACGCCAAGCCCGGCCTCGACGCCACTATTTACCTGCCAACAGTTGATCTGAAATTTGAAAACGATTATCAATCGGCTCTTTTAATACAATCCGAAGTCGATCTGAATGAGATGAAACTGACTTTTTATCTTTATGGCACCAAAGATCAGCGCCAAGTGGAGCTTTCGGAAATTACCATGTGGAATATTGCTCCCCCTCCGGAACCCGAATACATCGACGACTTTAATCTGCCTGAAGGAGTGACCAAACAGGTTGATTTTGCCGCCTGGGGCACGTCTGCCAAATTTACTTATAAAGTCCTCTACCCCAATAATGAAGTCAAGCAACAGGAATTTGTTTCTAATTTCCGGCCCTGGAAAGCGATTTATCTGGTTGGAAAAAAAACCAATTAACGCTTGGGAGATTGACGTTTGCGACGGGATTTGCCACCCATACCCACTTTGCGGCGTTCACGGACTCTGGCATCAACTTCCAAAAATCCCTGTGCCTTCAAAGTCGGACGATATTCTGGATTTACTTTTAGTAAAGCTCTGGCAATGGCCAGGCGCAACGCTTCAGCCTGACTCATTTTACCGCCACCTTTGACCGTTGCCGTAATGATAAAACGATTAAGTGAGTCAGTGATTATTAGCGGCTGCAAATAAATTTGCTGGGTAATTTTGCCCGGAAAGTATTCTTCAGACTTAATCCAGTTAACTAGAAAGTCGCCTTTTTTAAGCTCTTGCTTGACTTTTTTTAGCGACCTAACTGTCAGGCATAATCTCACCCGACAAGTCGCACTTTTGCGACGGCCAAGGGCCTGATAATAGGTAATTTTTTTAACAATTTCTTTGGTAGTTTTAACCATTTTTGGGAATTAATTTTTGTATTTTCGGCGGCAAATTGTATTCTTTGTCTTTGGCGACAAACAAACGTTGTAGTCTGGCCTTTTTCAGCTTATTGTCCGGCAACATGCCTTTAACTGCCAGAATAATCACTTTGTCTGCGTCTTTTGGCCACAATGAAGCCAGAGTGGTTGTTTTGCGACCGCTTTGATAACCAGAATAACGATTATATTCTTTGCTTTCGATTTTTTTCTGGCCCAAGTCCAAATGGGCAGCGTTAATTACCACCACATAATCACCCATGTCAAGATTGGGTACATAATTGACTTTGTGTTTGCCAATCAGCTTAACTGCAATCTGAGTTGCCAAACGACCTAATTTTTGGTCTTTGGCATCAAATAAATGCGCCGTTCTGGTAATATCCTTGGCGCTAAGGGTTTTGGTATATTGTGTGGGTTTTAGCATTATTTTTTAGATAGAACTTTTGGCTCCGGCTCTTTTTTTGGTTCTGGAGTCGCTTTGGTCTTGGCAGTCTTTTTTACTTTGGGCTTAGCGATAAAGTCAATTAATTCAATAATTGTTTCTTCGTGAGCGTCTCCCCGACGGGGATTGAGCTTGGTCTGGGTGGTAAAACCACTCTGTCTTTTGCTTAACACAAGCTGACTGTAGGTCAAAATTTGTTTGGCCAGTGCCAAATCGGCCACCTGAGTAATCAGATAACGAGTGGCATTCAGTCGATCTCTTCCTTTGGTTCGGGCAATGAGACGATCAACTAAACGTGCCAACTGCTTGGCAACACTATTGGAAACAGTAATCTTGCCATAGCGAAACATGCTTTTCAACTGACCCCGACTGCGGCTTTTACGTTCTCCTTTTTTGCCAAGAAGAGTTTTGGTAACCCTTTTTTTCATTAAATTTCATGCAATTTATCTTTTAATTCCTCGATTGATTTTTTGCCTAAACCACGTACTTGAGACAGCTCTTCATCGGACAAATTCTTAAGCTGAGAAACAGTTTCAATTCCGTGTTTAATGAGGGCATTAATCACTCGAGTGGGCAGATCCAGTTCGTCGACCATCATATCCTGTCGGTCTTCTTTGTCTGAAATCTCTTTTTCCTCTTTGGTCTGGGTTTCTATGGGCTTAACCACGCCTCCCTCGACCAACAGACTAAACTGATCCACCATGATTCTGGCGGCCTTATCAAGCGCTTCCCTCGGAGTGAGACTACCATCGGTATCGATAGTCATAATCAGTTTGTCGTAATTGGTTTTGCTACCAACACGAGTCGCCTGAACACTTAATTGGACATTGGTGACCGGGGTATAGACTGAATCAATGGGCATTAAGCCAAATTCCCGTTCCGGCTTTTCTTCTGAAGGAACATAACCAATTCCTTTATTAATATACAGTTCCACTTCCAAAGCGCCGTCTTTGGCGACTTCACAAAGATAAAGATCTTTGTTGATCACTTTACAAAGCGGTGAATCGTCAATTTGCGAGGCGGTCACTTTTTTGGCACCTTTAATCTTTAAGGTTAACTTCTGTTCTTGATCAACAGAAAATTTGAACCTCAACAGTTTCAAATTAAGTAATAAGGTGAGCACATCTTCTTTTAGACCCTTGATGGTCGAAAAAGGATGGGAAACGCCCTTGATCTTAACATAATTAACACTCGCTCCTTCAAGCGAAGCCAGCATGGTTCGGCGTAAAACATTGCCCATGGTCTGACCGAAACCTCTTTCCAAAGGATACAATTCCAAAATACCGTGCTTATCAGTGGTTTGTTTAGTTTCAACAAAAAAATTGGCTTTTGCCATAGAAAAAAAATTCAATTTATAATTTAGAATAAAATTCTACTACTAATGACATATTAACCGGCTCAACATACTCCTCTACTTTCAGATCGCCAACTACCTGGCCAAGATTCTTACTGCGCTTAAGCCAATTTGGTAATTGTAGATTCTTTTCCTCCAAAATCGCCTTAACGTAAGGAATTTCCTCAGTCTTGACGTTATTAAACTTAATTTTATCATTTTTCTGGATCTGTTGCGACGGAATGTTCATTTTGCGACCGTTAATCTCAACATGACCATGAGTGACCAGCTGCCGGGCGCTGGCTCTGGTCGGGGCCATTCTCAACCGGTACAGAACATTATCCAAACGATATTCAAGCAACTTAACCAAGTGCTCGACAGTGTTGCCTTTGGACTTAATCGCTTTCTTAAAGTAACGGTTTAAACCTTTTTCACTCAAACCATAAATTCTTTTCAATTTTTGCTTTTCACGCAACTGTTTGCCAAAATCAGACAGTTTGCGCATTCTTTTGGTAACGGTTTTTTTACCCGGAATAATGGTTAATCTTCTCAAAAGTGAGGCGTGTGACTTGGTACCAAAAGTCTTTAAAGAAAGATCGACTCCTTCACGTCTGGCTAATTTGTTTTTGCTTTTTAATAATCTACCCATATTAAACTCTCCTTCGTTTCTTTGGTCGAATTCCGTCGTGCGGGACCGGAGTCAGATCAACCAACTTATTAATTTCAAAATCGCTGTTTCTTAACACTCTGAGCAAAGAGTCGCGACCCGGCCCGGCTCCCTTGACATAAACGCTTACCTCGGTCAAACCAGAGACATCCTTGGCCTCACGTAAAACCTGTTCAATTGTCGAAGTGGCGGCATAAGGTGTGGATTTACGAGTTCCGGAAAAACCCATCTTGCCACAGGAATTCCAATGAAGGACCTGACCTTGGTCGTCAGTAATTGAAATCATGGTGTTGTTGAAAGTGGCTGTTAGGTAAATGCGGCCTTTGGGAACATATCTGGCCTGTTTCTTTTCTGCTGGTTTAACCGCTTTTTTTTCTTGAATGATTTTTTTGTCTTTTGGTTCTGTCATTTGATGGTTTATTTAACTTGCTTTTGTTGAGTCACTTGGTCAATCTTCGCCCAAGCTTCCTTACTCAAGGCACCAATGGTCCGTTTCTTGCCTTTGCGGGTACGAGCGTTGGAACGGGTCCGCTGTCCACGGCAAGGTAAACCACGCAGATGGCGAATGCCCCGATAGCTGCCGATTTCTTTCAAACGTTTAATGTTTTCGTTAATTTCCAATCTCAAATCACCCTCAACCTTAAACTGTTTTTCAACATAGTCTTGGATCTGTTTGATCTCAGCCTCGGTTAGATCTTTGACTCTTTTGGTAATATCGATCTTTAACAAAGTCAAAATTTGCTTGGCTCTGGGAAACCCAATTCCATAAATTCCGGTTAAGGCAAAACTGATTTTATCTTTATCGGTGAGATTGATTCCAAATAATCTAGCCATTAATTACCCCTGTCGTTGTTTGTGCTTAGGATTATCACAAATAACTTGTAACCGGCCACGCCTTTTGACTAACTTACATTTAGGACAAATTTTTTTGACTGATGCTTTGACTTTCATACTGTTGTTACATTCGATAAATAATTCTCCCCCGATACTTATCGTAGGGAGTAATCTCAATTTTTACCTTGTCGCCGGGAATAATCTTGATAAAATGCTTACGCATTTTACCACTCAGATAGCACAAAACCGTGTTCTGACTATCCCCGATTTTTACTCTAAACATTGTGTTCGGCAGGTTTTCCATAACCTCGCCCACAATAATTAAGTTGTCGTTGTTATTCAGCATTACGAAAGACAAATTATATCACTAATCTTCAAAAAATAAAACATTAATTTACAATAACCAAACTTTGATCAGGTTCAATAAAGACCGTATTTTCAAAACAGCAGTTAGTGCTGCCGGTTTTTGTTCTTAAACTCCAACCGTCATTGTTGGCGTGACGGATCTGACTATCTTTCATCGAGTAAATAATCTCCAAAGCATAGGCATTGCCGGCTTGAAATCGCGGCGTTTTGGCAATTGATCCCTCTAAAAACTGCGGAATAAGCGGGTCTTCGTGAAGCTCTTTCCCCACGGCGTGGCCGGTAAGATTATAAATCACCTGATAGCCGGCACCCTGAATAGACTGTTCAATTGTTTGACTGACTAAACCGATGTGGGTATTGGCCTTGGCCAAAAGAATCACTTTCTTAAGAGTGGCGCGGCCAACATCCATAAATCGTGAGACTGCTGGCGGTGGTGTACCCAAATAAAAACTGTCACCATAATCAATATGATAGCCATTCAGATAAACACCAATATCCAGTTTCAACATATCATTCTCTTTGAGCCGGTAATGGCTGGGAACGCCATGGACAATCACTTCGTTTACTGACATACAGGTGGCCCAGTGATAACCCGGAACTTTGTTAAAACTGACTTGGCCGCCGTAGTGATGAATCAAGTCCTGAGCTTTTTGATCAAGTTCTTTGGTGGTGATGCCAACTTTGATTTCGGCTTTTAAATCAGTCAAAACCGATGTTAAGATTTGGCCGGCTTTGATCATCGCCGTTTTTTTGGAAGAATTGTGGGAAGAGTAAACCATTAATCAAGGCCGAAATAAACTTGGCGATACACATCCTCCAGCTTGTCCTCAAAATCAAGGGCAGTACCGTTATTAATGATCAAAGAATCGGCTAAAGCAATGGTTGGGCCCATATTCAAATTAACGACTTCCTGCAAATCACGATCTGGCCCGCTGAGATTACTGCGGGTTTTGCGGCGTTTTAAGCGGCTATAACGAACCTGCTTGTCCGCGACAACCGCCAATAGAAAAACATTACGAAAATTCTTCTGCGCACTTAAATACTCTTCGTAGGAACGCATCCCGTCAATCACGACCACTGGCCCGCTTTCAAACTCGTGGCGAATTTTGGGAATGTTTCTGACAATATAGGCATCCATGCCGTGTTTGGCCCGCAGCTCTTCACGCACAATCTTGTTATTGGCGTTGTTATTAACTAACTTGCGCTCTTTGATAATGTCATCTGTAATCTGACCGAGTCTGATGACCGGAAACCCCCGTTTTTTGAAATACTCCGCGGCCACACTTTTACCCGCGCCGGGCAATCCGACAATCGCCAATAAAACTTTGCGGCGTTTGTGCCACGAAGTCAATCCATTTTTGCCAATTGACTTACCCAAAGACTTCAACAAGTATTTGTTAACGTGCTTAATGCTTTTACTGCCGTCTATCTCCACCAGCAATTTTTTGCGGCGGTAATAGTCAAGAACCGGCTTGGTGTATTTATGAAAAATTTCGATTCGTTTTTTCATTGCTGCAATCGTATCGTCGTCGCGGCCTTCGCTTTCGCGACCGGCAATTCGCCACAACGATTCTTTATCAGGGATTTTGAGATATATCACCGAATCAATATGATTAGCAAAAGTTTTGGCCTGATGGAGATTTCTGGGAAAACCGTCTAAAATATAGCCTTTTTGATACTCCCGACGGCTCAAATACTCGTCGACAATGGTGATAGTTTCTTTGTCTGGAATGAGTAACCCCGCCGCCATGGTTTCTTTGATATAGCGACCCCATTGGGTCTTTTCCTGAGCGATCTTGCGAAAAATGTGGCCGGTAGACAAATAAGGAATATGCAACTGTCGGGACAGCAAATTTCCCTGAGTGCTTTTACCCGCGCCCGGAATTCCAAATAAGACTATTTTCATACTAAGCTTTGTAACTTATCATAATTAGCGGTTGTTAATTGGGCCTGAACCACCTTATAAGTTTCCAGAATCACCGAAACAACAATTAAGATACTGGTGCCGCCAAAGAAAATGAGTCTGGCGCCGGTTAAACCGGAAAGAATATTGGGTAACACGGCAATAATACCCAAAAAAATCGCGCCGATAAAAGTGAGACGATAAAGAGTGGCCTGAAGATAATCACGGGTGTTTTTGCCCGGTCTGATGCCAGGAATAAAACCACCATATTTTTGAATTTCATCGGTAATTTTTTGCGGATTGAAAATAATGGACGAATAAAAGAAAGTAAAAATCACCACCAGCAAGAAGTAGATAATGTTGTAAACAGCGCCGTTAGCATTAAACACAGTTACCAGAAATTGACCAATTCCGGCTACGCTAGGATTGTTGGAACTACTCATAAAATTACCAATCAGTTGTGGAAACAAAACAAAGGAAACGGCAAAGATAATGGGAATGACTCCGGCCTGACTCAGTTTGATCGGCAGATAATTGGTGGCGCCGCCATACATTTTGCCACCCCTGACCCGTTTGGCGTAATAAACCGGAATTTTGCGCTTAGCTTCGTTTAAAACTACGACTGCATAAATAACCGCGAGGGAAATCCCGATTAAAATCAGCGAGGGAATAACTGTTTCTTGATTGAGCAAATTAATCGACTGACCAAACATCACCGGCAACCGGCCGACAATACCTGCCAAAATGATAAAAGAAACACCGTTACCGACGCCAAACTCCGAAATCAGCTCGCCTAGCCACATTAAAATAAAGGTTCCGGCGGTCAAGGAGAGCGCAAAAACCAAAAGCTCGACAAAACTCAAAGCGCCGATAATCTGCTGATTATGGAGAAAAAAGTACATACCAATGCTTTGTAAAAAAGCAATTGGCAGAGTGACAAAACGAGTGTATTGATTGAGCTTAAATCGGCCGAATTCACCTTCTTTGGAAAGCGCCTCCAGTGGCGGATAGATCACCGAAAACAGTTGAATAGCAATTGAGGCATTGATATAAGGATTCAAACCCACTGCCATAATGGAAAAGTTAACCAAAGTGCCACCGGAGAAAATATCCAAAAGAACCAAAAATTGGTTTCCAGAAAACAATTCCTGCAGCTTGGTTAAATCAATCGTGGGGATGGTAACAAAAGCAAACAGTCTGAAAACGAAGAGGATAAAAAGGGTAAATAAAAATTTGCGACGCAGGGCTCTGTTTGACCAGATATCGCCGATAATGGCTTTAAGATTGATTTTCACCACCTGCCTGTTTAACTTTTTGCATTGCTTTTTCTGAGGCTTGAATTTTGATGACCAACTTTTTGGTCAGCCGACCATTACCTAATAATTTAATTTTCTGGCCTTTTTCTATTATGCCAATTTTGATCATAAATTGATTGTCAATTACGGTTCCGCTCTTAACTGATTTAAGAAGCTCCAAGTCCGAAACATTGATGATCTCCGGTTTCACGATAAAAGATCTGTTTTTGCCCTTACCTCTGATCATGGGCAAACGTTTCTGAAGCTTGGCTTGACCACCTTCAAACAGCCATTTGATTTTTTCGCGTGATTTTTGACCTTTGTTGCCACGACCGGCATATTTACCTTTGCCAGATCCCCAACCTCGACCAACTCGCTTGGGTCTTTTGCTGTGAATTACCGGCAACTGATGTAATTTAACCATTTTGTTCATAAGCTAATTTTTTAAACAGTTCGTAAACTGCATAGGTCAGATTGATCTTGTTGTTTGAACCGTAAATTTTGCCGGACAGATCTTTAATTCCGGCCATGTTCATCAAGGGTCGGACCACACTCCCGACTTTTAAACCAGTCCCCTCTGGAGCAGGCTTTAAAAGAAGCTTGCTGGCGTTATATTTCACCATTAAGTCATAGGGAATGGTGGTGCCGTGAAGTTTGATAGTGATCATTCTTTTTCTGGCCTTAGTAAGAGCCTTATTAATTGCCCGAGGCACCTCAAGAGCTTTGGCCAAACCGATTCCCAAACCGCCTTTGCCGTCCCCCACTGCCACCAAAGCAGAAAAGCTGGCATAATTACCGCCCGGGACTTTTCGGGAAACCCGGCGTAAATCCAAAACTTGTTCTTGCAGTTGCGAATCTTGTTTCATAAATAAATTAAAATATTAATCCGGCTTCACGAGCACTGTCGGCTAACGCCTTTATCCGGCCGTGAAACTTATACCAACCGCGATCAAAAACCACGGTTTTGATTTTTTTGGCCATCGCTTTTTCAGCCAAAGCCTTGCCGACCAATTTGGCCCGTTCGGTCTTGGTTTGCTTGTCTTTGACTTTGATCTTTAAGTCAGAAGAAGCGACCAAAGTTTTACCCAACCGGTCATCAATAATCTGAGCATAAATATAGCGACTTGAGCGATGAACAGTCAATCTTGGTCTGGCTTTGCTCTCAAGAATCGGACGCCTGACTCTAAGCAAGCGACGACTTCGCTGACGTCTTGTTTGTTTGAGTAAACTGCTGATTTTCATATTTGTTTTTAATTTAGGCCGTAGTTTTGGCTTTTTTGCCCGGCTTTAATTTAATAACCTCACCCTGATATCTGATTCCTTTGCCTTTATATTTGTCCGGTTTACGAATTCTTTTGATCGCAGCGGCAATTTCACCAACCTGTTGTTTATTAACTCCGGCAATGACGATTTTGCTGCCCTTAACAGTGGCTAGGACTCCCTGAGGCACTTTAAAGTTAACCGGATGCGAATATCCAATTTGGAAAACCAAATTGTCCGCCTCTTGCTTAACTCTGAAACCAACTCCATGAATTTCCAGGGTCTTTTCCCAAAGATTGATCACGCCTGAGGCGGCGTTGGCAAAAAGCATTCTGGTCAAACCGTGTAAAGCCCGGCTTTTCTTACTGGGCTTAACGTTGGTAAAATGTGCCTGATTGTCTTTTATTTCCAATTTAATGGCTTTGGGCAATTTTAAACTCAACTCGCCTTTTGAACCTTTGACAGTCACTTCATTACCAACTGTCGTTATCTGAACTTCCTTTTCAATTATGACCGGATTGTTACCAATTTTTGACATTTTTAAAATATTTCGGCAATTATTTCGCCGCCAATCTTTAACTTGTTTGCTTTTTTGTTGTCCATAACACCTTTGGAAGTGCTGATAATCAACACGCCCTGATCGCCCTTAACTTTGTAAAAATTCTTGTTGGAAAGATAAATCCGACGACCGGGCTTACTGACTCGCTTGATTTCAAAAGGCCGGCGCCTACCTTCGACCAGTTTTACTATCAAAGTCTTTTTTAAGGTTTTGGTATCTTTTTGATAGTCGGCTAAAATCTTGTTTTCAATTAACACCTTGACAACCGCTTCTCTGCTCTTAGAATAAGGCATAGTCACGTTTTTATTGCCGGCCATATAACCATTTCGGATTCGGGTTAACATATCGCCGATCGGATCTGAAATCATTACCATGATGCTTTTAAAACGCCGGGAATTTCACCGGCTAGGGCTGCCTTACGGAAACAGAGGCGGCAAAGCCCAAACTTTCTCATATAAGCACGACTGCGACCACAAATCAAACATCGATTAACCTGTCTGGTTTTGTACTTTTGTGCTTTTTGAAACTTAACAATATCGCTTGTTTTGGCCATTTTTATTTTTTAAAAGGCATTCCCAACTCCTCAAGGAGTCTTTTTGCCTGACTTTTATCAGTGCTTGAAGTAACCACTGTAATTTCTAATCCTCGCGCCTTGTCGATCTGATCGTATTCCAAATCCGGAAAAATTGTTTGCTCTTTAAAGCCGAGATTCAAATTTCCCTGTGAGTCAAAACCCTTGTCTGCAATACCCTTAAAATCACGTTGACGAGGAAGTACTATTTTAACAAGTTTCTCCCAAAAATCCAACATCCGTGTTCCTCTGAGAGTAACTTTTAAACCCATCGGCATACCCTTACGCAATTTAAACGCGGAAATGGCTTTTCTGGATTTGGTGACTGACGGCTCTTGGCCGGCAATAATCCGCAACTGTTTGATTACCTTATCAATAATGCCTTTGTTATTAATGGCATCGTTCAAGCCCATATTAACCACAATTTTGACCAAACCCGGAACCTGCAAATCGTTTTGCAAATCAAACTCTTTTTTGAGCTTTGGTCGAACTATTTCCTGATATTTTTTTAGTAAATTATGCATATTTATTTAATAACTTTGTGGCACTTGCGACAAAGCCGTTGCTTTTGTTGCTTGCTGTCCAACGTATAACCAACTCTGGTTTTTTCTTTACAGTTAGGACAAACTAACATCACTTTGTTGTCCAACATCGGACGATTAATCTCAACAATCCCGCCTTTGGGAAAAGATTCGCTTTTTTTAACGTGTTTTTTGTACATGTTTATTCCCTTAACTAAGAGCTTGTGGGATTTGGGGTATATTTTTTCAACCACACCCACCCGACCTTTATCTTTACCCAAAATGACTTTGACTTGATCGGCTTTTTTAATTTTCATATTTTTTAATAAATTTCTTTTGCCAGACTGGCTATTTTAACAAATCCCAGCTGCTTTATCTCGCGGGCAATCGGACCAAAGACTCTGGACCCTTTGGGTAACTGAGTTTTGGCGTCTAAAATAACGCAGGCGTTTTCGTCAAAACGGATATAAGATCCGTCTGGACGGCGCAATTCTTTGCGAGTTCTGACAATCACGGCCCGAGTCACTTGATGCGCCTGCACCTGACCGGTAGGATCAGCTTTTTTGACAACACCGGTAATGACGTCGCCAATTCTGGCAATCTTCTTATTACCACGACCTGGAATCCCCACCATTTGGAGGATTTTGGCGCCGCTGTTGTCGGCGACAGTTATCATCGAACGTAATTGCAGCATTGTTACTTTTTACCAACAACTAAATAATGTTTGTTCTTTGAAATTGGACGAACTTCCTTAATCTTAACCAAGTCGCCCTCAATCAGCTTTAAGCTAGGATTATGGGCTAAATATTTCTTATGACGCTTGACGATTTTGGCATAAACCGGATGGCGGTATTTGCGCTCCACTCTAACGACGACTGTCTGCTCTGTTTTGGCGGAAACTACCACTCCTTCTAAAATCTTAGTCATTTTTGGTTTTGGTTTTGCCTGTGTTTGAGGCAACTTCTAACTTAGCCAGTTCTCTTTTTTCAGCCAGAACAGTTTTGATTCTGGCAATGGTTATTTTGCTTGGTTTCAAAAGATTCACGTTTTTACTCCTCTTGGTAATCATGGCCAAGGCATCCTGACTCTTACTCAATTGAGTTTCCTGTAAAAGTTTTAATAGCTCTTTCGGGCTTTTTTTTCGCAATTGTGAGGTTTGAATTAATTTTTGTTTACTCATTGTTTTTATCGATCACCAATGTTGCCACCGGTAACTTATGACTGACTTTCTTAAAAATTCGTTTGGCCTCGGTTGGAATAATTCCATCCAGCTCAAACATAACGGTTCCGGGTAAGACTGTCGCCACATAGTGCGAAACGTCACCTTTACCCGAACCCATACCCACTTCCAACGGCTTTTTGGTATAAGGATTATGCGGAAAAATCCTTAGCCAATAGCGGCCAATTTTTCTGGTCTCTCTGGATAGGACAACGCGACAAGACTCAATCTGTCGATCCGTAATCCAGGCGGCCTTTTTGCTGATTAAACCAAAACGACCAAAATTAACTTCATTACCACTGGTCGCCAAGCGCTTATATGTGCCTCTGAACTGTTTGCGATGCTTGGTTTTTTTTGGGGCTAACATTTTATGGTCGACAAATCCAAACTTTTATTCCTACATAACCATTTCTGGTTAAGGACGGGCTTTGAGCATAGTCAATATCAGCCTTGACAGACGATAATGGTACCTTGCCGATCTGATATTTTTCGTGTCTGGCAATGTTGGCCCCTCTGATCCGGCCACCGATGGCAATTTTGACACCCAGGGCGCCGCTTTCTTTGACTTTTTCCATGGTTGAGTGAACCAAGCCGCGGTGCGGAAAGTTTTTGGCAATCCGCTCGGAAATATATTCGGCCACATAACGGGCGCTCAAAAAAGGTTTTTTAACCTGCTCGACTTTGATTTCAAGCTTGAATTTCTCTTTTTCCTTTTGCAATTTAATCCCCAATAATTCCATAATCTTGTGTTTGACTTCTTCCAAACCCTTGCCGCCACGACCGATAATCATTCCTGGCCTTACTGAGTGCAAGATTAAGTTCATCCCGGACAAACTCCGCTCAATCTCAACCTGAGTTAAGCCGGCCGGCTGATAACGCCTCATCAAAAACTTCCGGATCTGTAAATCCTGAATCAATGATTCTTTAAAAAGCTTGTTGTTGCTAAAAAACCAACGACTGTCCCAAGTTCTGGAAATTCCCAGTCGTAAAGCGTTGGCGTTAACTTTATTTCCCATTTTTGGTTTTGGTTTTGTCCTTAATTTCTAAAGTTATATGTAAATGAGCGGTTTTTTTGGAATATTTTTTGGCCGCTCCTCTTGATCCGGCCCGCCACCTTTTAAACACCGGACCCTGATCGGCCATGATATTTTTCACCGTGAGCTTCTCTCTTAAGGGTTCTTCAAAAAGATTAATGGCACTTTTTAGGGTGCCGGCAATCAATTCAGCGCCTTTTTGAGATTGCAGTTCTAATTTCTGCAGCATCAGAACGGCTTTTTGACCCTTGAGGTTATTAATCAAGATCCGTAGCTTTTTGGCCGAGGTTCTTAGATATTTGCTTTTGGCTGTTTTTTCCATAATTTAAGTTTTTTGTGTAATTCTCTTGGTGACACGACCATGTCCCTTAAAGGTTCTGGTAATGGCAAATTCACCTAAACGATGACCAACCATTGACTCACCAATATAGACTTCGGCAAATTTACGGCCATTATGTACCAGAAAACGAAAACCAACAAATTCAGGCGGAATCTGAGAGGCCCGAGCCCAAGTTTTGATAGGTTCGTTTTGGCCAGCCTTTTTTTGTTTAAGGACCTTTTTCATCAGTTTTTCGTCAATATATGGTCCTTTTTTCATTGATCTGGACATAAGTTATTTTCTCCGCTTAATTATTAATTTGTCCGATGGCTTTTGTTTTTTACGGGTTTTTAGTCCGTGAGCCGTTTTACCCCAAGGGGTCTTGGGATGCATACCTTCGCCGCTACGGCCTTCACCACCACCGTGAGGATGGCTATCAGGATGCATGGCCACTCCTCTGACCTTTGGCCGACGACCTCGTAAACGAGAACGGCCGGCTTTACCCAACTCCTCATTTTTGCGTTCCACATTGCCCAACTGTCCGATTGTAGCTAAACAAGTCAGAGAAACTTTTCTGATTTCCCCAGATGGCAATTTCAAATGAGCGTATTGTTTGTCTTTTCCTATTATAACGCATGCGGTTCCGGCTGAGCGGGCCATTTGTCCTCCGCGACCGGCAATCATTTCGATATTATGAATTTCCACACCCAAAGGAATCAACTGTAAGGCCAAAGTACAACCCGGCTTAATCGGGGCGTCAGTCGAACTGATCACTTTGTCACCAACTTTCAAATTTAAGGGCTCCAAAATATAGCGATACTCTCCGTCTGAGTATTTAAGCAAAGCAATCTCGGTCGACCGGTTTGGATCATATTCAATGGCTACAACCGTTGCCCAAACATCACGCTTGTCACGCTTCCAATCGATAACCCGATAGTAACGTTTATGGCGACCGCCACGACTGCGTACCGACACCCGGCCGGCATTGTCACGGGCGGCCCGATTGGGAGCAATAAACTTTAATTTTTTGGTAACTCGATTTAGATTTTCCATTTTATTTATTAATTGTTTTTGGGAAAGTCGTCAATCTTTCCTTTGCTCAAAGTAATATAGGCTTTTTTTACCTTAGATAGTCTTTTTTTAAGACGGCGCTTGCCCGCCACTTTCATTTTGCCCTTCACTACAACGGTTTTGATTTCGGAAACGACGACTTTGTAAACTTTTTCAACCGTTTCTTTAATCTGATTTTTGTTTGCTTGCGGATCGACCTTAAAAACATAAAGATCAGCCTTATTCAGAGATTTTTCAGTTAACACCGGTTTTAATAGAGTTGTGTTACTCATGTTTGAAAAGACTGATAAATTCAGCGACTGATTTTTCAGTAAAAATCAGGTTTTTGGCTTGCAACACCCGATAAGCATTCAGAGCCATGGGTTCGTTAACAGTAAGCCCGTAGAGATTTTGAAAAAAAGTCTGAGCTTTGTCGTGGTGAGGTAAAATTAAAATTGAAGATCCTTTTAATTTAATCGAGCCTAATAAATCTTGGGCCTGTTTGGTTTTATTGACCTTGTCGACTAAGGCCGAATTGACAAGAAAAAGTTTCTTATCTTTAGCCTTAAGAGACAAAGCGTAAAAAAGAGCTTTTCGACGCATTTTTTTAGTTAATTTGAGCTGGCGGTAATCTCCGGTTGGACCAAAAGCAATTCCGCCACCGACAAAAATAGGCGCTTTAATGTCGCCGTGCCGGGCTCGGCCAGTCCCTTTTTGCCTGTAGATCTTGCGAGTCGAGCCAGTGACCATTGATCTGGTTTTGGTTTGGTGACGACCCTTTTTCAAATTGTTCAGATATACATAAACATATTGGGCAAGGAGCTTATCTGAAGCAACGACACCAAAAATCTCTTTTGGCAGCTTGATGTCTTTGAGCAATAAATCGGCTTTAACCATTTTTTTGTTTGAGAACTGTTATCACGCCGCCAATTGGTCCGGGAACCAAACCCTGCAACAAAATTGAATCGGAATCGATTTTCACGACTTGCAAGCCCTTGATGGTTTGCGCCTCGCCACCCATTCTTCCGGCCATTCGCTTCCCTTTCCAGACACGTCCGGGAGTGGTTCCGGAACCAATCGCGCCTGGAGCGCGCAAACGGTCGCTCTGACCGTGAGTTTTGGGACCACCGGCAAAACCGTGGCGCTTAACCACACCGGCAAAACCCTTACCCTTAGTGATTCCGCTTACCTGAACCTTATCCTTCGGAGCAAAAACCGCTTCCGGTTTAATCAAAGTACCGGGTAAAAAGGAATTTGATCCGATCTGATAACCGACTTTGTCGTTTTCTTTAATTTCTTTGGCCTCAAAATAATCCTCAATCTTGACCTCAGAAAAAAAAGAAAGCGGGCTTGGTATTCCCGCTTTTTTGGTCTGGCCCTTTAACATTGAGTTAATATTTTTGGGGTTTTTATTAAGAAAACCAATTTGGAGTGCCTGATAGCCATCTGTTTCCTTGGTTTTTACTTGAATAACATAACAAGGACTTATTTTCAAAAGAGTGTAGGCTTGACGATTTTTCTGCTCATCAAAACCTGATGTCTGTTTAACTTTGGTTGCTAAAATAAAACCTGTCATTTTTGTACACAAATAAAAAAGACCCAGATTGGGTCTTTGCTTTCCAATCTGTCCAAACTCCTAAACCTGCTTGTGAGACAGTTTAGATAACTCCATTATTGTGTAACGATTATATTACATCTTAATGGCTACGTCAATGCCAGAGGGAATGTCGAGATGGGTTAAAGCGTCAATAGTTTGCAGAGTGGGATTAACAATGTCGATCAGGCGTTTGTGTTCCTTAATTTCAAAATGATCCCGACTGTCTTTGTCGGTAAAAGGTGATTTGTTCACGGCAATTAGGGTTCGCCTTGTAGGCAAAGGAATGGGGCCAATAACGGCACCGCCAGTCTTAATTGCTGTTGAAATAATCTTTTCACAAGTGTCTTCCAACACTTTGTGATCGTATGCTTTTAAACGAACTCTGATCTTGCCTGTAGGCATTAACTAAAAATTAAAACTTAAAATTACTCTACAATTTTGGTGACCACGCCCGCGCCGACAGTCTTGCCGCCTTCACGAATGGCGAATTTGGAACCCTGTTCCATCGCGACGGGATAAATCAATTCGCCGGTAATAGTGACATTATCGCCTGGGGAAACCATTTCGACTCCGCTGGGGAGTTTGGCTTCACCGGTAACATCGGCAGTATTGATAAAAAATTGTGGACGATAACCATTAAAGAATGGAGTGTGACGACCACCTTCATCCTTAGTCAAAACATAAAGTTCGGCCTCAAATTTCTTATGAGGTTTGATTGTTCCCGGTTTGGCAACTACCTGGCCGCGAACAACGTCTTTCTTTTCGATTCCTCTTAAAAGCAAACCGACATTGTCACCGGCAATGGTTTCATCCATGCTCTTGCGGAACATTTCAATTCCGGTGGTAATGGTCTTTTTGTTGGGTTTGATTCCGACAATTTCGACTTCCTCGTTTACTTTCAGAGTGCCGCGGGTAACACGACCGGTAACCACGGTGCCACGACCTTTGATTGAAAAGATGTCTTCAATGGGCATCATGAACGGTTTTTCCACGTCACGAACCGGCTCGGGAATATAATCGTCAACCGCTTGCATCAAATCTTCAATGGCTTTAACGGCTTCGGCATCGCCTTCAATCGCTTTTAAGGCCGAACCTTTGATGATCGGAATTTCGTCGCCGGGAAATTTGTACTTTTTGAGTAAGTCCCGAATTTCCATTTCGACCAGTTCCAAAAGTTCTTTGTCCTGAACCATGTCGACCTTGTTCAAAAAGACGACCATGGCCGGAACGTTAACCTGATGAGCCAATAAAATGTGCTCTCGGGTTTGAGGCATAGGACCATCCGGAGCGGAGACTACTAAAATAGCTCCATCCATTTGGGCGGCGCCGGTAATCATGTTCTTGATGTAGTCGGCGTGGCCGGGACAGTCGATGTGAGCATAATGACGTTTTGTGGTTTCGTATTCACAGTGATGAACGTTAATAGTAACGCCGCGGGCTTTTTCTTCTGGCGCTTTATCAATCTGTTCATAACTAAAAGCTTGGGCCATGCCTTTTTTGGCAAGAACAGTGGTGATTGCAGAGGTGAGAGTGGTTTTACCGTGATCAACGTGACCAATGGTACCAATGTTTAAATGAGGTTTGGTTCTTTCGTATTTCGCAGTTGCCATATTTGTTTAATTAATTTAATTAATAATAAGAATTCTCAATACAAAAATACTTTTCAAAAAGTACCAGCATTATACTAACGACTATTTTTTTTTGCAAGGGGAATTAAATTTCAGCTTATTGTTTTTTATGATAATCGCCTATATCAATGACAACATAGCTGTTAATATCTCTTTTAATCACCTTAACCCTATATTGATTATTTACCTTAAATGAACAAATCCTAAATTTATGATCTAGCATTATAAAATCCAACGATCTGTGCCCTGGATTAGAAATGAATAACTTCTTTTGTTTTTTATATCTTTTTTCTAGACCCCATCTCCTAATTTTATTTAAGACTCTTTTTACTTCCGTTACTTCTCGCATATTCGGGTAATTCAGAAAGACCTGCTATCATACTGTTTACTTCTTTACTTGAGTAACCTTTTTTAAGATATTCTTTGCGAATTTCATTGAGTGAAGGAAAAGTAAACATAGGGATTTCTTGATGCAGTAATTCACCTTTGTTAATAGTCATATCTTTCCATTCTAAAATTGAGTTCGGTGGTTTAATGTCAATGTTCTTAGGGACTTGACAGTAATTATCTGTATATCTGTAAGTCTTTTCAATAATGTTCATTGGAACTGCACTAACCATTTTTAACTCCCTTCTTCTTATGCCGACGCATTTCTATTGTTTCAAAAATGGCTTTCGCAAGATTCATGCCCACATCTATCGGTAAAGTAATCCTTGAAACCACTTGCCCAATTGACCTATCTCGCGGATTAATAAACACAAACTCTAGGGTAATATCAACATCAGTAACTGATACTCCAACCAATTGAGAATATTGGCTGCCAACAATTGTTCCTGTGTTAATTGTTACTTTTTCGGTTATTTTCTTTGTTTCTCCCATGTTTAAATTATACCATTGTCGTTAGTTTTGAGTAGCACGTATCATAAATAATTTGAAACTGGGAAAATCTAGATAAACCTGGGCCTGAATGCCAAAAGCAATCCCGGCTTGGACATTTTTAAGCTGATCATCCCAAAACATAACTTGATTTTTAGAAATATTGGGATAGTCTTTTAGGATAACTTCGAAAAAACGCGGATCTGGCTTTTTGACTCCCATATCACATGAAGAATAAATATGATCAAAATAATGTTCAAATTTCATCGACTCTTTTACATAGCAAGTACGGTATTTTTCTTGATTAGTTGCCAGACAACAAACAATTCCTTGCTTTCTAAGCATCTGTAGATAATCAAGCAAACGTTTATTCGGACTATTTTCTGATTTGAACCAATAATCTAATATTGCGGAAAAAGAGTGTTTTAATCCCCATTTCTTGAGATATTTCGGCAAACAATCTTGCATATCTTTTTGACCAGTAAGACAATCATTGAAGTCGTGTTTAAAAAAATCATCGGTAACATCTGTACCAATACCAAAATCTTGCTTTAGATTTTCGCTAAATTTTTGACGGCTAAGTATGGCCACTCCATCACCGTCGATTAACATCAGTTTTATTTTTTTATTCATAAATTATTCTTCTGGGGTAGGAGTAGGGGTTGTTTCATTAATGATTTCGATATAGTCTCCGTAGACCCAACCCAATTTGTCGATTTCATACTCAATTTGATACCAGTTATTCTGCTCTTCAAAATAAGTGAACTCGTCGCCGGGGGCCACCTGAGCAGACTCCGACGCATTAAGATTGGGCTCTTCCCGAACCCTGAGCCAGCCAGTTGGGGTATCCAAAATCATCAATTTCTGCGGTTTTTTGCTGATGGGCTTTTTGGCTTTATTGGGGGCTGGTTTTTTATAGTTTTCGTCAATTGCCAACTTGAAATCAGCGGTCAGCTTGTAACCTTCAACCGTATTGATTTTGATAGTTCTTGGTAAAAATCTTTCGCCCCGCACAGCCAATTCATGACTACCCTGATTAATATTATCCATAAACACCGGACTGACTCCCCGATCCTCTCCGTCCAGCGAAACGATGACGCCATTCGGATCGGTACTAACCCAAATCTGGGCTTTGTCACTGCCGACTTTTTCCAAAGAAATCACTTCACCGGCGCTCAATAAATCTTTGGAGGCCAACTCACGATTGACATAAGTGGTGGTGTTTTCAAAAATCCGCACTGATCCTGACCAAGAAATTAGGCTAGCCTCACTCGCCTCAGGCACTAACTTGACTGTGTAAACATCAGTCTTCAAGCTTAATTGTAACGGGGTTTGGCCGATAAAAGCGCTGTTTACAAAAACGCTGGTCTTGGGCACGCTTTCCACCCTCAAAGTCCCGGTTTTGGCAAACAACCTGACTACGTATTTGTCTGGCAAAAAAAATTGACCAATAATAAAAACCGCCACAAACACCAGGATAGCAATGAAAATGATTTTTAATTTAGTGGCCATTTTTGACAAAATTATAACTCCAGACAACAATCCCAGATAAGACTACCACTAATAAAATAAAGGCGTACATTTTTTCTTGCGAGTTCATAAACAAAGTCAAACTCCCAACAATCAAAGAAACCAACCAGTAAAAAACGGCGATCCTCCGGCGGCTCCAACCCATATTTAATAAAGTGTGGTGAAAATGCTGACGGTCTCCCCGAAAAGGTGATTTTTTCTG
Organism: Candidatus Roizmanbacteria bacterium RIFOXYC1_FULL_41_16; assembly: GCA_001788295.1. Lineage (GTDB taxonomy): Bacteria > Patescibacteriota > Microgenomatia > UBA1406 > UBA1406 > UBA1406. Next base: position 102,401 of record MGBO01000007.1, on the reverse strand, counting down.
GGCAATCCGCCTGGTTATGACAACCAAAGCGTCTGTTAAGGGCAAAGCCAGCAATAACAGCATTGTCCCGAGCTTTCCCCAGGAGAGAATGGACAAAATCCCCAATAAATAACCGGCCAAACTGCCAGCGGCATAACCGGGCAAGATCTTCTGGGGATAATAATTCCAGGGCAGAAAACCCAAAAAAGCCCCGGCCGTCACAAAACACATTAAAGTCACCACCTCCTTGGAAATATCGTGCCGGGAAAAACGCAGTGACAATAAGCCCAAAAAAAAGGCCGTAATGGTGACATAGCCGGGCAGCTGTCCATCGACGCCCTTGCTCCAATTGACCATATTCATGCACCAGACAATCCACAAAATGGCGGCCAAATCTGCCAACCACAATAATTCGAAACCGCTGCCAAACAAGGTGAAACTGACTTTGAATTGATCCAGTCTAAACAAGGTGTCAAAGGGATTGGTAATAAAAGGAATGCCGATTCCTCCCAAAACAGCCACGGTCGCGGCCAGAATATTAGTGCCAAATCGCAAGTACGGCGAAAGATCGTATTTGTCGTCGATCAGGCCGACAATTACGGCAATACCTCCACCAATAAGAACATAAGTAATAATCTTGTTGGTGACAAAAAAAAGCATCGGCACCAGAATGGCTAGAAAAATAGGCAATCCTCCGCCCCTTGGCAGAATTCCCTGATGAGTGTGAGCCGGGTGTTTTTTGGAACCGGCATCGGTAACCAATCCATATTTTCTGGCCAGTTTAATCACCACCGGAGTCAAAAAAAAGGCAAGCAATATCGAGCTGACAATATACATCCACATTGTTTAAATAATCAAAATTATGATTCTTAAAAAAAGAAAATAACCAAAAAAAGCCAATCCGATCCGGAAAAACCGAATCAAATTAAGCATATTATCGTTTTTGAGCGCCAGCTTGCTAAGCCAAGTGTCACTAAGGATAAAAAACAAATAATTAAATAAGGGAATCACCAATAAGTAATATTTGCTGGCTAGCTTTTCCTCTGGTAAAGCCTGTGAGTAAAAAAAAGGCACTTGCTCCGGCAACCAATAAAAAGCCAGTAAAAAAGTAACCACAGTCAGTACTAGCCATTTGTGTTTGTCATCCAAAAATCGGATGGTGGAATTGTCGTTCATATCTTTTGAGTTACTTTATAGTTTAGCTTTTTTCCCAACAGTAAACGAGTGTGAGATTCCAAAGCCGGAAGAGAAGACAAAAAAGCCGAGATAATCGGCGAAAACAGCGGAAACAAAACCCACTGAATGACTAAATAAGGGAATTTTTTGATTTCGCCTTTTTTCATAAAGCGATGCTTGGCTTGAAAGTCCAGATAAGCAATCACCAAAACAAAAAGTACGGATAAGGTTAAAATTCCACCGGCCACTTTTGGCAAAACATAACCCATGACTGTTCTTTTGAAATAAGGATTGACCAAAGCCGGAATGCTCGCGCCAAGAGTGAGCAAGAAAAATGAAGACGGCCAAAGAATGTGACCTTCAATAATGCCAAAAAGCCGGAAAAATTTATCCAAAAACGGAATCTGCGGCGACTGAAACATTTTTTCCAAAGCATACGGAATATCGGAAACTCCCCAGGCCCAACGTTTTTCCTGCTCATAACGGCTCTTAAAAGAATCCCAAAGATTTTTGCCACGGACTCCATCACGAGTGCACAGTAGGTAAACCGGAACGGTGCGGACTTTAATTCCGTATTTAAAAAAGGCCTGAAGAAAAATATGCCAGTCTTCGGGAATAATATCAACGTCCCAATAATCAACCGACTCTAACAACCACAAACTCATACTATAAGTTGATATCTGAATCAAACTATGACGATCCGAAAGCATGGACATTCTCAAAATAGAAGAAATGGTGGTTTGCAATCGGATAATAAAGTTTAAATCCCAATAATTGTTATATAAAACAACCGGCGCGGCATAAAAATGATAGCGACCGTTTTGATCCAGCAAATAATTGGTGGTCAGATAGCTGCAGTATTGAGGATCCATAAGAGCGTCCGCATCGCATGAGGTGACCAGAATATTTAAGGGATCCAGCTTTCTTTTTTTCACCCACTGACTCACAAATCTGGCCGCATAAGCTTCGTTGCTGGCTTTGCCTTTTTCCTCACCCGGCTTTAACACATGATAGGTGGCATAAAAACCGCCAAAACGATGACGGAAATTTCTGAATAGTCGTTGAAAACGCGTTACGGCTTCTTGCCCCTCAGACCGTTCTAATGCCAAAACAATATAGATATTTTTGACCGGATATTTTTGTTCGGCCAGATTCTCAAGGGTTTTTTTTACTTTCGCATAACCTTCTTTATAGTTTGGAATAATAAAAAAGTGTTTAATGCGATCAAAATTTTCAATCTTTCTGGCTTTGGCAAGCCAATTAACTTGTCTGGACTTGTCAATGTTGATATAGGAAACTGTTGCCAAAATAACAGTCTTAAGCGATTTATAAAAAAAATAAACGTTAAAAACGATAATAAAATAAGCGGCTACGGCCGGATGAAAGGGTGACAACCAAACCGGAAGTGTGATTAAACTCCAGGTAAACAATGGGATTAAAATTTCAAAAAACCGCCTCATATCTGGAATGAGTATATCAAACTGCCAACTCAAATACTAAGTTGCCTCATTAAAAACTCCAAAAAAACCAACAGCACAAACAGATAACTCAGTATGACGAAATTTAAAATATCCTGCCACCACAAAAATAAAAGAACGGAAATTACAATCGGCAAATATAATCGCCACAAACGTTTAAGAACTGGGTGATTTATCTTTATCACTTTAAACAGCAAGCCAAACTCCAAACCCAAAAGGATAATAAACAAACCGATGATTAAATTATGAGTCGGCGGAACCAGAAAAAACAAACTAACAATACCCACGGAATTTAAAAGTAACCAAAGCATCAGTCTTGTTCAACCAACTTAAACTTATCACCGACTTTTCTAATTACAATGTGCAGGCGAGCTAAAATATATCTGGTTAATTCCGAAATCCAGCGCCAACCACTCGTTACTGGTTTATGAAGACCCTGATCGATTTTTTCCAACGGCAAAGGCAAGTCGATTTTACGGTTGCCTACAAAAATGGTGTCGTGATCAATAACTTCTACTCCTTCATCAAGAAGTTCTTTGTCTATTTCCGGTAATTCGGGAATGACTTCTACTGGTGATGGCTGACTACTGGTTTTAACCTCCTCAACCGGCTCGCGTTCGTCTTCACTCTGGTCCTGAACCCGGATCTTTTCATTGGGTTTTGGCTCCATCTCTTTGTTACCATGAACCGACACGGCTGACTTAGGTTTTAGCGGAGAATAATTTAACTGCCCCATATAAAAAGTCTATCAAGAATTGCAGTTTATTTTACTGAAGATTCCATCTCGGCCCAACTATAGGCACCGGCAAAATTGGTGGTATTGACAAAAAAGCCCGGCGTCCCGCTCACTCCTAAAGACGCGGATAAGGCCATGTCTTGAGTAATTTTGGCGTCGTATTTGCCGCTTTCTAAACAGGCCTGCAATTTGTCTGAATTAACCACTTCGGCCAAAAAGGACACCAAATCACCGGCTTTACTTTGATCGTTCTGAACAACATTGTTGATCAAGTCATAGCCAGCGCCGGACATAAGCAGGTCATGAGCCTCCCAAAACTTACTTTGTTCATAAGCACAATACAAAGCCTTAGTGGCCATTTCGCCGTTGTTATGACCGTTTTGATAAATCCAAACCAGGGCCGCTTTGCCCTCTTCTACCAAAGCACGCATTTTGGGAAGAGGCGCAATATAAGTGCCGCCATCCTGTTCAAGTAAAAACTGAGCGCCGGCTTCCTTGTTTAGTTCCGGATTTTCGCCAGCGGCAATCTGACAATAAGGACAGCTGGGATCAGAGACCATCACGATCAGATTCTGACTGTTTTTGTTGCCAAAATATATCTGGTCTTTGGTAAAAAGCGCTTTGATTTGTTTTGCTGTCACCTGAGTGGTGGTATCAGTATCGGGCTGAGCGTCCGCCGCTTTCACTGCTTCTTGCCTAACTGGAGCGTTGACATAATCCTTAACAAAAAGAATGCCAACCGCAATAATTAACATAATCGTCAAATATGTGAGAGTTTGGATATTTTTGGCCAGGGAGTCGATTTTTTGAGTATAATCAGCCATTTTTGTATGGTAGCAAACTATATTTTATTGTCAATAAGCAGATGACATTTTTTGTACTTTTTACCGCTGCCGCAAGGGCAGGGATCGTTGCGACCAATTTTGGTACTTTTGGGCTTCTCTACAGTCCGTAACACCCCCGGGGTGTTGTTTAAAGCACTCACTTGGTCGTGGCGGGCGACCGCCTCTTTTTTTTCAGGCTCAATCTGATTAATCTGGGAGGGTTGAATCTCCAAATGGGTTAAGCGACGGAAAAAGTCGTTCCGGATACTGCTTAGCATATTGTTGAAAATCTGAAACGATTCTTTTTTGTATTCATTCAGCGGGTCCAATTGAGCATAACCTCGCAAAGAGATCCCCTCGCGCAAACTTTCAATATGAGTCAGGTGCTCGGTAAAATAACGATCAATGGTGGAAATATACAAGATCTTGATCGCCTCGTCGAAAAGCTCAGTTCCAAATCGTTTTTGCTTGTCTTTAAAAATTTGGTTCAGATTTTGCCGGAAACTGGTTTCAAATTGCTGATAAGTAAGAGTGGACAACTGCGCTTTTTCTTTGTCGGCTAAGGAAAAATAGTTTTCCAAAATAGTCACCGCTTCGTCTTTGTTGATTTGCGGCGTCATTCGCAAAGGCGCCAGTTGCGCCTCGATCAGTTTTTCAATTTGCTTATCCAAAAAATCCGAAAGTGATTCGTTTTTATCCTCGGCAATTTCCATAATTCGAGTCCGCTGAGAGTAAACAATTTCTCGCTGCTTATTTAAGACATCGTCAAACTCCAATAAATGCTTGCGGGTATCAAAATTGAATCCTTCCACTTTGACTTGGGCTTGCTCAATCGCCTTGGAAACCATGGCGTGCTCAATCGGCTGATTTTCCGGAAAGTTGAAAAAAGTCATCAGTTTGCCGATTTGCTCACCGCCGAAAATCCGCAACATATCATCCTCCAAAGAAATAAAAAAGCGGGTTTGGCCCGGATCTCCCTGACGGCCGGCTCGGCCACGAAGCTGATTATCAATTCGCCGGGCTTCGTGACGCTCAGTACCCATCACGTATAAACCACCCAACCTGACCACTTCGTCGTGATCTTTTTGCCACTGCTGTTTTTGTTTTTGATACTGGCTCGCACTCACGCCAGTTTGATAACGGTTGGGCGGATTACCACCCAAAACAATGTCGACACCGCGGCCAGCCATATTGGTGGCAATGGTGACGGCATTTTTTCGACCGGCGTTGCTGATAATGGCGGCTTCGCGCTCATGATTTTTGGCGTTAAGAATCTCGTGCTTGACCCCTTTTTTCTTTAACAGACTTGAAAGCATTTCGTTTTTATCAATGTCGGTTGTGCCCACCAGAATCGGCCGGCCCTGCCGGTTGGCCGCCATTATCTCTTCGACCATGGCCGTAAATTTACCCCGAACGGTTTTGTAAATGAAATCAGGCTGATCCTGCCGCACAATCGGCTGATTGGTAGGCACAATCACTACTTCCAACTTATAGATCTTGTGAAACTCCTCAGCTTCAGTGGCGGCGGTCCCAGTCATACCGGCCAACTTGTCGTACATCCGGAAATAATTCTGCAAAGAAACAGTCGCCAAAGTTTTGGATTCTTGTTTGATGGCCACATTCTCTTTGGCCTCAATCGCCTGATGGATACCTTCGGAAAATCGGCGTCCCTCAAGCAGCCGGCCGGTAAACTCGTCTACAATAACAATTTCGTTGTTGCGGATAATGTAATCGCGATTAAGCTTAAACAAAGTCCGGGCTTTGAGCGCTGCTTCAATATGAAAAAGTGAATCGTAATCGGATTCGTAAACGTTTTTGACCCCTAAAATTTTCTCAATTTTTTCAATGCCGTGCTCAGTTAAATTCACTGTCCGCATTTTTTCATCAATGGTATAGTCGGACTCGGCCATTAAGCGGGACACGACTTGAGCGTATTTGTAATACTGATCAATACTTTCACCATAGGGAGCGGAAATAATATGAGGAGTGCGGGCCTCGTCGATCAGAACGGAATCGACTTCGTCCACAATGGCATAATAAAAACCCCGTTGCACCATTTCGGCCCGGCTCATATTCATATTGTCTCTCAAATAGTCAAAGCCAAACTCACTGTTGATGCCGTAAGTGACATCGGCCTGATACGCCTCTTTCCGCGTGATCTCTTTCAAGTGCTGGAGCCGCCAATCAGTGACCTGTTTATCCAAATAGTTTTTGTCGTAAAGATAAGATTTTTCCGAAATCATGGCCGCGGTGGTTAATCCCAGAAAATCAAAAACCATACCCATCCAGCCGGCGTCACGGCGGGCCAAATAATCGTTGACTGTCACCAAATGAGCGCCCTTGCCCAAAAGAGCGTTGAGATATAACGGCGCTGTGGCCGACAGGGTTTTGCCTTCTCCGGTTTTTTGCTCGGCAATTTTGCCTTGATGAAGAATAACGCCAGCCATCAGCTGAACATCATAATGACGTTCACCCAACACCCGCCGGGCTGCTTCTCGCACCAGAGCAAACGCCCATGGCAAAACCTCATCCAGTTGCCTGGGATCATTTTTGAGCTGTTTTTGGAGTTTAGCCGTTTCTTTGGGAAAATCCTGATCTTCTAGCTTTTTGGCACGCTCCTCTTGCGCATTGATTTGGTCAACCACTGCTTTAAGGCGTTTAATGGCGGAAGCATTACTGTCGAAAAATCGATTAAAAAAATTAACCATGATTTATGTGATTTTTTTCAGTCCGGTCAAACTTTGCAAGACCTTAGGAATGATAATGGAGCCGTCTTTTTGCTGATAGTTTTCCAAAATGGCAATTAAAATCCGGGGAGAAGCCAGAGCCGTGTTATTTAAGGTATAACAAAAATGAGTCTGCCCGTCTTTGGCCCGATAGCGGATATTAAGGCGCCTGGCCTGAAAATCAGTCATGATTGAATTGGAAGCCACCTCGCCGTAAGCCTGGCGGGACGGCATCCAAACCTCAGTATCGTATTTTTTGGCCTGCGGCTCACCCATGTCGCCGGTACACATCAATAAAACTCGATAGGGCAACTCCAAATCATTGATGATTTCTTCCACGTTTTGCTGCAATTCTTCGTGCAAATCCCTGGCCTGCTGATTATTGGCCGGGGCAATCATTACCTGTTCGATTTTGGCAAACTCGTGGACCCGATACAACCCTTGGGTATCTTTGCCATAAGAACCGATTTCCCGCCGAAAACAAGGTGAAAAAGCAAAAAACTTTTTGGGTAAATCCGCCTCCCTGAGCACTTCATTGGAAAAATAAGCGGTCACCGGGACTTCGGCAGTTCCGGATAAGTAAACATCGTCTTTTTCCAGATAGTAAACCTCTGGCTTACCCCAAGGAAATTGGCCGGCGCCAAAAAACGGGAAATCCTTAACCAGGGCCGGTGCGATAATTGGGGTATAACCCTTGTGAAACATTTTCAAATAAACATACCAAAGTAAAGCAAAATGCATTAAGGCCAGTTCTTTTTTGAGAAAATAACCGCGAAAGCCGGCGATTTTATTGCCTCGCTCAAGATCGGCCAAATCGTGTTTTTTGATCAAATCAAGATGACTTTGGGCCGGAAAATCAAACTTAGTGGGCTCACCCACTTTTTTAATCTCCTGATTATCTTTTTCGTCTTTGCCAATCGGCACTTCTTTGTAAGGCACATTTGGCACTTGCGCCAGCAACTGCTTGAGCTGGGCGCCTAACTCAGCTTGTTTTTCTTCCATCTGTTTGACTTCTGTTTTTAAGCGCCGGCCCACTTCGGCATTTTTTTGAGCGTCTTTTTGCTTAGCCAAATTATTACGTTCCTGCCTGAGCTGGCTTATCTGGGTAAGCAACTGGCGATTAGCCTGATCCAATTTTAAAATCTTATCCAAATCAACAGGCCGGTTTTTGTTTTTGGCCGCCGCTTTGACCGCCTCAAGGTTTTGCTTAATAAAATCAATACTTAACATAGACTCAAGTATATAATATTTGCCGGTCAAATTCTGAAAGACTGGCGTTATTTTGCTGCCAAACGGTTTTGTCTTTTAAAAACCGTTCTCGCCAAAGCAAAAAGCGTTTATCTTTGGGAATGCTCGGAATTAATTTAATTATCACTCCGGCGGTTCGTGGTTTGGGCGTAAAAGCCGCCGGTAACACACGCTGACTAAAATCAATCTTGAAAAAAGCATTTAACAAATAAAATAATAAACCAGTTTCTTCTTTTTGCGACTCCCGCACTTTATCGCTTACCAAAAAAACCGCCCGAGCAAATTGCATATTTTTAATTAGTTTAATTACCAAGGGCTCAAAAATGGCATAGGAAAGCGCGCCACAGACCAAATCGTAATCAAAGTTTTGTAGCTTTAAAGCATTTTGATAAATTACAGAAAGATTAGAGAATTGCTTAATTAGCTTATCTAGTTTTGGTTTTAGCCTTTGATCTATTTCCACCGCGGTAATACTTTTGGCTTTAGCAGCTAACTCGCCAGTAAGCACGCCTTGGCCCGGTCCGATTTCCAAAACCGACTCATGGGACTGCAAATCACATTTTTGCAAAAAATCCCGAATCACTTTTTTATCAACTAAGAAATGCTGGCCGTAATTAATTAAATTATTCATAATACTGATCTAACTGATTTCTAAGCTTCTTTAAAGCTCTCAAACGATGATTAACTTGGAAATGCTGTTTTGGACTTAATTCATCGTAATATTGATTAAAAGGCTCGACTTTGAGTAAAGCGCGATAAGGAAATCCAAAAACACGTTTGGCACTCGGCTTGCCGGCCACGATCCCCGCTATCTTTTCGTTTTCAAACAAGAGTATTTCTTTGACCGGATCATAAAAACAAACAACCAATTCAAGATAGGCCTGACGTTGTTTATCTCTGGCGTTTTCTAGTTTGTTTAAAGTATGTTTAATTAGATTATTTTCGGAAGAATCGTTGCCCAACCAGCGGGCTGAGCGAACTCCAGGTTCACCATTTAAATAAGGGATGACAAAACCACCGTCATCGGCTAAAACCGGTAATCGGGTTTTTTGAGCATAATAGCGGGCTTTGAGTTCGGCGTTTTCCTTAAAACTCTGGCCGGTTTCTTCAGGTGATTGTGAAATCTCCAGATCGGCTAAACTCAACAATTGCCAGCCCTTTTTTAACAAATCAGTGAGTCCCTGACGCATCTCGGCTAATTTTCCCGGATTACTTGTGGCCAGCAGTAATTTTGTCATAGAATCGAGGCCAGATCGTAAACTGTGGGTAGGACAAAATCAACAACATCTTTACTTTCTTCAGGAACGCTTTTTTGCCAAACCAAAGCTGTTTGCATCCCTAACTTTTTAGCCGGAACAAGATCAACATTAATCCTGTCGCCAATTGCCAAAGTAGTTTCGAGAACCAGATGATATTTTTCTAATAAATAGCGATAGCCGCTGTCGTCCGGCTTGCTATCGGCAAAACGATCAAACATCCCCACAATTTCAACAAAATCACTTTCTTTTAGACCAACCCAATCAATAATGTCTTTGGTTACTTTGGTCATGCCGTTACGCAAAGCGAAATTTTTGATCTGTTTTTTGCCGATTAAGCTGGCAAAAAGTTCAACTAAGTGCGGATCTTGGCGTATGTATTTTTTCTTGGGAATATATAATTCAAACTCCTGCCCAACTTCGGTAATGCTTTTGCCGGTCATTTGGGCAATGGTTTTAGTATTAGATTTTAATTCGGCTTTGGTTTTTTGAAAACGCAATTCTCTGTCTTTAACAGACAATTGGGGCAGATATTTGGCTAAATAATCAATCTTAAACTGATTGTAATAAGGCTTCAGTGCCGGAATATTTTGATAAAGCGTGCCGTCGACATCCCAGATGATATTTTTAATCGGTCTTTTGTTCATTATTTTTGGTATATTTGGTTACTTTTTGACCATAGATTTTGCTGGTATTTTCCTCCAGAGAATAAGCCATGAGCGGAAAAAGCGTGCCTTCACGGGCGCTCACGTTTTCCAAAGTCCAGAAGATCCGCTCGCTTTGGCCGTAACCGGAAACCGGCGGCATACCGTATTCCAGCATTTCGACATAATCCAAATCCAACATTTGCGCTTCGTCGTCACCTTTTTCCCGTAACTGTTGCTGCTCTAGAAAACGCGCCAGTTGCTGCTGCGGATCGTTGATTTCCGAATAACCGTTGCCAAGCTCGGAGCCGGCAATAATGACATGAAAACGCTCCGTCAGCAAGGGATCATTAATTTTAGCCTTAGCCAGAGGCGACATAAAGACCGGTTCATTGATCAGAAAAGCCGGGCCGGAAACGGTTTTGCGGATTAATTTCCACAGATTATCAATCATCCGGTTACGATTCACCTTGCCTGATAAAATTACCTTTTGGTCTTTTAGAACAGCCATAATCTCTGCCTCTGTACTTTTGAAAATATCAATTTTGAACTTTTCTTTGATCGCTTTGACATAATCAATCTCCGACCAATCATCACTTAAATCAAATGAATGACCTCGACTTTCAAATTTGGTTTTACCATAAACCTCTTTGGCAATATAGCGAAACAGATCGCGGACCAGAATCATATTTTCCCGATAAGAAGCATAGGCCCAATACCATTCCACCTGATAATATTCCTGTAAATGCTCTTCACTGATGCCTTCGTTGCGAAAATTAGGGCCAAAAGTATAGATCTTTTCAAAACCTGAGGCAATCAACCGTTTTTGAAATAATTCAGTGGAAATGCGCAGATAAAGGGACTCGCCCAGATCATTGTGAAAAGTGGTAAACGGCCGGGCATCGGCGCCGCCGGTGACATGCTCCAAAACCGGAGTTTCAATTTCTACAAAGCCGTGATCTGCCAAAAACCGGCGCTGAGCTTCCCAGAACTTGGCTTTGCGCTCAAAAAGGGCTTTTTTTTCTGGATTGATATTAAAATCCAGATACCGCCGCCTTAGCAACTGCTCTTTGTCTGATAATTGCCAGGGAATTGGCCGCAGGCTTTTGGCCAGCAAACGCACTCTGTCAACCAGCAAAGACACTTGCCCGCTGCTGGTTTTGGTTACTGTTGAGGTAACCTCAATAAAATCACCCACATCTAATAACTTAAGCTCTCTCCATCCTAAAAAACCTTGAGTTAAATCGGCTTTAAGACCGTCTTTTTTTAACCATAATTGAATTTTGGCCGAATAATCCATCAGATCGGCAAAAACCATTTTGCCGTGATCGCGCCAGGAAGTAAGGCGACCGGACTGGACAACCGTTTTTTCTTTCCACTTGGCAAAATCAGTAATTAAATTTTGGTTGGCAACTTGTTTTTTAGCTTTGGCAGGATAAATTTCTATACCTAGTTTTTCTAGGGCTTTTAAGTTATCTAAACGTCTTTGACGCTGACCCAGAAGATCATCGGCTTTAATCATTTTTTATTCAATCTCTAAAATTTTATAAATGCTTTCTCCTCCAGGAGTGATTACTTTTACCAACTCGTTTTTTTGCCTGTTTAAAAAAGCCTTACCGAGCGGCGAATGCAACGAAATCCGGTGGTTTTTGGGATCAGCTTCGCTCTCGCCAACCAAAGCAAAAACAACAGTTTGGCCATTAATTTCGGTTTTAATCTGACTCCCTAATTGTACTGCCTTGGTATCGGTTTTTTCAACTACCAGACTGTTGCGCAATAACAATTCTAGATGAGTAATCCGGCGATCGGTTTGGCGCATCTTATCTTTATTGGCCTGATAAGCGCTGTTTTCACGCAAATCACCCAAGGCTCGGGCCCGTTGCACTTCTTCAACAATTTGCGGACGGCGCCGTCGCAAATCAGCCAATTCGGCTTCCAATTTACCCTTACCATCAGGGGTTAAAATTGCCTTAGGACGGTTGTTCATTTGCTATAATCTACTTGACAAGAGAGTATTTGTCAATCTGCTCTCACTAGTGCCGATTCCGCCTATTGGCGGATCGTGCATGCCTACGGCATCTAGTGGCTTTGCTTAAATACATATGTATTACACATACGTTTTAATTTCACTTAAGAACTCAAGTTATTACATTGGCTGTACTAACAACCTGAAACGCCGAGTTAGCGAACACAACGCTGGTTTAAGTAAATATACTAGAATCTACAGCCCTTGGTTGCTAAAATATTCAGAGGAATATAACACTCTCAAAGAAGCAAGAAAAAGAGAGAAAGAGATTAAGTCTTGGAAGAAAAGAGCCAAAATTGAACGTTTATTTGCTCTCATAGTCTAGTGGCCTAGGACAGCGCCCTCTCACGGCGCAGACACGGGTTCGAATCCCGTTGAGAGCACTTAGTTCATTGCTAACACTTTTATCCAAACGCTCTGCATTAATTGTAGTGCTCTATAAGAAGAATTGATGCTAGTTTTTGCCTCGTTAAACAAATCTTGAGTAGTTTTAGTCTGCTCGTATAAATGATGCGTGAACTTTTTACGTATACCATTTAAATTACTAATTTCACTTCTTAATTTTTTTATATCACTGTCTTCATTACTATCTTCATATTTATTTAGTAACATCAATAGATCTCCAAGTGTAAAACGTATAAAATCGTCATAATCAACTTTTTTTTTGATCTTGTGCCGTCTGGTAATTAATGATGTATATAATGCTAAACCTTTAAGTAATTCTTTCAGCTTTTGCTCAACTAATTGAGATTTGAATAAAGCACATGCTATTTTTTGAGCAGGATCATTTGACCTACAAAGTAGTTCAATACTATTCTCAAGATCTCTATTTAATTGGAATTTTGGGTTTACATCATTAATGTACCGTCTTCTACTGTTTTCTATGTGCAATTTAAGCCAATTTAAGTTTGGATGGTTTTTCTGCATTAGTAGCCAGGCATTGAAATACATTAACGGCCTAAATGATCCGGTTTCTTGAAGATTCTCTAAATTCTTTGTTACTATTCTCCAGATATAATTAATATAACCACTGTAATTTTTACCTTGTTTTTCTTCCTGTAGTTTAAAAGAGTGATCAAGTAGCTTCAGAAACTTTGGTAGGTACGTTTCATTTTTCAAGTTAATTAGTGGTCCAGCAAAAGCTAATGTATCTAATTCATTCTCAATTGGCCCAACTTCATGAAATTCCCCATCAAGCTTTCTTCCTTCAAAAGCTAAAGGTTCTTTAATCTTTTTGAACCTCCAGTTTATTGCCTCTTCGTCTTCATAAACACTAATTAATAAGCTGTTGGCTATATTACCCAATTGCTTGTTGTGATTGCTTTTGTCCCTTTTGGCAAAAATTGCCTGCAGGAATTTTTTGGACTCTGTGTTTTTTTTATTCAAAAACAATCCAAAAGTTTTGAGTGCAGAACGCTGGTTATAGTCTCCAATATTTTGATCACCAATAAAAGATTTAATTATTTCTTTACTTTGTAACAGTCTGTACCTCCTTTTTAATAGCTGCTCAACAATATAAATATATGAACTAGGGATTAGGTATCGCCTATCATCTTTTGGGTTACCCATAACTTTGTTTACAAATTCCAAATCTTTATCGGATATTTCTGAAACCAACTCTAAAATTTGACCCATATCGTCAGAAAAAGCATAGGGAATAAAATCAATAATTTTTTGCCTATATTTTTTTATTTGCTCCGGGGCAAGTATCTTTAGCACAGAAAGCATATCTCCAAAATAAGAGGCTGATGTACTCCAAGTGAACTGGCTATTGCCTGCTTTTTTGTTTGGAATGGTAACCGTAAATTTACGTGGGTCAATTTTTTTGAGACCCTCATCCAGGACTAATTTGAGAAGTCGTTTTTCTGCTCTCTGTCCCTTTTTTGTTTTAAAAAATTCATCAAACTCTTTTTGATTTTGAGTGTAATATTCAAAAACGCTGGGAATATATTTTCCCGGTGCTGGTTCAAGCAATCTTAAGAATTCGTCTAATTTATTTTGCTTTTGCTGCTCTTGTTGTTTCTCCCAGTTAGTAATAGCTGTTTGTTCGTTTAGCGGCTCAATTAGTTTTAATTGCACAGCTTTCTGGTACACAGCCCTACCTATTTTGCTATTAATCCGTCGAGCTGTATATATAACCCTTTCTTTATGTCTTTCTTCAATCTCCTCTAATTGCTTGAAATACTCTGCTACGTTTTGTGGAGTAAGAAGTATTGCTAGGATTTCCTCAAAATCGAAAAACAGGTGTGCTATTTTATCGTCGTTATCCTGCTTATTTATTAATTTCAATATTTCAGACAGAAAGCCGGAATCGTGTTTATTAATTATCTGAACAATCTTCCTAATAAAACTAGATTTGTTTTCCTGATAAAAGTTCGGAATAGCAAATATGCCAAAGATATTCTTTTTAAGAAGTTTGATTACTTCTCTATCTACATTTCTCGTTATATTTGCAAGAAGTCGCTTGTCTCCATCCTCTTTATCAAAAATGCTCTCATGGTCAATAAACTTAGTCCAAAATCCATTATCTTTGATTATCTTTTTAAGGAAATACTTAATCGCTGATTTTGTGGTTATTTCATATAAACCGTGCCGTGCATAAATTGTTGCACCCTTTTTTATACCCTCAACTAAATAGTCAATTGCGTATCTTGAGTTGGGCGCAGAGTTATAACAGAGCTGAATGAATTCATCTCTTACCAGAGAGTCTTGAGTATTCTCAAAGCAGCTTTTGGCAACTTTAGGAATAATACTCCCATCTTTAAAGTAGGCCAGTGCAGATAGACAAGTTCTTTGTAATACACCATTTCCTCCATCTCCAGGTTTGTTACAGAAATTAACGAGTGTTTTTTTCCAGTACTCTTTTTCTTTTGTGGTTAACAACGAGTTCTTATTTTCAAGCAAACCCTCAATAACCATAATCGCGTTACTTCTTTTGACATAAGTCTCAGTTTGCTGGGGCCATTTCTTAATATCAGTCTTTAGTCTTTTGTAAATTTCTGTATCAACAAATCGTGAGAGTCGGTGCCTTGTCCATATAGGAAGCCAGACCTGTCGCTCAAAATAGGTGTTGTAAACCAAGTTGAAAATTCTAAAATAGAAAGATTTGCTAGTATTAAGCCCTTCGAATACCAATAATTCCGCTAAATTATCGTCAATATTATCTGAATACTCATCTAAAAACTGCATAAGCCAAGCGGTTATTTCTTGCGCGTACTTCGACTCCATAAGAAAGCGTAATACCCCGGACCAGGAAGGTTTGAAAGCAACAATCCCTTCTTGGCTTAGTATCGCTAGCTTTTGAAATTCTTGAAATGAGTTCTTTTGCTGAATCAAAAATTCGGCCACTAAAAACTCCGTGAGGGTGTGATGTTCCCAAGCAAATAAACTTTTATTATCCTCTTTAACAATCTTTGCTAATCTTTTATTTTCAAACCATGAAATGCTAAATAAGCCATCTGGAGCTTCTATATCTTCCAGAAAATGTTCGTAGGCATCTGTTTTTATTCTATCGACCTGTGCTTTTTCAAACTCCAAAGCGATTCTTTGTAATCCTAGCCTTTCTGTTTTGTTTTCAGTAATTTGATTAATCAGAAAGGCATAGAAATCATAGCGATTGAATTTACCCGGCTTGTGTTTGTCAAGAAATTTAGGGAATATTGCTAGAAACCACTCGTCCGAAATAATGCTATTGTAATAGTCATGAAACCAGAATTGTTCAATTGCGCTATTAACTAGTTCTTTCGAAGGCTTGTATCCAGAAGAAAACTCATACGTATATATTCTTTGTCTTATTTCCTGATTATCTAGCTTCCCCCCTAAAAATTTGCTCATTCTAGCTTGTCAAATATAGACCATAGTATCAAATTGCCGAGTAGTTAGCAAAATCACTCATAGATTTGATAAACTCATCTATTATTGAGTTCGAAAGAAGACACCGAAGGCGCACAGTAAGAGAAATTGAAGAAACGAGGAAGCACAAGAAAGCGTTGTACAATTCTCTTTTGTAGGTTCGATCATTTGCTTTTTCGATTTTGTTATCAACTGTGTTTAATCTTTTTTCTAGTTCTATTATTTCATCTTCAATTTTCTTTTTATCGCGAATATATTCTTCATTGGTTATGAGCTAGTTATTACTCTTGGCCAACGACATAAACTTATTTTTGAGATTAATCTGCTGTCAGCGTTGAATTTGTCGCCTCAAGATGATATAATTTAGACTTATATTTATTAATAAATATATGAGTTCTATTAATTTTTTTCCTAATCCAGTAATTCAAAGAGATTTTGAATTAATTGAAAGAAAAGGAATTGGGCACCCAGATACTCTCGCCGACGCTTTAGCCGAATCTCTATCTCGATCATATTCAAATTATACCCTATCTCATCATGGAGCAATTCTTCATCACAACTTTGACAAAGTAGGCTTATTGGGAGGAAAAGCATTTGTTAGTTTTGGAAAAGGATATCTTACTAGCCCCATTCGAGTTCTTATAAATGGTCGCGTATCTACTTCTTTTGGGGATACTAGTATTCCCTACATGGATTTGATAACCGATACTGTTTATGCTTTTTTTAAAGAACATTTTTTTGATTTAGTCAAAAAAACAGATCTTAAAATACATTTCAACTTAAGTAACGCCAGTAGCCCTGGGAAAACAGAGGAGAAAGAGTCAGAGAAAGGAAAAAGGAAATTCTGGTTTGAACCAAGAGATCTTGACGATCTTCCCGAACTAAAATCATTATTTTCTAACGATACTTCTTTAGGTTGCAGTTACGCTCCATTAACGACATTAGAAAAAACCGTATTAAGTATAGAGGGCTTGTTAAATTCTAAAAAATATCAGAAGCACCATCCATGGTGTGGATCAGATATTAAAATAATGGCATCAAGAATATTGAAAAAAATCGACATTACTTTCTGTCTTCCCCAAATAGCCAATTATGTATATTCTTTACAAGAATACAAGCAAAATATTGATAATTCTCGTGAAGAAGTGTTTAAAATTATTAGGAACAATTTTCCTAAAAGCGAAATTAATCTAAATATTAATACAAGAGATCAATATGATACCGGTGAATTATATTTGACAGCAACGGGTTCATCTATTGAGAGCGGAGATGAAGGATTGGTTGGAAGAGGAAATCGGATACATGGTTTAATTCCTATGCTTCAACCTATGAGTATGGAAGGAGCTTGTGGTAAAAATCCAGTATACCACGTTGGAAAACTATACAATATTGCAGCTTATAAAATTGCTAATGCTTTATTTAATAAAACAGGTCAACCCGTAATGGTTTTTCTAGTAAGCCAAAGTGGTTCAGATTTAATCCGTCCTTGGAAAACAATTGTTTGTTTAGACTCGAATAATCTAGATCTAAAACAACTAATAAAACTTGTGAAACATGAATTAGATTCAATCCCTGACATTACAAAAGAACTGTTACAAAACAAAATCAGGCTTTATTAATATATGAGTGAATCATTGCAGGGTAAAATTTCTTTTGATAGTTCTGGTTTCAATGAAAGAAAAATCAATGGCATAGGTGAACAGCGTGTAGCACAAGTTCATTCAGTGGTTTCGGAGTATTTGTCGAGTAAAGGATGGCATTCGGCAAGCTGTGAGTGCTGTCATACTTTATTTTTAACTAAGGGTCAAAAAGCAATTTGTGGTGATGAAAAATGTAATGGATATGAGTTTATTGGAGAAAAAAGAAAAAATCCACCATCTATTTTTGATATTGCAGACAAATTTCACGAAGTTGTAGATCCAGATTTTCAATATTGTCAACCTTTACCCATAGTAAGAGACAATAGTACGACAGTCTTTACCGGTACTGCTGGTCAATTATTTGATCCATTTATCCATGAAGAAATCGAGGCTCCTTTGCAAGGTTTACCTATTTATACAATTCAACCTGTTATTAGATTGCAAGGTCGTAAAATCGTTGGAAAAAAAGAAGGATTTTCAACATCATTTACTCTATTAGCTACGGAGCAATTTAACGCTACATTAGAAAATCATATGTCTCATTTTGAACATTGGATAGAAATATTATCAGAAGTGGGTTTATTTGCAGGTGATTTAACGTTACGTCATATTGAAAATCGTCCAAATTGGGGAAATGGTGAATTTAATACTGATGTAATTAAGGTATTTTATAAAGGTTTGGAGCTAGGAGTTAGTAATTTTTTTATCAACATTCCCTTAATTAAATCACAAACATCAGCGACCATGAGTGATATTACTTTTGGGTTAGAACGACTAACATGGGCGGCGAGAAAAAATAGGTTATATTTTGGAGTTTTTAACCCATTAATTGAAGTCAGTAATGATCAGATTGAACAGTTAGATGCATATCGTACCCTGGTGCTATTATCTGCTTCAGGAGTAGAAAGTGGTCATAGGGATGTAGGATCGAAATATAAGAATTTGGCTGACACTGCATTTAGTTTTTCTCAACCCTTCAAAGATGAATTGGTGAATTATTACTATGAATGGTGGAGTCATTTTCAATCATTTCCATTAGATTTAATAACAACTACCCAAGTTATAAGTATAGAACGTAATAAAAGGCTTAATTTAGCTTTAAAAAAACAGTTTAATTTACCTGATGCATTGAATATTAAACAACCTATTGAAACAACTCTTATTTATGCTCAAATGCACGGTATATTAGATGATGATTTGATTCAATTTATGAAAAATCAACATGGAAAGACAAACTAAAATATTTCTTGGTGGTGGAGGTAACGAAACTTTATCCGCATCTTTTGATGATGAATTTTTTAAATATTTAAAAGGAAATCTTGCTTATATTCCAATCGCTATGACTTCACGTCCTTATAGTGAATGTTTTACATGGTTTAATAGAGTAGTAAATGGAAGATCAAATGTTAATATGTGGACAGATTTAAATAAGATTACCATGCAAGATTTACAAGCTATTGGAGGTATATATATTGGAGGAGGAAATACGAATAGATTAATGGATCATTTCTTAGAAACAGGTTTTACGTCGCTTATCAGCAGATATATTAGAGAGGGTGGGCTAATATATGGAGGTAGCGCTGGTGCAATTATATTAGGAAAAGATTTACGTACGGCACCCGAAGTTAGAAATAACGCAAGATTGTCTTATGATGGACTAAACTTCCTTGACGGACTCTCTGTTTTTTGCCATTACAAAGGATTATCAGAAGAAAATCAACTCATAATGGATCTCAGTCCAACTATAGAATCACCTATTTTAGCTATTCCAGAAACAGGAGGAGTTATACGATGTAAGGATAATTTAATTGTTATAGGGGAAAGGGCTAAATTATTTTATCCCGACAACAGTATCAAAACATTGGCACCAACTATATCTTAACTATTCGAATGATTATACAAATTTAGATAATTCTTCAACGTTCTTAACGTTATTTATATTATTTCCCTTATCGTTATTTCCGTTAGTGTCAAGTACCCATTTTTTCGACAACTTTTTCTAAGACTTTTTGCTCCTGATAAAGTCTGTATTTAGCAGGTGACATCTTGAGAGAAGTGTGGATTCTTTGTTGGTTGTAGTAATGAATTGTTTGGGAAATAGCTTCGACAAGTTCTCCAACTCCAATAAAGCGGTCAAATTCCAATCCTAAGTCAGTTCTAAAGTTGTAGTAAAAACTCTCTTGATAAGCATTTTCCCAAGGAGAAGCTTTCTTACTCATTGATATCCTGTCTTCCGTCCCTAATTTTAGCCAGTTATGTATAATTTTCTCACTGATCCAATATTGTTTGGAAAGAGTTATTACCTTCTTACCAGTTTTTACTTTAATTAAAACCCCATCTTTAATCTCTTTTGAGATACAAGTCATAGTTTTAGAGATAAACTGCTAATATTTTCTTAGAAAACTATATCTAGTATGCAGGGTACCGGTCAGCAGTAGATTTTTCAGCGTGTTTTGATAAAACATACCAATATCTATTTTTTACAGGTTATTCGACTTCAAGGTTACAAATTTCAATGCATGACGGTAAAAAATTGTATGAAGAAATATATTATATCCTACCCATGCAAATATGCATATGTACAAGATTATATTAAACGGTGTGATACTCAATGCCTGATACATAGAACGATACAAGGTTACGGCAAGTATCAATACGACGAGCACTGTATACGTCAACAAATATATTTTATTTAATAAGACGAGCCTCAGAAAGTCTTGAGATACATTCAAATTAGTTCCGTTTGTTGGTACCCAGCTCAGCTTAATACCAAATATGTTCGAAAATACAGCATAAGTATAGTTATATGTTACAGCAGCATATGCTAGATAACTTCCAACTTTGGGTCGCGTGAGTTTGGTGAGAGGTAGGACAAGTCGTGTGTACACTAAAAATGGAACAAAAGGTAAAAGGTGAGCAAATATCAGCCATTCAGGATGAAACAATACCACTGTGAAAATTTGGAACGACATAATAAGTCCTAGTGGATGACTGATATAGTATAGGAGTCCAGTTATGTAGCATAGTTTTTGAGCGAGGGTGAGTTTGTATGAAAATAGTTTGCCAGACAGAAATAAACTCATTGTGCCACTACACCATCGGTGCTGCTGGTGAAAATATGAAAGCAAGTTGTTGGGGCAAATACCATAAGCGAAAATGAGAGGGATATATTTAATCGCATAGCCATTTTCTATTAGAGCAAAGCCTGTATGAACATCCTCACTATGTTCAATTTGATACGGCCCACCTATTTTTGCTATAGCCAAGCGGCGATAAATAGCGTTTGTTCCCACACAGATTGAACTACCAAATCGATTTCGCGCCACCTGGATTACTCGATAAAAATCTTCCTGTACACCTGCGGCGCCAAACTCAAGCGGGCTTTTAGTGTGTAATTCGTTAGTAGCTAGAAAATGTTGCGGAGTTTGTACGATACCAATTTTTTCATCACTCATGTATGGCAGTAGCTCGGTAATAAAATCAGAGTGGGCGACAAAATCAGCATCAAATACCACAAAAAAGTCTCCGTGTGTATGTGCAAAAGCATATTTTAAATTACCTGCTTTTTTCATTTCTCCTTTATTCGGACGCGATAAATAATTTATTTTAAGCCTATTAGCAAGCGCTTTAACGTCAACGTTTCCTTTATCATCAAGAATATATATTTGTTTATTTTTGTAATTAATGGCCTTGGCGGCTATAAAAGTTTTTTTTATCATGCTAATGCTCTCGCCACATACGGGTAAATATATATCTATTGAAGGTTGAATGCCTAATTTTTTCCAAAATTGTCGTTTTACTTTATTATGTTGTTTAACATCAAACTTTTGGTAAAAAAGGTTAATAGCATAACTTAAAATATAATAGATTGTAAAAAAGATAATAATAGGGGCAAATAACAGCCAATACAGTGGATAATGACTAAAAAACATCGCATATCCCGCAACCACCATGAGCCAAGTAAGAATGCGAAAAAAATACAGAGTTTTTATATGAAATTGGTTGGTAGTGGTATAAAGATAGGGACTATAGGGCGTTTTGTTTGGCTTTGTTTGCATTAACATATCTTGACCACTATAAAAGTCTATATAGCATAGCATAAATATCCTATAATAACAATTGATCTAAATAAAAAAAGAACTTTGTTTAACTTTTTATATCGTTTCATTTGTCTCAGTTATCAGGACGTTGGGGTTCCAGACCTACATGCTCCGTATCTTGGAGTATTGAATTGCAATTATAAAATTCTATATTATTAATTATTAGAATTAATTAAATGAGATTTAATAATATTCTTCCGGAGCTTTACGTTATCGACTTTCATAAGAGTCTGTATTTTTATACAAATATACCAGGTTTTAAACTCGAGTATGAAAGAAAAGATCCATTATTTGCCTTTCTATCTTATCAAGGTAGTCAATTAATGATCCAACAAGACGACAATGATGAAGAATGGCATAATGGTAAACCCGAATATCCTTATGGAAGGGGGATTAACTTTCAAATAGAGACAGATAATGTTCAAAAAATAATTGATACTCTTGCACAAAATAACTATCCATTGAAAAAAGGGATAAAAGACAGTTATTATAAAGTAAAAAAAACCTTACACGGATGTCGAGAAATTCTTGTTATGGATCCAAGTGGATATTTACTCAGATTTTCTCAGGGAATTGGAAAAAAGTAATTTTTTTACCTTAGCTCAATCTTGATTCCTGAATCATCTTAGTAATCAAACCTTAATAGTCTTCATAATAAATAGAGTTCTAGTCTTTTGTTAAAATCTATGAGTAATTCATTAGCGAGTAAATTTATTATTTGTAAATAATTAGTCATTTTGTAATTTTATTTTTTTATAACGTCTAATTTGTTTCGGTTATCAAGAGCTAAATTGTTAGAATATAAAAGAATGCAAATATTTTTTCAATAAATTTAAACATTTTTCGCTATCCCATGAAATTGACGAATTAATTTCAAGTTGAGAGAAATTATTTTGTATATCTAAAAATTCCTGACTAACGACAACAGAACCTTCTCCTGTAGAAATGACATGCCATCTATTTAAATCTAGCCGACCACTTTCCGCTAAAAGATTGATTTTTGCCAAAAACAAGTTGGTCCACAGGGAAAAAGCGAATGTCGCCTACTTGAATGGCAGAAAGTGCAGTAGCTACCATATTTTTATATTTATTGCGTGCCGGTGGGAAATTGAGCGTAACTAAATTAGGTCCAGTAATTTCATTCAAATACTCGTTATTATTCATATTGTGATTTTATCACTTTTATAACCTGGTAGTTCTGCCATACTTTATTTGCTTTCAACTTAATCGATTGCTTTTTTAGTGGCCATTTAAGTTGTTAAACAGAGAACTAGAACATTAAAAAAATTGCACATTTTCTTTTTCCGCCTTAACAGGCGGATTTCGAACCGACTTTTTCGGAAACGCGGCGGGTGGGGGCGACGCGTTGGAGTAACGAGGCGAGCAGAGCGAGGCGAGCTAACACTTTAACAATTTTGTTTGAAATGCGTTCGAATTTTTTCAAAAACGAGCACTTAGTTTAACGATAGATAATATCCTGACTGGTCTCGTCCCAGCATTCTGAAACAATGGTCGTCGGGAAATTATAGGGTGCGATTATGTCACAGGAAATAGTGCCGTTGCCGTCGTCCACAATGACCCACTGACCACCAACTTCGGCTGCCAAAAACCAGCCGCCACCCATTTCACCGCTAAACTGCACGCCGCCTTGGGCAAAACCGGGTTCGAACTTGGAAATAGTGAGATCGACCTCACTGGTTTGTTTATTGTATTTAGCCGCCATTGCCGCTCTGATTGCCGGCAGTTCTTCTTCTTGAGCCGACAAGCCCGAAGTTGTCGGTTCAACTTTTGGAGTAGTTTCGACTTTGGTCGTGACACTTGGTTTAACACTTGGCCCAGCTTTAACTTCGGTTTTAATCTTATCGTCGGCTTTTTTCGGACTTAAAGTCTTCTGGCACAACATTCCAATGGCAAAAGAACCAACCATTAGTAAAATCGTGATTAACACGTAAAACAAGGTTTTATAAGTTTTGTTTGGGCTTTCAACTTGATTTTCCATAATAAAAATTAATTAGTAATGATTTCAGTATACAAATTTAATAGAATTTAAGTAATTTATAATCAATTAACTTCCCTTAGGCGTTCGAGCAAATTCTCCCCAATCAGTCGACCGGGCCGAAGACGATAAAGAGCAAAGCGGTTTCCTTTGTTCACATTGGTGCCAAGAACGGTTGACACGGCGGTCCAATAGCCAGCGTCCTCGACTGCCTGCATGGCGGCCAAATCCAAAGCGCCATTGGGATAAGCAAAGGAGACAACCTCAAGACCAAAATCTTTTTCCAAAGTCTTTTTGCTTTGCTCAACTTGGAATTTAAGCGTTTGGGCTGATTCATAGGCAAGGGAAACATGATGGACGGTATGGGCGCCGATCTCGATTTCTTTGGACCCGACAATTTCCCGAATCTGTTCGGTGCTCAAAAAGTCCGAACCGTTGATAAAGTCAGTGATCATAAAGACGGTTATTTTGGCTTGATGCTTTTTGAGAATTGGCCAGACATCGGTATAAATATCCCAGTGCCCGTCATCAAAAGTCAGAACCACCGGCTTTTCCGGGAGCGCCTGCTTGTCGTCAATAATTAAACCAAGCTCTCTCATTGTCAAAAAAGTGTAGCCGGCCTCGGATAAGGTTTTAACCTGCTCTTCAAAAATATCCGGTGTGATGTTGAGCGATTGTCTGATGGTATCATTAGTGTCTTTGACATACTCAACGTAGTGATACAAAAGAATTGGCACTTGAAACGACTTATCGTATTGTGCCTGCCCGATTTTCTCAATGACCTCTGCGGGCAACACCTTAACCTCAGATTCCGGCGTTTCAATGACCGACACCGGCCGTTCATTAATCCAAAGCACTCCCAATAAAGCCAGAACCGCCATAATTAGTATAATTATTTTCCAGAACATTACTTTTTTACTCCTTTCTTTCCTTTTTGCCACTTAACCGCTTTCAGCATTTTGGAAAAAACATCGGTTTCAATCGTAGTTCGGTTATTTTTTAACTCCTTGGCGGTAGGATTATGATCTTGAAAATGAACAAAGTCCAAATCTTCAATTACAGCTAGTGGCTGCTGCTCATCTCCCTCGCCCATGGCGACAACCGCCGCGGTTGCCAAAGAATCGGCAATATTGGCTTTCTCCACCTTCATAATCCGGCCAAAAATATCCGGTTTGCCCACATAATCATTTAATAAACGAAAACCGCTGTGGGCAATAGACACCCCAGTGACACCTCGCCGTAAGGGAGTAATTCGACTGTCGGAAATAATTACCCCAAGATGTTTTAACTGATGCTTTTTGATTAAATAGCGGCGAATATCGTTCGCGCTTTTCTGCGGATTTTTGGGCCAGAGCACAAAATAACCATTACCATTAGACTCGTCGATGCCGGCGCTGGCAATCATCGTCCCTTGGTTAATTGTGATCATAAAGCCGTATTGATTTTGCCGCCTTGGCAAATACAATTCGGCTTCGGCAATAACCAAAGCGTCTTTTTTTTCGTTCCCGACTTTTCTCTGGACCCGACCCTCACAAATACTGACAATTTTCGACGTCACCACCACCACCGATTTTTCTTTTAGCGACGGCAGGTGCTGATCAAGAACAGAGAACAAACTGGTATTGTCGATCGTAATCTTACCGGTCTTAATTGGCGTGACTATCATTTTCCCCTTATTTTACTCCCTTATGATTGATAATAAAATCTTTAACCAGAATGTCAATTTCTCTAAACTACGTTACTAACACTTCTTTCAGATGTTCTTGGCTCGGCTTTTGACTATTTCAAAACTGTTTTGTCTAATTCACTTAGTATTAATTTGCGCTTATTTAGCATTGCTATAAAATCTACACTCTTATTACCTGTTCTTGCAATTGGCGGATCACCTAGGTCTGGAGCCCGTGCGTCTGATAACCGAGACAAATGAAACGTTATAAAAAAATAGAATCGATCAAATTATTGTTTGATCAGATTGTCTATTAACTATTTGACTAATACGATCATATCCTCGTTGGAAGATACCTAACCTAACTGCATTGTCGACATCAAGAACTATATCGACAAATGGAGTCGCAAGAAGTTCGGCCTTATGTCCAATTATTCGGGATATTACTCGCTCATAATCACTTTTTTTCCTCAACCCTGATAATGGAACGCTTCTTTTTGTGCCGTATTTTATCTGAAGGAGTTTGGAAAGGTAGTTAATCATTACAGTGTAAACTGCCTCGATTCCTCCATATCTTTGTAATAAAGCCATTTTCTGCAACGACATTAACACATAATTATCAGATCCTGAGTTTCTATAACCATCGACCAATAGTCTTATTCTTTCTTCATTGAGTAGATTTATGTCTATATAAATATTGTTGCCCATTTTAAAAGAAAACTCCCTCATGGGATAGTAATAGGTTTCGTATATTGGCAATAACTCTTGAACTTTTGTGTGAGGAACAACAGGTATTTTTATGCCTTTATTATCTGAATCCGGCCTTGAGTTGATAACTAACCAGTCAAGAGATTGACTCGTCAAAAATGGTAAGTCAGAACAAACCATTAAAACGTGTTTTTTACCGCCTCGCTGTTGCTGTTTTTCAATTCCTGCCTCGATGTTATTTATTAGACTACCTTGAGACTTAACTAACACATATTCTTTTTGTCTTCCAACAAATCTATCTTGAACATTGTCCGATGAGGTGACCACAAAAATACGATCTACAAATTGAGTATTATCAAGAGCGTCAAGAGTATTTTCTAATATATCTGTAGTACCACCAACTTCTAATGAAAATTTGTTTTTTCCGTTGAATCCAGGTTTTAAATCATAGCCACAAAGAAGAACAGCGTCTGTTTGTAGTGGATTAGGTTTTTCTACCATCAATTGTGAAGCAAGTATATCAGATTGTCACAATGCAGTAAATTACTGCTCTTTGTCTATTTCTTGTTCTGGTATACCGCGGAAGCCTCTTCCTCCAATAGAAATTGTTTGTGCAGTTAGAGTACCATTTGTGTCTTGAGTACCAATCACCATCACTTCTTCTCCCACCTGCAAATCATCCATTGAACCTTCAGAGGTTTTATTTATATTGGTAGAGCCTGAATAAATCACTATTTTGCTACTTCCATCCTGAGTTTTAATGGTTATTGTCTTGTTATCAATTTCAAGAATCTCACCACTAACCGGATTTATACCAGAGCCTCCCTTTGAACCAGTTCCTTCTCGAGTTGGAAAACCTTCGGGCCTAGCTTGTCCATTTTGTGCTTGGAACTGTCCCACTGTGGCTGATGGTCGAGCACTAGCCTTTTGGTATTGCATCCCACCAAAAAAACCAAGTCCTCCAACAACGACCGCAACTATAACTGTAACCATAAGATTATTTTTCATAATGTATCACCTCCTTTATTTTTATAATTACTATTCATATTTCAAGGCCTCAATTGGTTGTAAATTAGCCGCTTGCCTAGCTGGATACCAACCAAATAATATGCCAATACCAACCGATACACCAAAAGCTAATATCACCGATTGAACTGTTACCACAAATACTGATCCGCTTACTTGTGAATAAACATAAAAACCGCTAATACCCAAGATTATGCCAATTACACCACCTATAAAGGTCAAAATAATTGATTCAACTAAGAATTGTTGAATAATGGTTTTCTTTTTGGCACCAAGGGCTTTACGAAGACCAATTTCTCTGGTCCTTTCCGTGACTGACATTAACATAATATTCATAATGCCAATCCCGCCAACCAACAAAGAAATTGCTGCCACACCACTTAAAAGAGTGGTAAATGTCCCGGTAACTGAAGTAATTGTATCTAGTAAATCCTCTTGGGAAGTGATGCGAAAATCTGCCTCGGCGGGATCTGATAATTTATGTCTTGCTAAAAGTAAATAACCCACTTCATTTTGAGCCTTAGTCATCACATTCTCACTTGTTGCCTCCAGAGCAATCGAAGTCAGGTGTTTGACCCCAAACAATTGTTTTTGAGCGGTAGAGAGAGGGATGTATATTTGATCATCCTGACTGGTTGGCCCTGAACCACCTTTGGCCTTGGTAATGCCAATGACTAGAAAGTCATTACCGTTAATTTTTATAGTCTGGCCAACAGGGTTAGTATTTTCACCAAAAAGATCCTCAGCAATTGAGGGCCCAAGTACGGCCACTTTTGACATTCTAAACACGTGCTGTGAGGTAATAAAACCGCCATAAGAGACAGTTATTTTGCGAACATCCGCATACGCTGGTTCCACACCAACAACTTGACTATTACTATTATTTCTACCAGCAATGACTTGGATACGGCCAGAATACTCTGGAGAAACATTCTTTATCGTCGTTATCTGTGCTGAGATTTTGATCACTTCTGCGTCTTCATTTGTGAGAGTTGTGGCACCACCCGGAGCCCCTCGCACAGCGCCACTGGTTTGTGAGCCAGGGGACACGGTTAACAAATTTGAACCAATGGATTGAATTTGAGATTGCACTGCCAATTTACTAGCCTCACCCATGGATACCAAGGCAATTACGCTCCCAATTCCAATCACAATCCCAAGTATCGCCAAGCCTGTTCGCAATTTGTTGACTCCGAGATTTTTGAAACCAGATTTGATGAGTTTTGATAATTTCATATTTTTATCTTGCCGTCAAATAAATGGATTATTCTTTTGGCGTGTTCGGCAATGTCTTCTTCATGGGTAATCATGACTATTGTGTGTCCGTCATCATTGAGCTTTTGAAAAATATCCATAATTTCCTCAGCCTGGACAGAGGCAATATTGCCAGTTGGTTCGTCTGCTAAAATAATCGCCGGCTTCATTACCAGTGCTCTGGCAATGGCGACACGTTGCTGCTGGCCTCCTGAGAGTTCATTTGGCGAGTGATCCATTCGGTCTGCCAAACCAACCATTTGTAACACTTGTTTGGCTCGCTGTTCTTGTTCGTTATCCGGATATCCCGCATAATCCATCGGTAACTTAACGTTATCAATAGCCGAGGTTCTGGCTAACAAATTAAAGGCCTGAAAGACAAAACCGATCTTTTTATTTCTGATTTCTGCCAGTTCATCATCTGACAAAGACTCCACATTATGGCCTACCAACAGATAACTACCACTCGTAGGCTTATCTAGCGCCCCCATGATGTGCATCAGCGTTGATTTGCCTGATCCAGAAGAACCCATAATCGCCACGAATTCACCCTCATTGATTTGAATGGATACATCTGACAGCGCTTTGACTTCAATGTCACCAGTTTTGTAAACTTTTGACAAATGATTGACACTAATAATTGGTTTTGACATGTCTTTGTTTTTTAAAAAGGAACTCCACCCCCAAAACCGCCTCTACCGCCGCCAGTGCCACTAAATGGCGAACTGGTATCATCTTGTTTGTCACTACTATCTGTAATTGTTGAGGTGATAATCTCATCGCCCTCCCTTATTCCTGAAGTTATAATTATCTGTGAATCGCTGGCATCGCCAACTTCCACTTGAACAGTTGCCACTTCGCCATCCTTTTTCACTTGAACTGAATTTTGACCACCAATTAGTTGCACAGCTGCAGCTGGCAGAACGATCACATCTGGAATGATGCTGGTAATAATTTCAACACTAACTGCCATATTGGGATAAATCTCTACCGAAACCGGATCAAGCAAAATCGTGGCTGGATATGAAGTCACTCCTGAGGAAACACTTCCGTTAGTATTCACCGCCATTACTTTACCGGTGAAAGTTTTGTCCTCATAAGCGTCTAGAGTAAGAGTGACTTTTTGGTTAGCTTTGACATTAATAATATCAATCTCAGTTAGGTTGACTGTGGCGATCAATTGCCCATTGGAATTATTTATCTTGCCCACGGTCTGAGCAGAAACAATAGTGGCGCCACTGGTTTGTGAAGTAGTGGAGCTAGCGGCCACAATTAATCCTTCTGCTAGTGCCAGATCGGTAATCTCCCCATCAGCAGGAGCCACAATAGTGGCTGAGTTCTCTTGATAATCTCTCAAGGCTGCAGTCACTTTGGCACTGGCGTTAGAGATATCAGCATCAGCATTCAAATATTTGGCTTCAGCCACGGTAAAAGCTTCCCGTTTTTGATCCAAAGTTTTAGGGATAATGGCCCGCTCGCTCTCAGTATACTCTTCGTCAGTGGCTGGATTGTTGCCCCCATTGTTTAAGTCGTCGAGGGCTTCTTGGGCATCAATCACCGCCTGTTGAGCCTGCCACATGGCGATATCGGCTTCAGATTTACCGCTAACAGCGGCTAAAGATAATTCTTTGGCTTCCAGATAGGCAACCCAAGCAGCTGACTGCCGCTCTTTGGCATAATCATCAAGTTCTACTTCTGCAATCTTCTGTCCCTGAGTAACCGTGTCACCATTGGTAACATACACTTTACTAACAACTCCCGCAGTTTTTGTAGTGACATTGGTATAGTTTCCGGAAGTAATAATGCCTGAACCTGAGATGGAAGAGATAAATGTACTTTTTTCGGCAACGATCGTTTCGTAGCTAACTTTGGCTTGATTTGTTTTGCCAAACAGTTGCCAAGCACCAAGACCAAATCCAATTGCGACAACTAAGATGACTAATCTTGCTTTCCAAGAACTTACCAATTTGTTCATAGTAAAGGTATTGTAAAAAAGGAATCTTAAGAATGGCTTAAAATTGCACTAAAGAAAGAGAGATCGTGAAAATTGAGCCTTTGCCAATCTTGCTCTTAACAGTAATGACCCCGTTATGCTTCTCAACAATTTGCTTAGCAATAGATAAGCCCAAACCAAAGCCCTCAGTTTGGGACCTGGATTTGTCTGACCGGTAGAATCTTTCAAAAATATGATTTTTGTCTTTTTCAGGAATACCGATACCCTGATCTTTTACCAAAATTACCACTTTATCTCCAATTACTTTGGAAACGATTCTTACTGTTCCCCTTTTATGGTTAAACTTAATGGCGTTGTCAAGCAAAATTACAAATAGTTCACAAAGACTTTCTTTATCACCCTTGACGATTGAATCATCTAGTTTAAGCTGGAAGTTAATTTGTTTGGCATTAGCCAACATCTGAACTCTTTTTACCGCTAAGGCGATGATCTCTTTAATTTTGAGTTTGTCCGTATATTTAATTGGCAAAGAACAATGAAGCTTGGCTAATTGCAACAACTTATTTGATAAGTTTTGAATTCTGCCGACTTCTTCCAAATTAGAATTAATCAATTTGCGTGCCTGTTTATCAGAGATGTGTTTTTCCAGCAAATTGCCTTCCATTTCAGCACGAAGTGTAGATAATGGAGTTCTTAGCTCGTGAGAAGAATTAGAAATGAATTGATTCTGCTCATCGACCATTAATTTGATTGGCCTTAAAGTTTTGCCTGCCAAAAAATAGGCAACACCACCGGAGATAACCAGAATAACTCCATTAATAAAAACAAGGTTCATAAGCAGTCGCTGTTTGGCCAGCTGTAGCTCTTCTAAACTCGGGGCTCTTTGAGGTGGGGGTAAAAGTGGAAAATTCCTAAACCGACCTTGCCATTCTTCCTGAGCTATTTGCATTCGCTTAACAATTCTCTGAATCTCTCTGGTAGAGGCATGATAAAAAGCGACACTAAATAATCCACTGATTACAAAGATAATCACCAAATACCAAATGGTGAGTTTTAATCGGGCTTTGTTAAACATATTAATTTTCGACTTTTATTTCGTATCCAAATCCGCGAACTGTATGAATGAGCCTTTTGGTAAAAGGTTTGTCAATTTTATCTCTGATATTTTTGATATGCACCTCAACTGTTCCTGGTAATATATTGGCATCATAATCCCAAACATGAGCAATTAAATGCTTTTTACCAACTACTTTATTTTGATTTCTCATTAGGTACTCAAGAATGGAGAATTCTCTAGTTGAAAGTTTAATTTGTTTACCGGCTCTAATAACTTTGAAGTTAACAGGGTCTAGTCTCAAATCCGCAATCTTTAACATCGGATCACGTTCTCCCTTGGGTCTGCGTACCAACGCTCGCACGCGAGCAAAAAGCTCATCAAACGAGAATGGTTTAACCATATAGTCATCGGCCCCATTATCCAGTCCGACGACTTTGTCCTGAATCTGTCCCTTGGCGGTTAACATCAAAACGGGGGTATGAATTCCTTCCTGACGAATTCTTTTGCAAAACTCAATTCCGTCGAGACTGGGTAACATAATGTCAGAAATAATCAGATCGCATGCTTCTTCTCCAATGGTCAAATTAAAGCCTTCCTCTCCATCATAAACGACATCGACGGCATACTTTTGTAACTCTAATGCTCGTTTAATTGCGTTAGCCAGTTTGTGCTCGTCTTCAATCAGAAGAATCCTCATTATTGCTAGTATAACTTAACTTTCTTAAGGATTGCTTAAGAGATGGTTAAGACAATCACCCACTAGCTTTTTGCTTATTGCGAAGTATGTAGGTCTGGAATAATTTGGTCCTTATAGTTTACATTGACCACCAACCTCCACATAATTTTGATCGACTGCTTGGGATTCGCCCTGAAATTATTTTGCGGAGCCACAAAATCAATGGGTGGCGGGCGGGTTTAGTTACTTCTGCTGTTCGTACACCGGTAATGGATACGACATTAACAATTTATTGTCTAAAGAAATCTCTACCCAATATACGCCTGGTTTTTCAAAATTTACATTTACAAAACCATTGACTATGTCCGCACTGTTAATTTCTTCTTTCAAAATAAATTCTTGATCTGGAATTTCAGCTATAGTTTTTTGTAAATCGGGATCCTTTATTGCAATTTTCTGCTTGAATGTTCCTTTGCCGTAAATCCATCGGTTTACGATAAAGAATTGGGCAATAACACCAGTGCGTACAAAATTGCTGAATACACCAATAAATACTGGCTTGTTGCCCTGCTTTGCAACGCCGTCGCATAAAACGGAAAATTGCAAAATCGGCTTGCTCTTTTCTTCTACTGCTAATTGTGTGATATTATTTTTTACCATATTTTTGCGATAAATCCTTTATAAAATTCTTCTCAACAGGCACAGAGAAGGCATCGGTTTCCAAAACAGTCATAACCTGCCGGTATTCAACCAAATTTTCCGTAAGAAGCCGCTCTTTGCGATTATTTCTCATCATATCATCATATAGCTTATGTAGCCGCCAAACCGACTTCCAAACTTCGGGGTCAAAGCCGTCATTGCCCGGGCAGACGACATTAAATCCAAGTTCTTGCGCTTTATCCGTACCTATCGCATAGCCGTGAGAATAATAGCCCTCGGTTAGCTGGTGTGCGATGTTTTTATGTTTTGGCACTTTCTTTTTTGAATCATCAACGTCCACTTCTTCGATATCCTTATCTTTCAAGAGGCCGCTCATGTGCAAGAGGTCAGAAGCGTATTGTTTTGCGCTTTGTATCGCGCGGTCATATTGCCCAAGCACCTTGAGATCAATTTTCTCAATCAGGGGCATGTATTTCAAAGCTTTTTCTTGATTGTCTTCGGTTAGACCTTCAATGACTTTCAAGGCGTCTTTGATGGAAAGTGCTGATACTTGCATTGTCCGCCCATATTCATCGGGTATACGAATTTGAGGATCAATTGGTCCAAGTTCCGATGAAGGCCCCATCAAAAGCGTATCTGCGCCCAAAGATAGCAAGGTCGCGGCACTTTTTGCGTAGTAAGGAATGATTACATTAAATTGCGTGGCGTATTGTCTGCACCAGCGCGACATATTGAAAGCTTGGTCGGCAAATCCACCAGGGCTTAATAAAAAGAGATCAAGTTTTTTTTGTTTGCCAACTTCCTGTAGGAGTTCAAAGAAAATTTCTGCGTGTTGCGCGTCCAAAGTATCGTGAGAGTAAAATACAAATACCTTGGAGCCGCGCTTTTGCTGAATATCTTTAATAAGCTCAATTCGTGCATGTCGCAAGCTTTTTTCAAAATTTTGATTATGCTGTCTGCGCTTTTGATTAAGCTCAATAGAGATTGGCAAAGAAGCACCCTCACCACCTTCTTCCGGTTTCCTTGGGGCTAACTCTGTTAGCTCCAGCTTTTTCGATTGTTTAGGATCATTGCTCATATCGGATTTCGTTATTGGCAAACGGGTAATAATATGGGTTCACCTGACGCAAATAATCATCAAGGGGGTTATCATTCTGCGGATAAGGCAATGTTTTGCCTTGATATTTATCTTTGTACGCGTCATAAAGCTCGCGGACATTTTTTTTTCCACTTTCCGCCGCCGGCTTATCCTTCTGATCGGAAGCCAAAAAATCTGCATAAGAGCAGCTAAACGCTTCGCAAAATTTGAGCAATTCTTCAACTGTAACCTTACGCTTCCCTTGTTCTATTGAAGTAACCGCCCCACGGGATAAACCGACCTTCTCCGCAAGTTCCTTTTGCGTCATTCCGGCCTTTTGGCGGAAATCCTGTATTTTTTTGTATAGATTTGGTACTGTGTTCATATAAATAACCCTATTATGAAAGTAATGTAGCAAATTCAAACAAGCGTGTCAAGTTTTTCTACAAAT
The DNA here is from genome assembly GCA_001788295.1 of Candidatus Roizmanbacteria bacterium RIFOXYC1_FULL_41_16. Lineage (GTDB taxonomy): Bacteria > Patescibacteriota > Microgenomatia > UBA1406 > UBA1406 > UBA1406. The sequence goes on along the minus strand of MGBO01000007.1, from coordinate 68,190 downwards.
ATATTAGGGATTACTAAATTTTCGCCAACACTCGGCTTACTCCCCGGATTTTATTCGATTATGCTCCTTGCATAGTATTTGGCAATTCTCTGCAATCGTTTTTCCACCTTCGTGCCAAGGGGTAATGTGGTCGGCTTCCATTTCTGAAATATCCCATTGTTTTTTCTCTTTTTTCTGCTTCTTGCAAAATGGACAAATGCCATCCTGTCTTTCATACGCTTCGCGCTTCATTTTGTCGGTAAAAGCACGAATTGAAAGGTGTCTTTCTCGCCCCGTCAAAACATACGGATAAATGCCGAACTTTTTGGTAACATCTTCGTCCTGCATTAATTTTTTAATTTGAGTTTCCAGTTTGACGGTATTCAATTTCTTATCTTTGAATTTGTTGTATAACTCGCCCCAATTCACGCTCGCCATCTCTTTTCTGTAATTGGGAAAAGTTTTACGCACCCAAGCGACTACATCTTGAAAATAGCCCCATAGCTCATCAGCTTTTTTGTCATGCTGATGTTTCGCCATATAGTCTTCAATCATGCCATCGTTTATCCACGAAAGAGCGGTTTCTAAATATACCTGCCGTATCGGTGAACCGCTAACTAATTGCCCGCCGTCGTTTGCTACCAGATATGCCACACAGTTTGATTTACTGAATTTGAGTTTTGCATCCGAAAGCCACGGCCCGGTATAGACTGCGTTGCGAATTTCTTGGTCGGTCAATTTTTCCCCGGCGATATTGATAATCCTAAACCAATCCAGTCGTTCTTTGTCCGTACCTTCGCAAAAGTAAATCATTAATTCATAATCTAAAATTTTGTCCTGTTCCTCTTTGGTTAAATTATGAAAAAAACGATCATTGAGAGAAAAATCTCCAGTCACATATTGCCCAATGCTGATGGTGCGCTGCTGGCCGTCTAACACTTCATAGCCACCATCTTCTCTAATCATCCAATACATCACATTTAGCGGAAAACTATTTTTTATAGTTTCTATTACGGCGTTGCGCTGTTTTTCCTTATAAACGAATTCGCGCTGATATTTTGGGCGAATATCAAGCTTGCCATCATAAGCCTCCACACCTTCTTCTGCACTATCTTTGTAGCCAGTAATTACTTTTCGAATTTTAATTTTATGTAAATCGATTTTCATATTATTTTTTTACTTTTTATTTTTAATAAGAATACGCGCATAAGGCACTTCTACAATTTCATTTTTAATCATGTATAAATCTCCGTCCACTGCACCTCTTTTTTGAACTTCCTTCCTATACTTTTTATGCTCTGGTTTATACGGCATAACTCCGATTTCTAATCCTGATGTCGATATTCCTAAACCAATAATTTCAAATTGATCTGGGTTGTATTTATGTAAAAAAGTTATAGGTACTCCCATCACACCTTTATAATCCATGGGGATTTGTTCTGTCCTATCTACATTTATCGCATTGTAGTTATCAAAGTTGGAATATTCTTCTTTAGAATATTTTCTATACAACACTAATTCTTCATTTCGTTTTGGAACATTCAGATTGGTAAACCAAACTACTCCCTTTGGAAAAGCATACTTTTTACCATCAATAATTTTGTAATAACTTTCATAATGATCTGGAATTTGAAAAAGGATGTTTTTACCATTTAGACTTTGTCCAAGCCAAAGTTTATTCTCTTTAATTAATTTAAATATTTCTTTATAGGTAATTGCATTTTGATTGCCCATAATTAAAAACTTTTTCTTATATTTGACGAGTTGCGCGACATAATCCCGAAATAATGAAAACGGCGGATTGGTTACAACTATATCGGCCTGCTTTAGTAGTTCTATACATTCATCACTTCGAAAGTCACCACTGCCTTTTAGCGGTGTGACGGTGTTTTTGTCATGTTTGAGCAAATACTTAACATCATCAAGGTTTATTGCGCCGTCTTTGTCTGTATCCGGCACTTCTTTAATTTCAATTTTGAGCGGTTGCTTGCCCTTTGATCCAGCTACTTGAAACAGCGGTAATTGACCTCCAATAATCGGTGAACCGCTATAACTCGTGGCGATGAGCTTCTTTAATCCAAGAGCATTAAAGTTGGATGCAAAGTATTTAAAAAAGTTGCTCTCGTATGGATCATCGCAGTTACAATAAACAACTTTGCCTTGAAACTGTTCTTTATAGTGCTTTAGTTCTTTTTCAATATCAACAAGTTGAGTATAAAACTCGTCTTTTTTGGCGGCGCTCGCTTTGTGTAAATTTGTATTTAAAAATTTTGCTGCCATAATTATTTCCTAGTTATCAAGTCATACGCCAAGCTGGCGAGTGATATGTAATGAATCGCCAAATTTTTATCCAAATCTTGAGCGGGAGTATGTGCTTTTTCATTTCGTAAAAAATGAATAGACATATGCAAAAATTTTACTCCCTCGAAAAAGTCCTTATCAGCTTCGTTTTTCGGTTTGCGTCCGAAAATCTTTTCTTGATTTAATTCCGCAAAAGCCTCATGCGCCTTTTCTTTTCCTGTAATATCTTTAAGTTTCTGCCGAACGATTTTATATGCTTCTTCCACGGCATTAAAATAATGCCCACTATTCAGTAATTTTTGAACATGGTCAAAAACTTCTTTTTGCAAAGTTATATTGATATTGCCATTCTTGAAAGTGGCTTGAGATTTATTTTCAACTTTCACTTTCGTTCCAAGAAGTTTTTCCCCGATATTTTTTGCAGCGGTCATTCTTTCAGTCGGAAAGTCAGCTCGCTTTAGATTATCAAGTAAAATTTGATTTTCAATATATTCAATAAGTTTTAATACACTTTTACCAACAGTTTTTTCATCTGCTTTTAACCACAAACCACGCATGCGATTAGCTTTTGAACCGCTTGCATAGTTATATTTTTGATTGTAAATATCAATTCCTATATCGTCTCTAAAAAATTCTCCCATTGTCCGATCTGAAAAATTCAAAACATAACCACCATTCATTTGGAATAGCTTTTCAAATATTTGTTTTTCAAGTGTGGTTAAGTTTGTCATAGTTTTATTTCATTAAATCATCAAGCGAAACGCCGAGAGCGTCCGCTATTTTTTTGACTGTATCAATTGTAGGGTTGGGGGTAGAGCCAGCTTCAATCTTGGCGATTGTATGAAAAGCCAAATCCGCTCTCTTTGAAAGCACATCTTGAGAAATACCGAGTTTGTTCCGGTATTTTCTTATGTTATCCCCAATTGTGGATTTTTTGTTTGGCATATTCGTATAGTCTTACTATTATAGTTGTATCGTACTAAAATCATTACTTATAAACAGTTACTATATGAAATTTTTAGTATTTAGTCAAACAAAACTAAGGAGTTTATGGCTATGCCCATAAATGAGTTCATTAAACCTATTTTTTAGATTGGAAGTATAGCCAATATATAGACTATTATTCTTTAAACTTTGAAGTATATAAGTGTAATAAAACATATGGCGGAAACGCAATAAATTTGCAAAGCAAATTTAAGCGTTCCAGCAACGTTGAAATTGCTTCGCAATTTCTTACGTTGCGGACACCGTTCACTTTTTGACAGTTAAATTGTATATATTTGCTTGTTCTTTTGCAATTAATTATGCTGTAATGGGGATATGAAAAAAAATATTCTTGTCCGCAATGCCGGACTACAACCCAGGTTATTTTTCAACGTAAACGTCACCAATCTTTAGTCTACAAATGCAAAGCCTGTTCTAGATATTTCACTGTTAATTTTAAATTATTCAACCGTAAGGGTATTCTTAATGACCATCTAGATGGTTTGTCTTTTGGAAAGCTTTCTCATAAATACAATCTCTCTAAAACTAGGGTTTGGAACATTTGTCATGAGGAGCTACAAAAACTACCCAATAATAACCAATTCAGTTTTAGCTACTGTTCGCGCTATTCAGCTATCTTTGCCTTTGATGGTAAATACTTAAACGTTAAAGGCTTTGCTTACAAACCCGTTTTGTTATGGGGCCTGGATTACTTTCGTCATGACATACCTGTTTTTGACCTTAATACTGCTGAAAATTATCATTCTTGGGCTAGATTTTTCTCTTTTTTTAGATTACTTAATCATCGACCTCAGCTAATTGTTTGTGATGATAATTACAATCTTAAATTAGCAGCTAGAAATCTGTTTCCTAGCATTAAAATACAAACTTGTGTTAACCACTACAAGGAAAACATTAGAAGGCAATTACAAACCAGATCTAATCCTTTTTACAGACAGTTCTCTAAAAGTATTGATAAAATTCTCTCTCAAAAACTTTCTCAAGAAGTTTTTAACAAACAACTCCTATTGCTTTATCAAAAATATGGACGGGATCAAGTAGCACAACAGGTGCTTTTGAACATTCACAAAAATCAAGCAGAGTTATTGGCTTATCGGGGAATCCATCAAGCTCCTTTAACCTCTAACATTATTGAGAGTTTTAACTCTCACCTGCAATCAAGACTGTTTTCTTTAAAAAGCTTCAATTCTCTCAAGCACGCCAAGCTTTGGCTTAATGGCTATGTGCTTAAAAGACGAATGACCAAATTTACTGGTTGCAATAGCAAATTCCGTTATTTGAATGATAAAACAGGGGTGATGATGACCAAAAAACCAGGTGTTGATATACCAAGCTATTTTTGACACAAAACTGTCATTTTGTGAACGGTGTGGTGTGTGCGGAGGGGGCGGGATTCGAACCCGCGAAGATCTTTCAACCTTACTAATTTTCGAGATTAGCCCAATCGTCCACTCTGGCACCCCTCCAGTAATCTAGTAAATTATATCAAGAAAGACTATACTTTAAGCTATGAAAGCCAAGAAAAAGGCTAATCATATTAAACGACTTTTAACTTGGATAGCACTCCCCTCTTTGATTCTGAACTTATATTTTGGTTATCAACTGACAAAACCGAATAATAATCTATATAAAATGCTGGCCGTGCTTGACGGCGATACACTGGTTTTGGAAAACAAAGCAAGATTGCGACTAAGAAACATTGATGCCCCTGAACTGGAAAACTGCGGAGGCAAAGAAGCGAAAGAATATTTGCAGGACTTACTTAAAAGAAATCAGGGAATTAATATTAGCGAAAGAATTATTGATCAACGCGGGCGACCGATGGCTTATGTTTATAGCGACCAAACTTTTTTGAATCTTGAGATGCTCAAAAGCGGCTGGGCCAGATATCATCATGACAATTCGGCAAAGAAGGACGTTTTGAAACAAGCGGCCGATGAGGCTAAGACCAAAAATATTGGTTTGTACAAAAAATGCGTGCATCAAGAACCGGCTAACCCGCGCTGTGTGATTAAAGGCAACATAGATAATAACAGCCCATACACCAAACGGTACTATTATCCGGGCTGTGCTCAGTATCAATTTGTGATTGTTGAGGAGGACCAGGGAGAAGACTGGTTTTGCACTGAAAAACAGGCTCAAAAAGCCGGCTACAACAAAGCCAAAAGCTGCCCTTAGAAAAATTGTATAATACGGCAACAGCCTATGGATGCACTTGGGGAAATCAAGAAACGAATCGATATTGTGGAATTTATCAATAAACATGTGCCTTTGCAAAAGGCGGGCCGGAATTTTAAAGCTCCCTGCCCTTTTCACTCGGAAAAAACGCCTTCCTTTGTAGTCTCGCCGGACCGGCAAATCTGGCACTGTTTCGGCGCCTGCAACGAAGGCGGCGACATTTTTAAATTCCTGATGAAATGGGAAAACCTCACTTTTGGTGAAGCTCTGAAAATTCTGGCGCAGGAAGCCGGTGTCAAACTGGAAAAAGGCAGTTTTGTGGACAATGATTGGGACCAAAAACAAAAACTGATTACCATCAATCAATACGCGGCTGATTTTTACCAGTTTTTACTGGAAAAACACCGCCTGGGCAACAAAGCCCGGCAATATTTGGACAGCCGCGGCGTGAACAACAAAACCGCCAAGTATTTTTATCTGGGCTATGCCCCAAAATCCTGGGATTCACTCCTTAAATTTTTGACCAAAAAAGGCTACACAGCTTTGGAAATTTTGGCCGCCGGGCTAATTATTAAAACTCAAGGCAATCGTTTCTACGACCGTTTCCGCTCCCGGCTGATGTTCCCTCTCACTGATCTCCGGGGAAATATTTTGGGATTCTCAGGCCGAGTGATGGACGAAACCACCAAAGGCGGCCAGGAAATGAAATATATGAATACGCCCGAAACGGCTATTTATCATAAACGGGAAAACCTGTTTGGCTTGCATCAGGGACACAAGGATATTCGCGAACAAAATGAAATTATGCTGGTGGAGGGTGAGTTTGATGCGATTTTGGCCCATCAGTTTGGCTATAAACAAACTGTCGCCATCAAGGGCTCGGCTCTAACCCAGGATCATTTGCGACTGATCAAACGCCTGACCAACCGGATTGTGTTTGCGCTTGATATGGATCAGGCCGGCCAGGAAGCAATCAGACGCAGCATTGAGGAGGCGGAGAAATTTGATTTTCAGATGCACGTAGTTAACCTTAAATCCGGCAAAGACCCGGCCGACGTGTTGCAATCCAAAGCCGACGACTTTGCCCAGTTTTATAAAGATAAACAAACAATCTATGAATATCTGATTGATTCATACAGCCTAAAACAAGATCTTAGCACAGTCTACGGCCAAAAAGCCGTGATTGAGGCGATTATTCCATATCTAGCTAATATCTATAATCCGATTTTGTTTGACCATTACCTCAGATTGCTGTCGGAAAAAACCAACACTCCGGGAGAAACGATTAAGCGTGCTCTGTTTGATTACCGGCGAAAACAAAAACAAGGGAAAAAAGACCAGTCCGGATTTGCCACCACAAGGGAAAGCGACAAAAAAAAGAACGTTGAGGAAACGCTGGAAAATTATCTGCTCGCCCTGCTTGTGCAAACCAGCGAACAGGTTTATCTGCTTAAAAAAGCCGGGCAGGAACTTTCTGAAAACGATTATTATTCGCCCTCAACCTATAAATTGTTTAAGCTGGCCCAATCTTACACCGAAACCACCCCCAAAGAAATTCTGGAACAACTCAATCAAAACCTGCCAGACGAACTGATGGATTCGTATAATCGTGGCTTTCTCTATGATCTGCCCACTGGCGACATCGACTGGAAAAAAGAAATTACCAAAAATATTTTGAAGATTAAAAAATACTCACTCAAAAAACAAATCCAGGAACTGATGAAGTCGGAAAACGAAACAGCGCTCAAGCTCAAACTCAAAGAACTAACCAAGGTAGAAAAAACGCTCTCGATCATATAGAATATAGATATGCCTAACAACCTCAACTCTTTTGCACCAAACGTGCAACAGTTCATCAAAGACGGCATTGATTCCGGCTTTGTGGTTTTGGATGATGTTTTGAATCTTTATCCCGAACCGGAAAAACATGTGCCGGAACTGGACGCTTTGTTTGACTACCTCTTGAACAAAAAAATCGACGTTTTTGAAAACGTGTCTACCCGCGAGGAACAAGAGGCGCAAAAATCCACCCAGGAACTGGAAAAAGAACTGGAAAGCATGATCAAACTGGAAAAGGGCGAATCGCTGGATCCGATCAAAATTTACCTCAAAGAAATTGGCACTTATCCCTTGCTGAAATTTGAAGACGAAATCTCTCTTGCCAAACGCTATGAAAATGAAGACGAAGCGGCTCGAAAAACACTGGTAGTTTCGAATTTAAGATTAGTGGTTTCGGTGGCCAAAAAACATATTGGCCGTGGTTTGTCTTTTTTGGACTTAATTCAGGAGGGTAATCAGGGCTTGATGAAAGCGGTGGAAAAATACGATTGGCGCCGTGGTTTTAAATTCTCCACTTATGCCACTTGGTGGATTAGGCAAGCCATTACCCGGGCCATTGCCGATCAGTCGCGCACGATCCGCATTCCGGTGCATATGGTTGAAAACATTAACAAGCTTTACAAAATCCAGCGCCGCTTAATGCAAAAATACAACCGGACCCCGACCATTAAGGAATTGAGCCGCGCTCTGGAAATGTCTGAGGACGAAATCAAAAATCTGTTCCGAATTTCGCAAAGAACCACCTCGCTGTCAACGGCCATCAACGACGAGGAAGATGCCACTCTGGAGGACTTTATCAAGGATCCAAATCAAAGCAGCATTTACGACAATGTCACGAACAAATTCATTAAGGAATATTTGTTTGAGGTACTGGATACCTTAACTCCCAGGGAACGCAAAGTTTTGGTATTGCGCTACGGGCTGGAAGACGGCAAACCCAGAACTCTGGAGGAAGTCGGCCGGCAGTTTAATGTGACCCGTGAACGCATCAGGCAGATTGAAGCCAAGGCAATCCGCAAACTCAAACATCCCTCACGCGCCAAAAAACTCAGGGGGTTAATGTAATTGTTTTGCCCATCATCTTCAGTCCGGCTTTTTCAATCAGAGGCAGAATATCTAAATGGGCTGTGGTAACAATGGTTTGATAATCTTGTGAAACGTGTAAAATCCGCTCGCTATTGGCCTGATCCAGTTCTGAAAAAATATCATCCATTAATAAAATGGGCAACTGGCCGCTTTGTTCTTTGAGATATTGCAATTCGTTGATTTTGAGCCAAAGTACACACAGCCGCTGCTCGCTCCGGGAACCATACTGAGACAGTAACTTATCTTGAGTGTGATTAAGACGGACAAAGATGAAGTCGTCCAGCTGAGGCCCAGAAAGAGTGCGGCGATTTTTTAATTCCAGGCTCAACTGTTTGGCGTCGCCACTACTGATAAAGTGATTTTGCTCATACATAATTTTGAAACTCATGCCGTTTAAGGACGGACGAGTGTTGAAAGCTTCTACCAAACTTAACCTTTGTTTTTGTAAAACTGAGGCCTGCTCCTCCAGATATTGATCCCAAAAACGTAACAAATCCAAAAGTACCGGCTTTTGATATTCCTGCTGGTTTTCCAGAATTTTATTGCGCTTGTATAAACCGCGGCTAAAATTTTGCCTGGCCAGATAATACTGGTAGCCGACCTGGGCCAAAACCCGATCAAAATAGCTCCGGCGCTTGTCCGGGGTGCCGTTGACCATAAGCAAATCCTCTGGCTGAAACAAGACGACGCTAAAAGTGCGCTGACTGTACTGTTTGAAAGTTTTGTTTAATTGGTTGATGAAAAAACTTTTGCGGACTTCCTGGTCTTTTTGATTGAGTTTAATACCCAGATTGGTTGCCTGATCTTTGTTTGACAACTCGGCCTCAACCACACAAAGCGGCTGGCCGGATGAGACCAACTCATAAGTTTTTTTGTCCCGAAAACCGTTGCCTTTGCTCAGAAAATAAATCGATTCTAAGAGATTGGTTTTGCCAACTGAATTAGGACCGATAATCAGCGTAAACTTGGGATCAAATTGAAAATAGTCTTTTTTATTAAAAGACCGGAAACCGGATAAAGTGATTGATTTGAGAAACATTCTGCTTTGGTTAATCGTTTTTCTTGAGAAGATAGACACTCTCAAGATAAGAAGGCAGCCGGAAAAACTTACGGGCCACCGCGACGTTCTTGGTATTAATAAACAGTCTTTCCCAAAAACCCTGAGAGAAAACTGAGACGTGAGAAGGGTCGTCGCTATGGAAAAAGTCTAAAAGAACATTCTCCTGGGTAAAAATCTTGTGCAGCACTGCTTTTTTGGCCACTCTCACTGTTTCATTAACGACTTTTTGCAATTTTGATCTTTCCAAGTGCTCTAAAACATCAATACTGATTACCATTTCAAATGAATTATTCTTAAAAGGCAGTTTCTCAGCGTCTCCCTGGCTCAAAAAGGGCTTCACATTGTCCCTAGCCATCGCCAAAGCGTCCGGCGACAACTCCACGCCTCGAGCATCGACTCCCAAAAGCCTTAAGTTGTGGACCAGCTCACCGGTGCCGCAACCGACATCCAGTAAAGTTTTGGGGTTAAACTGTAATTTGATATATAAAGCCCGATACCAATTGGCTAATTTGAATAATATTTCCTTGGCTTTGTTGATTCCGCCAACATAACGATATTCGCCTTTTTCGCCCAGATAATACTGACGGTCGTAAAAAGCCGATGACACGTCGAAAGGCCGGATTACGGTACCTTTGAAACTTTCTCCGTCCACAATCCGCTGTAAGTTGCGGAAATCGTCGCCTTTGGTGGTGATCACAGTCAGTTTGAGTTCTTTGGAAAGAGCGGCGGCAATGGGATCGATCGGCGCCGACAAACCCGGTGTCCATTTATCGCCAACCAGTGTTTGGTAAAAATCCCAAGTCGTTTTTTCAATGACTTTGGCGCCGTGATAAACATTGGGGTCTTTGTCGTAAATCCAGTATAGATTGGACAAATTGATCACCAGATTGGCATTGTAGTTTTTGGCAAACATCACCGCGCAATAATCGGTAGACCAGCCCGGTTTCCAGCCGGCGCCAATCATAACCGGCTCTCTTAGATTTAAAATCCGGTGATCATAGTTTTCGGTAATACGAGGGTGGGCCAAATCGCGGAAAATGGTTCTTAACAAATGAGCGTTGAGACGAGAGGAATGAATCCCGAGCCAATCCAAGTCGTCGTTGGTGATTTTCTTAATTACTTTTTTGCCGCCGTCAATATAATGACGGGCTGTGGTTCCGCCTCCGGCAACCAGAAACAGCCGGCGATTTTTGGAAACATTCCGGCGGACAAAAACATTCAGCTTGGTTAAAAAATCAACATTAATTCCTCCATTAGGGACAATCAAACTGCCGCCAATAGATAAAATTAATGTTTCCTGCATAATTTTCGACCGAAAAAAAATCCCGCTTCCGCGGGATTGGTGATTGAATCTGTACTATACATTAGTACAAATCTTTTTAATAATAAGATAGCGAGGTGTGTCAAAACCCATAGTGGATTAAATTATAATATAATACAAAAGATGACGCAACTAATATTACCCAAGAAAGTCAGCCAGCTAATTGCTGATTTTAAAAAACACGGCTACGAATGCTATGTGGTGGGCGGCTACCTTCGCGACCAGCTTCTGAAACGCCAGACTGATGGAATTGGCATTGATTTTACGACCAACGCCACTCCCGAACAAATTCTGGCACTTTTTGAAAATGCCAAATATGAAAATCGTTTTGGCACCGTGATTGTCCCGCTTGAAAAAGGGGATTTTTTTGAAATTACCACTTACCGGACGGAAAACAATTATCGCGACTCTCGTCATCCTGATCAAATTGCCTGGGGAAAATCATTGGCTGAGGATTTGAAAAGACGCGACTTTACCATTAATGCCTTTTGCTACGACGGCAAAACCTTTGTCGACCTGTTTCAGGGAAAGGCTGATTTAGAAAAAAAGATCATTCGGACAATCGGCAAACCGGAGGAGCGGTTTCAGGAAGACGCCCTCAGACTGCTGCGGGCCGTACGTTTCAGCTGCCAACTGGGTTTTACAATTGAACAGGAAACCCGCCGGGCCCTTAAAACCCACAACCAGTTACTAAAAAGAATAAGCAGTGAGCGGCTGCGCGACGAATTGATGAAAATCCTGGCCTCAGATAATCCCTACGACGGAATGATGCTTCTTAAAGAAACCGGCTTACTGGACCATATTTTGCCGGAACTGGTCACGGCTTTTTCGATTGATCAGGTCAGCCCGGAAAGACATCATATCTATGATTTGGGTACTCATTTGTTTATGACTCTGAAACACTGTCAAAACAAAAATCCTTTGGTTAGACTCGCCTGCTTGCTCCATGATCTGGGAAAAATCAAAACCAGGGCAATCGACCCGAACGGAATTGTGACATTTTATAATCACGAGATTGTCGGAACCGAAATGGTTTATGAAATTGGCAAACGTCTTAAACTGAGTAAAAAAGAATTGGTCAAGTTAACTAAACTGGTGCGCTACCATCAGTTTACTGTCAGCGAACTGCAAACCGACAGTGCTCTCAAACGTTTCATCCGCAACGTGGGGCCGGACAATCTTCAGGATATTATTGACCTGCGGTTTGCCGACCGTGTGGGCTCGGGCGCCAAATTGACTTCCTGGCGAACGGAATTGTTTTTGGAAAGATTAAAAAAAGTTCAGCAAAAACCGTTTAGTATCACTGACTTGAAAATCGATGGTATCCAAGTGATGAAAACACTCAAACTCAAACCCGGGCCCAAAGTCGGGCAAATTCTGAATCAGGTTTTTGCCCAGGTCGAAGCCAACAAATTAAAGAATGAAAAAAAAGCCCTGCTCTCTTATCTGAAACAGCTTACTTAAGTTTGGCAATCGCTTTTTTGAGTTCGGCAATCATCTCCACCGGCAAGTTGACCCCTTTTTTGGTGGGAATATCGTCTTCTCCCTCCGGAGTTTTGACATAGAGTCGTAAATCAACATATTCTTTGCCTTTGAACACTGATTTGCGCAGTTTAACGACTTCGCGCTCGTTTTTGTCAAACTCGTAAATAATTTCTTCCTGTGCCTCTGTATTAGTTGGCTCGTCCATACTCGTTTTGTAAACTGTTAATTATCCAAGCTTACTTTATTCTGCACTGTTTGTCGAGAGTTTTTATGCCTCAATTATTTTGAGAATGTCAGCGGCAGTTTGGCTCCAGGAAAATTGTTTGAGCTGCCGTAATCCCTCACTAATCAATTTGGTCCTCAGCTCTGGATTTTTAATCAGGGATTGCATTGCCTCAGCCAGCTCAACCGGCTTAGCCGGATCAAAGTACAAAGCGGCCTCTCCGGCAATTTCCGGCAAGGCCCCGGCCTGGCTGCAAATCACCGGTGTCTTAACTGAAAACGCTTCTAGAATCGGTAAACCAAAACCCTCATACCAACCTGGCATAATCAGAGCTGTCGCTTCCTTCAGCAGAAACCACTTTTCTGCTTCATTGACATAGTCGGTAAAAATAATTTTGTGACCTAAATTACGACGCTTAACCAAGTCGTAAACCTCCTCATAAAGCCAGCCTTTTTTGCCAACCAGATAAAGATTCTGTTCAGGATGCTTGGTCAACAACTGTTCAAAACCCAAGATCAAGTTATGGATATTTTTGCGTGGCTGCAAGGTTCCCAAATATAAAAAATAGGGTTTATTAATTTTAAACTGGGGCGGTTGCGCTTTGATTTTTGAAAGACTGAAGCCATTATAAACAACCCTGATTTTGGACTCGGGAAGGCCATAGTTTTTGACAATATCTTTTTTGGTTAGTTGAGACACGGCAATTATTGACTGTGCTTTTTTTAACGAATAAGCAGTCCAGTTAACCAGTTGGTAAAGATCTTTTTTTAAAAAATCCTGGGGGTAGTAAAAATAAGACAGGTCGTGAACCACAACCACAGTCGGACAAGGGCAAAAACGCGGGCTGTAATGAGCCGGAGACAAAAAAACTGACAAATCGCGATGGTGCCAAAAAAGAGCAGTGGGCAAATCAATCTGACTCCAAAGAGTGCGTTTGGGAACTATCTGATAATTAAAATAAGAGCTGGCTTTGGGCAAATCATCCAGAGGCGGCTCTTTGACAAAAACCCGAAACTGTAATTTTGGACCGGCGATCTTTTTGAACTCGGTGAGCAAATAATACACATACCAGCCCACGCCCACGCGTGTCTTCACATTGGCCTCATTGCCATCAATGCCAATAATCATGAATTCTTTAAAACCTCAACTATTTGTTGATAAGTTTTTTGCCAGGTAAACTCCTGGCTTTTAACAATCGCTTTTTGACTCAAATCGGTTCGCAAATCCGGATTACTGATCAGAGTGCTCATTTTGCCGGTTATGTCAGCCACGTTTTCCGGATTGAATTGTAAACTGATCCCCTGACCCAACTCTTGAAGCGAAGATCGATTGGAGGTGGCAATTGCCGCTCCTAAACTGGCCGCCTCCAAAACCGGATAACCAAAACCTTCGTAAAGCGAGGGGTAGACAAAAAACAAACATGCTTGATACAGAGAATAAAGTTCCTCGTCTTTGACAAAGCCAATCACTCGAACATTTTCGCCTGCCAAATTAAGACTGCCCCAGCCTTTGGGACCGACAATGATGAGCTGGTATTTGGATTGATTGAGCTTTTTGTATGCTTCGAGCAAGCGTTCCAGATTTTTACGCGGCTCTAATTTGCCGACACTCAAAATAAAGTTTTGTTTCTTTAGACCAAACTTGGCCAAGGTTTTTTGCACCGTGCTCTTATCGGGAATCCGGGTCGAAATTCCTGGGTAAATGGTTTGGACTTTGGCCTTATTTAAAGTTAAGAAATGCTCAATATCACGTTTGGTGGAATCGGAATCGGCCAAAATCAGATCGGATTCGTGGCAAACATGAATCAGTCTTTGTTGCTGAGTTTTAAGAATTTTCCAGTCAATAGTTTCGGGATAATGTAAAAAAGCCAGGTCATGAATAATGGTTGCTTTTTTGGCGTTTTTAACCGGGGGCTCTGTCCAATCCGAACTGATATACCAATCCAGCTTACCAGTGAGCCATTCGACGTTTATAAAATGCCACCGGTTCCACAGCAAAGACAAAAGTGTCGGTGGAATTTTGTACTGTTTAAGAATAAAGCCTTTTTGGGCAATCTGGGCAACCAGCTTTGCCGGCAAGGCTCTTCTAAGGGAAGCAAAGAAAAATACCCACTGATGCTGGTTTTCGTATTGAAGAATTGCCTCAACCAGACCCTGAGTATACCGGGCCACGCCTGTGCCCGAATAAACAATTTGCGAAATATCAATGCCGATTCTCATTTGATTTTGTAATAAACTCGTTCCAGATTTTGGGCAATTTTCTGCCAACTGTATTTTTTCCGAACCAAAGAATAAGCATTTTTTTGGATCTGCTGGAAACGCTTTTTGTCTTTTAGAATCGCTTCGACCTGACTCATAAACGCCTCGACCGAATCGGCCAGCAAAACATCGCGACCGGCCTGCAAATCCAAACCCTGAATTCCGGTGGCTGAGGAAATAATCGGCAAGCCGCTCGCCATAGCGGCTAAAATTTTCAGCCTGGTGCCACCGGGTCCATAAATAGGAGAGACAAAAAGCGTGGCATCCTGATAAAGTTTTTTGACAATAGCAATGTCATCGGTTTTGACGTCAATGACGTCGAGATTTTTTTTCTTGATTATTCCTAATTTATTATTGGCGTTTTGGCCGGCAATAATTAATTTGAAATGTTTTAATCGGTTGATTAAGAGCGGGTAAATCGAATTGATTAAATAGTGAGCCGCCTCGACATTTTGCAACCAAAAAAAGTTGCCCATAAACAATAATTTGGGCTGTGTGAGGTCTTTATTTTTTAATTTGAGAGTGAGCATTTCGTCACCAGCCCCATTAGGAATAATGGCCGGATTGATCTTGGGCTCCAGTTTTTTGATCTCCTGCCGATCGGATTCGGACACGGTTGCCACCAAATTGGCTTTTCGCCAAAAGTGCCTTTCCCAGCGAATCAGTTTCATAATATCCAGGTAAAAAAACGGCCGGACAAAAAAAGGCAAAGAATGGACGAAATGCTGATAAACCTTGTACTCAATTGTTTGTTCAACCAGAACAATCGGCACTTGGGTATTGGGCAAATGAGGCATAATGTAAAAAGTCTCGGCGTGAATAACGTCGTAATGATTAGTCGCCAACAGTTTTTTTAGAATCTCATAAGCTTCGCTGGAATAGTTTCGGACGATTAAAAAAGGCCGGTTGGAAAAAACCGCGCTCAAGACAATTCTTATTTGCCAGGGTTTTTCGGCTCGTTTGCAAAGATGGATTTCTTCACAAAATTTTTGAAGCGGTTTGAGATATTTTTTTTCTTGCTCAAACTTGTAAAGCGAAATCAGGGTTATTTTGTGATTTCGGCTCAAATATTTGAGTAAGTTGTAGGTTCTCACCTGGCCGCCGGAAGAAGGCGGATAAGGCAGGTAGGGCGTCAGCATTAAAATCTTCATAGTTTGAAAATCAAAACTTGGTCGTTTTCAAACACCAGTGAATATTGACCAGCCAGTTTTTCTTTGTAGTCCAAGTTTTGCGTGACAAAATAATCCGCTCCCTGATCTTTGAGAATTGGCAGTTCTCGATAAGGAGCCGGATAACCTCGACGATCACTCAAATATAGAAGCGTCGTATCGCCCTGACTGTCTGACACAATTAAATCATTCTTATTAGTTAGTGAATGCAAGACATCGGCAATCAGCATTAAATTAGGTTGTTCGTCATACTTGCCCCTAACCTGATAAAAAGTAAACAAAGTGGCGCTGGTAAAAATGGCCAGAGTAATTAAGACCCGTAACACCAGGTAACCGGCTTTTTTTTGCCTAAAATAATTGCCCACTCCTACTCCTACCAGCATGGCTAAGGCCGGCATAATCAAGATCTGATAATATTCGTGCTGAACATTACCACCCTGAAAAGTAAACAAATAAAGCAGTGCGGCCAGAAACAGCCAAAAATGCAGTTTTAGATTTTTTTTGGTCTCAATAAACAAACCAAATAACAGGAAAAAAACTAAGTAACCGCCCATAATCAATTGACTGATTCTTTCAAAAAAAATCCAACGGAAAAAGGCCGGCCGGAAAAAGATCGACTGCAAACCGGTGGAAGTATTAACCGAAGTCAATAACCATTGGCTGTAAGGAATGCCCTCTGGAAACTGCTGAATATAATGGCGCCACCAAACCAGCGGCAATATAGAAAACAGCATAAAAACGACAATGGTGATTATTTTATTGGCTGACGAATGTGCTTTGATCCAAAGTAAATACAGTGCCGGCACAATAAAGAAAATCACCGTTGGCTTCATTAAAAGCGCTGTCGCCATTGAGAGGCTAGCCAACAATAACACAAACCAATCACCTTTTAAATATCGGTACAGAAAATATATTGCTAAGAAAGCCATTGCCGTCGCGGGCATATCGGGTAGAATTGTGCGCGAATAAAAAACAATAAAAGGATTGACGGCAAAAAACAACGACCCAAAAAAAGCCTCAGCCAAACCAAATTCAGATTCTAAAATAAAAAACAAACAGACAATAATCAGTAAAGAAAAAGCGATTGTGACTATTCTGGCCCACATTTCCAGAGAAATGGCGGGAAAAGTGCTGTTGAGCCCGGCAAACATAGCGTTGTAAATCGGAAACTCAACCATTCGCCACCCCCCAGGATTGTCAACTGCCGACTGAATATTTGACAGGTCGTAATATTGAGGTTTGAGTAAATTGAAATTGTTTTGTTGCAAAAACCGGCCGACTGCCGCGGTATCTGATTGGCGCCAGGAAAACCATTCGGTGAGCGAATTATTAATTTTGTAAAGCCTGACTCCAATCGCCATTAATAACACTAGGCACAGGAGAAAGAATTTTAATTTACCACCGGCTGACTTCATCTTGACTGAAAAATTCAATGCTATAAATCAAACCCCAAGTTAACCAAATCATCAGCGCCACTTTGGACGCTTCAAAAACATCAATGTATAAAGCATTGATCATCAAGGCCAGCCCACCAAACATCAGGCCCCAAAACATCGGCTGCAAGCGATTTTTAAATTCCCGACCCTTACGGAAAAGAAAAAATTGAAGCTTAAACAGAATTAACATCAACATTCCAAAACCCAGTAAGCCGGTTTCACCAAGAGAGCGCAAATAATCGTTATCAGTCGCCTCGGTGATCGAACCGGTTCCGGAACCAATAAGCGGATTTTTCAAAAAGGCTTTAATTGCCCGCGGCCACTCGACCTGCAAGCGGGTGGCAAAAGAAATATCGGGCAACACCGAACTGACCGGCGCAAAATTGGCAAAAGTGCTATCGACCAACTGATTCAATTCGCTTTGAGTCAGTTCTTTGCCGCTTTGCCTGGCTTCTTCCAGAATATTCTCCCTGATCTCGGCTTTGACCAATTGAACCTGTTCTGGAGTCTGATCCTGAACCTCTGTCCCCGATGTTTTTTTGATCACATAGTCGCCGGCAGGCAGATCATCGGCCGTAATTTTTCTGGGCACAATCGCCTGTCCGGTATCTTTGCTAACCCAAACCAAATCTTGCCGGAACGTCCGGTTGATCCGTTTGGTTAGATTGTTGGACAACGGCGTCAAAACCACAGTCAAAGCAATTATCAAAACCATTAAGCGAAATCGTTTTTGAGTCAGTAAAAAAATCGGCGCCGTCATTAAATAAGCCACATAGGAAGCACGCGACGCTGTCAAAATAAGCGCGATCAGTGCTGTTACAAAAACCAGAAAATAGCGCATCCTTCTTTCCACCAAAAAGAGCCCCAAAGAAAGCGGCATCAAATAGACCAAGAAAGCCGCCAAATCATAATGACCGCCAAAAGTGGACGAAATTCGGGCATTGGCGTCCAGCGTCAAAAGATAACCCTTGCTGTAATGAGGGTTCATTGTCTGAATCGCCGGCCAACCCAAAAATTTTTGCCCAATACCGTACACGCTTACCAAAAACAATACCATCATCAAATGGTTGAAATAAAATTTAAGCTGCTTGATGTTAGAAACAGATGAGGCCGCCACAAAGAAAACAATCATATACTCCACCCGGCGAAAAGCATGAAGCAGGCTCAGCTGTAATGTTGCGGTCGAATGAAAAACATAAAAACCAACCAAGGCCGAAATAATAACCACCAGCCAGTAAAAAGGAATCAGTTTTAGAAACGGGCTGTTATGCAATTTGATCTTACGAAATAACAAGCCCAGAATAAAAACCGCCACCAGCAAAGCGACGTATAGATCTTCGTAACGCACGGCAATATAAGTGTAGTTGATGTTTTTAAACGGTAATTTGGGCCAGATTGGAATTAGGTAAATATATCCCAAAACCAGAATCTGAAGCAGATTTAAGGGGTTTTTTTTAAATCTCTCGACCAGTGATTTTATAAGCTTCATAGTAAGTTTGTTTTAAATAATGATTATTAGTAACTACCCCTAAAGTATAACCGAGTAAGGCCTTAGTTTTCAACAGTAGCCAAATAAACAAACGACTGAACCAGCCATAATGCTGGCGGTAATAGTAAACAATTCCCTTAAAAACATTGATCACCGGCCTTGATTTGCCTTTGCTGGAGGCAAAACCATGATGAATAAATTTTGCGTTGGGAAAATAACCGACTTTTAGTCCTATTTTTTGGGCTCTTTTGAACAGATCAATTTCTTCCATATACATAAAAATGTTTTCGTCAAAACCATTGACTTTTTCATAATCGGCTTTGGCAGTCAAAATACAGGCGCCGGAAACCCAGCCGACCGGCCTGACTGCTGACGGGCTATAGCGCGTCAGACCCCAATAATCACCGCGGCAAAAAAGAGCGGCCAAGACTACTAACGGACTGTAAAGCGGTCCGCAGGAGGCTTGGGGAGAAAGATCGGTATTAAGCAATTTCCCTCCCACAAAAGCAAACCGGCGCTGCTTAATGTAAAAAGAAAACAGCTTATCAATGGCTTTGTCTATAACCTCAATGTCTGAATTCAATAATAACAGGTGCTGACCGTGGGCTTTTTTGGCTAAATAATTGTTGCCCTTGCCAAAACCCAGATTCTCTAACGATTCAAATAATCTGAGTGTTTTTATCTTTAATTTTTTGATCGCTTGAACGGAACCGTCTTGAGAATGATTATCCAAGACTAATATTTCATAAGTTAAGTCACTGTTTTTCAGACTGGTGACAATTGACCGCAGTGCCTGCAGAGTGATTTTTTTGGTATTATAAGAAATTACAAGCACAGATAACTGCATATGTTATATTTTAACAGAAAGCGCTTAATCCCATTAATGATTCTGTTGTTTTCGTCTCTGGTGGTATTTTGGCAGTTTCCGCTTATTCCTCAAAAAATGGCTTTTGACGAGCTGGAATTTGCCAAACTGGCGCTTGACCTGGAGGGCAAGTGGCAAATATTCTCTAAACAAGCCACCGGCCACGCCACGCCTTATTTTTATCTGTTGTTATTGTCTTTTAAAACTTTTGGTTTGAATATTGGGGCGTTACGATTGCCGGCGGCTTTGTTTGGGGTGGCTAACTGTGTGCTGGTTTATTATCTTTTTCGTCGCTTTTTTTCCGACTGGCTAGCGGCGCTAGGAGCCCTTATTTTTGGCTTTTCCCACTGGGTTTTTAATTTCAGTCGTTTTGGCTTTGAGGCGACTTACCTTTTGTTTTGGGAACTGTTTGGCGTGATTAATCTTTTGTCGTATCTTAAAAACAAAAAAATTCTTAATCTTGGATTATTACTGGTGGCGACTCTCGCCAGTTTTTATTCTTATCTCCCCGGCCGGCTTTTCTTTTTATTGCCAACAGCAATCATGATTATCAATAAAGTAAAAACTAAATACTGGCTGACTTATCTTATTTTGTTTTCTGTTTTCGCTTTGCCCCTAGTATTAGTAACTGGCGGCACTGAAAACCGTGTTCAAGAACTGCTTTATTTAAATCAAGATTTGCCCCTGATAACCAAACTGGGCTATTTTTGGGAAAACATTGTTAAAAATATTTTGATGTTGAATTTTTATGGCGACCTTAATGGTCGGCACAATTATCCGGGCAAACCCGGCCTGAATCCAGCTATGGGCGTGCTGTTTTGGATCGGTCTTGCACTCAGCTTGAAAAATCGGACAAAATATTGGTTTTTTTATCTTTGGATCATTCTGTCAATAGTTCCCAGTTTGTTGACTCTGCCCACTGATAATCCGCACTTTTTAAGAACATACACTGTCACAGTTGGTTTGGTTTTCTTAATCACATTGGCTTTAAAAACATTATTTAAAAGATTCCCCAAAGCCGTGATTTTGATATTGCTCTTGGTGATTGCCTCCGGAATCTACGAGGTAAGGACTTATTTTAAATACCAAAAGCCGGTTTTTAATAAAGCTTTTGAAAAAACGCCTCTGGATCTGAATAAACTAAAGATTGGCAACAATCGCCAAGAACTCTGACGGATCCAGTGACTTTTTGCCAACCAGCACGCCGCTAAAACCAGCGGCAATAAAGGCAGCAACATTGCCTGAATTGACACTGCCACCATAAAGATAATGTTCTGCTTGAATCAGTTTGGCAATTGAGGCCATTGTTTCCCAACTAGAAGTAGGGTCAGCGGCGGCCCCGGTACTAATTGCCGCTTTCGGCTCGTAAGCGACGGCAAAAATCCGGCCCTGATAAGACTCTGGTTTTTCAACACACAAAATGACCTGCAGATTGTATTGGTTGGCCAGATCAATTTTTTGCTGGATTACGGCCTGATTCTCCCGACTGATGCGCCGTTGTTCTGAATGACCAATAATGACATAACGGGCAAAGGCCGTAATCATTGGGGCCGTAATTTCTCCGGTATAAGTGCCTTTTTCAAATTGAGAAATATCCTGGGCGGCAATTTCATAATCAACCCGAGCTTGTTCCTGACTGGATTTGATCAGCTCCAGAAAAATTGCCGGCGGGGCAACAATCACTTTTTTGTCCGCGGTCGAGCTTTGAGAATACTCTTTATTAAAAGCCTGAGACCACACCTTGATTTCAATCTCGTTAAATTCGGCTTTCAAATTGGCAACAGCGATTTTCATCTGGTTTGATATATTATAGCCATGAGTGTCTCCTTTTTGCAAAAGCTGAATCAACCGCAACAACAGGCCGTGATGTTTGTTGATCAGCCGTCGATTATTTTGGCTGGGGCCGGCTCGGGCAAAACTCGTGTTTTGGGCTATAAAGCCGCCTATTTGTTGTCTGAGGTCAAAATTGATCCCAGAGCTTTGTTAATGCTCACTTTTACCAATAAGGCCGCCGACGAGATGAAATTGCGGATCAAAAAATACATTGATCCGCGCCTTAACCCAGAACTGATTACAGCCACCACTTTCCATTCTTTTGCCGTTTTGGTTTTACGCCGTTTTGGTTTAGCCAAAACCCATCAGCGCCAGTTTGTAATTTTTGACGACAACGACCAGAAGGATCTGCTCAAACAGATCATTAAAGATTCTGATCTCAAAACCAAAGTCACGGTTAACAGCTTGCTCTATCGCATTGGCCTGGCTAAAAATCAACTGTTGACTCCAAAGGATTTAGAAGAACAAGCTCTGAATGTTTATGACGAGGTGATTGTGGACGTATACCGGCGATACCAAAAAGAATTGCGAAACAACAACGCCCTTGACTTTGATGACCTCTTGAACGAAATGGTTTATTTGCTAGAACAGGAGCCTTCGGTTTTGGCCAAACTGCAAAACCAATATCAATATCTGTTGATCGATGAATACCAGGACACCAATCATTGCCAATATTTAATGGCCAAATTATTAGCACAAAAACATCATCGAATCACAATTGTAGGAGACTTTTCCCAAAGTATTTACTCTTGGCGTGGAGCCGACTTTACCAATCTGGAGAAATTTCAAAAGGATTTTCAAAATGCCAAAGTTTTTAATCTCGAACAGAATTACCGCAGTACCCAACCAATCCTTGATTTTGCCTACAACGTCATTTCCCAAAACACCACTCACCCGATCTTAAAACTCTGGACTGAAAAAAAAGGCGGAGAAGAAATTAAAATTGTCCCTTTGGAAAACGCCGAGAAAGAAGCCACGTTTGTGGTTAATAAAATTCAGGAATTGAATTTTAGCGGCGATTATTCTTTGGAAGACTTTGCCGTTCTGTACCGAACCAACGCTCAATCGCGTCTTTTTGAAGAAATCTGCCTGGCCCAGGGATTGCCTTACCGGATTTATGGCGGGGTTCGCTTTTACGAACGCAGGGAAATTAAGGATATTTTGGCGTTTTTGCGTTATCTGCACAATCCCAAAGATCAGGTGGCTCTAAAAAGGATTATGAAACTTGGCAAAAAAAGAGGCCAACTGATTTTGCAAACCATTGCCAAACAGAGCGCGCAAAATAAACCGGAACAAATCATTCAGGCTATTTTAAAAGATTCGCCCTATTTGCATCTTTATTCACAAAATGATCCGGAGGACGCCACCAGAATGGAAAACATTCAGGAGCTTATTAATGTCAGCTACAATTATGACACGCTGGAAAAATTGCTTGACACGGTCGCGCTGATTGAGGCCGGATATGAGTTTAAAGACGGCCAAGGTGAAAAAATTCATTTAATGACTCTTCATGCCGCTAAAGGCCTGGAATTTGGGGTCGTTTTTATTGTGGGAGTCGAGGAAGGAATCTTGCCTCATTCCCGTTCAATTGAATCAATCACCGAATTGGAAGAGGAACGGCGCCTGTTTTATGTGGGCATTACCCGCGCCAAAGAGAAGTTGTTTCTCACCTACACCAACCGTCGCTATCTGTACGGTCGGGCCCAGTACAATCTGCCGTCGCAATTTTTGGGGGAAACGGCCTATCCGGAATATTGAATTTAGTATAATAAGCGTAGTTATTAATTTAACCCAATTTTGATGAAAAAACTTCTTTTTTCGGTTTTAACTTTGGTAACTTTATTCTCGTTTTCTTTTACCAGTGTTTCGGCCAAAAGTATCAGCGGCACCATTTCAGATTTGCTTAAGAAAAAACAGTCGCTTAAATGCACTTATAGTTACAAAATGGGCAAACAAACAATTAAAGGGGTAATGTACACTTCTAATCAAAAATACCGAAGCGAGTTTGAATCGGTGGTAAATAAATTGAAGATTAAAACCTACACGCTGAGCGACGGCAAAAATCTTTATATGTGGAACAGCAACAGCAAGCAAGGCACTAAAATGAATATCAAACAAATGCAAAATCTGGCTAAGAAAAACAATGCCGATTATCAAAAAAATCAGAATTTGCAACAGCTGAACCAACAATACAAAAACAAATATCAATTTAAGTGTCAGAATTTTAAACCCCAAACCGGGTTTTTTAAGACTCCTAATAAAATTACTTTTACCGATCTGAGCGCCATGCTTGAGGGGCTCAAAGAAAATATCTGCAATGTCTGTAACAGCTTGCCGAGTGACGCCAAACAAGCCTGCCTGGCGAACTGTCAATAAACCAGAATTTGAGCTATACTGTGAATAATGCTCTTGTTGTCGGTTCCGATTAAGTTGTTTTTATCCTTGCTCATTGGGGCCGCTATTGGCCTGGAACGGGAATCCTACGACCAGCTGCATTGCCAAAATAATAAACAGCCACACGACCGCAAAGGTTCGCTTGGAGTCCGCACTTTTGCACTAATTACCACTCTTGGCACGCTCTCTGGTTTGTTGCGCCCTGATTTTCCTGATTTGTTCATCACGGTTAATATTGTTTTTTTGGTTTTACTAGTTGCCTATTATGTTACCGGCAGCCTTTACTTAAAAGACAATGGCATTACTACTGAAATGGCCATTATTTTTAGTTATCTGATTGGGATTTTTATCGCCCTTGATATTTTTCCCATTCAATTGATTTTGGCAATCACTGTGGTTTTGATTTTAATTCTGTCTCAAAAAGACATTGTCCGGCAGTGGATCACCGGCATTAATCAATCCGAAGTAACGGCTTTTATCAGCTACAGTATTATCGCTTTGGTCATTCTGCCTTTTTTGCCCAACCAAAACTATTCGCTTAGCAACATCCCGGGGCTGTCTTTAATCGTTGATAATCTTAACTTAGGATTATCAAGTATTGTTCAGATTGAGATTTTCAATCCCTATCGCCTGTGGTTTTTGGTGGCTTTAATTACCGGCGTGGAGGTGTTTGGTTATTCTTTGAGTAAAGTTTTTGGACAAAAAAAAGGCTGGCTGCTGACAAGTTTTGTCGCTGGCTTCGTGTCCTCAACCAGCACCACTATTTCCTTGGCTCAAAAAAGTCAACAAAGCAGGCTTGTAAATCGTTTGGTGGCTTCAGCCATTTTGGCCAATCTGGCCAGTTTTTTTCAACTGTTTATTCTGATTGTCTCTACCAATGCTGTTTTGTTGCTAAAAAGTTTTAAAGTGATTGTTCTTATCATTCTCAGTTCGCTGGGAGCCGTTTTTTGGTATTTACGCCAAAAAGACTCTCAAAATAAAGAGCTCAACACCAAAACCGGTTGGCATCAAGCTTCGATTTTCTCACTCCAGGCAGCGCTAAAATTTGCTCTTATTTATCTGATTATTAGTGCCAGCGCCAAAATCAGTCTTGTGGTTTTTGGAGAAATTGGCTTTTATCTGACTGCTTCAATTGCCGCCCTAACCGGCATTGACGCCGTGGTTTTAACTCTTTCTTCCTTAGCCGGAACCACGCTGAGTTATCAAGCCGGAGTATTGACAATTGTTTTGGTAAACGCAGTTAATCTTCTAGGTAAGTCAATTTATGTTTTTGTTGTTGGAAAACGAGAATTTGCGTTTAAATTCTTGGCGGCCATATTGTTAATTATTATTTTTAGTCTTTTTGGTATACTCGCTTAAACCTAAAAAAAATGGAAAAAGTCGATATTCTCTTGCCGCCGGATTTTCACAAAAGCGGCGTCACTAAAACCCGCGACCAGGCCATTACCGACAGTGATTGGCTGGGCGGTTTTCATCTTTGGATTGTTCAAACCGAACCAGAATTAGCGCTGGTTTTTCAACGCCGGAGCCGCCAAAAAGCCACTTTTCCCGGATTGCTTGACGTGTCCGCCGCTGGCCATTATATGGCTGGAGAAACTGTCAAAGACGGCCTGAGGGAAGTGAGAGAGGAAATTGGCAGAAATTATAATTTTGACAAACTGACTTACTTGGGTAAAAAAGTGTTTGTTGGTTTTGACGATGCCTCCAGAAAACTGCAAACTGTGTGCGACGTTTTTATTACTATTGATAATAGCTCCCTGTCTTCATATCGATTGCAAAAAGAGGAAGTCGCTGGCTTGGTTGTAGTTAAAATCACTGATCTGATTAAAGTTTTTACTAAACCAAATTACGAATTTGTCTGCCCGATTATTGACTTACACCAAAACCGCTCGCTGGAAAAAATTAGTCGCCAAGACTTTATTGAAAATTGGGATTCTTATCAATTGAAAATTGCCGGCCTGGCAGAACGATTTGTAAAAGGCGAAACCAATCTGGTTTATTAGCTTATTTCAGCACGTATTTGGCCCCTTTGGTTTTCCCGATTTTGCGAATCAAGTCTTTGTCCATCAAATCTTTGAGATCGCGCAAAATTGTGTCTTCGGAATAATCGGGAAAAAGACTGGGAAAAGCCTGGTTTTGCAAAAAGCCGGTTTCCTGAATATATTCCACCAGCTTAGTTTGGCGCTCGTTCAGAAACACTTGTTTGCCACCAAGCTTGTGTTTGAGCTGGCTATCTGATGACAACTTTTGGATTCTAAGTTTTATTTTTTCAAATTCGTTGGCAATCCCCTTGATAAAATATTCCAGCCAAGGCGTTAAATCACCGCCACCGGCTTTTTGTAAATGCTCATAATAAGTGAGGGGGTCTTTGTCGTAATATTCCTCGAGCGAAAAAAACCGCCGGATATCGTACCCCTCGCTATATAAAATTAAGGTAGAAATGGAACGAGCGACCCGGCCGTTGCCATCCAAAAAAGGATGGATTCGAACCAATTCATAGTGAGCAATGCCGGCTTTGATCGCCGAATGCATCTCGTCCGGGTGAGTTTGATTGAGCCAGGCCAAAAACTGGCCAATTAAATAAGGAATCTGCTCCGGCTCAGGCGGCCGGAAAGTTACTTGCCCGCTCCCGGAATCTTTGATAACCACTTGTTTCAGGCGGTACTGACCAGCCAGATTAGCCGGCATAATTTTGTTGACTACCAACTGATGAATTTTTTTAAACAGGGATTCGCTGATGGTTTGTTTTTGATCCCGAACGACTTTTTCCAAATAATCCATCACCTCACGGTAATTAATCACTTCTTGAACATCGCGCGTTCTGACGCTGTGTAAGTTCTGACTCAAGACCACTTCTTTGGCTTCTTCAAAATCCAGCTGATTGCCCTCAAGATGGGTACCATGATGAACGGTACGGACTAAGGCTTCTTCACGAAAACGCTTTTCCCATAGTGGCAAAAGTGGCGCGTTGATAATAATCTCGCGGCTGGCCTCAATTTTGCCGATATCCATAATCATTTTGTTAGTAATCTTGAAAGTAGGTTTGTACATGGATATAATCTTACTATAAAACCATGGAAGATAAAATCCTAAAGTTATTGATAATTCTGGTCAGTTCTTATGTAATTGCCAAAATCGCGCCTAAATTTATCCTGCTTCCCAAAAGTCGGCAAACCAGTAAGGCCAAGACCGTGATTGATTTTCTCAGGCAGGCAGTCGCAGTCGTAGTTTATTTTTTGGCGGCCATGGCCATTCTTAATCTTTTTGAGGTCGACGTCACTCCTTACCTTCTGTCCTCGTCAATTGTCGGTTTTGCCATTGGTTTTGGCGCTCAAAGCTTTTTTAAGGATATCATCGCCGGTATTTATTTACTGTTGGAACCGGAGTTTAAAATTAACCGCTTCATCACGATTGATAAATATGCCGGCACGGTGAAAAAAGTGACACTCAAAAGCACTTATCTGGAAACGGAAAAGGGTGATTTGTATATTATTCCTAACGGTGAGATTAAAATCATTCAGGTTAAAAAAAGCGCCTGATCAACTCCAGAATTTTGATTCGCAGCGGCCACAACAGGCTGAAAAACCAATATCCGATTGGATCAAAGACAACGTCGAGCGTGGGTAAATATGCTTGATGAAGACCGCCGTAGCCCTCTTTGAAACGATGAAAGCCGGCCCAAGGATGATTGGGGGAATAGTTTTTTTCCAAAGCCCCCCAAAGATCAAAGTATTTCATTCCTTGCTTTTTTGCCAGTAACAGCGCTTCCCACATTAGCAGATTGGAGGCCATCACCTCTTTGTGTCTAGAACTTGAGCCACCATAAAGATAATAAGCAGTGTTTTTGTAGAAAAACAGGGTATAACTAGACAATGGCTCATTTTGATAATAAGCAGTCAGAATTTTGGCAACTCCAGCCTGCTTCATAATTTCCCAAACTGTTTGATGGTATTTTTGTGAATGGCCCAGATAGTTTTGGCGCTTGATGGTCTGCTGATACAGCTTAAAAAAAATCGAAAACGCCGCCGGATCGCTGGTTTCATCTTTAATAACAACGCCTTTGCGCCGGGCTAGATTGATGTTGTAGCGAGTTTTACTTTTCATCAGGCTCAATAATTTGGCTTCATTTGGCTCAAGGTCCAGTATAAAAGTGTGTCTGGCAAAAACAGGCGATTTGGATAGATAAAAATCCAGGCCATTGTCTTGCCAGTGCTGTTTATAAATGGGTAGCTGGTACTTTCCCGCCTCCTCAATAAAAACCTCAGGTTCAAGTTTGACCAACAAAACAGTTTGATGATAATGTTCTTTGAGATATTGCCAAACGGCTTCTGGCAAAAACGGGCCCTTGGCATAGTTGATAATCTGCTTGCCCCAAGGCAATGAGTGAAGAGTGAACAGAAAGGCTTGCTGAATTTGATCCTGGTCGTTGACAAGAGCCAAACGCAAAATCTGGTTGCCGGTTTTTTGCCTGATTTCTCCCCACTCCCAAGTTTGCAAAGGGTGAGTCACTACCCGATTCCAGGCTGTTGCATAACTGGCATCTGTGATAAGCTTAATTTTGGTCATGAAAAAAATGTGGTTTTTAATTGCAATAACTATTCTAATTCTAGCAGGCTTTGGCTTAAAAACAAAACCAGCCTCAAGTAAGAATAAACTCACAATTAAAAATAAAGTCACGATTTCAATCACAATCGCCGATACTGACCAAAAACGGACCCAAGGCTATTCCAATCACAGCGCCATCGGTTATGACGAGGGGCTTTTGTTTGTTTTTGACCAGCCCGACAGATATCAGTTTTGGATGAAAGACATGCTTTTTGATTTGGATTTTATTTTTATTAATGGCAACCGCGTCGTTTATTTATTGGAAAATGTCAAAGCACCGGTGAACAATAATAACGAAGTTGAATACGCTATCAGTCAGGAACCGTTTGACCGACTTTTAGAAGTAAAGAGCGGCTTTATTGACAAGTTCAATATTAAGCTCAAAGATACTGTATATATAGAGCTATAACACGCGCTGTTCCATTCCCGATATGGAATAGAGCTAAGAAAAGGCCCGGACCAAAGGTCCGGGCCATAGTCATGTCAGTATCGTCAGTATGACGATCAATGACACAACACCAATAAAGAAAATGGTTATGAGTACTAGGTACTCACAACCAGTAGCCCTGCAACCAGTCTTCTGGTCAGGGCTGCCGACTTCCGGAATACCATTGGGAATATAATTCCCGCTGGCATCCCAGGACTCGGGATGTTCGGCTTTTATTTTCTCCACCGTTTCTGGTGGAGTTTTCATGGGTGACATAGTCACCTCCTTTCAAAGTACTCACTGAGCGGCAAATTGCTCAGTGGCATAAATATTATAGGATATTAGGGGGTAAAAAGCAAGTTTAGGAGAGCTATAGCACGCGCTGTTCCATTCCCGAAATGGAACGGTTATTTGCGGGAGCCCATGCGCTCCTCAACAATTTTGGCCTGAATGTTTTTGGGCACTTCTTCGTAATGAGAAGGTTCCATATAGAAAAAGCCGCGACCTTGAGTAAGTGAACGAATCATCGTGGCATAGCCGGAGAGCTCGGCTAGGGGCGCATAAGCGTCAATCGTGACTGAGTCACCCCGCTTGGTGGTTTTTAGGATCTTGGCACGCTTGCTGGATAAGTCGCCAATCACCGTACCCATATTGATCTCTGGCGTGCTGACTTCCATTTTCATCACCGGCTCGGTTAGAGTAAGTCCGGCTTTGCGAGCGCCGGAAGTAAGAGCCATTGACCCGGCAATTTTAAAGGCAATGTCTGAGGAATCGACGTCATGATAACTACCGTCATAAAGAGTCACTTCTAAATCCGACAGCGGGTATCCGGCAAGCACACCTTTGTCGAGAGCCTCTTTAACGCCTTTTTCCACTGAACCGATAAACTCTCCAGGAATAGCGCCACCTTTGATGGCATTGATGAATTTAAAGCCCTCACCTCGAGGCAACGGCTTGAGTCTTAGAAAACAATGGCCATATTGGCCACGGCCACCGGACTGTTTGATGTATTTCCCTTCAGTCTCGGCTTCTTGAGTAATCGTTTCTTTATAAGCAACTTGAGGCTTACCAACGTTAGCGTTCATGTTATACTCACGCCTCATCCGATCGACAATAATTTCCAAGTGCAATTCACCCATGCCGGCAATCACGGTCTGTCCGGTTTCATGATTGTATTTCACCTTAAAAGTAGGGTCTTCTTCCAAAAACTTCTGCAAAATATTGCCTAATTTTTCTTGATCAGCCTTAGTCTTGGGCTCGATTGCCAAAGAAATCACCGGCTCGGGAAATTTAATGGTCTCCAAAACAATTGGCGCATTTTCCTCAGTAAGAGTATCACCGGTTTTGGCTTTTTTGGGCCCGACCAACGCCACAATCTCACCGGCATAAGCGCTGTCAATCTCTTCCCGCTGATTGGCGTGCATTAATAAAATCCGGCTGATTCTCTCTTTTTCGCGACTGCGAGGATTAAAAACATAAGAACCGGATTTGAGTATTCCTGAATAAATACGGGCATAAGTCAACTTACCCACGTGCGTATCCAACTGCAGCTTAAAAGAAAGCATACATAGTTTTTCCTCTGGAACCAGCGCCCGTTTGATAATTTTGTCTGTTGAGGGCTCAACGCCTTCGATTTCTTTGAGATCAACCGGCGACGGTAAAAAATCAACCACACCGTTTAAAAGAGGCTGAACGCCCTTATTACGCAACGAGGTACCGGCATAAATAGGAATGATTTTGTAAGCAATGGTGGCTCGACGAATGCCTTGCATCAGCTCTTCGTCTGAAATTGCCTGCTCGGCAATAAACTTTTCCATTAAAACGTCATCATGTTCTGAAACAATTTCAATCAAGGTGGCTTTCTTTTTCTTGGCTATTTCCTGATAATCCTCAGGAATCTCAACTGTACTGTATTTTATTCCCTGGGGATCCTGATCCCAAAGAAGGGCTTTCATACTCAAAAGATCAATCACGCCTTTAAACTCATTTTCTTTACCGATTGGAATCGTGATCGAAACCGGAACGGCACCCAATTTTTCGCGGATCTGAATCAAAGTGTCTTCATAATCGGCTCCGAGCTTGTCCATCTTGTTAATAAAACATAACCGAGGGACTTTGTATTTGTCGGCTTGGCGCCAAACGGTTTCGGATTGAGCCTGCACTCCTTCTTCGGCATCAAAAATAACCACGGCGCCGTCGAGCACTCTTAAGGAACGCTCCACTTCGGCGGTAAAATCAACATGGCCGGGAGTATCGATAATATTAATGCGGACTTCACGCCAAAACGTGGTCGTGGCCGCTGACATAATGGTAATGCCACGCTCTTTCTCCTGCTCCATCCAGTCCATCTGGGTGGTGCCTTCATCAATATCGCCGATCTTATAGCTTCGGCCGGTATAAAAAAGGATTCTTTCGGTAGTGGTGGTTTTGCCGGCATCAATGTGAGCAATGATACCGATATTACGGATTTTGTCTAACGCGACCTGACGGTTTTTGGTAAAAATACTTTGCTGTGCCATGGGAATTTACCAGGAAAAATGGGCAAACACTTTGTTTGCTTCGGCAAGCTTTTGGGCTTGGTTGTTTTTATCAACGGCAGCCCCCTTGCCTTCGTAAGCGTCTGCCATTTCCGCATACAGTTTATCAGTAAAAGTATGATATTCCTTGTTGGGACGAGTACGGGAGGCGTCGACCAGCCATTTGAGAGCTAAAAAAAGCCGATGTTTGGGCTGAACCTCTTTAGGGACCATATACGAGGCACCACCAATTCGGCGCGGCCGAACTACCATTCGAGGACCGATATTATTAACTACTTTCTCAAATACTTCCAAAGGCTCAAGCTTTTTTTCCTTAAACTTGTCCAAAGTCTGATAAACCAGTTTTTGCGCCACTTCACGTTTACCGTCTTTCATCACTAAATTAATGAGTTTGGCAACCAGTGGGCTTTGGTAAACCGGATCAACGGCTGCTTTTCTGATTTTATATCCGCGTCTGGGCATTTTTAAAAATTAACTTTTAGCCTCTTTGCTTAACTTAGCACCATATTTGGACCGAGAGGATTTACGGTTATCAACTCCGCCGGTATCATAAACTCCTCTAACAATATGGTATTTAACACCAGGTAAGTCCGGCACGCGACCACCACGAACCAAAACAATCGAATGCTCGGCCAAATTATGACCAATTCCCGGAATATAGGCAGTCACCTCCATTTTGTTGGATAGCCTGACTCTGGCAATTTTACGTAAAGCCGAGTTTGGTTTCTTAGGTGTCATCGTACGCACCACAGTACAAACTCCCTTTTTAAAAGGGGAAGAATTTAACTTGTACTGGCCGGTCAGATGGTTGTACCATTTTTTCAAAGCCAAGGCTTTGGTAGAACGGTTTTTGATTTTACGCCCTTTTCTGATCAGCTGATTAATCGTTGGCATTTTTTATTTATAGTATTTATTTATTAATTTTTCCGTCACTGGAATCAGTCTACCGATTATAACATTTTCCTTAAGACCGTACAAATAGTCCATCTGGCCTTTAATAGCGGAACGAGTCAGAACATTGGTTGTGTTCTGGAACGAAGCCGCTGACAACCATGAATCGGTAAAGATCGAAGCATTGGTGATTCCCAAAATCTTGGTCTTACCAGATGCTGGCTTACCACCCTTGGCAACTATCTTTTTGTTTTCTTCGATAAAGACGTCTTTATTAACGGCCTCACCCATCAAGAAATTAGTGTCACCCTCGTCGTCAATAATAATTTTGTCGCTCATTTTGCGAATAATGACTTCAAAATGCTTATCGTGAATACCGATCCCTTGAGATTCATACACGTTCTGAATCTCGTGCAACAGATACATCTGAGTTGATCTGATGCCTCTGATTTCCAAAACTTCTTTGATGTCGAGATAACCCTCGCTCAATTGAGTTCCTTTGGTCACCAGCTGACCGTTTTTAATATGCAGTCTTTGCGTCATCGGAATCTGGTAAAACTTGGTGATCTTACCGTCTGTTGTGGCTATTTCAATTTGATACAGCTCGTTTTCATTGTCTTCTCTGACTTTGGCTTTACCGTCGATTTCGGCAATTGGCGAAATGACTTTGGGAGTCCGGGTTTCCAAAAGTTCCTCTACCCGAGGCAAGCCCTGAGTAACGTCTGAAATAACAATACCACCAAAGTGCCTGACTCGCATTGTCAGCTGAGTACCTGGCTCACCAATAGACTGAGCGGCAACAACACCCACGGGCACACCAATTTCCACCGTTTTGCTGGTGGTGAAATCCGAACCGTAACACTTGCGGCACAAACCACGTTTGGTTTGACAAAGCAAAGGACTACGTACTTCCACTTTTTCAATCTTAGCTTGATTAATTTCAGCCAAAATTTCATCAGTCACCAAAGTATTAACTTTAAACAGAACTTTTTTGCCATTTTTAACATCTTTGGCCAAATAACGATTGATCACTCTTTCGTTGAATTTATCACCGCGGATTCCGGTACGGCTGACAAGAATGCCATTTTTTTCACCACAGTCGTCTTCCTTAACAATGACGTCGTGGGCAACGTCAACCAAACGTCTGGTTAGATAACCGGCGTCGGCGGTTTTTAAGGCCGAGTCGGCCAAACCTTTACGGGCACCACGAGTATTGGTAAAGTATTCAAAAATAGTCAAACCTTCACGGTAATTGGATTTAGTGGGCATTTCCACAATTTTACCCAACGGATCGTAAATTAAACCCTTAATACCGGAAATCTGTTTAAGTTGTTCACGGGAAGCCCGAGCTCCTCCGGATTTAATAATCACCTTGACCGGATTTTCCTCTTTATAAGCGTCCCAAGTCAGGTCGGCTAACTTTTCCGTGGTTTCAATCCAAACGTTATTAATTAATTCTCTTTTCTCATTCAATGTCACCAAACCCTGCTGATAGTTACTGTCAATTTCGGCCGCAGAGGTTTCGGCTTCATTAACCACTTTTTTCTTGTCGTCGTAGATGATACAGTCAGTCACTGAAAAAGAAGCGCCGGAAAATTTGGTGGCCGCCCAGAAACCCAAGTCTTTGAGCTGATCAATCAATTCAGCCACTTTGGCCTGTGGAAGCACTTTCATCGCTCTTTTGGTTAGCGCTTTAACATCGGCCGCTTTAAGTACGGTATTAATAAAACCTAGTTCCAAAGGTAATTTCTCGTTTAAAAAGACACGGCCGACAGTGGTTTTGACCACTTCGTTTTCATGCTTAAAATAAATGAGTTGTCTAAGATCGACTTTTTTAAGCTGATAAGCCATACGAACCTCTTGTACGCTAGCAAAAGCAGACAGTTTCTTCTCGTCCGGAGTAATGTCTTCGTTCTGACTGGTTAGGAAATAGAGTCCCAATACCATTTCTTTATTAGGAATGGCAATTAGAGATCCGTCGGCCGGCTTTAACAAGTTAACGCTCGGCAACATATATTTCTTAGCCTCTTCAATTGCGCCTTTTGACAATGGGACAAACACACCCATAGCGTCGCCGTCGAAATCGGCGTTGTAACCCTGACAAACACACGGATGCAATCGGATGGCAATGTCATCGGTTAAAACCGGATAAAAAGCCAAAATGCTCAATTTATGCAAAGTGGGAGCCCGATTCAACAAAACCGGATAGTTCTCAACGACTTTTTCCAAAATATCATAAATCACCGGGTCTTTGCTCTCAAAAAAGTTTTTGGCACTCTTAATATTAGTCGCAAAGCCTTGATTAATAATATCTCGCAAAATAAAAGGCTTATAAAGCTCCAAAGCCATTTCTTTGGGTAAACCGAACTGGTCAATTTTCAGTTCCGGACCAACCACAATTACCGAACGACCGGAGTAATCGACACGTTTACCCAATAAATTCTGACGGAACCGGCCCTGTTTTCCCTTCAGAATGTCCGATAGGGATTTTTTCTTTTTGATTCCTGCTCCACCGGCACGAGTAGCCCGACCTGAGCTTTTGCTCAAATCAATCAAAGAATCGACTGCTTCCTGCAACATTCTTTTCTCATTGCGCAAAATAATGTTAGGAGCTCCTAACTCAATTAAATGACGTAAACGGTTGTTGCGGTTAATTACTCTTCGATAAAAATCATTCAAGTCCGAAGTCGCAAATTTCCCACCGGTTAGCTGCACCATCGGCCGCAAATCCGGAGGGATCACCGGCAAAACGGTTAAAGTCATCCATTTGGGCTCAATTTTAGCTTTAACAAAAGCTTCGACTGCTCTAATTCTTTTTAGCAATTTGGTTTTGGCTTCACCCTTGGTTGCGGCCAATCTTTTGTTTAGATCGGCAATCAACTTATTCATATCAAGAGAGCTTAAGACCTCCAAAATCACTTCGGCTCCCATTCCAACCTCGACCAGATCAGAAATACCCAACTCTCTGAAAGAGAGATAGTCGTCCTCTTCCAAAACATCCATTGGCCGGATCGATTTGGCAAGCTTAGCCAAACGATTATAGTAATCTTCCTGAATGGTTTTTTTATCCTGATATTCGTTGGCAAGAGTCAACCTTTTTTGCTTGAATTTATGCCTGGTTTCAGATTCGGCAATGCTGTGTCGATCTTTATTGGTGATTTTTTTCTTGATATGGTCGATTTCTTTGTCTTCTGAGGCTTTCAAGTCCTTTTGCAAACGGCCGTACCATTCATCAAGATTTACTTTG
Organism: Candidatus Roizmanbacteria bacterium RIFOXYC1_FULL_41_16; assembly: GCA_001788295.1. Classification (GTDB taxonomy): domain Bacteria; phylum Patescibacteriota; class Microgenomatia; order UBA1406; family UBA1406; genus UBA1406. The sequence continues at coordinate 32,562 of MGBO01000007.1, read as the reverse complement.
GATTCTTTTTCCTTACTACGAATCACTTTTTCTGCTTCCTTGCGCTTGTCGTCTTTAACCCCTTTGGTTAAATACAAAGCAAAATAAATAATTCTCTCCAAGGCGTTAGCCGGAATTCCCAAAATCAAAGACATGGGTGAGCTAGTGGTTTTGAAAAACCAGATATGGGCAACCGGAGCCGCCAAAGTAATGTGGCCCATCCGTTCACGACGAACACTTGATGAAGTCACTTCAACTCCACAGCGGTCACAAACAATCCCTTTGTAACGAATACGTCGATACTTGCCACAGTAACATTCAAAGTCTTTGGTCGGACCAAAAATACGTTCATCAAACAAACCGTCTTTTTCCGGTTTAAAGGTCCGATAATTGATGGTTTCGGCTTTGGTGACTTCACCGTGAGACTTGGTTAAAATCTGGTCCGGCGAAGACAGGGAAATTTTGATAGCTCGAAAAAGCACCTCTTCGTTTTTCTTACCCAAAAGTTTATCCAAATCTAAGGCACTGGCGTTAGTCAACACAGGCTTGTTCTCTTCCATTTATTTGATCGTTTCAACTTCTAAAGAGAGGGCGTTGAGTTCTTTCATTAAAACCTTAAAAGATTCCGGAATTCCTGGATCAGGAATCGGCAAGCCTTTGATGATCGCTTCAAAGGAGCGGTTTCGGCCCTTAATGTCGTCGCTCTTAATTGTCAGCATTTCCTGTAAAGCATAAGCAGCGCGGTGCGCTTCTAGCGCCCAAACTTCCATTTCACCAAAACGCTGGCCACCCATCTGCGCTTTACCACCCAAAGGCTGTTGACTAACCAAGGAATAAGGTCCGGTTGAACGGGCATGAATCTTGTCTTTGGCCATATGAGCTAATTTGAGAATGTATTCATAACCAACCATAACCTTGTTTTCAAAAGGTCGGCCGGTTTTGCCGTCGTACAGGGTAAATTTGCCATCGACAGGCAAATTAGCAAGCTGCATCTGTTTGATTAAAGTGTCTTCGGCAATTTGGTCAAAAACCGGAGCCGCCACTTTGGTATTTAATTTATTGGCTGCCATACCAATATAAGTTTCAAACAGCTGGCCCAAATTCATTCTGGAAATTACAGATAATGGTGAGATGATAATATCAATCGGAGTGCCATCTTCAAGATAAGGCATGTCCTCAACTGGGACAATCTTGGAAATGACACCTTTGTTTCCATGTCGCCCGGCCAGCTTGTCGCCAACCATTATTTTTCTTAATTCAGCCACCTTGACCACAACTCGTTTTAAAACACCAGGCTCCAGTTCGGCGCCATTTTTTTCAGTTAGCACTTTAACATCGGTTACAATTCCACTTTTACCATAAGAAATGGTTAACGAAGTATCCTGAACGTCTTTGGCTTTTTCACCAAAAATCGCTTTTAATAGACGTTCCTCAGCGGTTAATTCTTTTTCACCTTTGGGAGCCACTTTACCAACGAGAATGTCGCCACCCTTTACTCGAGAACCGATAATTGCGATTCCGTGCTTGTCCAAACTGGCCAACACCTCTTCGCGGACATTGGGAATATCGCGAGTAATCTCTTCAGGGCCTAATTTTGTATTGACCACGTCGACTTTATATTCTTCAATGACTACTGAAGTCAACAAATCTTCTTTAAGGATTCTTTCAGAGATAACAATCGCGTCTTCATAACCCAAACCCTCATAGGCCATATAAGCAACGTTGAGATTTTGACCGAAAGCAATCTCACCGTTTACCGTACTGGGGCCGTCTACCAAAATTGTCCCTTTCTTAAAGCTCTGTCCGTTGCTAACGTTAGGACTTTGAGAAAAGCTAGTATCTTTGTTTGTACGTTGAAATTTTTGCAGGGCAAATTTCTGTTCCTTACCTTTAACTTTGACAACTAATTCCTCGGCGTCGACATATTTCACTTCACCGTCTTGATCGGCAACAATGGAACGACCGGCACCCTTGGCGACAGTTCCTTCCATTCCGGTTCCCACCAAAGGACTTTCACCCTTAATCAATGGAACGGCCTGACATTGCATGTGAGTACCCATTAAGGCACGGCTGGCGTCATCGTTTTGTAAAAAGGGAATCAAACAAGCGGATAGACCAACGACCTGACGCGGCGACACGTCGATATATTGGATTTGTTCTACCGGAACTTCGATGAATTCTCCCTGATGACGGGCCGGAACCCGATCGGCAAGAATAAAACCATGCGCATCTTTGCTGATATTGGAATGGGTAATGTAATATTGCTCTTCGTCATCTGGCTGAAAATAAACTATTTCGTCTGTCACCTGCATTCTGGTTTTTTGACCTTGTTTAACTGGCTTAATCTTGAAATAAGGCGTTTCCATAAAGCCATATTCGTTGATTTTGGCGTAAAGCGCCAGATAAGTGACAACACCGATATTGGGTCCTTCCGGACTTCTGATCGGACAAATACGACCGTATTGAGATGGTGAAATGTCACGAATGGAGAACGAGGCGCGATTCTTTTGAATTCCGCCCGGTCCGCCCACGGTTAAACGACGTAAGTTATCCAATTCTGACAAAATATTAGTCTGATCAACAATGGTCGACAACTGGCTGGTTTTGATAAAAGTATTGATTGAGGCAATTAGAGGTTTGGGATTAAGCATTTGTGAAGGTAAAACATTACTGGTGGGCGGAATCAAACTCATTCTTTCTTTAGTGTCACGCTCCACTCGCATCATACCCACTCTGACTCCATACATTCCCAGTAACTCGCCGACTCGCCTAACCCGACGATTTCCTAAATGATCGATATTGTCAAAACCTTTTTTCTCGTGAGTAACTTTGATCAGGTACTTAACAATGGCAATCAGGTCTTCTTTTAAAAGCAAGAAATTACGTTTTTCAATTTTAGTGGATAAACCGAGTTTTTTATTGATTTTGTAGCGGCCAACATTGGCCAAAGAGTAGCGGCGGGTGTTGAAAAAAAGATTGTTAATGGTCTCGCGGGCATTTTCCAAAACCAAAGCTTCTCCAGGCTTGATCTTTTTGTATAACTCGAGAATAGCTTCTTCGGCGGTTTCGGTACGGTCTTTTTCCAAGGTACTCAAGATATAGTCTTTAAATAAATCTTCTTTTAAATCGCTAAATTCTCTTAAAATCTCGTCTTTGGTCATTCCAAAAACCTTTAGAATCAAAGTAACTGGAAATTTACGGCGCTTATTGATTTTGGCTTCCACCTGCTTAGTTTTGCCAATAAAAAGATCGAGCCAGGCACCAATATAAGGCCTAATTTCGGCATTATAAATAGTAATGCCAGTTGAGCGATCCTGCTCGGCCGTAAAATAGACTCCCGGCGCCCGGACAATTTGGCCAATCACGCATCTTTCGATTCCATTAATAATAAAGGTACCGCGGGAGGTCATTTGAGGCAGATCACAAACATAGAGCTTTTGGGTTTTAGTTTTACCGGTTTGATTGTTTTTCAGTTCCAGATTCAGATAAACCGAAAATTGATAAGTCAATTGTTTTTCAAAAGCGGCCTTCTCGGTAATTTTGGGTGGTTCAAATTCGATTTGATTCAAATACATTAACCAATTTTTCTTGGTATAGTCCTCAATCGGAAAAAATTCCTTGAGAATAGTTTCAAATTCGTGTTTTAAGAAATTGTCATAGGATTCTTTTTGAAAATGGAGAAAATCGAGTTTTTGAAAATCGCTGGCCCTAGCCTGTTTATTAAGAAACAAGCGTTTTGTTTCGGAGGCTATTGTTGACAAAGAGTTATTTTTCTTCATTCACTGTTTGACCCGCTAAATAAAACAAAAGAAAAGCGTACACACAAGTACGCTCGGCTTACATTTATAAACTGTGAAGTGTAAGTATATAAGAACAGAGTCTTCTTGTCAACCTTTTTTTACGGCCCTGACTTCGTGCTTCAGTTTACCAATGATTCCGTCGATCTTTTTTTCTGTTTTCTTTTTAAAATCAGCCCCTTCTTCACCTAATTGTTCAGCCCGCCGTAAAATCTCCCGAGCCGCCTTACGACCAGACTTGGTCATCGTTAAATAACAAGTAGCTGACGCGACGACTGCACCCAGCAAAAAGCCGGAAAAGAAATTCTGGGCCGGATTGCTTTCGGTATTATTCTGCGTCATTTTTTTTGGGATTAATCAGTTTGCTAATCAAACCGGTAACTAATCGGGCACCTTCGGTCAGTGTACTCATTTCTTTCAAAGAGCGTTCCACTGTTTGGCTAATGCTAATTAAACCATTGCTTAAATTATTGGCTCTTTTGGTAATAATTCTGACTTCTTTTAAAAGCAGAATGGTTTGAATACCAATAATGGTAATCAAAACAGTCGCAATTGATAACGAAGCAATAATGACAATATATAAAGTTTCAATGTTCATATCTTTATGATGCAAAATTTTGGCCCAGAAGTCAACTATGTTTAGTCGGCTTTAATATTAACAGAGAATTTTTCGGTTTGTTCTTTGCCGTTGACACCAATGGCTTTGATGATCAATTGACGCTCACCCGGTGTTTTAAAATACAGGCTTTCCGAAAAGTACCCTTTTTCGTTCTGATAAATCTGCTCGTCGTTCAGATAGAGTAAAACCCCGGACTCGGTTTGGCCGCGAATAACTAGGGGTTGACTGACCGTAATGGTTTTTGGCAAAGCCCTAAGCTCTAATAAGGGCTTTTGCCAAGATAGAAACAGTTGCAAAGCAAAAAATAAAACCACCAGAAAAATAATCGCGTAAATCGGCCAGTTTAATGAGGGAAAGCGTGAATTGACCTGATAATCTGTTACTCTGATAAACTTCACTTGCTGCTGCTCTATTTCTCTTCTTAAATAAGAGGTCATTACTTCAGGATCAAGTCCAAGATATTCGGCATATTTTTTGACCACACCCTGCAAATAGGCATAAGAACCAAAATTGGTTAAGTTTCCTTGTTCAAGATTATTCAATTGTTCTTGAGGAATCTTAGTGTCCTGACTGATTTTGGAAAGTTTGATCTGTAACGACTGGCGGCGATCCTGAAAAATTTGCGTCAGTTTTTTCATAGCTAGCCTTGAGTTAAGACTTCCTCAGGATTATTGATGAGGATTTCTCTGGGTTTAGAGCCATCCGGAGGACCAACAATCCCTGCGCCCTGGAGTTCGTCCAAAATTCGGGCCGCTCGAGAATAGCCGATGGAAAAACGACGCTGCAAAAGAGAGGCCGAGGCTTTTTTGGCACTACAAACCAAATTAACCGCATCGGCAAAATATGGATCCTGATTGCTGGATTTAACTTGCATTTTTCCGGCACTGTCGACCACGGTTTTTACTGCCTGTTGAATCACTTCCTCGGTGTAGTGAACTGTTGGCTGACTGGCTTTGAGAAAATCAACTAAATTTTTAGTTTCGGCGTCGGTCAAAAACGGTCCTTGAATACGAGTGGGCTTTGAACTGTTTGGCGACAAAAACAACATATCGCCTCGCCCCAAAAGCTTCTCTGCTCCAGGCATGTCAATAATAACCCGTGAATCAATCATCGAAGAAACATTAAAGGCGATTCGCGCCGGAATATTGGCTTTCATTAAACCAGTGATCACGTCCACGCTCGGTCGCTGAGTCGCAATCACCAGATACAAACCCACGGCCCGAGCTTTTTGGGCAATTCTGGTAATTGAGTCTTCAACCTCTTTGGAAGCAAACATCATTAAGTCGGCTAATTCATCGATCACGATCACAATAAAAGGCAATTTGTTATCCGGATTTTGCTGATTATAGGAAAAGATGTCTTTGGTTTTTTGGCTGGCCAAAATCTCATAGCGCTTTTCCATTTCGTCGACAGCCCATTTGAGCGCCGAAACTGTTTTTTTAAGATCAGTAATCACGTTCACTAATAAATGAGGAATGTCATCAAAGGGCATAAAAGTGACTCGCTTGGGATCAATCAGAATTAATCTCAGCTCTTCCGGTGTTGTTCGGAATAAAAGTGTGGCAATCCAGGAAGACAACAGCACAGACTTACCCGAACCGGTAGTTCCGGCAATCAAAATATGAGGCATCGCGTTGATATCAATGTATTGCGGCACGTCGGAAACGTCTAATCCCAATGGGACTCTTAATAAATTAGTCCGGTCGGTAAAGGCCGGCAAGCTTAATAGCTTTCTTAATGGCACCACCTGTGGCTTAATATTAGGAACCTCGATTCCTACTAAGCTTTTGCCTGGAATCGGGGCTTCAATTCTGATCAATCCTTGAGGAGCAGCGAGAGCCAAAGCCAGATTATTGGAAAGAGAGGTGATTTTATTTAACTTAACACCCTTAGCTATCTGCAAAGCATACTGGGTTACGGCTGGTCCATAATTAATGTCGGCGACCCGCGCTTTGATTCCAAAACTTTCCAAAGCTTCCTCGATCGCACTGGCCTGTTGCTTAACGTCTCCCCGCTCTGCTTCTTCCTCTTGGGTATTACTCAATAAAGACAACGATGGGAATTTCCAGTCACCGGCTTTAATCTTAGCCGCTGTTGGTTTAAACAAAGGTTCTATTCCGGTAGGAATAGCCGAGGTTTTAGCCAAACCGGTTGGCGGTTTTTTCATCAACAGTTTGTCAACCGACAAACTGTCGCCGATAAACATACCCTTTTCGTCTTTAGCCGCTTTGCCTTTTTCTTTTTTCATTTTTGCCAATGACTGACCAATTTGTTTAAACAGGCCTCCTAACAATTTAGCCACTCCCTTGGCAAAATCCGGCAAAGAGATTTCAAAGAAAATCAACACCCCGATCAAAAAAATAAGCATAAAAATGATCACCGTACCCGGCCGGGACAATAGTACAGTTAGCTGATAGTTTAAAAATTGCCCGACATAACCAGCGTCACCAACTATCAAACCAGAAAAAAAGATTAACACATAGCCCAAAAACCAGTTAGGTTTGATCACCTTGAAACGCTTACTCTGAACCATGGCTCCGGCGGCAAAAAGAAAAACAAAAGTGAATAAGAAAGCCAAAGAGCCGAAATAATAAAGTAATTGCTCGTTAACCATATTAAGAAGCGTGGCCTCCTGATTAAATGAAAGGATCGTTAATCCAAAAAGTGCCAAAAAAAGCAACGAAAAAATGCCGTAAATCGTTTTGGCTTTTAGCTTAATTTTAAAAAACGGCAATTTAATTGCCTTATGTCTACCCATATCTAGGAAAGATTATACAAAAAATTTGTATAATATACGCTTAATGCTCAATCAGAAATCAATTAAGGCCGTGAATGCGGCTAAGTTTTCCAGCCATTTTGTCAAGCCCTTGTCAGAATCTTATTGTTTTGCCAATATTCCCGACACAATCAAAAGCCTATTACTGGCTCCTAATCAAAAACCCTTACCTCAAGATGTTTTACCAAAAAAATCTTCCCGCAAGGTTGTTTTTCTGTTCATCGACAGTTTTGGTTGGGAATTCTGGCAAAAACATCATTCAAAATACCCGTTTTTAAAACGTTTTCTTACTCAAGGAGTTGTTTCCAAGCTTACCAGCCAGTTTCCTTCAACTACTTCGGCTCATGTGACGACCATTCATACTGGCTTGCCGATTGGCCAAAGTGGCTTATTTGAATGGTTCTATTACGAACCCAAAGTAGACGCCATTATTGCCCCATTGCTATTTTCTTTTGCCGGCAAAAAAGAGCGAGACACATTACAACTGGCTGATATTAAACCCAAAGAAATCTATCCCAAAAAAACTATTTATAAAGATTTGGCTAAACATAAAGTCAAATCTTATATTTTTCAATATAAAGACTACACGCCCTCGGCCTTTTCAGATGTCGTTTTTCAAGGCGCAACTCAAGTTTTCCCTTATCGTTCACTGGCTCATGGTTTAACTCTAATGTCGCAAACTATTCTTAATTCGACCGGACCGGCTTATTATTTTTATTATTATGATGCTGTAGATACTTCCGGACATGTCGAAGGCCCGAGTTCTTTGGTTCATCAGGCCGAAATCCATAATTTATTTACGGCACTGGAGGCTCTTTTTTATCAATCTGTGAAAAGTGAGAAAAATCTAACTATTCTGCTGTCGGCTGATCATGGCATGACCAAAGTCAGTCCGGATAAAACTTTTTATTTAAACAAAAAAATAAAAAATATCGATCAATATTTGCAAACCAATCGTAAAAAACAACTTTTGGTTCCGGCCGGTTCCTGCCGCGATATGTTTGTTTATAGCAAAGAAGCCGCCCTGCCCATACTCAAAAAAATCCTGCAACAAAAGTTACAGGGAAAAGCGGAAATTTACGAAATCAGGGATCTGATCGAACAAGGCCTTTTTGGCCAGAAGGTCGACAAACAGCTCAAAGACCGCCTGTCTAATTTGGTAATTCTGCCTTATGCCGGTCAAGCAGTTTGGTGGTACGAAAAAGACAAGTTTGAGCAAAAATATTTTGGCCATCACGGCGGCCTCACCCCCGAGGAAATGCACATTCCCTTTTTGGCCCTCTAGTTTTCAAAATTTCCCTTCTTGTTCACATTGATGAAGCCGATCAATCATATTCTTAATTCTATGTACACTTAGTTTCTCAAATTCACCATTTACGGGAATCTCTTTCCAATTTAATTCGGTAGTGCCGCTAAAAACCGAGTGCATAAACCGCTGTGTAAGTTGAGAAGGGAGATTATCGTCTGGATCGTCAATCCATAATCCCCAACGCCCATGTTTTACATATAAATATGGGTAGCCTCGATAAAGACCTTTAAGCTCAAAAATTGGACTTGGATCAGATTGATCCCAATAATTAAATATTCTTGGTCTTATTCCCTGCTGGCTTAAAAAATGAGCCATTATTGGAATAACGTCTAAGCCCTCAGGATCTAGAGCATGCATATGTTCATGGTAAACAGACTGTATATTCGATTCTTGCTGCTTACTTCCACCGCCATGCTCAAAAAAAGCCGGCGGTCTATTAAATAAACGTTCAAATCTGCAAGCAATTTCAGCTACTTCGTTCTGTAAATTGGAAATTTGTGCAAAAGCATGTTTGTGTATCTTTGGAACAATTAAACCATGAAAATTTGGATTGCCTGGTAACACATCTGGAATTACTGTTATTTGTTCTGAATTATAAATTGGATATTCATCTAAATAATCTAATCCATATTTTTCAAAATAGCGACTAGGGAACCTTTCAGGATGGCAAAAACGACAACTATTATTTTCTTTTCTCATAAAAAAAAAGCCGCGCTTTTTGGGCGCGGTATGAATGCGTGATTAATAAAAAAAACAACTTGCGGTTGTTCCATATTTAATTATGGCAAGTCAAGGTCAAAATTGCAAGCAGAGATTATTAACAGACAAAGTTTATTTCAGATATTTCTCAATCAGATTGATCAGCATTTGGGTGGCAATTGTATTCTTTCCTCCTTCCGGAACAATAACATCGGCAAATTTTTTACTCGGCTCCACATATTGTTCATGCATTGGTCTGGACATAGTCAAATACTGATTAAGAGAATGTTCTAAGGTCCGCCCGCGCTCCTCTATGTCACGTTTAATTCGACGCCCCAATCTGACATCAGCCGGAGCGTCGACAAACACTTTGATCTGAAACAGATCGCTTAAAATCGGATCGGCAAAAATCAAAATCCCCTCGACAATGACAACCGATTTTGGCTTTACTAAACTAGTTTTGTCGGTCCGATTGCTAACATTAAAGTCATAAATCGGCACTTTAATGCTTTGACCCTTGATTAATTCTTTGAGCTGTTTAATCATCAGCTCTGTTTCCAAAGAATCGGGATGGTCAAAATTAACTTGGCGGCGCTCGTCTAAAGACAGAGACGACAGATCTCGGTAATAACTGTCGTGGGAAAGACAAACCACCTGTTCACTAAACTGCTGCTGAAGGATTTTTACTAAAGTAGTTTTACCGGCGCCGGTTCCCCCGGCAATGCCAATCAAAAGTTTACAAAGCATATTTTGTTGATCCTATTAGATTCAAATTAAAATTGCAAGTCCAATCTTTGTCCTGTATAATTTCGGCATGTCAGATTGGAATGATCGAGAAGGATGGACAGCACAAACCCGTGAGGGTGAGGTTTTTCATCAAAAATCAAGACTATCTTTAGCTAATTTGGCTGAATCGCTTGCTCAAGGAATTTCGGGAATGTTACATCTTTTTGGTGGTAATAGCGAAGACAATCATGGTGAAACTGACTCTGAGCATCAGGTCATCAGCAGGTAAATTGCTTCATAAATTCTTTGTGCTTGTAAACCAATTACTGGTAAAGAATACGGTCGGCCAAAATATCCTTCTTGATTTGTAAACCCATAAGGTAGCTCCAGTAAGGCTCTGTCGTTGCCGTCTGGTGTATCACCGAAAGTAGCTATATTATCAAGTGATAAATCCTCAAGTTCAGAAATAAATATTGCCGTTGCTAATTTTCCGTCTATTTCCTTGCCTTTAATCATAATCTTTCTGCTAACATCAATCACCGGTTTACCACCCCAACTAACTTGATATCGTGGCAAAGCCTGACTAAGCGTCTGGTGATGTTTTCTAAGGACTTCTGGTGTGGTTTGGCCAAAAAGCAGTGTTAATTTAATCGGTTCTGCCCAAACTCCCATTGATTGTTGAGATAGTTCCAGATATTCCGGAGACAGTAAATCACCCCAAGGAAATTGCAGGTCTTTTTGCCGAAAAGCGTCATCTTCCGGTTTTAATTGGATCCCCAAAGATTGATAAGCGGCAATGATAGTTTTGGTGTCATCTATAGTAAGACTATTGTCATAAATAGTCTCGATATAACCATTGGCTACTTTATCAATCCAAGCTCCGTTACCCAAAGAAATATAAACTGGTTTAAGTAACCGGTTGGTTCTTGTCGCTTCGATTATGGATTTTAACTGCTGTCGTCTAAAAGTGGCACCCCGAGCAGTAGCGATCACTGGCACCATTTTTTTGGCCGCTTCATATATTAATCTGGCGACTGATTCTGTCCCACAACCAGGTCCAAATAGAGTTCCGTCGTAGTCTGCCACAACTCCTGAACAACCCGCTCTTTTCAAGCGGCCCAGAGCTATCCAGCCAGGATGACCATCAAGTTCTTTCTTACTAAACAAGCTTTTCTCAACCATTGCTAGGATTATATAGCAGGCTAGGACAATATAATACACTTATATCGATTGACAATTTCATTCAAAGCTTGATGATAGGATCGTGACATTGTTTGGTACCTCTCGGGTGTAAAGGCCCTTTTTTGCGGCATAACCGTACATAAAAATTCATCAAAATTAGCTCTTTGGATGTCAATAACAATTCCTTGACTCGTTTTTTTTAGATAACCGTTGTGATATAAGTAGGCCTTGACGCTGGCAAACCATACATTATCTAGTGCCTCTTGTCCTTTACCCTTTGAATCTAACACTAAAGTGCTCATAATCATCGCGTCAGGAAAAAAACCACGATAGTATTCACCTTGATTAGAAAGGTAATGATTAACGGTGGTGCTATCTTTTGGTAAGTTCATAATCGCTCCCGTAAAAGAAATCCTAGTTTCTTCTTTTGGAGGAACTGGAACAACTCTGGTTACAAAGCCTGGTTTAAGTTTGTGAATTGCAGCCAAATCATGTCGGCCTAACACATGAAACTCCACTTCCACGCCTTGTTCAGACACGCCATACACTCTAGCCAAACCATGGCCACTTTCAACAATACTTTGCATTCTGTCAAGACATGAGAGTTCTGGACTATAAATAACACCCGCCCGTTCTAATTGCTCAAAAGCAACCAAATCATTAGGGTTTGATCCTAAGCCGGCTATTAAATCTAAGTCTGAATGAGTACCATTAATAGTCCCAATACTATAGGAACCAAAAAGATAAATGCAAGTGTCAGTGGTAATCTCAGCAAAATGCCGATGAAGAGTTTCGGCCTGCGCCTTCATTTTTAAGAAATGCTCGCCATTATTAGCAGAATGCGGAAAATGCCGTTCTAAATAAGCCAATAAAATAGCTTTTTTGTCAGCTTCAGTATTAGATAAACCATATCTCGTGGCAATTTCGGTTAATTCTGATTCAGGTGAAGTCCAAAGTTCAGTTCGGAGGTCAAAAAGCTTAGTGACTTCTGTTTGAGTTACTCTTGTATCAGAACTCATTAAACCTTAAAAAAATACTCCTTAAAGTCGGAGTATCTTTTTGATAATATTAAATGACAACAGTAAATGCAATACCAAATTTCATGAAGAAACCGATTATTTCTTTTTTAATTATCTGTTCTCTGATTTTTACCGGTCTAGCTCTCACTAAAGACAGTCAAGCAACTGTTTCCTATAATTACCGATACCAAATTCTCACTCAAGGCAGTCGCTATGAGGCCGGCCGGGAATTGGAAATCAAACTTTATATTAACGTCCAAAACGAACAAGTCCAACAAGGCAGTGTGACCGTAAACTATGATCCAAACTCCTTGAAATTAAATGAGGTAAAAAAATGGGACATTTTTGACATCACCTCAGACACTAGCCAAGCCGGCAAAATCACAATTGACGGAACAACGACTCTACAATACAGCGGTGAAGCGCCAATTGCCTACCTGTATTTCACCACTCTGAAAACAGTTACTGACCTGAACCAAATTCTTACACTAAACGCTAATCCGATTATCCGTCCGACTGATATTCCAACCCCAACCCCGATATTAACAGCTACCGAGACTCCACCAGAACCGACACCCACCATCCCTCAAATTACCCCTGTTCCCACTTCTACCATCAGTATCCCCGGATGTCCGAATATTGAAGGCAACGGCCCACTGACCTTGGTGATTATTCCGGATCAGTATAGCAACCTCACAGAATTTGAAACCGATGCCAAACTCGCAGTCGAGAGCCTGAAAAAAACCAATCTGCCTGTAACTGCCATGAGTAAATTTACCTTTCGCTATTCCAGTGATCTTACCAAGGATTACCAAATCGTAGTGACTCCGCAAAATGTTGATCTTAATATGACTTTGGCCAGATTAACCCAGCAAAATTGCCAGGGAGACGCTTTTTTGATTATTACTCAAAAATATCCTGATAGGGCCAGCAGTTACGGCACCGGCGGTTTTTCAACCATCGGTGGTCTGATGGCTGTTGTTTTAAAGCATTCTCTTTTTGTCACTCCTCATGAACTCGGTCACGCACTTCCTGGCTTATTTGATGAGTATGATTTCCAAACCGAATCACAAGAGCCGGCTAATTATTACAACTGTGCCGGACAAGATCAGGGCCGCTGTCAAGAGTGGCGAGAAAAATACCCGAATGATCCTCAGATCGGTTGTTTTCCAATCTGCGGCTACCGCGACTGGTTTCGCTCAACAGAACACAGCACCATGAATAATGATCCGGAGTATATTGACTATTACAATCCACCCTCTCTGGAGATGTGGCAAGCTTTTTTTAACAAATACTAATGAGAAGTAATAAATTAGTAGGGATTATTTTGATAATCGGCTTGATTGCCGTCACCGTATTTTTGTTTTGGCAAAGACAGCAACCAAAAAAATTTGGCGCGGTAAAGGTGCTTATTAAACAGTTGTCGGAAAATGATCTGCAGCTGCAAAAAATTACGGTTGAATCAACCTATCCGGCTCGGTCGTTCAGCAATGATCAACTAACCAAATATTATCAGGCAAAAGTCTTAGACAAAAACGATAAAGTCCTTTATCTTACTCAAGTTCCAAAACAATATTTGATTTCCCGCTTTACTTATCCTGGTTATGAAGTAAATGATTTAATCACCAAGCCCAACTCTGAAATCAGCCTGTATTTACCCATTTATCCCAATTCAGAAAAACTTGTCGTTACGGATGAAAACGAAAATACAATAATGAGTGTTAGTCTCGAGAATCTTTAGCCGGTTTTTTTGGTTCGGCCGCTTTGAGTTTAAGTCTGCCTTTGTCGTCAATCTCATCAACAATAATCTTGATGGTGTCACCAATTTTGAAAACTTCGTTCGCATCTTTGACAAAACCCATACCCATTCGGCTGACGTGAAGTAAGCCTTCCTTGCCTGGCGCAATCTCAACAATGGCACCAAAAGCCAAGACCTTAATCACTTTGCCGGTATAAGCCTCACCCCGTTCATAAACCTTGCTGATACTGCGAATCCGATCGGCCGCTTGCTTAACCGCTTGGGGATTAACTCCGGAAATCGAAACGCGACCGTCCTCGCCCACATCAATGTCACAGCCTGTTTCGGCAATTAGTTTTTTGATGTTCTTACCACCCGGACCGATAATTTCACCGATCTTTTCCTCTGGCGGGGTCACGATTTCCACTCTGGGAGCGTATTTGGACATTTCCGGCCGAGGGGTCGAAATCGCTTTATTCATCACCTCTAAAACTTTCAGTCTGGCGGCTTTGGCCAATTTAAGAGTTTCTTTAATCATTTTGGCAGTAATGCCTGAGCTTTTAACATCCAATTGAATTGCGGTAATGCCGTTTTTGGTCCCGGCCACTTTGAAATCCATTTCACCATAAAAATCCTCAATGCCAATAATATCGGTCAATAGCTGATATTCATCGTCGTTTTTACGAACAATGCCTACGGCAATTCCACCAACCTGTTCTTTAATAGGCACTCCGGCATCCATTAAAACCAAAGAGGAACCACAGGTTGAAGCCATTGAAGTAGAACCGTTGGAGGATAAAACTTCTGACACCACTCTGACGGTATAAGGAAATTTATTTTCAACCGGCAATACCTGTTCAACTGCTTTTTCCGCCAAGGCACCATGACCAATCTCTCTTCGAGAAACAAAACCGCTACGGCCGGTTTCACCGACAGAATAAGGCGGCATAAAATAATGATGGATATACTTTTTCATAAATTCGCCCTCAGGATTTTCAATCCATTGTTGCATTGAGAGCGGGCCTAGAGTCGCAATCGACAATACTTGAGTGCTGCCGCGGGAGAAAATCGCCGAACCGTGTGTCCGGGGTAAAATTCCCACCTTGGCTGAAAGCGGTCGAATTTCGTCAAAACCTCGGCCATCAACTCGCTTTTTCTTCTCCAAAACCAATTTTTTCATTAAGATCTTAAAGACCAGTTCACTGATACGACCAGCCTCTTTGGCGTCAACTTCGTATTTTTCGACAATCAAATTAAGCAACTCATCAAAAGCAGTGCTATTACTACCTCCTTCTTTAGTGGCTCTTTCCTCCAAAACCTGAGTGAATTCGGACTGATACTTTTGAGCCAGTTCTTTGGCAATTGTAATCGCCTGATCCGGTTCCATGACATAAGGTTTAACATTCGCCTCTTTGGCCAGATCTTTAAAAAGAGTGTTTAATCTGTCTGCTTCTTTTTGAGCAACTGAAAAAGCCTCCATAAATTGCTCTTCGCTAAACTGATTACCTTCGGCTTCAATCATCACGACTTTGTCGTTAGTGATCGAAAAGGTAATTTCAAAATCCTGCAACAACTCTTCGTCTGAAGTGGGATTGACAACATAATGACCTTTCTGACCATCGCTTTCCATCAAATAACCAATCTTGACAGTCGCCACCGGACCTTTGAAAGGAATAGAACAAAGCGACAAAGCACAAGCGGTTCCCAGAGCTGCGGTAATTTCGGGTGAATTGATCCCGTCAACAGATAAAAGAGTGTTGATGATTTGAACATCACGTCGAAACGACGGGTCAAACAATGGCCTGATGGAACGGTCAATTAATCGACCGGACAAAATGGCATTATCATTTGGACGGCCTTCACGCTTAATCCAACGAGAGCCTTTGATTCGACCACCGGCATATAACTTTTCCACATATTCGACATTTAAAGGAAAATAGTCCAATTGGGTATTTTCTTTGCCCACAACCACGGTCGTTAAAATGGTTGTTTCGCCGTATTGAGTAATAACAGCGGCAGTCGCCTGCTGAGCTAATTCACCAATGCTAAAAGTTAAAGGCCGACCGGCCAGATCTAGATTTTTTTTTAAAGAGTTCATTATTAAATTACTTGTTGTCTGCTTGATATTCTTTGATTTTTAGTTCAAGTGCGATAAATCTTTTTTCATCCTTATCACGAAGGTACTTCATAATTCGGCGTCTTTTGGAAACAATCTTCAATAATCCGCGACGAGAATGATTGTCTTTTTGATTATTTTGTAAATGTTTCTGAAGATTAACAATCTTCCAGGTTAAAATGGCTACTTGAACTTCTGGACTGCCAGTATCACCTGAATGAGTGGAAAATTTATTAATAATCGCTTGTTTTTCGGCATCAGTAATCACGGCAGGGGCTTTGACTTCTTTTTTGGGAGCGACTTTCTTGGGAGCGACCTTCTTGGAGACAACCTTTTTGGGGGTTACTTTTTTAGGGGCGACTTTTTTGGGAACGGTTTTTTTGACTTTAGTCTCTTTCTTTTTTTCTACCATAGACAGACATTATACACGATTAATTTTAAAATGCAATTTATGTACGCTTGTTAAAGCAGTGATTTCTTAATCGCCTCAACCGGTAAGAGAGCGCACTTAGCTCGGGTGGGGGTCAATTGGAGCTTTAACAATTTCAGCACTTCAAGACTGGTGAGTTTGAGAACCTGACTTCTGGTTTTGTTTTTCAGTTTTTGCGACAGAATACTGGCGCTAGCTACCGAAATAGCACAACCACTAATTTGGTAGCTGATTTGCTTAATTTTTTCTTTTTCCAGCTGCAAATACACTGTAATTTTGTCACCGCAACTGACGTTACTTAAACTAAAAAACCGTGAGTAAGTCTTGGGTTTTTGACAGTTACGGGGATGCTGGTAATGATCCAAAATTTCTTCGCGATAAAGTTGATCTGACATAAAAATTAGTGATTGCTTAATAAATAATGGCCCACCTGTTGACGTAAATTTTCCAAACGACTAACGGTAATCACCGGCTCAATCAATAACTTGTCTAATCCCGAAAGCAAAAAACCCTTGGTTAATAATTTTTCAGCGGCGCAAAGCGACAATCCCCGAGTCTGTAAATAATAAAGTTCCAAAGGATCAAGATAACTGGTGAATGAGCCGTGAGTACAAAAAACGTCATTGGCTTTAATTTCCAGGCTCGGCTCGCTGACAATCGTCGAACCCGAATCAAGAATTAAATTTTCATTGCGCTGATAGGCATGAGCTTGATTGGCGGCTTTATTAATCACAACCTTACCATAATAGCTGAATCGCGAATCCTGATCAACAGTGGCTTTACACAACAGATCAGAAGTACTGTTTGCTTCCAGATGATTTTGAGTCGTAGTCAGATGTAATTGACTCTGCCCGATCAGATTTACCAAAATCATAATTTTGAAATTGTTGTTTTTCAAAATCTCAAAGTTCAAATTAACAGTTAGCTGTTGTTGATTAAGATAATAAACAATTACTAGAATTCCGGATTGATCTGGTTTGGTCACGAAATTCAGCTTGGGTACATTCCAATAAGTTTTAACCAACAGAGCCTTCCATTTGCAAACTGATTAAACGATTAATTTCAACCGCGTATTCCAGCGGCAGTTCTTTAATAATTGGCTCCAAAAAACCGTTTACAATTAAACTTTGTGCCCGCTCCTGAGTAAGACCGCGACTCTGCAGATAAAACAGCTGCTCTTCACTGACTTTGGATACAGTGGCCTCATGCTCAACTTTGGCTCGCTGTTCGTCTATTTTCATAGTCGGGTAGGTATCGGAGCGGGACTTTTCATCCATAATCAGAGCGTCACATATCACTTTGGTTTGGCAATTTTTAGCGCCTTTTTTTATATAATTCAGACCACGGTATGAAGTCCGGCCACCCTGTTTGCACACTGATTTGGAAATGATCCGACTGGTGGTATTGTCAGCCAGGTGTAACATTTTTGCGCCCGCATCCTGATGTTGACTATTGGCGGCATAGGCCAAAGATAGCACCTCACCGCGCGCTCCCTGACCAACCAGATGACAACTGGGATATTTCATCGTCACTTTTGATCCTAAATTGCCGTCAATCCACTGCATTGATGCCCGAGCTTGTACCTGAGCCCGTTTGGTCACCAAATTGTAAACATTGGGGCTCCAATTCTGAATGGTGGTGTAGCGTACCTGAGCTCCTTCCTGAACAAAAATTTCAACCACAGCCGAGTGCAAAGAAGCTGTTGAGTAAATTGGAGCACTACAGCCCTCAATATAATGAACCGAACTGTTTTTTTCCGCAATAATCAGAGTGCGCTCAAACTGTCCCATATTCTCGGCATTAATGCGAAAATATGCTTGCAACGGCAAATCCACTTTAACGCCCTCGGGAATATAAACAAAACTGCCGCCAGACCAAACCGCCGTATTTAAAGCGGCGAATTTGTTGTCGGCCGCAGGCACAAGCTTGCCAAAATATTGTTTAAAAATATCCGGATATTTTTTAAGAGCGGTGTCTGTATCCAGAAAAATCACCCCTTGCTCACTCAAATTTTTCTGAATCGATTTATACAACACCTCAGATTCATACTGAGCCGAGACTCCGGCCAAAAAGTTTTTTTCGGCGTCTTTGATCCCCAGATAATCATAGGTTTGGCGGATATCAGAAGGAAGATCTTCCCAGCGCCGAACTTGTGCGGCATGAGGCTTCAAATAATAAAAAATGTTTTTGAAATCAAGTTCTGATAAATTAGCTCCCCAGCGAGGCAGTTTTTTTTGCTTAAAAATTTCGTAAGCTTGTAGCCTGATTTTCAACATCCAATCGGGTTCTTTTTTTTGCAACGATAGCTTATGAATTAGTTGATAGTCCAATCCTTTTTTGGCATTTAGGGTGTATTGGCTGCCAAAACGAAATTGCCATTGTTGAGTATGGGTGTCAGATACTGGTGTAGCCATGATTTTCAATTTTCTCGGCCAGAGCCCGGCCTCCGGTTTTAACAATTTTTCCCTGGCGCATTACCATCACTTTGTCAAAATCAAGTAGTTTAATTAAGCGATGATAATGAGTAATCACCAAACAGCCGAGATTTTTGCGTTTCAAAAGATTAATTTCTTTGGCAATTGCCTTTAGAGCATCTACATCCAAACCGGTATCAATCTCGTCAAACAAAACGTATTTTTTGGCCAAAAATATAGCTTGTAGCATTTCCAGCTTTTTTCGCTCGCCGCCGGAAAATCCGTCGTTTAGACCACGCAAAAGCAGACTGTCGCTGAAGTTCATTTTCTTGGCGTATTGACGCAAAGACTTCACTACGCTAACAACGTCGTTTTTGAATAAGTTTAGCTCTCTGACTAATTTAGTCAAAGAAACACCGGCAACCGCCATTGGATTCTGCCAAGCTAAAAACAGCCCCTGCTTGACTTTTTCCTCCGGCTCAGCCTGGGTGATATCCTGACCATCTAACTCAATCCGACCGGATTTGACTGCGTAATGAGGATGGCCCATAAGCGCGTTTGCCAAAGTACTTTTTCCCGAACCGTTTGGCCCCATTAAAATAACCATCTCGCCGCGATCAAGCGCTAAACTCACACCCTTAACAATTGCCTGTTTTTGATAATTAACCTTAAGATTAGTGATTTTGAGCATTATCGGTCTTTTAGATTGGCGCTGACCAAGTCCAGGAGTTTTTGCTGAAAAACCTCTCTGGAGTATTTTTTGGCTTGGTGATAACTATTTGACGCCAGGCGCTGATAATTCTGTTTTTCCAGTTTCCTAATTGCTTTAATATATTCCTGGCTATTGAGCTTATCCACCAAAAACCCATTACTGCCGTCTTTGACCGTTTCCTTTAATCCGCCGCTCTTGTAAGCAATTACCGGAATGCCGTGCATCATCGCTTCAACCGGAGCAATTCCAAACTCTTCGTCCACTGAGGCAAACAAAAAGCCTTTGGCACCCATATAAAGTCTGGACAGTTCGGCATCCGAAATCTCTCCGGTAAAAATGACGTTCTTTTTGGCCTGAGCTTTGAGTCGGCCAAACTCCCGGCCAGTCCCCACCACATATAAAGTAATGCCTAACTCGTTTGCCGCTTCAATTAACACTTCGATATGTTTTGGCTTGGATAAACGATTGACGGTAATGTAATAGTCTTTGGTTTTTTTGTATTTTTCGGTCAGTTTGATTTTGGGATCAAACACTGGCGGATACAAAACCACGGACTCCCGACGGTAATACTTGGCGATTCGGGAAGCGGTTTCTTTGGAGTTGGCCACCATAATATCCGGCCGGCTAGAACTGACAAAATCCCACATCCGCAACGGAGTGCCCACCAAATAACCGTACAAACGTTTGAGCCAATTGGTTTTCCAATTGTCCGGTGTTTCGTAATAGGTGAGAAATTTATTCTGATGATGAATATAAGACAAGTGTAAGGTTTCCGGCCGGGTAATTATTCCTTTGCACATAAACCAACCTGAGGAAGAAATAACCACATCGTAACCGGAAAAATCAAAACTCTCCCAGATAATAGGCGTAAAAAAACGAAAAGCCGAAGGATAATTTCGTAAAAGCGGAGTCTTACCAAACCAAGAAATATGGAACCGCCAATCTTTAAGCCGGTACCAATGAATCTTCATCGCCTGCCGGTTGATTAGGGCGGTAAAAACATCACTCTGAGGAAAAGTGTCGTGGATAACCTCCACCACTCGTTCGGCCCCGCCGTATTCCATAAAAAAATCGTGAACGATGGCGATTTTTAATTTTTTAAGATCGGGTTTTTTCATAGAGTTTTATATAAATAACTAAATAGCGCAATCCGGAAAAAAAGGCAAACACAAAACCGGCGAACCCATCCTGAAAACCCTTGTGTCGAAAATAGGTTTTCAAAAACCATAATTTGGGATAAAGCAAACAGTATCTGAAAAACATAGACCAGCCGGGCTTTATCTTTTGTTTGATCAATAAGTCTGCCTCATGACTGGAATATTGAATCCACTTGCGCAGATAGACTTCAAAACTAGGATAAGGATAGTGCAATAACGGGTTAGTTAAATAACCGATCATGTCTTTACCGGCTTTAACTGCGACCTGATCATGAAGGGTTTTGACTGGTTGGTCGGCTAATTTTCGCTTAACCAAGCGTAAACAATAATCCGGAAACTGACCGCCTTTTCTCAAGGGTGAATTCAAAAAGTAATTAAGTCTGGGAAGCCAATAACCAGCCTTGGTATTTTCTTTGATCACTGACAAAATTTCGGCCTTAAGTTTGGGAGACACTCTTTCGTCTGCATCCAAAATCAGCAGCCATTCGCTCTTAGCCAATTTCATGGCCTGGCGGCGATTATCTAAAAAATTAGCCGGATTGTCGTGCAAAACAACTTTGACTTTATTACCAAAAGTTTTGGCAACCTCAACTGTTTTATCCAAACTCCGGCCGTCAACAATAACAATTTCATCTACCCAATCACTGACCGATTGCAGACATTTCTTAATGTTGTTTTGTTCATTGTATGTCGCAATACACACTGATAGCTTATTCACCATAAATCAATTATACTATGAAAGATGTTGCAAAACTATCAGGCCCATCTAATTACCAAAGAACAATTAAATCAAACTGTTTACCGGTTTGAGTTTGGCCTTGACGAGCCCAAGATAATTGATTTTTTGGCCGGGCAATATCTTTTGCTAGACATTAAGCAAGGCTATCGCCAATATTCAATCTCCAGCTCAAGTAATCAACATCATTCTGTTGAAACCATTGTTGACACCCTACCTATGGGAATTGGCTCACAATACCTGTTGAATTTAGCGGTTGGCCAGCCAATCAGTTTTAGAGCGCCAATGGGATTGTTTACTTTGAAGTCAAACTCCAACCCCAAAGTCTTTCTGGCAACAGGCGCCGGAATTTCACCAATCAAATCAATGCTTTTTAATCTGAGTGAAAGTGATTTTAGCGCTCCGTTTTTTTTGTTATGGGGTTTAAAAAAACAAAGCGCTCTGTATTTACAAGACTGCTGGCAAAAATTGGCCCAATCCAAACCTAATTTTAGCTATCACTATTGTCTTTCCCAAGAAAATTTTGGCCAGGCACCTTTTTTTGCCGGCCATATTCAGGAAAAGCTCAATTCAATGCCTTTGCCAACCACCAGTGAATTTTATTTGTGCGGCCGGCAACCAACGGTTGAAGCACTGCAGGGTTATCTGCAAACAACACTGTCAGTTCCAATCGAAAATATTTTTCATGAAAATTTTACCTAGACAGATTGTTGTTTTATTAATAAAACTCTACCAAAACCTCAGCCGAGCTTTACCCAGACAACAGTGCCGATTTTGGCCCACGTGTTCGCAATATACCTTGCAGGCAGTTGAAAAATATGGAGTGTTTAAGGGTTTGTTTTGGGGAATTAAAAGAATCAGCCGTTGTCATCCGGCAAATCCAGGCGGAATCGATGAACTAAATTAAAGCTTTGACGGCTTTGATAATTGCCTCTCTGTCTATTTCCTCATCAGCTAATAACGCCGCTGGTAAACCACTCTGGGGTAGTTTGTTGACACTTAAGCTTTTGATTAAATAGTTTTTTGATTTTAAAACCGAGGCGACTGTTTCACCCAAACCACCCTCGCGATAGTGATCCTCAACCGTCAGAATCTTATTAATTCCCTTTAAGGCTTGCATAAGGTTTTTAACATTAAGTGGTTCTAAACAATAAACATCAATCACTCTGATCTTAATGCCTTGTGTCTGCAATTTTTCGTAAGCCGCCAAGGTTTCGTGTAAAGTAATTCCGGCTGCTAAGACTGCAATCTTGTCTGACTCGCTTTTTTTCACAATTTTCACGTTACCAACAGCAAATTCAGTTTGTAAATCATAAATCACCGTTAGCGGCTGCCTGGTCGTTCTTAAATAAACCAATCCGGGAATGGAATATGCCAATTCCACTAACTTAACTGTGCTGACAGCATCAGACGGATATAGAACCGTGGCTCCATATAACGACCTGAACATGGCCAAGTCTTCCAAGCCCATTTGCGACACCCCGTCTTGACCAATAGAGACTCCGCAATGAGAACCGCAGATCTTCAAATTTGCATTGCTGTATGAGGCCATTCTCAGTTGATCATGGGCCCGGGTCAAAAAAGCGGCAAACGTGGATAGAAACGGAATTAAACCACGCTTAGCCAAACCAACAGCCACCCCCACCATGTTTTGTTCAGCAATAAACATTGGTAAATAACGTTCGGGATACTTTTGTCTAAATAACTGAGTATAGGTGGAGTTACTCACGCCAGCGTCCAACACCACTAATTGATTATGCTTCTTCCCCATTTCAACCAAAGCTTGTCCATAAGCCTGACGGGTGGCAACTTTGTCTTTTAATTGATAATTAAGCATTTTGACTAAGTTTGGTCAACTATTTTTAATTCCGCCAGCGCCTGCTTGAACTCGATTTCTGTCAGTGCCTTGCCATGCCAATTGTCCTGGTTTTCCAAAAAAGAGACTCCTTTGCCTTTGATGGTTTTAGCCAAAATCACTTTGGGTTTTTTGATACTTTTGGTCAAGAAGGCTTTTTTGATTTCGTCAAAATCATGACCGTTCTTAACCAGTTCCACCTGCCAGCCAAATGCTTTAAACCGCGCTTCGTATAGATCCAGATTCCAGCCCAGACTAGTTTCTCCGTCTTGTTCCAACCGGTTGAGATCAACGATCGCAGTTAAATTGTCCAGCTTATAATAGCTGGCCAGATTGCAGGCTTCCCAAACCGAACCCTCAGCCAATTCTCCGTCTCCTAATAAGACATAATGCTGGTTTTTATTTTTAAGAAATTTTTTGTCAGCGAGCGCCATTCCTACCCCAATGGATAAACCTTGACCCAAAGAACCGGTTGCCACTTCTATTTCCGGCATACCCGGCATCGGGTGTCCTTGCACCCGGCTGCCAAATTGACGTAAAGTCATTAATTCCTCTTGAGTAATGGAGCCAACTTCAACTAATAAAGCGTATAAAAGAGGGGCGGCGTGACCTTTGGAGAAAATCATCCGGTCACTCTCTTGCCAATTCCCTCCAAAACGCAAGAAAGTCACTAACTCCACGGCTGATAAACAAGAAGTGGGATGCCCGCTTGCGGCCTTGGTGGTTGAAACCAGTATTAAATAACGAAGGCGTTTGGCTTTTTCTATCAGCTTCGTGGTGTCCATGGCTATAAAGTGGCCAGTTGCGGAATTGGCATCGCTGCCTTACCGTTGGTTGGGGCGGTTTTGGCGACTGAGTTTTCTGGCTTTACCTCTAGTGGCGCGATTGGTTGAGCAGCTGGTTCGAGTTTAGGTTTGTCTTCTTTTGACAAAAGTTTGCCGCATTTTGAACAAATTACCGAGCTTTGATCAGGTAAAATCACGGTTTCAAAACGATTTTGACAATAATGACAAAGATAGGCTTCCTGTTGTTCTTTGGCAGTTGATTCCAATTTGGCTTTGTTGATTTCAAAAGTCAGTTTTTCGCCGTCAAAATCAACTACAATCACGTCGCCTTCAGTCACCTTACCGGCAATGATTAGTTCGGAAATGGGATTCTCCACTAAGCGTTGAATAGCTCTTCTCAAGGGTCTGGCGCCATAAACTGGATCAAAACCGGAACGGACAATCTCTTTTTGCGCAATTTGCGAAACTTCCAAACCAAAACTTTGCTCTTCCATCATTTTGGAAACTCCCTTTAGCTGTAATTTGACAATCTTGACCATGTGTTCATATTTAAGCGGTTCAAAAACAATCGCCTCGTCAAAGCGATTAACTAATTCCGGACGCATAAACTTCAACAGTTCTGCCATCACTTTTTCTTTGAGCTTGAGATAATTCTGTTTGTCCGATTCACCAGACATTTCTTTAACTTTGACTAATTCCTGCTGCAGGGGTGACTCTTTACCAAAATATTCGTCTAATGTTTTCTTTTCCCACCCCGAGGCTGTTTTCTGATATAGATTATCCCCGACCACAATTATTTCCTGGCCCCCAGCGCTAAACAAATGAATATTCCAATAAGCCATTGGTAAGGCCTCATTATGATTGGTTTTTTGGCCTTCCAGATATTTGGCCAAGGTGAGGACTGTCCATTCTTTGGCACCCATTTTTCGTTTCCACAAGCGGTTTTTATAAGAAACAATTTCTTCTTCCTGAGGCGTAAAAACATGAGTGGCCAGTTTTACTGTTGGTAGCTGTTCGTCCGGCGTGTCCGGCAAGGTATTAACAACCAAGTTGTCTTTGAAATAATCTAATAGCTTAAACTTTTGCCATTCCTTGGCCGTCGTGGCTTTGCGCACATAAACATCCTGATCCGAAGTAATAACCTCCATTCCCTGAGGGGAAATAGCGTGAGTGCTGATTTTTTTCAAATCCAGAGTGATCTCCAAGCCCTGATCTTTTTCGTCAATCGCAAGCACTTTTTGGCCGGCAAAATAGTCCCTCAAAAAGCCCGGCTGCCACTGTGAATTAGCAGAATCACGACTAAAAGTTTTGTTACTAATGACTAGAATTTCCCGGCCGCGGGGCGAAACTACATAAGTACTGAGAGCCATTGGTTCCTCAATCTGATCTTTGGCGGTTTTCATCAGTTCTTGTTGAATTGTATGAGAACCGATATTTGAGGTACAAATAACAACGGTGTTTTTGAAAGAAATAGTATGACCCTTGTTGTCTGTCAATCGGCCGTCGTCTAAAATTTGCAGCAAAATATTAAAAATGTCCGGATGAGCTTTTTCAACTTCATCAAAAAGCACCACACTGTAGGGTTTGCGCTTAACCGCTTCGGTTAGTTTACCACCCTCTTCATATCCTACGTAACCAGGAGGCGCTCCTAAAAGTTTAGCCACCTCATGCTTTTCCATATACTCGGTCATGTCAAACCGAACCATTGAATCCTCGGTCCCAAACAATATTTCGGCCAAAGTTTTGACTAGCTCGGTTTTACCCACGCCGGTTGGACCCAGGAAAACAAAGCTGCCGATTGGTTTGTTGGTGGCTTTGAGGCCAGCCCGACCACGTCTGATTGCTTGAGAAACTGAGGCGACAGCGTTATTTTGATTAATCAGTCGGTCGTGCATAATTTCCTCAAGCTTAACCACTTTTTCTTTTTCCGTGTTGGAAATTTTATTGACCGGAATGCCGGTCCAGCGGGCGATCACATCTTTTACTAATTGAACCGAGACAATCGCCACAGATAAGGCTTTTTTTTGCTGATACTCTTCTTGTTTGGCTTTGAGCTCATCAGAAGCATCAATAATCCGTTTTTCAAATAAATTAGCCTTGACTTTATTGCCGACTTTTAAGGCTTCTTGTTTTTCTTGTTGTAGTATTTTAATATGCTCTTCCAGTGATTTAATTTCTTCTGGTAAAGAGATGACTGGCAAGCGGACTGCAGAAGCAGATTCATCGATTAAATCAATGGCCTTGTCCGGTAAAAAACGCCCGCCCACATAACGCTTGGATAAATTCACTGATGCGTCAATTACCTCATCGGGAATTTTGACTTTATGAAAAGCCTCATATTTGTCTCTAATGGCCCGAAGCATTTTAATCGCCTGTTCGGCTGTTGGCTCCGGTACCTCAACCGGCTGAAACCGGCGCTCCAAAGCCGGGTCTTTTTCAATATATTTACGGTATTCTGAGGTGGTAGTGGCACCAATGGTTTGAATTTCGCCTCTGGCTAAGGCCGGTTTGATAATATTGGCCGCGTCACCAGAACCTTCTCCTGAGGCTCCCATACCAACAATATTATGAATTTCATCGATAAACAAAATCACGCCGCCGGCAGTCTGCTTAAGCTCGTCCAGCATATTTTTCAGTCTTTCTTCAAATTCGCCTCTTCGTGAAGCACCAGCCAACATAGCCATCAGATCCAGCTGAAGAATTTTCTTGTTTAATAAAGTTTCCGGCACTTCTTTTGAAACTATCTTTTGGGCTAAGCCTTCAACTACGGCAGTTTTTCCAACGCCAGCCTCACCAGTCAAAACCGGATTGTTTTTACTTCGTCTGGACAAGATATGAATAACTCGCTCAATTACCGGAGCGCGCTCGACCACTGGATCGAGTTGGCCGGCCGCTGCTTTTTCAGTCAGGTCGGTGGTAAATTTTTGCAACGCATTTTGTTTTTTTTCAGTCTCGCCTTCCTCCAAACCTTTTTTCTTTCCCAAAACCTTAATGTTCATTTCTTCTTTATTCAAACCCATCTTTGACAAAACTCTGGCCCCAACTCCTTCGCCTTCGTTATACAGTCCATAAAGAATATGCTCAGGCGAAATAAATTCAAAACCCAGTTTACGGGCGACCAAAAGCGAATCTTCGATAATTTTCTTGACCCGCGGGGCCAGCTGAGGTTTTTCCGTGCTGTTACCCGGCTTAAGATTAGTTCCCAACTCTCGAGAGATTTCTTGGGGAATCATCTTTAACGATGACAACAGATTAAAAATTTCCTGATCGGCAAGCAACCCAAACAACAGGTGTTCGCTGTCAACAAAAGGATTCTTAAGTTCCAGTGCCTTTTGATTGGCAACCGACAAAACGCGATTTGAACGTTGAGTCAATCTGGTCATAATGTCCAAGCCTTCTTTTTTATCAATTGGCTTGGCTGTTTGGGGCGGTGGTTGAAACTGAGATGGCGCTTGAGTAACCGGTGGTGGTTGAACCGGTTTGGTAGGAATTGGCGCCGTCGAAACTGGTGGAGTTACTGTCGAGACTGGCGGTTCGATGGGTGCAGCGGCAATTTGGCCACTACCAACGTTCTTTTTGTTAAACATACCCAAAATGCCCATGAATTCATTATGTTAAAAAAATCTTAACTTGTCAAACTCTTCTCTTTAATTCTATAATCAATTTATGGAAAAAATATTGGCTCAAAGTTTGCAGATCGGCGGACAGACAATCACCGGACCAGTGAACAAATTCAACAATCTGGCCGACATTATTAATGCCGTATTAAAAATCGTTTTTCCGTTGGCGCTGTTTATCCTTTTTGTGTTTCTTTTGTGGTCGGGTTTTGATATGGTCAGGAATTTGGGCAACCCAAAGTTAGTGGAATCGGCTAAGCTCCGCATTACCAATGCCGTAATCGGAATTATTCTTCTGGCAGTTTCTTACTGGCTAAGCGAAATTGTGATCAAAATCTTTTTTTAAGAACCGCGGGCGATTTTAATAACCTTTTCGTAGTCGGCTGGAGTCCCCACGTCGTACCATAAACTATCAAAAACATAACCATTCACTTGTTTTTGTTTAACTAAAGCAACCAAAACGTCATCAAAATCAAAAGGTTCTTTTTTTGGCGGAAAATAATTAAAAACTTCCTGATTACAAACATAAATGCCGCTATTGATCAGATTGCTTTTGCCTT
>MGBO01000007.1:0-4306 GCA_001788295.1 Candidatus Roizmanbacteria bacterium RIFOXYC1_FULL_41_16 | reverse complement strand
TTGAGCCCTTCAGAGCAATCTGACCAAACTGACGAGTCTGACCCACCGGCTTTAAACCAATTGTAACCATGGCGCCGGCCTGTTGATGAAAGCTAATTAGCTCTCTTAAATCAATTTCGGTATATAAATCGCTATGAAGAACCAAAAACGGTGAGGATTTTATTTGATGCCTGGCTTTAAGCAACGCTCCACCAGTCCCCAAATTCTGTTTTTCAAAAACATAAGTGACGTTTACTCCAAACCGCGAACCGTTTCCAAAGTATTCCCTGATTGCCTCGGCCTGCTTATTAGTACAGACCAACAATTCTTTAATGTTGGCGTTTTTAAGCAAGCTCACCAAATAAGCCATTAAGGGCCGTTTTTTAACCGGCAGCATGCTTTTGGGCAACTCATAAGTTAACGGCCGCATTCTTTCTCCTTCTCCGCCTGCCAAAATCACGGCGGTAATCTGATCGGAATAAAAAGCTTTGTTCAAAAGATACTCAATAGCGTGAGAACGGTTGCGAATTTTCACGCCATCAATAATAGAATCAAGTTTGTCTAAAATTGAGCTTTTCAACGTGATTGTTAAGCGGTTGCGCATCTGTCTCTATTATATCAGAAAATGCTATAATACCCTGCATGACTAAGGTCAAAAAAAACAAATTCCGTCTCAGCGCCGCCAACATTTTTATTTTAATGATTGTTGGTCTTTTTCTTCTTTCTTCTTATGACAGTTACCAACAATATCTCAAACAAACAGAGCCGGAAAAATCGATTTCCACCATTCTCACTGAAGTCAAAAACAACAAAGTTAAGGAACTTGAGCTTACTGAAAACAAAATTCTGGTGAAATACAAAAATGGTAATTTGGCCAGAACCAACAAAGAACCAAATGCTTCTTTGTTTGAAGTTCTGAAAGACTCTGGAATTGATCCTCTGTCAGTCAAAATTACCAGCCAAGACAATGACCAAATGGGCACTTTAATTAATATTCTCATCAATGTCATTCCGACTATATTAATGGTGGTCTTTTTTATTTTTCTGTTTCGCCAAGCCAGAGGCGCCCAGGACTCTATTTTTTCCTTTGGCCAAAGCCGGGCCAAGCGCTTTATCAAAAGCAAATCCAAGATTACTTTCAAAGATGTTGCCGGCATCAAAGAAGCCAAAGAAGAGCTTGAAGAGGTAGTTGACTTTCTCAAACATCCGGAAAAGTATCAAAAAGTGGGCGCCCGTACTCCCAAAGGGGTATTGCTAGTCGGGCCGGCCGGTTGCGGTAAAACACTTTTGGCCAAAGCGGTAGCCGGTGAGGCTAATGTTCCTTTCTTCTCTATTGCCGGATCCGAATTTATGGAAATGCTGGTGGGTATCGGCGCTGCCCGGGTGCGCGACCTGTTTAAAAATGCCAAAACCAACGCGCCTTCAATTATTTTTATCGACGAGATCGACGCCATTGGTCGAGCTCGATCCAGCGGGGTCATGAGCAGCCATGACGAACGTGAGCAAACTCTTAACCAAATTCTGGTTGAAATGGATGGTTTTGAGCCGACAGAAAAAGTAGTCGTGGTTGCCGCCACCAATCGTGGCGACTTATTGGATACGGCACTAATGCGACCAGGTCGTTTCGATCGTCGAATTACCGTTAATTTTCCAGATCTGGATGAGCGACAATCAATTCTAAAACTACATTCTCAAGGTAAACCATTTGAAAACAATGTTGATTGGTCGAGATTAGCCAAACGAACAGTTGGCTACTCCGGCGCTGATCTGGAAAATATGCTTAATGAGGCCGCGATTCTAACCGCGCGTTTGGGAAAAACTAAAATTAATTCGGATATTTTAGAAGAGGCGGCAACCAAAGTTAAACTTGGTCCGGAAAAAAAGAGATTACAAACCGAAGATGATCGAAAACTGACTGCTTACCACGAAGCCGGTCACGCTGTTGTTGCTTTTAATTTACCCACAATGGACCCGGTTCACCGTATTTCGATTGTCGCCCGAGGCATGAGTCTAGGTCACACTCTGATACCACCAAAAAAAGAAATTATTCACGAAACTAAAACCAGATTATTGGAAAGAATTACCTCAATGTTGGGCGGCCGAGCAGCCGAAGAACTGATTTTCAACGAAGTCACTACTGGAGCTGCCAATGATTTTAATCAGGCAACAGCAATTGCCCGGGAAATGGTCACTGAATACGGTATGAGCTCACTTGGCCCATTAAGCTTAAATAATAATATGGATGTTACCAATTGGGCCAGATATTCCAATAACGATCAAGTTTCACAAGAAACTTTAGCCAAAATTGACAAAGCCATCTCCCAAATCATTAATAGTTCCTATACTCAAGCTCAAAGCATTCTCAAAACCCATAAAGCCAAACTAGATTTAATCGCCAAGGTCTTAATTGAAAAAGAAAATCTCGATCAAGACGAGTTCGAGACCATCATGAAAGCCTAATCCATATCGGGAATGGAACAGGTTGCTAGAGAAGCTTGGCGTTGATTTTCTGGCCGGCTTCGCGGCGATAATTGCAGTATTTACAGTTCGGGTTTGGTTGCGGAATTTTATCTGAATCCAAACATTTTTTTATTTCAATAATTGTGTTCTCTATCCAATCGGGATTGCCTTTATAGGGCAGAATTGTGACTTCAAATTCAAGCCGGCCATCAAACTTATCACGGTTTTTAGTGGCGTTGGCAAAAACAAAATAACCGGTGTCAACAACTTTAAAACCGTTCTGTCTAAAAATCCATTGATAGACTTCCATCTGGCGTTTATAACCGGCTTTCCATTCATCTTCCAAACTGATTTTGCGAGTGGTCGAGGTGGCTTTGTAATCAACAATAATCAGCTCACCCTGGGGATTGACCCACAGATCGTCGACAATTCCACAAATCTGTAAATTAGTCGGCTTATGAACGTAGGAAGCGCCGGTATATTTACGAATATCGTCTCGCCAAACCGGCAGGTCTTGGTGTTGATAGGGTATGGCGTCAATCTGATATTTTTTCATAAGCGCGTGCTTTTCGCCATTTTTGCGCAAGAGATCGAATTCGTTTTTCAAAAGGGCGTCGACGGCGTTATTTAAGGTGTAGGGCGGACTGTCCGGCCGACTTACCCATAAGCGCCGGTCTAAATAAAAACAGCGCGGACAATCAATATAAAGATCGATTTTGCTGCGTGACAGTTTGTATGGAGTTGGGCTAGCCGGATTGTAAGCTGTTTTGTAACGCCTGAATGAATAAACCATAGATCAATGATATCACATCTGTTCCAGAGTCTTAATCCCTAATAAATACAAACCATTCTTGATTACCTGAGCCACTCCCTCAGCCAGTTTGATTCTAAATAAATTACCGATCACCCGATGCTTGGAATAAAAGTTATTGAATAATTGAGCCAAGTCGTTCAAATAAGTGGCTAAATAGTTAGGCGAATAAGCCATAACTGCGTTTTCAATCGTTTCATTAAATTGCAATAACTTTTGCAACAGCTGCTTTTCTTCTGAATTGATTTTAATCTGAGTACTTTTTTTGACCGAATTATTTTTTCGCAAAATACTCATTACCCGAGCATAAGTGTATTGCAAATACGGCCCTGAATCACCGCTAAAAGAAATACTCGCTTTCAAATCAAAAGCCAAATATTTAAACGGACTGATTTTCAAATAAGCGTACTTTACGGCAGCAACAGCAATGTCATCAATTTCTTTTTCAGTCAGTTTCGCTTTGTTTTTGGTAACAATTCTTTTGATGTGTGTATGGGCTTCGTCCAAAATACTTTCCGCTGTCACCACCTGACCTTTGCGGGAAGACATTTTGCCACTTTTCAGACCGACAAATTCATAAGCGTTGTGATATTGAATTCCCTTATATTGAGGATGCATCAACTCAATCACCTTGATGGTTGATTTGAAATAACTAATCTGTTCAACCGCCACATTAAAAATCAATTTGTTTAGTTTGCCAAAATCTTTAAATTCCATCGGGACCACCAAACCCAATTGTTTGCCTTCGTAAGTCGGCAAACCTTCTTTAGTCAGATAAACTCGAGTATCAATTCCGTATTTTTTACCATCAAAAATGAGCGCGCCCTGACTTTTGGTGAGAATGCCTTTTTTAATGGCTGTTTTTATTTCCTGATCAATAAAAGGCAAGGTCTCACTTTCCATATACTCCCGATCAAAATGTGAATCCACTCTGGAATATAGCTGATGAAACTTATCCAAACTCCAGGCCACTCCCAATTGCCACAGCTTGGTAATTTGAGAATCGGTCCGGTTGTATATTTTACGATTAATCTCCATGATTTCCGCTTTACCTTT
>MGBO01000006.1 GCA_001788295.1 Candidatus Roizmanbacteria bacterium RIFOXYC1_FULL_41_16 | reverse complement strand
CTGCTTCACAATAACGTCACTTTTTGGGGTCTTCAATTTACCAGCGATGAGGCTTCGCTAAGCGCCTCTCCCTCTTTAGCCACTGGGGCCACCACCTCACTGAAATTGGCGAGCTTTATTGGCGAAAACGTTAGCGGAATTCCCAGCGGAGTCAACACTAACTGCACTACTGTTTCCTGGGACCCTTATGGCCGGATCATCGACAGCTATACTTTGGAGCCAATCCGCGATGTCTTGGTCTCTTTAAAAAACACCAATGCCAGTAATGTTTTGAGCTTAACTAAAAATCCTTCAGATCCCACTTTCCGCAATCCGTTTAGTACTAATAGCCAAGGCGGTTTTAATTTTGCCGTCATTCCCGGCACTTATTATCTTTACCCGGCCCATCCGGACTTTACTTTTCCCATCCCAGATCAGGCTGTCTATGATCAAGCAGTCGCCAATTTGCAGATTCTGGATCCATTACAAGAATATATTGAAATTAACAAACCCAATAGCAAGCTTTATCAAAATTCACAAGAAGCGATCGTCGAGGTAATGGGAGCTTCCCAAAGACGGGATATTATCATGCAGCCCAAAAACGCCAATTATCAAGGCAGTCCGGCCGAACTGATCTCAATTCAAAACAGCCGCCAGGGCATCCAGCAGCTGCTCAGAGGCATTGTTTCCCACCCTAAGAGTATTATCAAAGCCATGATCAACAACCTAGAAGTGGGCCAGACTACAGCCGATCTCAAGGGTAATTTTGAGCTTTATCTTAATGAAGATCTCATTCCTAATACAGCTGAGAATTATCAGGTCACGGTCCAAAAAGTCCCGCTGGTTGATCAATCCGAGCCTACCGCTATTACCACCAGCTCGCCCTCAGAAACGCAATCTTTAAAACTGATCCCGGCTGTCCTGTCCGGCTTTATTTTTAATGAGGATTATCAAGTTGTCCCCAATGCCAAAGTCGAAATCGTGCTCACCAATCTGAGCGCCTTTGCCTATACCACTGTTTACAGCGACAAAAATGGCTTTATCAGTATTCCATACCAGAATTTGCCAGCCACTGATTTTTTCCTCAGAGTTTATCCCTCTAATCAAAAACCTTTTGAGCTCACCATTTCGCAGTTTCTACAGCTCAATACTGTTTATTTAGAAGAAGCCGGAGTCAATATGTTCAATCCCAAGCTATCAACCGTCAACTTAATTACACCGGATCAGAAAATTATCGATCAGGTCAAATCAGTCACCGCCGCCAGGCTGACCGGCAAAAATGTTTTCCGTTTGCCCACCCCCACGCCCACTCCGGCACCAAGATCCGGCAACACCCAAACGCCGCTTAATCTGATTGGCGCGCTTGCTGGCCTAGTCCTGCTAACCGTTTTAGCCATCGTTGTTGTCAAAAAACTAAAAAAAACTCCTCCGGCAGCACCGCCGCCTTCTGTCCAACCGCCTGAGGACCTCCAGATTCCGCCACTTGACAAGTGAACAATTGTTCACTAAAATACTGCTTGCCATGAACTCATTACTTCACGACAAACTGCTGGTTTTAAAAAACTTTTTTTATCGTTACAAGCGTCTGCCCAGTTATGCCGAGCTGCTGAAAGTTTGGAACTTGTCCTCCAAGAACGCGGTTTTTAAAAATATTCAAAAACTGATTGAGCTGGGCTATTTGCAAAAAGACAAATTTGCCAAAATTGCCCCAACCACGGTCTTTTTTTCCCTTAATCTTTACGGTTCGGTGCCGGCCGGCTTTCCGGTGCCCACGCCAGACGAGCAAGCCGATCTGATGTCTCTGGACGAATACTTAATCGAAAACCCCAACAACACTTTTCTCCTCAAGGTTTCCGGCGATTCCCTCAAAGACATTGGTATTTTGCCCAACGACTTGGTTTTGATTGAAAAAAGCGATCGCTCCAAAAACGGGCAAGTGGTTTTGGCCAACGTCGATTCGGAGTGGACCTTAAAAATTCTGGATAAAAGCAAAAGCCAGATCCGATTGCTGCCGGCTAATCCCAAATACCAGCCTATCATTCCCCAAAACGAGCTCTTAATTTACGGTGTAGTTAAAGGGGTTATTCGTAAATATCATTAGTTATGCTTCAAGCCTCGTCCTGGCCCACGGCTATACTTCACCTGGACGCCAACGCTTTCTTTGCCTCAGTGATGCAAGCAGTTCAGCCAAAACTCAAAGGCCAGCCGGTGGTGGTCGGCGCCGAACGGGGTATTGCCACAGCCATTTCTTACGAAGCCAAAGCCTATGGGATCAAGCGGGGGATGTTGATGGCCCAAATCAAAAAGCGCTGCCCCAAAATCGTCATCTTACCCGGAGATTACGAGTTGTTCTCTTTGTTTTCTCAAAAAATGTTTGTCATTCTGCGCCAGTACAGCCCGGTGGTTGAGGAGTATTCGGTCGACGAGGGTTTTATTGACGTTGCCGGTTTGCGCCGGCCATTGCATTGCAGCTATATTCAAATGGCACAAAAAATCCAAACCCAGATTAATCAGGAGTTGGGTCTGCCGGTTTCAGTCGGTATTTCTTTAAGCAAAAGTCTGGCCAAACTGGCCAGCGGTTTCAAAAAGCCTTTGGGAATTACGCTTGTGTCAGGCCCGCAACTCGAGAGCTTTTTAAGTCAAATCCCGATCATTGATGTTTGGGGTTTGGGCCCCGCTAGCAGCAGCTATTTAGCCAAATTTGGCATCAAAACCGCCCAACAGTTTGCCAGTTTGCCGGAGAGCGTTTTTAACAAGCAAAGTCGCCTCAAGCTTAATAAGTCGCACTGGGAAATCTGGCAGGAGTTGCGCGGGCAAGTGGTTTATCAGATCAATCCTCATGCCAAAAACCATTATCAGTCAATCAGCAAAACCCGCACTTTCCGGCCGCCTTCCGGCAAAGAGCAGATTGTTTGGGCCGAGCTGTTGCACAATGTTGAGGCCGCTTTTGAAAAAGCCCGAAAATACGGTTATTACGTCAAAAAAATTCTGATTTTTCTAAAAACCCAGGAGTTTCGTTATTTAAGCACTGAAATTTGCTTTCTTCAAAAAGAGCAGTATCCGTTGCTGTTACGAAAAACCATCAAGGCCGCGTTTCTCAAAATCTTTAATTCACGCCTTGTTTATCGTGCCACCGGCATTGTCCTAACCGAGCTGTCAGAAACCAATCAAGAGCAGATCGGGTTGTTTACCGATCTGCCCACAATCCAAACCAACAAAGCCCAAGCTCTCTATCGGGTTTTGCAAAACAATCAGAAAATTGATTTTGGCACCTCTTTATATTTGCCTCACAAAACGTCTGAGCCGCACTTTCATTTACCGATGCTGGAAATCTGAGCCAAACCTCAGTATAATCATCAATATGCGTTATTCTCAATTATTCACCAAAACCAAGCCACGGGAACCTAAAGATGAATTAACCAGCAATGCCAAGCTCTTAACTCGGGCCGGCTTTGTCAACAAGCTCATGGCCGGAGTCTACAGCTATTTGCCGCTGGGCTTAAGAGTCATTAACAAAATTGAAACCATTGTCAGGGAAGAAATGAACGCCATCGGCGGGCAAGAGGTTTTTCTGCCGGCTTTGCACCCGTCGGAAAACTGGAAACAAACCAAAGGCTGGGACAATATCGACATTCTCTTCAAGCTCAAATCACGCACCAATCGGGAATACGCTCTGGGACAGTCTCACGAAGAGGTCATCACGCCGTTATTCAAAGAATATGCCACCAGCTACAAAGATCTGCCGGTCGCCATTTATCAAATTCAGCAAAAATTCCGCGACGAGCTGCGAGCCAAATCCGGGCTGTTGCGCGGCCGCGAATTCCGGATGAAAGATATGTACAGCTGGCATTTGGACCAGGCGGACTTCAACCGTTTTTATCAAGTGGCTAAGCTGGCCTATTTGAAAATCTACCAGCGGGCGGGTTTGCAGGCTAAGGTTACCGAGGCCTCAGGCGGCAGTTTTAGTGAAAAAATCTCCTACGAATTCATGGTACTCACGCCAGCCGGAG
This sequence comes from Candidatus Roizmanbacteria bacterium RIFOXYC1_FULL_41_16, assembly GCA_001788295.1. Taxonomy (GTDB): domain Bacteria; phylum Patescibacteriota; class Microgenomatia; order UBA1406; family UBA1406; genus UBA1406. Next base: position 8,353 of record MGBO01000006.1, on the reverse strand, counting down.
AAGACGACATTTTGTATTGCGATCAATGCGACTATTGCATTAATACCGAGATCGCCAAAGACCTTAAAGAAGAAAGCGAGTGCCCCAGATGCCAGAAAGCCAAGCTCCAAAAAGCACGAGCCTCTGAGGTGGGCAATGTCTTTGATTTGGGCCAAAAATACACTCATGATTTTGATCTCAAATTGGCGGACAAAAACGGTTTGCTCGTTTATCCGATTATGGGTTGCTACGGCATTGGCATCAGCCGTCTGATGGGAGTGATTGCCGAGGCTTTGCACGACGACAAGGGCCTGGTCTGGCCCGAAACCATTGCTCCTTTCCAGGTTCATCTGGTCGGTTTGAATTTGGATAATAGTGATGTCAAAAAACAGGCTGAGGCAATCTATCAAAAATTAACCCAGGAGCACATTGAGGTTCTTTTCGACGACCGTCTGGAAGCCACTCCAGGCGCCAAGTTTGCCGACGCCGATCTGATCGGCCTTCCTTATCGTTTGCTGGTCTCTGCCAAAACCGGAGACAAAGTTGAATACAAAAAACGTCAGCTAAAAGACGTTAAAATCACTAGTCTGGAGAATTTTCTTAAAGAATGCTGCCAATAATCTTAGCTTCAGGATCCAAAAATCGCCGGACCATAATGGACCAACTGGGCATAAGTTATCAAATACAAGCCAGTAATTTTGACGAGCACTCAATCAAAACAACAAACATTAGCAAGCGAGCCCAACTAATTGCCTTGGGCAAAGCCAGGCAGGTTGCCCAAAAACATCAAGGCCTTATTATCAGTGCCGACACCTTCACAGTTTTTGACAATCAGATTATGGAAAAACCCCGGAATCTGTCTCAAGCCCGAGAAATGTTAAGAGCGTTATCAGGCCACACTGCCGTTTCCTATACCGGTTTTTGTTTTCTTAATACCCAGTCCGGGTTTGTTTTCAACAAAACCGCCCCGACCAAAATTGTCTTCCGAGACTATTCTGATTCAGAGCTCAAACAATACCTGGCCAAATATCCGGTCACCACTTGGGCAGCCGGCTACGCTCTGATTGATCCTTATTTGTCGACTTTGGCCGCCAAACTCCAGGGTTCTTTGGTGGGCCTTACTCACGGTTTGCCCACCGAATGGCTGATTCCATTATTAGAAAAAGAGGGCTATCAGATAAGCCTAAAATAAACCAACTTGAAATATTTTCTTTTTCCGGTTGTATTAATTACAATAAAGCATGACTTTAACCGATGAACAAATTGTGGCTCAAATTGTAGGCGGCGATTCTCAAAAGTACGAGTTGATTGTCGCTCGCTATCAAAAAAAGTTAGGACGCTATATTAAGCGATTAACCAATCGTCAAGAAGAAGTCGATGATTTGTTGCAAGAAGTCTTTATTAAAGCGTACCAGAATTTGCGGCGATTCAACCAAAAGTTACAGTTTTCAAGTTGGATTTACAGAATCGCCCACAACGAAAGCGTCAACTTAATTAAAAGCAGTTGGATTCAGAAAATTACGTCTCTGGAGCCACTCCTGTTATTAGGTGACACCAAGAACCAGATTGAAGAAAAACTGGAACAAAAACAACTGGCGCAAAAAATGGCCGATTGTTTAAAACAGCTGCCGGTAAAATATCGGGAACCGCTGATACTCTACTATTTTGAAGACAAGAGTTATCAGGAAATCAGTGATATTTTGCGCCTCAACAGTCAGACTGTCGGCGTGCTCATTTATCGAGGCAAAGTTAAATTAAAAACATTATGTCAAAACAAATAGAAACCAATCTAACCAAACAGGTCATGACCAAGATTAATAAAAATCAAGTGGCTATGAAATCCCGGCTTAATATTCTGGCCGAAGCCTTGGGTTTGGGCAGCGGCGTGGCGTTGTCTGCGCTCATACTGGTATTTGTTCTTTCCTGGCTAATCTATTGGTTTCGGGCTAATCAGGATCTGCTGACTATTCCCGGACCTTATCGCGGAATCAAACTATTTTTGCAAACTCTGCCTTATTTATGGGTGATTGGCTTTATCAGTCTTTTTGTTTTCTTTAGCTGGCTGCTCAAAAAGTATGACTTTTCTTATAAAAGACCATTGATTGTTATATTGGCTTTTGTCATCGGCTTTTTTGCCACCGGAGCTTACCTGTTTCAAAGCCATCCCATTTTGGCTAATTATCTGAGACACCGTTTGCCGCTCACATACACGCCCCAAGAAACCGAACTCGGCTATGTGGTGGGGGAGATTATTGATCAAAAAGACCGTCAATTAATTTTGAATACTGATAATAATAAACAATATATTGTTAATTATGATCAAGATACCAGATTGCCGGGGCGAAATTTCGCTGTCGGCGATACTGTCAGAGTCATTGGGATAATAAACAAACAAACTATCAAAGCCGGAGCAGTCATGAACCTTTCCAAACAAAAACAGTTGTACCGAATTACTCCTTTAGCTCCGGGAAGAGGCAACCGATTTGGTAATCCTTATGGCCATAAATAGCGGGAATTCCTGCCTGGCCAGATTCTCCATTTTGGCCGCTTTACCCACGCTTTTTTTGTCCGAAATCCACTCTTCTATCTTATCAATCACCAATCCGTGATCAAATATCGCCTGGCTGATTTGCCACAAAGGATAATGAAAAGACCAGGTGATTTTTTTACCTTCTTTTTGTCCCGGATTCATCACGATTGGCACTTTCATATTGGTTTGGTAACGATTGATTCGACGGTATTGAATTTTGTTGGCTTCATCAATCTGCCAACTGCTTTGTCTGGGAAGACGAAAGTAGGGATGATTCAAAACAATAACCGCGCTGCCCCTATTGGCCAAGTGGTCGCGAATGTTGGCAAACAAACCGGTCAATCCAGCCAAATTTTGCATCACCAAAATAACGGCAATTTTGTCATAAAGCAAACCCTTAGCTATCGGCAAAGGCTTGGTAATATCTCCAACCACAAACTGATGGGTAGGGGCTAGACGATGATCAATAGCATATCGAACCAAATCCTTAGCCAAATCAATTCCCAGATACGAATTTTCTTTAGAAATAGCGCGTTCCAGAATTCCTTGTCCACAGCCCAGATCCAAAATCCGTACCGCAGGCTTCAATTCCAAAAGTTCGAGGGTTTTGGGTAAAACAATTTTTTCATAGTAATAACTGCCCCCTAAACCCTGACTTTGATTGTACCAACGACTGGCCGGTTGCCAAGAAGTTGCTATTTTGCCGTGCATGATATTATTGAATAATTTTGAAAGGAATCGTTGGTTGGACGGATCTAACAAAAAATCGCGCCCAACCAAGATTCACAAAAAATAATTAGCCGTTGTGTCTAAAATCACGACCGCTTCTCATCCCGTCAGTTCTTTCTTCTCTTTTCTTGGCGACCGAAACCACGATGGCTCGTTGGTCGACTTCTTTATTGTTCATCGCGTCTTTTGCTTTTTCAGCATCTTCCGCTTTCACAAAAGTTACGAAACCAAAACCACGAGAACGACCAGTAGCTCTATCGGAAATAACGACCGCATCGGTCACTTCTCCAAATTCGCCAAATAAGTCTTTCAGTGATTGGCTGGTAACAGACCAAGGCAAATTGCCTACGAATAATCTATTGTTGTCCATTTATCTTCATCTCCTTTCTTTACTTGTTCTTTATGGAAACCGTTTTTGGGATAAACTTACTCGTGAATTTTTTTCTACGCAGTTTACACACCGTTCCTTTATAAGAACAGCTCTTATTATGACACACAAATATAAAAATAGCTAGCTCAGTTTGCAATTGACAGTCGCCAAAAGGGGGCGGTGAGGTTGAGCGAACCACTGGCCAATTTCAATGCTTTCTGAAGTTCGTAATGGCAATTGGTCCCTGTTTGGCATTCGGGCCGGGTGGCTAGCTTCTCCAGAGCCGGTACTGCCTTAGAGTCACCAAGCTGGCCCAGCGCCCATACTGCCTGAGTACGGTGCCGGAGTTTTTGGCGCGGATCCAAGATTAAAGTCGAGAGTGAGTTGACGCAAGTGCCCTGATATTGTTCTTGAGCGTTAAGACATTCCTGAGAAACATCGTGACCAATCCACTGCACTCCGAGTAAAAACACACCGAGTATAAAACCCACAATTAAAAAGACTGTCGCGGTTAACAACAGTTTGTGTTTGAGCAGAACCTTATAAACCTTAGCCAGCTTCTTTCTGATCATAAGCTAACTATATCAAAAATCACTTGGCAAAGAGGCGAAAAAACCATCCCAAAAAGCCCGGTTGGTTTTCCTCAGTCATGATTTGCTCAGCTAGAGCAGTATTTTGCTCGGTCAGCAGTTGAATGGTTTCTTCAATTTGCTGGGCTTCGCCCTCGTTTTGCACCTGAGTGGCGAGCTCGGTCAATATCTGTAAACGCAAGGTGTTACGTTCCTGAAGCCTGATCAGGCTGTTGAGCGCTTTGTAATCCGGCCCGAGTAAAACTCTGGCCAATTGATTGCGCTTTTGCAATTTGGTTTCGTTTTCTTCAATTTCGGTTTGGACTTGTTTTTGAGCCTGAGCAAATTCCCGGATCTGCGGGCCAATGCCACCTTCCAAGTCTGGATCGCTCAAAAGCTCTTCCACTTTTTTAGCAACAGCGCTCATTTTCGACTCAGCCACTTCGCTCCGGTTAGCGCCGGTTTTGATTTCATTTTCCTCTTCCTCTTCGTCTTCGTCTTCTACTCCTTCTTTCTCTTCTTCCTGGAATTGGTTTTGAAGTTGAGTTTCTTCACCTGCATTTTGTACTTGCTGTTGGTTCTGATTCTGGTTTTGATTCTGAGCCAAAACTACGGCTGGAATCATTAATAGAATCGCGGCTAAAATCATAAATATATTTTTCATTTGTTTTTCATCTCCTTTCCTTATATTAATATATCAATTTTTGGGCTAACAAACAGCCGATCCCCCGTCTTTTTGACGGAGGTATCAGCTTTTTTCCTTTGGCTTTCTCAACGAGCGTTACGACCGTAGCCCATACCCGTGCCCTTGCCACTGCCGTTTTGCAAACCCAATCCGAGCTCAGCTCGAATTTTGGCGGCCTCATCTTTTTTACCCTCAAGCATCAATTGATGCATTTGGTTAAATTTGGCAAAATTCTTTTCAGTCACGACTTGAGTTACACGTCCACGTCCGTTCATCAGTTCTTTCCAGGCCTGATAATCATTGTTGGCAAAAGCCTTAGTCATCGCTTCGTGCCTTTCCTGAGTATAATTTGGGCCTTTAACATTAATGTCACCTCGATAAGCTTCTACCGAAGGAGTCATTAAGATTCCCCCAAGAACTAGCGCGGTTAATCCTGAAAGTATAATTTTTTTGTTCATTTTGTTTTCATCTCCTTTCTATTAGTTAATACAAATAAGGCCGCCAATTATTTCACGGTCACGCAAGAGAGAGTATAATTAAAGACAGAATATGCTTCAGAATATGCTGGCTCACAAGCAAAGAGTTGAGAAACTGCTTCAGAGTGATTCTCCAAAAACCCAATGGCAACGGGAGCTTGATTTTTTCAATCTCAAATTTGTTCATTTTCAGCAGGAACGATTAATTCATTTGTTGGTTACTCTTACCGTTGGTTTAGCCTGTCTGCTGTCCTGTTTAACCACTTTGTTTTATCCACTTGCCCCGCTTTATATGCTGGATGCAATTTTAATGGCTCTTTTCTGGGCCTATCTCAATTATTATCGAAGGCTGGAGAATACGGCCCAAAGCTGGTACCAAACCTTGGATGATCTTCAAAAAAAGATCTAAACTTGTAAATTGTAAAAATAATACAATTACTCCGTGAATAATCATTTTGACGTTGTCGTTGTTGGCGCCGGGCCGGCCGGAATTTTTGCTTGTTACGAACTTATTAATAAAAATAAGAAGCTAAAAGTTGCTTTGGTCGATCGGGGAAATCGGATTGAAAATCGCAGCCAAACCGAAGTGATGTCTGGTTTTGGCGGCGCCGGTGCTTATTCTGACGGCAAATTGCACTTTACTGCCAAACTCTCGCACGAACGAACCTTTCATTTAATCAAACCGGAAAATTATGAAGCAATCCTGGCCGAGATTGATCAGGTTTTTATGAATTTTGGCGTCACCGGCGTCGAGTATCCCAAAAACCCCAAAGAAGTGGCGCATTTGGTCGAGGAAGCCCAGATTCACGACATTGAGCTAATAGTCCGCCGGGCCAAGCATGTCGGCACTGATAACCTCAAAGTGGTAATGCAAAAATTCCAGAATTATTTGGAAAAGGGCGGAGTTAAGTTTTTCGACAAAACCGAAGTTGTTGATTTTCTAATCAAGAATAATCAAATCCAGGGTGTTCAAACAAAAAAGGGGAAAATTCTGGGAAAAAGAGTTTTGCTAGCTCCAGGCCGGGCTATGGCCAACTGGTTTCAAAAAATTTCCGACAAATATAAACTTCAACATACCTATGACATGGTTGAGGTTGGCGTCAGGGTAGAATTTCCGTCTTACGTAATGAAAAAACACGCCGAAGCGCTTTACGAAATTGTTTTCAAAATCAGAACCAAAACTTACGACGACATTGTCAGAACTTTTTGTACTTGTCCAAACGGATTGGTAGCTAAGGAAGATTACGAACACTATGTCTGCGTCAATGGCCACTCCTTTTCGGATCATAATTCACCCAATTCAAACTTTGCTTTCGTCTGCGAAGTCCACCTGACTGAACCGGTTGAAAACTCAATTGCTTACGCCCAATCCATCGCCGAACTGGCTAATACCATCGGTGGTAACAAGCCGGTACTGCAAAGACTGGCTGATTTAAGAATGGGTCGACGCAGCAATTAGGCCAGAATTAATAAATCAATGGTTTTGCCCAGTCTCAAAGACGTCACGCCAGGAGACATTTCAATGGCTCTGCCACATCGGGTGGTGACCAATATTCTGGAGGGCTTAGTCAAGCTTGATCTGATTATGCCCGGCATCAATGCCGGCTCAACCCTGTTGTATGCCCCCGAAGTCAAATTCCGCTCTTCAAAAGTCAAGACCAATTCGGGAATGGAAACAACAGTCAAGAATCTGTTTGTCGCCGGAGATGCCTCAGGAATGGCCGGATCAATTACCGGCGCCGGTGCCACTGGAATAATGGCCGCTCGGGGCATTATCAAAAGTCTAAACTAAGCAAATACCCTGGCAATCCAGTTACCCAAAAGGTAGGTGATTACAACTACCAACAAACCAATTACCAAATGCTCCAGTACCACACCAATCGGATTTTTCTTTTGCTGTTTGGCAATCAAATAACTAAAAAAGGATAAAGCCGCAAAACCCCAGACAATATTGATCAAAATAGCTTCGGCGGTTTTAAACAGAAGAAAGGGAACAATAAAAGTTAAAGCAAATAAAAATTTGGACAAGAATGTGGCGATGGTTGCCTCCCAAATTGATTGCTCCGAATGCCGGTTCTGCGACTCCTGGGAAATGTGTATCCCAAGGGCGTCTGAGAACGCGTCTGCGGTGGCGATTGTCAAAATACCACCAATCACTACCAACTGAGAACCGGTGCTGGCGTTCAAGCCCACAATCAAACCCAAGGTAGTAATCACTCCGGAGGTTAATCCAAAACTCAAACCGGTTTTAAAAGAAAGCTTCATCCTTTAATTATAGCCGTTTTTGCCAGCCATTTGTCTCAAATTCCTCATACCAGCTCTTGGCCAAAATAAGTGTTCGCCCAATTGACATGGGCTATATTATAATATCATCAATGAACGTTGCGCAAATATATGTCCAATACAAGATTCCGCAAAATCTTCAGGAGCATATGCTGCGGGTTGCCGCCCTGTCGCAAATTCTGACCGAAAACTGGATCGGCAAGTTGCTAGACAAAGAGGCAATTTTACAAACCTGCCTGTTCCACGATATGGCTAATATCATCAAGTTCAACTTCAATAATCCGGTTTTTAAGATGACGCCTGAGGAAATTCGATATTGGCAAGCGGTCCGGCAAGAACTGGTCAAAAAATACAGCAATAATATTCACGCCGCCACTTTGGCCATTTGCCAGGAAATTAATCTACCAGAAACAGTCCTGGATTTAGTCAACAAACTCGAGTGGAGTAATACTCCGGCAATATTAAAAAATAAAGATTTAGAATCAGGAATTACTGTTTATTGCGATATGAGAATTGGTCCATTTGGCATTATGTCTCTAAAAAATCGTATTGCTGATTTACAAGCCCGAAATCCGTCCGCAGATTACAGTCAAACCAAAAAAGACGCCGTTCTTTTAGAAGAAACCCTGCAAGAACAGATCTCAATCAGTGTTAATTCAATCACCGATCCGCAACTTAATCGCCTTTTTGATCAATTATCAAGGCGTGAGGTATGAAAATATCAATCATTGC
>MGBO01000005.1:17982-23415 GCA_001788295.1 Candidatus Roizmanbacteria bacterium RIFOXYC1_FULL_41_16 | reverse complement strand
GATATTAATAGTTGATTTTAAGTAAATGACCAAAATAAATTTGAAAACCGAGAAAAGAACAGTCATTGGCAAGAAAGTTAAAAAACTCAGAAGAGAAGGTCTGCTCCCGATTAATTTGTACGGCAAAGACATTAAATCAATTGCCTTGTCGGCCAAATTCATTGATTTTAAAAAAGTCTATCAGAAAGCCAGAACCACCCAGGTAGTTTATTTGGAAGAGGACAAGAAAGAATATCCGGCCCTTATTCAGAACGTGCAGATTCACCCGCTCAGCCGGATTATTCTCCACGCCGATTTCAAAAAAATCGACCTTAAGCAAAAGACCGAAGTGGAAGTGCCGGTAGTCACGATTGGCGAACTCGCGGTTGTGAAAAGCGGTGAGGCTGATTTGATGACGTTGCAGGACGCGGTTTTGGTAGAGTGTTTGCCCACCAAAATTCCGGAAAAAATCACTGTCGATATCAGTAAATTGGAAGGAATCGGATCTGAAGTCAAAGTAAAAGACTTGCCTCAAAGTGAAGACTATAAATATTTGGCTGAGGCTGAACAAATCGTGATTCAGATAGTGGAAGCCAAAAAAGAAGAAATCAAAGCTCCTGAAGCGGCTGCTCCTGAGGAAGCGCCAGCAGAAGGTGAGGCCGCCGCTGAGGCAGAAAAAACTGATGCCGCCGGTGCCGAACCAAAAGCTGAGGAACCAAAAAAAGAAGCTGCTAAAGAATAAAGGCTCAAAACAACCTTAATTATTCATATCTGATCGCCTCGACCGGCGATAGTTTGGCGGCTTTTCTGGCTGGAAACACACCAAAGATTACCCCGATAAAACCACAGACAACAAAGGCAACGATGACGGCCTCAATTGTAATTGTGGCTGGAAAGAATGGATAGATTGCCAGGCTGGTTAAATATGCCAAGACAATCCCCAACAGTCCGCCGACAAAAGTAAGCAGTAGAGACAGGGTGAGAAATTGAAACAGAATGTTGTTTTCTTGAGCGCCGATCGCGCGTCTGATGCCAATCTCTTTAGTGCGCTCGGTGACGGTGACATACATAATGTTAGTGATGCCGATGCCGCCGACAAGGAGCGAAATGGCGGCAATCCCGACCAGTACGCCATTAACCATATTGAAAATGCCGGAAATGGTTGTCAGTAGTTCTTCTTGAGTATTGAGTGAAAAATCCTCTTCTTTGTAGTTTTTCAGCAAAATCCGTTCGGCTTTGGCCTGAGTGAGCTCAATGTCTTCGGCCGAGCCGGCTTTGATATAAAAAGCATAGAACGTTCGTTCATTGGTTAGTAGGTATAGCGCCTTGTAGGGCGTGTAAAGATAGTCATCAAAAGAGGGTCCGCCCAGCCCGCCACCACCCTTAGATTGCAACACACCAATGACTTTGAACTTGAGGTCATTAATATCCAGAGTTTGGCCTATGGGTGAGCTGTTGAACAACTCTTCGGCGATTTTGGAACCCATAACCACGACTTTGCGGCCGGTGAGCTCTTCGCTTTTGGAAAAAAAACGGCCTTCATCCGGCAACATGTTGTATACCAAGGACAAGTTTTGGTTGCTGCCCATGAGCGAGGTGGCCACTTGGTCTTTGCGGCTGCTGGCCGTGACACTTTTGATCACTGCCGGAACGACAACTGCCTCCGGTAACCCCAGCTGTAATTGGCGGTAATCATGATCGGTAAATTTGGCGCCTCCGGCCATTGAATCCGGACCGCTACTGCCCTCAAGCTTGCCCGGAATGACAAAAATAAGATTACTGCCCAAGGAATCAAATTGCTGCTGGATATAAATTTTAAGACCCTCACCCAAAGATAAGAGCAGAATGACGCTATATACACCAATAATAATGCCCAAAGAGGTGAGAAACGACCGACCCTTATTGATCCAAAGGTCTCTTAGGGCTTCCTGTAAATAAAACTGTAAGGCATTCATTGTTTGATTAAACAACCATCTTCCAAAAATAACTGGCGCTTGGCGCGCCTGGCAATTTGCTGATCGTGAGTGACCAAAATGATGGTTTTTTTCTCCTGGCGGTGAATTTCACCCAAAAGGTCCATAATCTGCACTCCGGTTTTGGTATCCAGATTACCGGTGGGTTCGTCCGCAATAATAATCTCCGGCTTGTTGACGAGCGCTCTGGCAATTGCCACTCGCTGTTGCTGGCCGCCGGACAATTGATTGGGAAAAGCGTTTTGTTTGTCCATAATGCCAAAACGACTTAACAAGTACTGACCATATTCCAGCACTTTTTGATGCTGGTTTCCAGGCCGGTACACGGCCGGCAGGACAATGTTTTGAATGATTGAAAGCTTGGGAATGAGATTAAATTGCTGGAAAATAAAACCGATGGTCTCGTTGCGCAAACTGGAAATTTTGCGGTCGTCCATTTGTGAAGCGAGCTTATTATTGATATAAACCTCACCAATGCTGGGCTTTTCCAGCAATCCGAGAATATACATAAGCGTGCTTTTGCCCGAGCCGCTTTTGCCTAAAATAGCAACAAACTCGTTTGGCTTGATTTCAATACTGATATTATCCAGAGCCGTGACTTTGACGTCTTTGGATGGCCGGTAGATCTTGGAAACTTTATGTAAGCGGATCATTAATAAACGATAATTTCTCCCTTTTTAAGACCCTGCTTGATTTCAACGTACTCGTCGCTTTCCAGACCGGTTTGCACCGGGCGCTTTTGCGGCCGGCTGTTTTTGTCTAAAACCATGACATAAGAACGAGCGCCTTCCTGACTGATAGCCAAAAACGGAACAGCCAGTACCCCGCTTTTTTGGCCGGTAATCAAATTAACTTCGGCAGCCATACCCAGACGTAATTGACCGATCGCTTTGGATGGCAAACTGATTTTGACCAAGTATGAGCTCTCTTCTCCAGGGGCAGGTTTAAAAGACAAATAATAAACTTCGCCGGGAAAGACGGTGCCGGGAAAAGAATCAAACAGGATTTTGGCTTGTAAACCGGGCTTTAGTTTGACCACGTCTTGCTGATCAACAACCACTTTCAGATACAGAGTCTCGGGATTGGTAACTTCAAACCGGGCCGTGGCCGGGGTAATATTGGTGCCGGCTAAGGGCTGATCGACCTGGGTGACAATGCCGCTGATCGGGCTGATGAGAGTACTCAAATCAATGGTTAGCTGCGACAACTCAACATCAATAATAGTTTTGTTTAGCCCAAACTGCGATTGCTGGGCAATGCGAGTGATTTCGTCTGTCAGATAAATGTTCCAACCTGAGGTTTCCTGACTTTGATAATCGTCTTTGAGCTGATCGTGATCCCAGCGGCTGTCCATAAAATCATAGAGTTTTTTTTGCAAATTCTGTTTGAGTTCCCGCTGATCTAAACTGGCGAGGGCTTGCCACTTTTGGACCGTGTCACCCTCTTTGACGCCGACCCAGGCGAGCTGGCCGGAAGTTTGAAATTGCAGAGTCACTTTTTCTTCGGCGTCGACCGTTCCGGACAGGCTTAAGGAGCTGACGATATTTTTGGGTTCAACCACATAACGCTGATCCTGACTTTTGTCGTTATTGGCAGCGCCTTTGAGGCCGCTCACCAAAAACCAAACCGCAATAATGACAATGGCTAAAGCCAACCACACCAAATAACGTCTGATTTTAGACAGCATATTGCTATACTATCAAAAACAGGCTATGAAGACTACAGAATACGGGTTAAAAGATCTGGAAAAACTGGTTTTACCGGCTGCCAAAAGCCACAAAGGTGATAACGGCCGAGTACTGGTGATTGGGGGCAGCTCGCTTTTTCACAGCGCCAGCTTGTGGGCGGCCGAACTGCTGGCTCATTTTGTCGATCTGGTTTTTTATTATTCGCCTGAAGCCATTAATCAAAAGATTTGTCTTGACCTGAAGCGCCAGTTTCGTAATGGCATTGTCGTTGTCAAAAACGACCTTGATAACTATATCCGTGAGGCTGATGTCATTTTGATCGGGCCGGGCCTAATGCGGGAAGGCAGAGAGGGCAAGCTGGCCGCTAAACTGACCAATCAACTCTTGAGTAAGTATGATAATCATAAATTTGTTATTGATGCCGGCGCTTTGCAGCAACTGGATCTTGTTAATCTGCATAAGCAGCACTTGCTAACGCCGCACTGGCTGGAATTTACCAACCTGTTTGCCAAATACAGACAGGATTTTGATAAATTGCTTGTGGATTATCCTTCAACTTATTTAATTAAAAAAAACGGGGTGGATTATGTTTTATCCTGGCAAAATCCTGATCAGGTCATTCGAATTACTTTGGGCAATGAGGGCCTGACTAAGGGCGGTTCCGGCGATTTGCTGGCGGCCCTGGCTTGCGCTTTTTATGTGAAAAATCCGGCTGATTTGAGCGCCGCCACTGCTTCTTTTGTCCTAAATTCGGCGGCCAGCGATTTGTACAAACAAGTCGGGCCGTTTTATACCACCACCGAACTATTGAGTCAGATTCCTAAAACTTTTTGGCGACTGCTTAAAAACCAAGAGTGAGATTTTGTGAGTTGCTGCTTGTTTGTTTTTCTTTGATAATCTGGGCCCAGGCAACGGGTAATTTGATCCGGCTGATAGCTGTGGGCAGATAAACATAACCTTTTTGAACCCCATAATCCAAGAGTTCTTTGGTGAGCATGACATCGTCCTGGCAATACTTTTTTAATTGGGCAATTTTTCCTTCTCTAAACAAATTAATGGCCTCAAGGCCATGGCCGGTTTTGCCTTTGTTTAACGTCGCTTTGACCAAGTCATCAAGCGGATAACGATGGCCGGCCTGTTTTTTAATATCATCCAGAATGTCAAAATGCGGAAATTTAAACAAATCGCCGACATAATATTGCTGCAAAACAACCAGATCGAAATTCTGGCTGTTGAAACCAACAACCAAAGACGCTTTTTCAAACAGCTTGAATAAAAACGGCAACTCGTCTTCCATAAACGAGACTATTTGATTAGTGGCGTAATCAAAAGCAGAGACAACTGAGACTTTGAGCTTGCGGGTGTCGTTGTTGACATCCCGGAAAGTGTTTTGGGTTTCAACATCAAAAACTACTGGTTTGGCCATAGGGCTAAATATAACACAAAGACAAGGAAAAACAAAAAAGCGGCGCTTAAAACAAAAACGCGCCAGATCGACGGTTGCAACTCTTTGGCCAGAAGCCGCCGGTTTAATAAATAAATAGCCGGGAAAGCGACCATCATGGCGCCGGCATTAAGCAAGGCGCTGAGGGTGAGCAAAAAGCGGGGTTCCTTGAACCCAAAAAGAAGAATAATAATCCCCAAGGCAATCTGGCCCCAGAGAGCAACGTAGAAGGCCAAAGAAGCATTGATGAATTGATTGGGTTTGTGGACAATCAGGAGAAAGTTTTCGCTGATAATGCGCGAGGCGCTTTCCAGTACGCCCAACTGAGTGGAAAACAACATCAGACCGG
>MGBO01000005.1:0-17913 GCA_001788295.1 Candidatus Roizmanbacteria bacterium RIFOXYC1_FULL_41_16 | reverse complement strand
AAAACTCAATCCCCTCTTTGTTTGCCTGCCCCAGAAGAAGGGCTCTGGATAAAAACGACAGTAAGACAATTGATAGTAGCCCCAAACCCCAGAAAACCAAAAAATGTTCCTGATTGACCATCCTCCACCACTGACGCCAACGGCTCAGATTGGCTTCGTTTATCTGAAACGTTTGGCCCTCGAGCCTGATCTCTTTTTTGCCCGGGCTAAACAAAGAGGTGATTTTGCCGGTGAAGCGACCCATGCCAAAGCCTTTTTCTTTGATGTAGTAGGACTGGGCCAAATTGAGATTGCCGCCGGCGCCGGAATAGGCAAAGGCACCCAAAAAAGAGGCTAAAGAGACGCCGCCTGGAAAAAACCACCAATTATTGCCCTTGCCGATAAAACCGACCATTAGCTCCGCCCAATACTCTCCCCGGCTAAACCAAACCACCAGCCCCAAAATAATGGGCAGACCGACAATAATCACCGTTTTTTGCAAATACTCCATGGTTTTGTAAAGGACCCGGCCGCCGGTAAGAATGAATCCGACCAGTAATAACAAAATAATCGAGAGTACGGTTTGATTGCCAAAACCCAAGGTTCGGGTGAGGATTTGGGCGGTGGCCGAGGAAAAGCCGGGCAAACCCCAAGGAATAAAAGTGGAAATGATAAACCAGACAGGCGCCCATTTATAAAGCCGCTTAAAACCCATAAAAACACTTTCGCCCCACACCAGAGCATAGCGCATAACCTCGGTGTTGAGAAAAAATTGGAAAGTAATTCCTAAAAGAGCTCCCCACATCAGGCCAAAGCCCCAGCTGGCAGTAAGATACGGCCACATAATCAACTCGCCGCTGCCCAAGGCTAACCCCAACAGAATAAACGACGGGCCCAAACTCTGCCATAACTTGGGCGGCGAGGGTAAGTCTTTTTTGGTTTCGTTCATTTTAGCTGACAAAATAACCCTGGACAAAAAATCCCAGCAGCACGACTTGCAGACAAGCCATGATTGCTAACAGGGCGGCTTTTAATAATTTATTTTTAAGAGTAGACAAATAAACAAAAAAAGACAATGACAAAATGGCAAAACGCGGCATTGACATAAAGCTGCCGGTAAAAGTGGGTAATAAGAGATTAACCAGCGAGAATAAATTAAGAGATAGGAGTAATGGATTTTTGGCTCGAAGCTGTTTTTTGAGATCTACCCCCAGAATAATTAAGAAAATCGTGAAAATACTGACTTCAAGAAACGAAATAAAATAAACAAAACTCAATGAGGCGGTGAGCAGGATTTTTAGATAGCGGAAATAAACTTGCGGCAACAAAATGAGATTGGTAGAACGGCCTTCGCCAAAGACCGACTGAGAATGAAAAAACGCCAGCGGATCGCCAACAGTTTGGGACAAATAAAACATATACAGGCTTAAGCCCAGAAACGGAAGCAAACTATATATCACCTGTTTTTTGTTTTGGCTGTTTAGGGCGCAAATCAAAATAGGCAGGGCCAGAAAAATACCCATCAGCCTGGTAAGACTGGCTAGAATGGCCACTAAGGCCGCTGGTAACAACTGTTTTTTTTGACATAAATAAAACACTAACGAGACTAGGAGAAAAAACAACCCCTCGGTGTAAAAAATCTGAAAATAAAAAGCGGTGGGAAAAAACAAAATCAGGGCCAAAAGAAACCAGACCGTTTTTTTGGTGGCAAAAGTTTTGAGGAAAAAATACAGCCCAATGACAAAACTGAGATTGGAAATAACTAGCCCGACATAGAGCTCTTTGTTTTGTAAAAAAACGTTTCCCAAACGGATTAAGAGCGGATAAAGAGGAAAAAAAACCTGCTCAAACTGAGAGTAGCCAGAATTGGCAATGCGCAAATAATAGATGCCGTCGAAACTGGCCAAAGACCGGATGAAAGCCGGAATGGGATAGGCCTTGAGCATGTTAACATGACCAAAAAAACCCCAATAAATGATAAACCGGGGGGCAATATAACTGACAAGTAAAATCAGAATCAGTTTGATGTAGGAAACCAGAAAGATCTTGCTTAACCTCATAAGTCGATTATAGCAACTCTAATTTGATAAACTAAGGCTTCTTAAATGATAATGATGTAGTCTGATATGGTCTATTCAATCGGGAGATATATCTCAAAAAACTGTTTGGTGGTATCAGAATGCACCTTACGATAGATTTCAAAGTCTGGGACTTTGGTTCTAATTTTTAAGTTATTTAGACCTGCGTATTTTTCTAGCTCTTTCCAAAAAAGGGAAAGCAAACTTCCAGAACCATTGTGGATATAAGTTAAAACTTTCCCTGGGTCAAATTCCATCAACTTAACGATATTTTTGTATTCTTTCTTAACTCTCATTCTCTTAGTAGCTAGTACCCCAATTTTTATCTTGCTCTTTTTAGGCCGATAACCTTGTTCTTCAAAAATTGCCAAGGTGGTGAAGTCGCTATTCATATTTTCGAACATTTTAGAAAGCTCTTCACAATACTGTCCAATTTTGGCATATGCACCTTCCTTTTCAATAAAATAGATACTAAATGGCGCCATCACTTTTATTACGGGGTTAACCATAGTCCCATTGGCTTTAAGGTTGGCTTGGAATTTAGTTAAGCTTTGAAGATTAAACTCGAGTAGTCTTATTTCCTTTTCAATCAGTTCTTTTTTATCATCAAATAATTTTGCCAAATCCCCATTTTTCCTTAGATATTTCTTCATTTCATCCAGAGAAACACCTAAAGTAGACAGGAGGAGAATGCGCTGGAAGTCGAGAATTTGACTCTCAAGATAATAACGATAATTGGCACTATTTACTTTAACAGGCTTAAGTACGCCTTTCTCGTCATAAAAATGGATTGTTCTCTTGGTAGTGGACGCTAGTTTGGCTAATTCTCCTGCTGTGATTAGATTATCCATATGTGCTTGACTATAACGTAACGTTATACCTTATTATATGCAAGTCCTATAAGTTTGTCAAATATATGAACAAGATCGTCATAAAAGGAGCGAGGGAAAACAATCTTAAGAATATAGATATAGAGATCCCTAGAAATAGGGTTGTTTGCCTTGTGGGAGTTTCGGGCTCAGGTAAATCCACAATTGCTTTTGACATTATCGCGAGAGAAGGAGAAAGGCAGTATTTTGAGTCCCTTCCCTCCTATGCCAGGAGATATCTTCACAAGAGTAATCGTCCAGAGGTAGATGAGATTAAAGGTGTGTCAGCCTCGATTGTTATTAGCCAAGACCGAGTTCGGGGCAACCCGCGCTCAACTGTGGGGACTCTAACCGAGGCTTATACCTATTTAAGGCTACTTTACTCTAGAGTAGGCCTTCCATCGATGGATTCATCCTACTATTCGTTTAACCATCCTTATGGTGCCTGTAAGAAATGTAAAGGTTTAGGGCGCGCAGTAGAGGTTAATGTAGATAAGGTGATAGACAAAAGCAAAAGTCTTAACGAAGGAGCGATTGTTCCAGGTGACTGGTATGTAGGAGGCAGACAATGGAGCATAGTAAAAGCTTCAGGTCACTTTGATATGGACAAAAAGCTATATGACTATGATGCTGATGAGCTTGACCGTATCCTCTATGCTCCTCCAGAAATGCTGGAATCTGTTAGTGGTGAATTTATTGATCGTTGGACATTCCAAGGAGTGGTTCATCGTATTATCCATCGCAACAACAACACCCATCGTAGCTTATCTGAAAATGACATGAAGTATTTTGAATTGGTTGATTGTCCAGAATGTCACGGTGGACGACTTAATAGTAAGTCATTAGAGGTGAAGCTGAATGGTAAGAATATCGGTGAAGTTGGCAATATGCCACTTGGAGAATGCCTCGTTTTTGTAAAAAGCCTGGAGCATAAAAATGCCGAGGTTATCAAACCCAGGTTGATTGATCAGCTTCAGGGCTTAATTAATGTAGGGGTTGGGTATTTATCCTTAAACAGATCGGCTGATACTTTATCTGGAGGTGAGGCTCAGAGGGTAAAAATGGCTCGTCAGCTTAGTTGTGACCTTATTGAAGCGGTGTATGTTCTGGATGAACCAACAGCAGGACTTCATCCTCGAGATGTTACTAAAGTTGTGGAAAATTTGAAAAGACTGCGGGATAACGGCAATAGCGTCATTGTGGTTGAGCATGACGAAACAGTGATAAGAAGCGCTGACTATTTAGTCGAGGTTGGGCTAGGTGGAGGTAAAAAGGGTGGTGAAATAATAGCTACTGGCAAAATTGATGATTTGATAGCAAACCCAAGCTCATTAACTGGCAAGTACTTGGGTGGAGACAAGTTCATCAAGACAAAGGCTAACTATCGAAAAGCTTCTGGTGAATTAAAAATCATTAATGCAACTCGTCATAATTTGAAAAATGTAAGTGTAAACATTCCGACAGGAATTTTAGTCGCCCTAACCGGGGTATCTGGATCAGGAAAAAGCTCATTGGTTGAAGAAATTATGAGCCAGCATGGTGACAGCGTAGTTTTAATTGATCAAGGTCAAGTTGGGGCTAATAAAAGAGGTTGTATTGCAACATATGTAGGAGCCTTTGATCGTATAAGGAAGTATTTTGCCGATGAACATAGAATGCACCCAAGCTTCTTTAGCTATAACTCTCATGGAGGCTGTGAATTGTGCAAAGGGGTTGGGTTTATAGAGATGGACATGAATTTTTTGGGCGACGTTAAAATAAAGTGCGAGAGTTGTGGTGGGCTGAGATATAAAGAAAAAGTTTTGCGATATAAATATAATGGCAGAAATATAGCAGAAGTCTTGACCATGACAGCAAGTGAGATTGGAGACTTCTTCGACGACAAGGAAATTAAGACACAAATGAATCTTCTAGACGAAGTTGGATTGGATTATATGGAAATGGGACAAACATTAGATACTTTATCTGGCGGAGAATCTCAAAGGTTAAAATTAGCTAGTAAACTTCAAGCTAAGGGAGAGTTTTATATTTTAGACGAGCCGACATCTGGATTGCACTTTGCGGATGTTGAGAAATTGTTAATGCTCTTAAATAAATTGGTAGATAATGGCAACACTGTTCTAGTCGTGGAGCATAATATGGACGTCATTAAAAATGCTGATTGGATAATTGACCTAGGGCCAGAAGGTGGAGAAAAAGGCGGACAATTAGTCGCCGGAGGAACACCCGTGGAAATAGCGAATGTAAAAAGCTCCTATACAGGAAAATATTTAAAGCAATGTTTCCCCCACTCTTGACTGTTGTAGATGACATAAGCGTCGAAAATATTATGCATGCTAATTATTATAATAGCCTAAATTTGATAAAATATGGAGTGCTGGATCCATAGCTCAATGGTAGAGCAGCGGCCTCTTAAGCCGTTGGTTGGGGGTTCGAATCCCCCTGGATCCACTGATGAAAATTGGGATTTTTGATTCGGGTTTGGGCGGCCTGACTATTCTTAAACAAATCGTCCATACCCTCCCGCAGTATGATTATATTTATTTGGGTGATAACGCCCGGGTGCCTTATGGCGGTCGGTCGAGTGAGATTATTTATGAATTCACCCGCCAGGCGGTCGAGTTTTTATTTACTCAAAACTGCCAGTTGGTGATTCTCGCCTGTAATTCGGCGACCGCTAACGCTTTGAGAAGGTTGCAGCAGGAATACTTGCCGAGACATTACTCGCAGCACCGCATTTTGGGAATTATCAAACCGACGATTGAATACTTGGTGGAAAACAATATCAGCAAAGTGGGAATTATCGGTACTTACGCGACAGTTGAATCCGGAGCTTATCAACGGGAAATTTATAAAGTATTGCCACAGGCGCAAGTGAATCAGTGGTCCTGTCCTCTTTTGGTACCTTTGATT
This sequence comes from Candidatus Roizmanbacteria bacterium RIFOXYC1_FULL_41_16, assembly GCA_001788295.1. Taxonomy (GTDB): domain Bacteria; phylum Patescibacteriota; class Microgenomatia; order UBA1406; family UBA1406; genus UBA1406. The sequence goes on along the minus strand of MGBO01000005.1, from coordinate 12,074 downwards.
GAGGAAAACGAAAGTGATTCTCCAGCCGCCACTTTGATTTTGAAAGAATATCTCCGGCCGCTCAAAACAACTAAGCCGCAAACACTGTTATTGGCTTGTACTCATTACGGTTTAATCAAAGAAAGGATCAAAAAACTGGCGAGTAAAAAAATCGCCGTGATTGATCAAGGCTTGCTGGTGGCTCTTAAACTGAAGCAATATTTACAACAGCATCCGGAAATAGACCATAAACTATCGCGCCAAAAGAAACGTATCTATTATGTGACTGACCTTAATCCCCGCTTTAAAAAAATTGCCAAGATGTTTATCTCCGGCTCTCTGGCGATTACAAAAGTCAGTCTTTAGTTTTTACTCGCTTGTGGGCGTAAAGTTTGTTCTGGGGGCTTCTTCTTTTTTGGGACGGGCGACGTTTACCACCAGCTTACGCTCCATAACCTCAGCCTGATTCATTTCTTGGACGGCTTGCTCGGCTGCTTTTTCGTCTTTCAGCGTCACAAAACCAAAACCTTTGCTGCGGCCATTGAATTTATTTTTGATGACGATGGCTTCGGTGACTTCGCCAAACTTAGAGAAGAGCTCTTTAAGTTGATTGTCGTCGATCGCAAAAGGCAGGTTGCCAACGTAAAGTTTATTTTTCTGATCCATTAACAATCATCTTCTTTCCGGTATGGATATTAACAACTTTAATTCTATTGACTTTTAATAAAAAAACAAGGGCGAGAATTGATTGATCATTATTTTCCGGAAAGATAAGAATTGGTAGCGGTATAAGCCGCTAGCGCTGTGGTGATGGGAACGGAAATAATCAAACCAATACTGCTGACCAGAGTGCGGATAACTTCTTCAGCGATCATTTCGTAGCTCACAAGCTGCCCAAGTGGCTGCGGATTGTTGATAAACAGTAACAGCAAGGGCAAAGAGGCGCCGGTATAGACAAGAACCAGAGTGTTGACCATGGAGGAAATGTGATCGTGGCCGATTTCCATGGTTTTCTTAACTAACTGGCTAAAGCTAAGACTGGGATCGGTTTTTTTTAACTGAAAGACAATGGCGGCTTGGGAAATGGTGACGTCGTCCAGCACTCCCAAAACGCCGATAATGATTCCGGCTAACAGTAATCCTTTCATTGAAATGGCGCCTTTTTGGGCCAAATGCAAAAAAGCCGCTTCGTCGGAGGAAAAACCAGTGAGACGGGCGAGCTCAACAAAAAGCGCGGCCAAAACGCCGGTGACAAAAAGAGCGATAAAAGTGGCGATGATGGCGATTACGGTTTTGCGGTTTAATCCGTGTGACAGGAAAAAAGTGGCTGGTACAATGACCAAAGCGCCGGCAATGGCAACGTTGACCGGATTCTGGCCGCTGGCCAAATTAGGCAAAATATAACCGAAAATAACGGCAAAGGAAGTCAGTAATCCCAAGAGCGAGGCGACTCCCCTTTTTTTGGCAACCAAAACCACAGTGACAACAAATAATAAAAACAAAACCAATAAGGGTTCTTGGCGAAGATAATCGCTGATAAAATAGCGGGGACCGCTTGGAGTTTGCGCTTGCTTGAGAATGACCTTGTCGTTTAGGCGGTAGGGCCGGAAGTTGGCCTCCTGATTTTTGCCGTTCTCCACTTTGACTGTTTTCTGGCCGATCTGAATTTGCAGCTTTTGATACTGATCAGACTCTTCAATAATTTTAACTATTTTACCTTCGACTGTAGTGATATTTGCCATATATTTGTAGAAGTATATAATAAATATATGTCTTTGATTGCCAAACTAATTTTAAACGCTCTCACCGTGTTTGTGGCCGGCTACGTAGTGCCGGGCATTGTGATCAGCGACGCCGTGACCGCCCTGATTGTAGCTGTGGTTTTGGGCATTGCCAACAGCCTGATCAAGCCCTTATTGCACCTGATTGCCCTGCCCCTCACCATTATGACTCTGGGCCTATTTGGCTTGGTGATTAATGGATTGATTGTACTTTTGGTGAGCTCTCTGGTTCCGGGCTTTGCGGTTTCCAGCCTGCTTTCTGCCATTTTATTCAGCCTGGTTGTCTCCATTGTCGGCGCCTTTTTGAACAATCTGACTTAGGAAGTTTTAGTTGAATTTTTGCCAAACCCCTTCAGAAACAACAGTTGTCTTTTTACCAATGACCACAATTGCCGTTTGGTCATCAATGGCATAAAAAGGATTTTCAACCTGATTGGCAACGGTATTTAAATACTGAAGATTAACATTAGGGAAATCCGGTGAATTGAGATGGGGCCGAATTTCAAACGGAACCAGATTAAGCGCTTGTTCGTTAGCCGTGCTCTTCTCCATCCACTCATAGTACAGTCTTTGGGATTGGCTCAGAGACAGGCTTGGCCCGGCAATCATACTGCCGGCCGAAATGCCGGCATAGATCCGGGTTTTTAATAATTGGGGAATTAATTTATCTAATTTTTTGTCTCTTAAAACATCCATGAGATAGAATGTGTTGCCGCCGCCAAACATCATAATATCAGCCTGCTCCAAGCGATTTTTAGCCATTTTATGGTCTACCGCCGCTAAATCCAAAATATCAACCATTTTAAAACCAAGTCCTGAACAAATGTGTAAGTCTTTGATTAACCAAGACTTATCACCAGGTTCGACATTAGCAGCGGTTGGGATAAAAATGAAATTTAATTCAGAAAAAGGCCTGACGGCTAAATCGCGCAAGGCTTGAATGATTTTTTGATTGGTAAAACCCTCAGAAGTTAATAGCAATTTCACGATATTATTTTATCAAATTATTCCCTTCCCCTGGCTTTTGTGGTAAGATACAAATTGCTAGAAAGTTCTTTAAAAAAGCAAACAATTTCCCCTGTACCCCGCCGTGGCGGGGAACAAGCTGTTTAACAACGGCCTTGGGAAGACAATTTCCCCTGTAGCTCAACGGTAGAGCAACAAGCTGTAAAATATTGCAGCCTTCCGCCGTAAGGCAGAATGGAAAAATGGGATGAATTCAGGGAAGTCCCGACGTAACGTTGGGATAATCCTGAGCCAATCTCGACGAAAGGATTAATGTAGTCGAGCCGGTGCAGAGACTAGAGAGTGAGGATCCTAACCAATAAGCTCTCAAATAGCGTCCCACACCCAACTAGTTTGGGCGATAAGATAGTCCATCCTCTTTGGTAACAGAGAGATAAATGTAACTTGAAGGTTAGAGGTTCGAATCCTCTCGGGGGAGCCAAACATTGAGTATTAAAACTGTTGTATGGATATTAGGTTGCCAGATATTACAAAATTAACATGGCCTCTTAATGTTGCTTTAATAGGGTCAATATTTTCCATTTTTGCGTTAATTTTTAACCCTCAGTTTATCTACTATGGGTTTATAACTTTTTTATATGGAATTTTATGTCATTTGGTTGATGTGAGTTATAATTTTTGGCTTAAAAAGGAAAAATGGAATCCCTCATTTGTTTTTATATCTCAATTTGTTTTGAGCGTTTTATGGGTCTTTGTTGTTTTATATACATACGACAAAATCCCAACGATTTTCAATTGGGAGTTTGAATTTTTTTCCATATTTAGTTGGCAAGAGTTATTAATAGGTGCATTGTTGGGCTGGGTTTTAAGCTTTTTATCAGTATGGACAATTGACAAACTTAAAGAGCCAAATCTTATTTTTGAGATTGGTTCAATTGCTGATAAGCACCCTACTTATAAATGGAAATTCGTACATATTAGAGTAAAGAATTGTAAAAAGCTACCTAAAATTAATCCTTTTACCCCGAGTCCTGCTTTTGAATGTAAAGCTATCATAAAGATTGAAGATAAGGTTTTCATTGGAAGGTGGACATCAAAAGAACAACCAATAGGCAATAATCCTGGAGACATTGTGAATAAGGCGTTTGTGCATCCAAGAGAAACTATTCATCCATTTACTAGCGATCACGAATCAGTAGAGGTGGTTATTGGTTTGAAATATGAAGGTGAAGACAATTTCTATAGATTCAATAATGAAAATTATTTATATGAGCAAAATGGTTATAAAAACAAAGAGTGGGAATTTCCCAAAGGGACTTATGATGGGGAGATAGAAATTTCGACCTTAGGTCAAATATATAAACAACCATTTAAAGTTATGAATAAATCAAATAAGCGAGATGATTTTTGGCTTGAATTAGTTGATTATTCGAATTAGGTTTGAATGATAAGCTGCATAAGAAATACGTCAGTGTTAAAATACAAAAGTGAAACTTGAATTTGAATCAAATCTAAAATTTCAACTAGATGTTATTAATTCTGTAACTGAGCTATTTACAAGTTCCTCATTCATCAAACTAAAAGAAGTTATTTTTTCGGAGGTAGTGAACAATAGAATGAGCTGAGATCGACTTCGTAAATTAGAGTCAAGAATGAATATGAGAAATAAACGAACATGGCATCCCAACTTCATAAAATATATGAAGTTTATAGTAAATCATCCGAATTACTCCGATATGCCCCATAAATTTAAGAGTAATGGAGATATTTGGTGGGTTTCACCATCAGATAAAGAGAGAGCTGCTTGGTGGGATAAAAAAACAAAAGCATTAAGTTGTGTAAACCGAGCTGAAGTTGCAAGAGAAATTCATCCAAAAGAAATTAAGGGATTAAAACCCTGTCAAATTTGTGGTAAGGAATTAAGTATTTTTTACATTTATCCAAATAAAAATACACTTAGGAAATTAAACATAATTTCTCCAGAATTTCAATTTTTACCATTCAAAGAAGATATTGACGCCATTACGTCAGTTTTAATAGAGGCACTTGGCGAGGAGGGGTTACAAAGACTACGGGCGACTTTTGACGTCCCCGAAAATATTAATGAGAATAGAGAGTCATTTCTTAAATATATAAAGGATAATAGAAAAACGAGATTAAGCCCTGGTGCAATGAGTAACTCTCCAGATCGTTTAGATGGGTTTCATACCTATAATGCGTGTTGTAGATCCGTTCAAGATACTGGGCGTCATACGCCAAATTTAGCTAGATATTCTCAAGATAGAAGAGTTTATGAGAATTGGGCTGAGGGAAACTGGAACCTTTCAAATCGACTAATGGGAGAATTTAATAAATTTGACTTGGAGATAAAATGTCCAAGTTGCGGAAAAGCAAGAAAAATGACGGCAGATCATATAGGCCCTATTTCTCTTGGTTTTACACACCGTCCAAAATTTAATCCTTTATGTAAAGCTTGCAATAGTAGGAAGAATAATAGAATGTCGTTCAAGGATGTCTTGATATTAAAAGAAGATGAAAAACGAGGTGAACAGGTTATATCATGGCACTCCAAATTTATTTGGGATCGGTTAAAAAATAAGGTAAGGAGTTCGAGTGACGCAATGGAATTAAGTAAATTGATGAGGACTAACCTGCATCATATTCTTATTCTTTTCTCGAAAATAAGCGAGCAGGGATTTGATGGAGTGTTAGCTAAATATTTACATCCTGAATATTCTTTCGTTGACTATAAATTCGAAGGTTTCGAGCCCTTAAAAGGCCCGAAAAAAACTATTAGAAAACCGCTAGATAACAAAAATAAAGAGAAAAATGCACAGCGGTATGTGCGGATAGCATTTGAATCATTAGAGGAATATAAAAGCATAGAAAATAGAAATACAAAAATTTGGAACTCCTCCAAAGTAGATAAGTACGTATCAGATTTATTAATATTACTTTCAAAAGGGGAGGAAGCTGAAGCTACAATCCTTTTGTTTGAAGCTTTAAAACAATTAGCCAGTGAGGCTGAGACTATCTTCGATACAAACTCTTCTCAAAGTCTTCCAGAGTAATTTTACCAGCCAAGAATTTTTGGTAATCAGAAATAGGTTTTGTTACCTTCTCGATGATATGACGCCCGCCATTCACAACAATTTCGGGTAAATCTTCAATAGCCTCACGAACTGATAGATATTTATTTTCGTCTTGAAGAATCTCCGTTGGATAACACTCTTTTGGATCGCCATCTAAAACTCCAATCATGATAACTCTTTTTCTTTTTTGGGGTACACCGTACCTAACTGCATGTAATTTTTTGCCTTCCAATTTATACCCCAACTCTTGAAAACTTTCTTTGATACTTTCAAAACTTTTACCATTATTCATAGTTAAAATACCTTCTACGTTTTCCAATACGACAACCTTTGGTTTAACTTGTTTAACGATTTCAACAAACTCTTTAAAAAGAAAATTTCTAGGATCATCTACTAGTCTTTTCCCTGCGTGGGAAAATCCCTGACATGGTGGGCCACCAATAATAATGTCAACTCTTTTATTATTTATCTCATTGAATAGAGCTTTTTTAACTTCTGTTTTAGTTATATCGCCCTCAACTAATGTAGTATTTGGGTGATTGATTCTATATGTTTCACAAGCTTGTTTATAGTTATCATTAGCTGCTATTATGTTGTAACCGGCCCACTCAAAACCCTTACTCAATCCGCCTGCACCACAAAAGAGATCTACTACATTTTTAGTCTTGGTATGTTTTTTTATTTGTTTTGCTAAAAAATAACCTAGCAGAGGAGGTACAGCATTTCCGATTTGTATACAAAGACTTCCTTTTGTACCTGAAAAAATAAAATCGTCAGGGAATGACTGAAGCCTAGCTGCTTCTCTTGCGCTAATAACTCGATTTTGTATGGGATGAACATATGTTCCATTGCCAGGACGATTGAAGTATGTCGTTACGGTAAAACTAGGCTTGTTCCATGACAGTCTTCCATATAGCGTTGTTCTACCGCCAGATTTTCTTATTTGTTCTAGTCTTTTTGAGGGAACGCTCAATGGGATGTTTTTCCAATTGCCTCCTTGTGGTACGGATACCACCATCTGCATATCTAATTCGCTAAGTGGATAGGTTATGTGATTATGAATCATGAAATGTATTTTCCTGATAGTTTAGCCACGTTTATTTCTTTGTGGTGATCTAATATATATAATGCCTCATCCTTGTTTAGTCCATATAAATCAAACACTTTAGAATTAAGCTTTGCTTTATAATCATCATTTTCCGGATCATTAACTAATTTAACAACCAAATCTTCTATTATACTTTTTTGATTTGTACTGGGAATTACCACAGGCAGTTCATCTAGTTCATAATTACCAATATGGTTATTTGAACTTGTCAGTTGAAAACGCCAATTCAAAAGTAAAGAATTTAATATACCCAGCAAGTAATCTAGACTGATACTAGATTCAGCAAACAGCGAGTCCGAATTTGTAACAATAAAATTACACGAGTTACCTAAAACTATGTTTTTGGGAATCTTTGAAAACTTTAAGCGTTTATTTAAGCTAATGTTAGATATTTGTTGACAAACTAAACGATCTAATGATAGATAATGGGCTTTACCATTCAATTTTTTAATGAAATTATTTTGAACAAATAGACTGTCGCCAATAAAGGTAAATTCTTTGACACCACTTCCTCTTAGGAGTTTATATTTTGTTCCATCAGAAGTTAGATATTTTTTATCAAGCGTTAAGTCCAACTCACCTCTTAAATTGGTTATTGATGGAATATCTTTAAGTTTTTTAAATTGGTGTATCTTGTCTAAAATTTTCCAACCCATATTATCTGTAGATACGATTTCTTGCAAGGTAGAAATGGAACTAATTCTATTTTTAGACACTGAAATTGTTTTTTTATCCAATTCTGAAACATCGAAAATATTGTTTCTGAGGCTAACGTCATTTGAGGACTTACTTTTGTCCAATGCAAAAAAGCAGAACGCTTGCGTAATATCTAGAAAGAAGTTATTTTTCTCGGGAATAGTGTAAATTGTAGAAATTGCATACTTTTCTAATATACGGTTACGTAACTCGTAGCTTTGTTTGTCGCTAAGCAACGTGGATGGTATTAATAATCCAATCTTTCCATTACTATTTGTGTAGTTTTCAAGTATTTCTTCTACAAAAAGCTTGTATAAATTGAGAGTACCTCCGTTAAGTTTATAGATATTATTTTTTCTGATAAACTTTAACATTTCCGTTACCTGCTCCTTATAATTGGTTCCGTCATTGTATTTATTTGAGTTTGCTTTCAGTAATTTATATGGAGGATTCGTTAGTACGATATCAAACCCCTCTAATCTATTAAATTTATCTTTAAGATCATTTTTTATTAAATTGGTTCCATTTGATTCAAAAAGAGCATCTCCGATAAATACATTTTTACTGGGAATCTTTATGTTGATTTTATATCTGGCTTTTAGATAGGCTGGAAGGATTGTTTTCAATAGCTTGATTGCACTTTCGTCAATATCGGCATAGTACATATTATCTAGAATACTTTGTGCATTTATTAAATATTTACTATCTCTCTCAAATATTTCATCTAAATATGCGATAGCAAATATACCTGTCCCTGAACATGGTTCTAAAAATGTATGTTTTGTAGGATCAAAATTATTATCAAATAAAGAAAGAACTTCCCTTGCAATATGCCTTGCAATTGAATAATTGGTGTAATAAATACCGTTGTGTTTTCTCACATTTGTATCTGATATTGACACCTTTTCTTTACTTTTTTGATGAACAAGTCCGATTAATTCAACTAAATCGACATAATTAACTTTACCCTTTGAATAAAAATCAGACAGAAATGTTGTAAACGTTAAATCATTTGAAAATTCTCCTGTGGTGAGAAAATCTAGAAGATTTTTATTAATGATATTATCGGAGAAACCACTAGACGAAAGGGAGTTGTAAGTCGAATATATCTTTTTTGAATTATTGATGGCAGGTGAGTTTTTCATAGTTGCTAAACATTTCTAATTAAACCTACAAACTTACCTCTAATTTCTAAACTTTTAGGATATATATTCTCAAGCCTTGAGTTTCTTGGCTCTAAATATATTTTTCCATTTTGATTGCGATATTTCTTGAGAGTTGCACCATTCTCGGTAATTGCAACAATGGTATCTCCGCTATCTGCTGTTTGTTGATGTTTAACGACTACAATGTCGCCATCCCAAACTCCATCATCTATCATACTATCTCCATGAACCTTAAGAGCATAAAAATTACCTCGTTTGGCTACCAAAATCTTGGGAACTTTAATTGGTTCAGGATTTTCAATTGGTTCAATCGGAGAACCAGCAGCAATAATGCCCAGCAGCGGAATTTCGGTGGCGTCTGCTGTTTTTTCTAGTATTGATACTCCCCTGGGTTGGTTATCCTCTTTTTTGAGGTATCCTTTAGTTTTTAGAGCTTTTACATGCTGGTGGACAGTAGAGATAGCAAGACTTAATTTACCTCCGATTTCTTCCAAAGATGGAGCGTAGCCATTTTGAGCTGCGTATTCGACTATAAAATCGAGTACTTGTTTCTGTTTAGGTGTTATAGTCCTATTGATTTTTTTCATGGTATATACTATATTTATATACCGAAAGAGTTACGAAAGTCAAGTCGAAAATTATGAGTATGGCATACCTAATACAAATACTACAGAAATATCAGGCAAGGGATTTGTCCCCGTATTCTTCTTCAATTTCTCTCTTAAAAAACACTTTATATACTTGGGCGAGCAGTTGTTATTTAGACATTCTTGACTCCGGATCTCGGGCTAAAGGGACTGCTATCTCCTTAGCCTCAGATGTGGATTATTTGGTTTCATTGTCAAGCAGTTGCAATGAGAATAGTGGTGGATTGGAGGGCATATACGACTCATTGAATAGCAAGCTGAGTGGTATCTATACAAATGTCAGAAAGCAAAATGTTTCGATAAGATTAAATCTAGGTGGACTTCTCGTTGATGTTACGCCAGCCAGAAAGCAACTGGGGAATACTAACGATCATTGGCTGTATGTGTCAAAACTAAAGACACGGAAACAAACTAACATCAAGAAGCACATTAGCGATATTTCAGCTTCAGGACGGACTAATGAGATAAAGATTCTAAAGGTATGGCGTGAGTTACACAAACTGGAATTCCCATCAGTTTATCTAGAGTATTTAGTTGTAAATAATATATTGAGGAGCTACCCCACAGGGATTGATAAGATTGGGGATAATGTTTGGCATGTCTTTAATGAACTAGCTAAGTATTCCAGCAACCCATTAGATTCAAGGCTGGTTGATCCGGCCAATTCGGCAAACATCTTATCGGATTTGTTGAGCCAGACGGAGAAAAATAGTGTTAAAAACGCTGCCAGAAGTGCTATCCAGCAAACAAATTGGAATCAGATAGTTTGGTGACATATGAAAAAACCTAAAAAAATAAACATACAAAAACTGTTCAATGCTCTTGACTATGAAATGCGTCAGAAGTTGTCCAGCAAAATAGATGAGATCTACCATCCTTCGGCTAAGGGCAGTGAGGCGGAGTTGAATTGGATTGGCCTTTTGAGAAACTACCTACCAGAGAGATACAGTGTCGATAGTGGCTTTGTTGTAGATCACGAAGGTAACATCAGCGAACAAATAGACGTTATCATCTACGATAGGCATTTTACCCCCTTTATATTTAGAGGTGAGAATATAGTTTATATCCCAGCAGAGGGAGTATATGCCGTATTTGAGGTGAAGCCTGAGCTTAACAAGGCAAATTACGACTATGCCGTTAAGAAATTAAATAGCGTTAAACATCTAAAAAGAACCTCGGCTAGTTTTGTTCATATTTTAGGCAAAGACAAAAAAGAGCTATTTGACGTGATGGGAGGAATCCTTACAAAGGAAAATGGCAGCCAAAGCGTTTACGAAGGCCTTAAGAGTGGATCGGAGTTGTCGTTGGTGTTGTGTTTAGATTGTGGTATCAAGGTTGTCGGAAAGGAGTCTATTTTGGTGCAGGACAAAGAACCAATACTGGCATTCTTTTTATTGAAACTGATTGAATACTTGCGAATGTTGGGATCGGTTCCCGCCTTAGAAGTAGATAAGTATTTGAGTTTTGTTGATAAAGAAAAAGTCTAGAATTATTTAGACTAGAGCCACTGCTGGCCGTACCTTATCCATTTCTTCCCTTAGCTGGCTAATGAACCTAAAATCCTCAAATACTTTGAATATACGCACAAATTGACTGGTTATATTAACGTTACGATCCTCGAGCAAGGCTAAATTAGCCTAGAAATAGTTTTACCCCGATAGCACTTAATATAACCTTTGTCTAGTAGACTACTACTTGATACAATCAGCATATGACAGCAATTCTTAGAAAACCTAGTGCTTGGGTTCCTATAGCCATGTCCGCTATGGCATTATTGCTTGTGGTTAGCTATGTAGCTTTATTTGGGGTTCAGAAATCCACGGGTGATGAGAGTACTATTGCACGAATATTCCAATTGTTATTGGCAGGACAAGTGCCGATTGTAGGATATTTCATTATCAAATGGTTTCCGAAGCACCAAAAGCAGGTACTTCAAATAGTGGTAATTCAAATTCTAGCGGCGATCGTACCATTTCTGACTGTATTGTTTCTTGAAATGTAAATTTAGGCTGCTATAGCAATCACTGGCCTTACTTTGTCCATCTCTTCCTGCAACTGGCTGATGAACCTAAAATCCTCAAATACTTTGAACATACGCACGAATTGACTGGTTATATTAACGTTACGATCCTCGAGCCAAATTGTACAACTTTAATATTCCAACACATTCCGATATGTGTATAGTAGTAACCTACTAGGATTGTCTTAGAATCATTAATTGATAAAATACACTAATGAAGCTTCTTACTTCATCTCTTGCTTTTCTATATGGTTTATTTTTATTGGTTGTTTTTCCATTTCTATCTATTAGATTAAATGAAATTCTAATTTTACCTGTCTATTCTAATTCAATAGCAAAGTTTTTGGGTATTTTTATGATTGTAATAGGAAGTCTTATTTGGTTAATTTGTATTGGAATATTTTTTTATAAAGGTAAAGGAACTCCCGTCCCGATCAATCCACCCAGAAAATTGGTTGTAGACAGTATATATAAAAGAACCAGAAACCCCATGTATATAAATACCTTGTTAGTTTTGTTTGGATATTTTCTATATTTTGGACACTTATCTTTATTATGTTATTGGTTTATGGTATTCGTGGTTTTTCACTTGTTTGTCGTTTTTTATGAAGAGCCAACT
>MGBO01000004.1:17434-17660 GCA_001788295.1 Candidatus Roizmanbacteria bacterium RIFOXYC1_FULL_41_16 | reverse complement strand
CAGCTTGTTACTTGACATTCTATTGGGCAGCCTGATATTTTATTAACTTCCCCTCGCAACTCTTTTGCCTGCTCCTGTAAGAACTTCAACTCCACCATCTCCCGGCACAGTTCCCAGGGTAGAAAAATCCCCCCGCTCGCTATCCGCTCGAACGTCTGCTGGGCAGATGCGTCGAGCTCTTTGCTTTCCTCGTCGGTGTAAATCTGGCGTGGCTTTCTCATCTCCC
>MGBO01000004.1:0-17254 GCA_001788295.1 Candidatus Roizmanbacteria bacterium RIFOXYC1_FULL_41_16 | reverse complement strand
TCGCGAAACGTGCCCCGGTGAAAATCAAACTGGTTTTGTCCATACTGCAATTGAACCAGTTTTAAACGGAACTGTTTAAAATCAAACGGCTGTCCGACCGCTAAAGTTAAAGTGTGCTTCTGATAATTTTCCGGTTTGCCCAAATTGTAGATACAGGAAACCGACGACACCACCAAAGTATCCTGCCTGGACAAGATGTTGCTGGTTGCCTCTAATCTGAGCTTGTCGATCAACTCGTTAATTTGGGCTTCTTTTTCAATATAAGTGTTTGATGAGGGAATATAGGCCTCAGGTTGGTAAAAATCATAATAGGAAACAAAGTAGCTGACCGCGTTTTCCGGAAAAAAATCCCGAAACTCCTGATACAATTGCCCGGCCAAAGTCTTATTGTGAGAAATAAGCAAAGTCGGCTTTTGAGTTTGGGCAATCACGTTCGCCATGGTAAAAGTTTTACCCGAGCCGGTGACCCCTAGTAATGTTTGATCCGGATACTTTTTGTTTAAGCCGTCAACCAATTTGCTAATTGCCTGCGGCTGATCACCAGTTGGCTTAAAAGTCGACTTGAGTTTAAATTGCATTGGTTTATTTTATCACGCCAACCGTGCTAAAATATGATTATGCTCAAAGATAAATATGGCAAAAAGCTGACCACAGAGCAGCTGGCCAATAAACTCACCAATCGGATCAGCGCGATTCTGGAGGAAACCGCTCTTTGGTTTGTTCATTGTTTAAGCAATGTTCCCTCTCACACCTTTCGCCGCTTACTTTATGGCCTAATCGGCATCAAAATAGCCAAGAAATCCGTAATTCATCGCGGCACCACTCTTTATTGTTTAGGTGGAATTCAGATCGGTTCAGACACGATTGTCGGGGAAAAGGCGACTCTGGACGGTCGCGGCCGACTTACTATCGGTAATCATGTTGACATTGCCTCAGAAGTCATGATTTACACTTCGCAACATAATCTTAATGACTCTGATTTTAGAGCCCAAATCGCTCCAGTCAGCATTGCCGATTACTGTTTTATCGGTCCTCGAGCCATTATCTTACCCGGCGTCACTATCGGCAAAGGCGCGGTTATTGCCGCCGGAGCCGTCGTCACCAAAAATGTAGCCGAAAAAGAAATTGTGGCTGGCGTGCCGGCCAAACCAATCGGCAAGCGTTTATTGGATAATTTCAATTACTTTCTGGGCCGAGCTCGATTATTTCGATAATTGGGGTTGACAACTCTTAGCAGAGTTAATAAAATACTGCTAAGATGGAATCAATCAGCGAATTAACCGAAAGGCAAATCAAGATTTTAAAAACCATTATTGACGAATACATCATTAATGGTGAACCGATTGGTTCGGAGTTTTTGGAAAAAAAGTTTAAACTCGGATTTTCCCCAGCCACAATCCGCAACGAAATGGTGGTTTTGGGCAAAAATGGCTATATTCAAAAAGCCCATTTTTCGTCCGGCCGCATTCCTACTCCCAAAGCATTCCGTTTATATATCAGCTCTCTTTTACCCAAAAAACAATTGTCTACAGCCGAAGAGGCGGCCATGAAAAACGAAGTCTGGGATTATCAGAACGATTTGGTTCGTTTTTTGGAAGAATCGGCCATTACTTTGGCCAAAAAAAGCGGCTTGCTGTCTTTGGTAATTTTGGATTCAGGTTTTCGCCACTATTCCGGAATGAGCAATTTACTGGCGATTAAGGAATTTGACGATAATGATTTGACTAAAAATATATTTGATTATTTGGAAAATTACGACTATTGGATAAAACTTCTCAACGAGTTGTTGCAAAATCGGCACCAGGAATTTCAAATTTTCATTGGTGAAGATTATCTACATCAGTCCTTATACAGTCTGGGTGGTGTGTTTGCTCATTTTGACGGTCAGGATTATAAAGGCGCCATCGGTGTGCTTGGTCCTTGCCGCTTGGAATATTCCAGTGCTCTCCCGCTCGTAAATTACACCGCCAGCATTATTAAACAAGTTATTGATAAAAAGAAATGAAACCCGCAATTGAAGAACTAAAAAAAGAGCTGACTGAAAAGCACAACTTATATTTGAGGGCACTCGCCGATTACCAAAATCTCGAAAAACGAATGCTGCAAGCCAAAGATAAAGAAATCAAAAACTTTTTGTTTGGCTTTCTCAAGCAATTGATTGAATTGAAAGAAGATATGGATAAAGCCCAAACTTTTAATCAAGACCCGGGATTAAAACTAGTCTACAACAAACTGAAGTCAATTCTTAACAGATATAGTATCAGGGAAATCAATCCCCTGAACAAAGAATTTTCGCCTGAAACAATGGAGTGTGTTCAAACTGTTTTTGGCAAAAAAAGCAATCTGGTCGTTCAGGTTTTCAGTAAGGGTTATTTTTACAATGACGAACTATTACAACCCGCTAAAGTCGCTGTCAGTCAATTAGAAGTTATTCCACCAACGGTGGATAAAAAACAACAATAAAATGGCAAAAACCATTGGGATCGATTTAGGGACAACAAATTCTTGTGTCGCAGTTATGGAAGGCGGCAAAGCCAAAGTTATTCCTTCTTCCGAGGGCCGCAACGTGACTCCTTCGGTCGTGGATCCGATCAAACGGATCGTGGGAGACGTAGCCAAACGCCAACTGATTATTAAACCGAAACAGACTGTTTATTCGGTTAAAAGAATTGTCGGTAAGAAATTCAACGACAAGACAGTTAAGAAAGATTTGGAATGGTTGTCTTATAAAATTAAAGGCGGCCGTGACGATATGGCTGTGGTCTCAATAGACGACAAGGAATTCACCCCTCAGGAAATTTCGGCCATGATTTTGAGCAAACTCAAAAAAGACGCCGAAAGTTATTTGGGTGAAACCGTTGATAAAGCGGTCATTACGGTTCCGGCGTATTTCAACGACGCCCAACGCCAGGCAACCAAACAGGCCGGTGAAATTGCCGGTTTGGAAGTGATTCGGATTATAAATGAACCAACTGCCGCTTCACTTGCCTATGGCTTAGACAAAAAACAGGCCCATAATATTGCTGTTTATGATTTGGGCGGCGGCACCTTTGACATTACTATTCTTGAGCTGGGTGAAGGGGTTTTCCAGGTTAAGGCCACTAACGGTGACACTCATTTGGGTGGCGACGATTTTGATCAGCTCCTGGTTAACTATTTGGCCGACGAATTTAAAAAGGAAAATGGCGTCGATCTTACAAAAGACGCCCAGGCTTTGCAACGGTTAAGAGATGCTGCTGAAAAGGCCAAAATCGAACTTTCCAGCACTACCGAAGCCGAGATTAACCTGCCCTTTGTCACGGTCAAAGACAACCAACCGCTTCATTTTGTCACCAAGCTGACCCGTGCCAAAATGGAAACCATTGTTTCAGAGCTGATTGAAAAAACCTTTAAACCGGTAGAGGCGGTTCTCAAAGACGCCAAATTGAAGACTACTGACATTCAAGAAGTCATTTTGGTTGGTGGAATGACCCGGATGCCAAAAGTAATTGCCGAAGTTAAGAAGTTTTTTGGGAAAGAGCCAAACCGGACGGTTAATCCGGACGAGGTCGTGGCTGTAGGAGCGGCCATTCAAGCCGGAGTCATTTCCGGTGACGTCAAAGACGTGGTCTTATTGGACGTCACGCCCCTAACTTTGGGAGTCGAAACTCTAGGTGGAGTGATGACGCCACTGATCAACCGTAACACTACCGTACCGACTTCCAAAGCCGAAGTCTTTAGTACAGCCGCTGACAATCAAACCTCGGTCGAGATTCACATTTTGCAAGGTGAACGACCAATGGCCACTGACAATAAGTCCTTGGGACGCTTTATTCTTGAAGGCATTCCGCCTTCCCCCAGAGGCATTCCTCAGGTCGAGGTAAAATTTGACCTGGATGCCAACGGCATTCTTACCGTCACTGCCAAAGACAAGGCCAGCGGCAAAGAACAAAGCATTAGGATTACCGGTTCTACCGGCCTAACCGATGACGAAATTGAAAAAATGAAAAAGGCGGCTGAGGAACACAAAGAAACTGACCAAAAGTTAAAGGAGTTGATCGAAGTCCGCAATCAAGCCGACGCTCTTATTTACACGGCCGAAAAATCACTTAAGGATGCCGGAGACAAGGCTCCCAAAGATTTGGTCGAGTCGGTTAAAAAGCAGATCGAAGAACTGAAAAAAGTCAAAGAAAAAGACAATAAGGACGAGATCAACAGCGCTTTAACCAAGCTAAACGAAGAACTGTCAAAAGTAGGCCAGCACCTATATCAGAAGCCTGAAGATCAGAAAGCACCAGACGAGTCCTCAACCAAAGAAGAAGAGAATAAAAACGATAAAAAGAACGGCAAAGTCGAAGAAGGCGAAGTTGTGAACTGATCATGAAGGATTATTACGAAACGCTGGGAGTCAAAAAGAGTGCCACTGCTGCCGAGATTAAGCAAGCTTACCGTAAACTAGCATTGCAGTGGCATCCGGATCGTAATAAAACAGCAGGCGCTTCGGATAAGTTCAAAGAAATCAATGAAGCCTTTGAAATCTTGTCCGACGAACAGAAACGGGCCCGCTATGATCAATTTGGCCATGCCGGAGTTCGCTCCGGCGCTAATCCTGGAGCACAAGGACAGCAGGGACCTTTTTCTTATTCGTATTCAGGCAATCTCAACGACATTTTTGAGCAATTTGGTTTTGGTAAAGAAGGATCCTCAGACCCTTTTGACATTTTTGAAAGTTTTTTTGGTTTTCGTACGCCCAAACAACAACAGGCCCGCAAACCAATCTACCAGCTTAGGATCAGTTTTAAAGAGGCCTGCCAAGGAACACAGCGCCAGGTAGTTATCCGGGGCGAAAACAAAACAATTAAGATTCCAGCCGGAGTCGATACCGGCATGCGAATCCGGTTTACCAATTTTGATGTTCTGATCGAAGTTAGTCCCAGCCCCAAATATCATCGCGAAGGTCAGGACCTTTATTATGAGCAGAAAATTTCGTATCTGGATGCTCTTTTGGGCTCAACCATTAAAGTTCCCACCATCGACAAAGAGGTTAGGGTCAAAATTAAGCCAGGGACTCAACCCAACACTCTTGTTCGCTTAAAAGATTTTGGCCTACCCTATCTTTCGGGCTCCTGGCAAAGAAACCGAAAAGGTGATTTTTACGTCATTATCAAAGTCACTCTACCTGAGAAATTAAGCACCAAAGAAAAGCAGCTTTTGGAGGAAGTCAGAAAAAACGCCGCTTAACTTGACACTGATTGAAAAAAATCGCATCATTAAACTATGCGCCGTTTTATTTTATTGATTTTGTTGACCTTAATCACTGCGTTTTCTAATCCTTCAATTACAGTCGCACAAACAGCTCAGGAATTGCCTAATCTGACCATGAAGTGTCTGAATGCCACCAATATCGGTACTAAAAATACTCAGCACTTTGTCAAACTGGACGGCACGGGGTTTTTACCCAACAGCCCGGTTGAAATTTGGCGCGACACCAAAGAAGGTTTTCATTGCGCCATTGATGCCAATGGAGTGTCTTTGTGCAGCGACAGCGCTCTCTCGGCCAAAGACAACGGCCGGGAATTTCAGGTTTTGAGCGCGACCATCGATCAGATTGTCGCCGACAGTCAAGGAGAGATTCATATCGCCAAAGTACGTTCCAGAACCGATGCCAGATTACAGCACCGGTTTTATGGTGCTCAAAAAACGCCTTCAACTAATCAAGGCTCTGAGTTGCCAGAACTGTCTTCAGAACAATACAGCCTAAAATTAATGACTTTTCTCAGAGAGCAAGAGGCGACGGCGCCCTCAGAAATGACCAATTGCACCACAGTTTTTTTTGACCCCTATGGGCGAGTCTTTGATACGGTTAGCTTGGAACCAATTCCCCAGGTTTCAGTTTGGCTTTTGGACACCGATAAATCAGCTCTTCCCAATCGTCCAGGTGTGACTAACCCCAATATTACTGGTTTTGATGGCAGTTTTAGATTTTACGTTGATAACGGCACTTATTATCTGGATCCCAAGACTAATACTCATTCATATCCAGTAACTGAAGCAGAAATCACTCGTTTATTGGGAATTCAGTCTGTTTATTATGATCTTTACCGGGGCGAGCCAATCGTTCAGATTGATCAAATTGAGCACCGCGATATTCCCATGGCGCCGCTTGATCCAAATAACCCGACTCGTACCACTCCGGTAATTATTGATAAGGATATCAGCGAGTTTTTGGACAGTCAGCTGGGAAAGCAAAAAATCACCGGACTGGTATCCCATCCCAAAAGTGTGATCAATATTTATTCCGGAACCCGATTGGTAAATACGGTCGCCGCCAGTAACTGGGGAGTTTTTGAAGCAACAGTTGAAAACAGCCAGATCGACCAGACTTTACCACTGGATCTGGTCGCCGAAAAGGTGCCTTTGATCAATCAGACTCCCACTGATGTCTTGGGGTTGGACAGCCAAAATCAAAGCGAAAAAACTCAACTTTTTCCCCGGCCCAA
This sequence comes from Candidatus Roizmanbacteria bacterium RIFOXYC1_FULL_41_16, assembly GCA_001788295.1. Taxonomy (GTDB): domain Bacteria; phylum Patescibacteriota; class Microgenomatia; order UBA1406; family UBA1406; genus UBA1406. The sequence continues at coordinate 10,775 of MGBO01000004.1, read as the reverse complement.
TTTTATAATCGGTTTTATTTATGATCAAAACAATCGGATTGTGCCATTATCAACCATCGAGATAACCATTCCCAAAATGAATAACCGGATTTATGCCGTTGCCAAAGCCGACAGCAATGGTTTTATCATGATTCCCAATCAACAATTACCGCCGGTTGATTATGTTTTGAAAATTAAAGACGATGCCAATAAAATCGTGACTACCCAATCTGTACAAAGTTTTGTGACTTTAAATAAGAACTTTTTGGAAACTGAAAAGATCAACTTGCTGGATCCGGAAACCAATAGTGTGGTCAAAGTGGTCAAAACTGTGAAAAGCCAAGGGACCAGTTTTGCGCAAAAGTACACCCTCCCAACCTCTGTTCCGACCATAGCCGAGACTCAAGCCGACACTAAACAATTACCAATCTATATTTTACTGACTTTTTTGGTGATTACGGCAGTGGGAATATTACTGGTCTTTCTTTACCGTTTCAAATCTTCTTGATTTCATTTTCCAAAACCTGAAGTCTTTGTTTCAGTTGTTGTACCAACTTGACTCCTTGTTTAAAGCGAGCAATGGCCTGCTCCAAATTTAAAGCTCCGGATTCAAACTCACTAACAATACTTTCCAGCTGACTAAATCCCTGCTCCAAAGAAACTGTCTTAGTAGTCTTTTTTTTCATTCTTAGTTTTTAATTGCTTTATCTGGCTGAAAATTTCCCCTACCGCCAGTTTAGTAATTATACTCCCCCATATTTTTACCTGATTAATGTTTTTTAAAACCTGACCATTGCCATCATAGGTAATGCTATAACCACGCTTCAAAACATTCCGGTAATCCAAACTATCCAATAAACGCGACAGTGTCAGTAATTTATGCTGGTACTTATTAATCATTGACTCCAATAATCCACTAAATTTAATTAGAAAATTCTTCTTTTCAAGAAGAATTAACTGTAATTGACTGGCAATGGTTTTATTATGCCGCTCTAGCTTTGCTAATAACTCTCTTTTGTCAAAAACAAGTAGCTCAGCGGCATTGGATGGGGTCGAAGCTCGCACATCAGCGACCAGATCGGCGAGCGTCCAATCAGATTCATGACCAATTCCGGTAATAACCGGATCCAAAGAGCTATAAATCTGCCGCACCACTCTTTCGTCATTAAAAGCCTGCAGATCCTCTAGACTACCGCCGCCTCTTAACAAAACAATGGCATCAAACCGCAATTTTTTTTGTGAAAAGTAACGGAAACCGGCCAGAATACTGTCAACTGCCTCATTGCCCTGAACTTTAATCGGATAAAAGGTAATCGCGATCCCACCCAAGCGGTGTTTAAGAACCTTAACAAAATCACTGTAGGCTTGTGAGTTGTTTGCCGTAAGCAATCCCAAACGTTCTGGATAACGGGTAATCTGACGTTTTCGACTCAGGGCAAATAAGCCTTCTTGGTCCAGTTCCTTTTTCAGCCGTTCAAATGCCATTTTCAGCGAACCTTCGCCGGCAGGTAGAATTTCAGAAGCCACCAGACTAAAGCGGCCGCTCCGCTGATAAAGCTTGGGCACACCTCTGACCCGAACCAGCATTCCTTCACTTAAGCTGTTGAAATTGGTGATCTGTGCCAAAACCGCAAAAACCGACAAGGACGCCTGACTGTCCTTAATGGTCAGAAAAAGCCAACGACCCTGGCTTAGTTTTAGTTCGCCTATCTCACCCTCCACAATCACCTCACCAATTTCCTGAAGGTAAAGATTGATTAACTCAACAAACTGTCCAACCGGTACGATTTTGGGAGTCATCGGTCTTGAAGATTGTCAATTATTGCCGCACTGTCCATAGCATAGCCATAATAACGATCAAATATTTCTAAAAATTGTTTTTGGGCCGCTGATCTTTCTTGATAAGTGGCAATCAGATCTTTGGCCACAATCACTTCGTAGCCTTCATTAATCGCTCGCTTGGCTGTCGCGTCCACCGAAAGCTCACTACGAATTCCGGTCACAATTAAAGTCTTAATATTTCTTTTTTGCAGACATAAGGTCAATCGACTCTGAGCAAAGGCATCATAATAACGCTGTTGCAAAACCAAATCTGTTTCGCCGGGCTTAAAATAATAAAGATTCGCTCCCCGGCTGTTTAATAAGCAGATACGGGCTTTCTCTTCACGATCTTTGTTGATCCGGATATTGACAGGCGACAAATCCTTACGAGCCACGTACTGAAGAAAGATTACCGGGACTGCCAACGCTTTTAATTGCCGATAAAAAAGTCGAAGTCGAGGCAAAATCTCTTGAATCGGATCCAGTTTTCGACCCAACTTGGCGGCAAAGCCGTCCGGACTGGCAAAATCAACTTGAATATTGATAATCAATAAGCAAGGATTCGCTATTTGCATATGGGAATAATAGCATATAATATAACTTTATGATCAATCGCCGGGTTTACTTTTGGTTGAAAAAATCGGTTCTTATTATTGGTCTGATCGTGGTTATTTTACTGGGCTTTTTGAGCTTTAAGGCTTTCTATTTCTTAAAAAATATTGGCGTTGCCGTTAAGGAAAAGGTGTTTACCAAACCTAAAAATACCTATACTGTGGCTTTATTGGGATATGGCGGTGGTTATCATGAAGGCGCTTATCTGACCGATACCATTATCATTGCTCACCTTAACTATCAATCAAAAAAAGCTCTGCTAGTTTCAATTCCCCGCGATCTTTGGGTTAATCTACCCACTAAGTCCGGCGAACCCTTTGCGGCCAAAATCAATACCGTCTATCAGCTGCAGCTTTTTCCCGAGACTTTTCCTGACGTCGCGGTCAAGAAATTCACCCAAACAGACAAAAACGGTTTGATCAAAAAGACTTTGCGGGATGTCACCGGCTTGACTATTGATAGTTATGTCGCCATTGATTTTGAGTCATTTCAAACCGTGATTGACACGCTTGGCGGAATTGACGTTGACGTAAAAAACAGTTTTGAAGATCGGGAATATCCGATTGAAGGCATGGAAGCTGATCTTTGTGGCAAACAAGAGTCTGATCTTGAGGAATTGGAGAAAATTGCCACCGAATCAGTGGTTTTGGCCTTTCCCTGCCGCTATGAAACCATTAAATTCAGTGCCGGAATGAATCATTTCGACGGAGAAACCGCTCTTAAGTTTGCCCGTTCACGGCATTCTTTGGAAGAGGGCGGTGATTTTGCCAGAGCTAAAAGACAACAGCAGGTGATTGAAGCCACAGTGAACAAACTCTTATCTCCGATTTTTTTTCCTAAAATTACCAGTCTGATGGACCAGCTTGAAAATAAAATCAAAACCGACGCCGTCTATGGCGATCTAACTCGAGTTCTTAAGGCCGCTCCACTTGCCAATCAATATCAGTTGAAAAAAATTATTCTTTCAACCGATAATTTTCTGACCACAGATTATTCTTCAGACGGTCAGTATATCTTGATTCCCAAAAAAGGAGTCTTTCAATGGCAAAAAATCCGGCAGAAAATCAGTGAGTTATCTAAAAAAATTAATTAAGATACTTAGCAACCTTTTGATTGTGTTCTTCCAAAGTCTGAGAATAATGCATCTTGCCTTCATTATCTGTCAGATAAAAAATATAGTCACTGCTCTTGGCATTAACGACGGCCAAAATTGATTCCAATCCCGGATTGGCAATCGGGCCAGGCGGCAAACCCGGATAAAGGTAAGTATTATAGGGCGAATCAATTTTCAAATCTGCCAAAGTCAGAGTTTGCTTCCACCAACTTTTCTCTTTGGCAATATAACCGAGTGCATACTGAACGCTGGCATCAATTTGAAGCGCCATATCAATCTCAAGCCTGTTAAGTAATATTCCAGCCACTATTTGTTTATCGGCATAACTTTGAGCTTCTCGCTCCAAGAGTGAGGCCAAAATAATCCCCTCTGACAAACTCAAACCGGCTTTAGTGAGGTTTGCTCTGATCTGGTTATCGACTTTGTTATTAAAATTCTGCTCCAATATGGCCACTACTTGTTCTGCCGAAACTCCTTTTGGAATTAAATAAGTGTCCGGAAACAGATAGCCTTCTTTTTCGGAAGCCACCGCAATGAAGATTGATTCAGGAACATCCAGTTCCCGGGAAAGAATCCGGGCAATCTCCTCAGTTCGCATGCCTTCAATAATTGTTACCCAGACATCCAAGGTACCGTGAGTCAGTTCTTGAGCGATCTCATAAGCGCTCATCTGTCGTGTTAACCGAAAATCACCATACTGAATCTTTTTTTCCAAACCAGTCATTTTAACCAACACATAAAACGCCAGACGGGAACGAATCAGTTTCTCGTTTTCCAAATTGCGGGCAATGGTACTGACACTGGCTCCGGGTTGAATCACAAAAATCTTGGCAGCCTGATCTTTGGCATCAATGGGCAACACGCCTTCCTTATACCAAACCAAACCAAACACTAAAACAACGATCAGAATTAATAACGGAGCCAACAGTCTTTTCATGCTAGTTCTTTTAGTAAAGCCCGACGGAAAGTTTTTTTCTTTTTATCCAGAATATATGCCCGCTTACATTCACAAGTATACAAATCTTCATTTTTGTTTCTGGATTTCTTTTGAGACGACTTGAGAATTTCTTTACCGCATCCGACACAACGACCGCTCTTTAGTAACCACATCTGTAAAGGCTCAATTACAGCTTTAAATTTACCAATGATCATTTTCTATCTTATGTCGTAAACTAATAAATTTTTAATGCTTGACTGTGCCTCTTTTAACTTAGCAGCACTTTGAGCATATAATTCCATCAGTATATCATTTTTGCTAACTTTTTCGTCAAGCTTCTGGTGAAGAATAATCCCGGCCTTAAGCTCGCTTGGAGCCCCCAATATCTTGGCTAACGCACTGATATGATAATTGTTTACCGCCCTTACCACGCCGCTATTTGTCGCTTTAATCTCCATCTTGTGAGAGGCAAGTTTGATGTCGTACCAGTTGACATCCGGGTCGCCCCGCTGACATTTAATAATCTCTCTGAATTTAGCCATCGCTTTGCCCGACCGTAAAAGATATTCGGCCACTTTTAAACCATCGGCTTGTTTTTTGTCGGCTTTGAAACACATATCCAGCAAACGACTGGCCAGTTTGATTGATTTGGCTTCCAGTCTTAACGAACGGTCCGGTTGCTGCTGTAAAACCTTGAGAACATCTCTGGCTTCCAAAGCAGCGCCAATTCCCTCACCCAAAGGTTCGGCCTGGTGATTGATATCGACCTTGATATTAATATCGAACTTATGACAAAGTAAGCTAAATTTTCGTTTGAATTTTAAAGCATCCTCCACATATTTAATCTTCATTGTTGGTCCAACCGGCAAATCCAGCAATAGTTGATTGGAAGACATGGCAATTTTTTTGGCCAGGATAGACACAATAATTTTGTCAAACGACTCAAAAGAAAGCGGCTCCTCAACTCTGATGATGATATCATCGGCCGGGGCAATGTTTAACTTGCCGTTCCAAACCACGCAACCACCAACCTTATTAACAATTTTCTTGATCTCCTCAATTTCAAAATCAACTTCGCATAACACCTGCATAACGTCAGCGGTTCCGGCTGGCGTGGTAATTGCTCTTGAGGAAACCTTGGGAATCTGATAACCGGCGGCGGCGACAATCGCCACGATAATAGGCGTGGTTCTGGTGCCCGGCATTCCACCGATGGAGTGTTTGTCAGCCACAATTCCCTTAAAGTCCAATTTGTCACCGGTTTCCACCATTGCCTTAACCAAGTAATAAAGCTCTTCGGTACTAAAACCATTGCGAAATGAAGAAGCGGCAAAATAAGCCACAAAAATATCGTCCAGACCCTTGGTAAACTCATCCATAATCGCATAAGCCTCGTTGTAAGTAATTTTTTTACCCAGGAGTTTTTTTTTGATGGCTTCAATTGCCAAAATTTTCTGTTCTTCCATTTTTACTTCAAAATTTTGTCATCATAATGATCCTCAGTTGTCAGAATAACTTTTTGGGCATAAAAAAACTTGCGATAACGATTCAGGCCTTTTTTGATAATTGCCAATCTTGTTAATAAACCAATGGTTTCGGAAAGAATTTTCGGCAGAAAAACCCAGGCCAAGTAAACATAAACAATCAAGCCGATCAAAACACAGACAAAAGTCAGAATAAACAAGTTCAAAGTTCTGGTGGTATCAAAAATTAAGCCGTCAAACAACCGCTTGGCAGTCCAAACAATCGACATCGTGGTCAAGCTGATAAAACCCATAATGGCAAGCTTAGAAACAAAGGCAGCCATATTGTAATGATCCAGCCTTTTTAACAAAATGAACATCAGAATGGCTGAATTGGCGGTAATTGAAAGCGTAAAAGAAAGGGCCAAATACCAAATTGGCAACTGATAAATTTTGATAAATAATACGCTTAAGACCGTGTTGATGATTGTGAAAATTAAACTAGTCACAAAAGGAGTTCGAGTATCCTGAATGGCAAAATAAACTCTGGTAATAACATAGTAAATGGTGTGGAAAGGCAAAGATAAAGCAAAAACAGACAATACCCTGGCCGTGGTAACGGTGGCATCCCAATCAAACATCTGACCGCCAAAAAACAAACGGACAAGTGGAATGCGCAAAGCAATAAAAAACACCACAAACGGCAACATTACAAAAATAATCTGCAACACAAGCCTAATAAATAAATCCATCAGTTCCTTTTGTTTCCCTTGCTGATAGAGACTGGTAAAAAAAGGTAGGGCTGATTGAGAAATGGCAATTCCAAATAAACTAACTGGCAGAATTTGCAGATTACGGGCCAAATAAAACGAGGTATAGCTTCCCAAGCCGCGCAGAGTGGACAACGCCAGATCCACAGTCGCGTCAATCTGAGTGGTAATTGAAGTAAAGAAACGTGGCCAAAAAAGCTTGAAAAAAGCTCTGATCCGAATACTCTTCAAATCGAGCCGAAACTGTAAGGGAAAACCAAGCCAAAATAAGCCCACAAAAACAATTAAAAAATAAAGAAACGAACCTAAAATAATACCGTATAAGGCGCCGTTTAAGCCATAACGGCCGGCCCAAAAAACAACGCCGAAAATGATCCCTAAATTATAAAAAACCGGCGCCAGACCGGGAATCAAAAACTGTCGGGAAGATTGCATTAAAGCGGCAATTACGTTACCGAGCAAGAGAAAAGGCACCTGAAAGAAAAGAATGCTGTTGGACATTTTGGCAACAACCGCAATCTGACTCTGAGTATAGCCCGGTACTAAAATAGCAGTAATGGTTTCGGCATAAAAATACATCACCACTGTAAAAATTAGCCAAAAGAAAAGAAAAATAACGGACAGCGACTGGGAAAAAAGCATAGCTTCATGCTTATTTTGCGAGCTGTCGTTTAGAATGTCGTTAACAATGGGAATAAAACACGAGGCAATTGAACCGGCGACAAAAACCTCAAATATAAAATCCGGTAATCTGAAGGCGGCCAAAAAAAGATCCAGTTCCTGCTGGGCATAAAAGCCGGTTAAAACACGAAGCTTAAAAAGACCCAGTAAACGAGCCAATATTAAAGTCAGAGCGACAACAACCGTTGAGGTAAACAAAGTCGTCTGTCGGCGAGTATAAAAACTTTTGATAAACTTGAGCATTTCCTGTTAACTTATATAATGTATAATGAACCTAATTATTAATTTATTTTCCTTTATGGCAAATATAAAATCAGCCCAAAAAAAGCTAAGACAAGATCTTAAGCAAACCAAGTTAAATTTATTGTATCGGAATCACTACAAAAAAGCGATGAAGGTTTTTCTTGCTAAACCAAGCCAAAAATTGCTTCAAAGCGCCTCTTCCTTAATTGATAAGGCAGTCACGCATAAAGTGATCGAAAAAAACAAAGCAGCCAGGCTGAAGTCACGACTGTCAGCCAAACTTAAAAAGTAACACATGGCCAAACATTTCCGATTTAATCTATTAGTCAAAAAAGAAAAAGCGGTTTTTACTGAAGCTGTTTCTTTTCTCAATTCATATGCTAAATATGTGATTGTTTTAACCCAAATTCTGGTCTTAATTGTTTTTTTTGTCAAAATTGTTCTCGATCAAACCGTGATTGATCTCAAGGAAACAATCGACCAAAAAAATCAGATTATTCTGACCGCAACTGAAATGATTAACAACAATAATCTGACCGCCCGCAAACTGATTGAAATCTCAAAAATCCTTGAGACTAATGATTACCGTTATTCCAGCCTCAAACTGGTGCTGACCAATATTCCCAAATCAATTACTGTGAATGGAATTCATTTACAGCAGAATAAGATAGTTCTGGAGGCTCAAGGTAACAGACCACTTGATATTCAGAAAATGCAAGTTCGTTTGTCCAATAAAATCAAAGGCAAAGTCATTATTGATCAGATCAGTAAAAAAACAAGTGTCTACTATTTTAAGTTAAGCGTAAACTATGAAGAGCAGCAAGGATAAAAAAGTCAGTAAAAAACCCGATTACAAGGTAGTGTCTTTCATCTTGTTTACCGTCAGTTTCTTTACTATTTTTGCTATTCGGCCGTCATTGAGTTTGATCTATACTCTGCAAAAAGAAAAGGCAGAATACGAACAAGTAAACAAAACTCTCGAGGACAAAATTCAACAGATTATTAGCACTCAAGCTCAGTTTATGGAACTGATCAACAATAAAGATCTAGTCGAACAAGCTTTGCCCGATACTCATCAAGTGGAAAAGACCCGCGAATTTCTCAATAAAGACATAAAAGTCAACTCTTTTAGTATTCAAAAAATCACGATTTTACCTAAGTCCAACGCTCAATTAAGCACGGTCACCATTAATCTGAACGGAGCCGGAAATTATGAAGATCTGCAGGATTTTTTAGACTATATTGATAACTCGCGGCGCCTGATTTCCATAAACTATTTGGATTTAATTTCAGACCCTGGCGCTACTGTAAGCGCCCAAATCAACTTTAATACTGTTTTGAATACTTTTTATTATTTGGAAGAAATATAATGGAGATTAAGAAGGTAAAAAATAACACCGAGCTATTTGTTTTTTCCTTGGTTTTTTTACTTACGGTTGTCGCTTGGATTATTGTGGAGATTTATCATATTGAGCAAAATAAGAAATTCAGTGTTGAATATTTAACCAGTATGAACCTGGAAATTGAACGTTTGCCAAGCCTAAAAATATTAGATCAGTTGAGAAATAAACAATGAGTTATTATTTTCTTTATCAAAAAAAAGGCGTTCCTTCGTGGTTAGCTTACTCTTTTATTCTGATCATGACCGTGATAATCAGTCTGGCTTTTAAGGGCAGTTCGACTAAGATTGTTTCCCGAGCTTCAAAAAATTTAATTCCTCATAATATTACAGTCAGTAATCTGACCAATAAATCAGCCAGTATTCACTTTACAACCAAGGACCCGGTTAAAACTTATCTTTCAATTAGTTCCCAAAACAAACCGACTCAAGTGCAGTTTGATTATCGCGACCAAAAAGAACAACTGCCCCGCCGGCTTCATTATTTTCAACTTAATCAACTAAGTACCAATACTCAATACGGGTTTTCAATTTATGTTGAAGGTAAACTCTACCAAGAGGAACAAACTTTAAAAACCCTTGATCTTGAATACCCGACTCTTAGCAACGCTCCGGTTTTTGGCAAAGTCGTTCAGTCCAATTTACAACCAGGAATCGATATTTTGGTAACAGTGACGCTTTTCCCACAAAGTCGATATACATATTCTGCACTCACCCGTTCAAGCGGAGAATGGATCGCCACTTTGCCAATCGTTCTTAATGAAGAAAATCAGGAAACGAATATTTCCCCCAATCAAATAATTAACCTTCATTTAATTAATGAGGACCTCCAGCAATCCAAAGTAACGGTCAAGTATGTCGAGGCGCAACCCTTGAGATCGGTGATCATTGGCCAGAATTATGACTTTACCCAGTCTGATTTGGTTTTAGGCGTTAAAGAGCGCCGGACCAGTCAATTGATTACTTCACCAATAGACAATGCTGTTATCAGCAGTTTTTATCCGACTTTTCGTGGCCAGGGTTCTAAAAACACGCTCGTGAAATTGATTATCAAACCCGATATTGCTGATCTACTCGTGACTGTAGACAAAAACGGCAACTGGCAATACACTCCGGAGCAGCCACTAAATCCCGGCCGCTATGAATTATTAGTCGAAAACAATAATATTGAAGAAAAGATTAGTTTTGATGTTGGCAAAAGCGGAGAATCGGTTTTGGGCGAAGCGACTCCTTCGGCCACCACAACACTCAGTCCAACGGTTGCTCCAACTGTAGTTGTGACCAGTCCAACCATTATGATTACCCCAACAATCATTCAGGATAAAATCCCTCAGCTGGGTTTTAATAACAATCTGCTGATTCTTTTGGCCTCAACTTTAAGTTTGCTTGGTTTGTATTTAGTTTTATATTAAAATGAAATCATGTTTGCTTTTTTAGAAATTCCTTGGATACCAATACTCTCTTTATTGATGATTGTGCCTCTTATTGGGTGGCAGACAATTGCCTATTTTAAGGAAAAAGCCAAAAATAAAGTTCCGCAAATTCCTCAGATCAACTCTAACAAAGTCCAAAATAAGACAAGCAAAGATGTTAAAAACGTGACTCTAATTACCAATTTGAAACCAAGAGGCAAAAATATCAAAAAAATTTCGCTGGTGTTTTCCTTTACTGTCACCGCTTTTGTGATTCTTAATCTGGTAATTGTTACTTTTTATCTAAACAATCGCAAAATTTCATATTTACCCAGAGCTTCGGA
>MGBO01000003.1 GCA_001788295.1 Candidatus Roizmanbacteria bacterium RIFOXYC1_FULL_41_16 | reverse complement strand
AATGTCTTCTTTCTTAAGTTCGCCGCCAATTTCCTTGGCGATTTTTTTATAATCGGCGAGCTTAGTAATGACAGGGGCTAGGGCAAGTTCAAAGCGGAAAACCCACTCTGTACCTTGAGGAGCTTTTAAAAGCGAAATTCTGGGGTCTAGGAAGGGTTTGAGGCTGTGTTTTTTGATAAGCTCCTGATAAACAGCCGTGAGAACTTCTTTGCTGGCTTCCTCCAAAAGTTTTTGGTCGCCAATTACCTCTTTAACCAGGTTCAACGGTGCTTTTCCAGGCCGATAACCCTTAACGGTTGTGGTTTTGGCCAGTGTCGCCAAAGCCTTGGTTTTGGCACTGTCAATCTCGTTCCAAGGAATAGTCACTTCGATCTTATAGGTGCTTGGAGTTGACTTATCCAGCTTGTCTGTAAATTGCATAAGTTGTTATTATAGCAGATATCGGCTAAAATAGAAGTGATTTTGCCCGGGTGGCGGAATGGCAGACGCGCAGGTCTCAAAAACCTGTGGGCTTTTTGCTCATGTGGGTTCGACTCCCTCCCCGGGCACTTTTTTGAATTTTAAGAAGTATTTATATGTTAGAAAGTCCTTTTTATTCTACCGATCTTGATCAAGATTATCCGGACAGTTATAAAATATTAGTCGATAATTTGGGTGATTTAGTTAGAACCGGAGGATTACAGTATTTCGACCAGTCTGTCATTGGCTTGCCGTATTCCCTTTACGTTGATGTAAAAAAAAATTGGTGACGAATTTTAGAATTGCCACATTCCGATTGCTTAATCAGGATCGTAGTTTAATTAACGGCAAGCGTTGTCAGCTTGAACTTAAGTTTTCCACTCCCAAAAAATCTGGTGACGATCGTATCAGAATTATCGGTGAAATTCATAATGATACTTCCAGATCGAAAAGATTACAGCAACAACCAGTCCGTAATTTTTCTGGATTAGTGGCTCCTTATGAAGACGCTTATGCTCAAGCAGTTGCCAACACGTCTGGATTAATTGTTGTTCGTTTTGTCAGCACAAATTTGGGCGTTCACTCAACACTGGTACAAAACTATCTTGCCCGTAACTATATTGTTGAAACAGGCAATGGTCCTTATGTAGCGGCTTGGAAAGAATTTTCACCCAATCATTCGACCGAGAATTAGTCGCCGAGTTTCCAAAAGAGCAGAGTAATTAGCCAAAAAAATAATTTGTGAGCCATGTTCTTGTAGATATTGTTTCAGTTGCGTCAAATTCGTAAACACTTTTTGGGCCGGCGTTCCGTTAATTTTGAGACGGACAGCCAGATCATGGGCTCGATCGCCAAAAACAGCGATTCTAATATTCTTTGGTAAAGAACTAAAATCAGCGTCATAAATCCAGGAAATATCATGCCCATCCGGAATCCGATTGTTTAAACCAAAAATCAGCTCATAATCACCGGTGGTTTGCCTGATAATGTTTTTAAGTGCGGCCGACCAGCTGGCCGGATTTTTGCCAAGATAAAAAGTATATTGATGATTAGTGCCCCGATAAATCTCACCTCGACCAAAAGCTGGTTGCCAGGTAGATGCGGTTTGCCAAAAGATAGCTTCGTCTACAAACAGCTCTTTAAGAAGCAGAAAAGCGGCCTGAAAATTGATAATCAGATAGTCCGGAAGAAAATGTAATTTACTAATCTGAGTTTTGGTAAACCTGAAGGCATGCGAATCCATTTGAAATAAACAATGGCGACAACGCCAAGCCCCCATATGGCCCAGATAATAACCCTGATAAATTAGTTTTTGACCACATTGCTGACAATAAACATAATCACCGGCAATTCCGGGTTTGGCTTTCAAAAATTCAGCCGGGACTCCATAACTAAAACGGACAATTTTGGTCTTAATAAAAAGACTTTCCAAACCAGGATCTGAGGTTGGATAAATGACTTTGATTTGAGGCATTTTTTTCAAAATCGTCTGCCAACGGTTAAGGATATTGCCCACTTCACCATAACGATCTAGCTGATCCCTAAATAGATTAAGAATGATCAAATAATCCGGAGGAAAATGGCTGGCAATTTGCGTAAAAGCATACTCATCAACTTCAATCACCGCCGTATACTGTTTTTTTTTGGGAAAAAACGGCAGCTTAACTAAAACTGTCGACACCAAACCGTTTTCGAGATTGGCACCGGTGGGATTACTAATCACATGCCGACCGCTCTGAGCAAGCGCGGTCACAATGAATTTGCTGGTTGAGGTTTTACCATTAGTTCCCAGGATAATAATTACTTCCTTAAAATAGGTGCGCAACCGCTTAGTCAGTGCAGGATTAAAACGAAGAGCCAGTTCACCGGGCCAAGTGCCCCCGGATCTGGCCAATAGTAATTGAGAAAATCCGGCTAAGAGTTTGGCCAGTAACTGAATGAAAAACATTAATTAATTATAACAGCTTACGGCTTAGTTATTCCAATTTATCCAAAAAGAAATTGACTCCGCCGAGCCAATTATTATGATTGGTGGGGTTATATTTGGTCATGATTTGCTCCGGAGTCACAAAACCTTTATCAAGATAGTCTCTCTTAATACCGCGAGCGACAGTTTCAATCGCTTCGTCATAAGAAACAAAGCGGGTCACGGTCTTACCATAGATTCCCCATCCCCAACAGTTATAGGAGTTTTCCGGTATTTTACGACACAGTCCGGACTCAACCATGGCAATTGCCGGTAACAATCCATAATGAAATCCGTATTGATCTGCCAACATAACTATTTTTTCAGAATATGGTTCAAGCGGTGACTGATAGTATGCCAAAAACTGCGATAAAGAAGCTGTTCGAGCATCGCCGTAAGTAATGTCAGTGGTTTCACCTAAAACCAGCTTTTGAGCATTGCTTTCCAAAATTTGCTGTGTCTGACTGAAAATACTGGCGTAAAGACGCTGGTAATTATTAAGCATTTGCAAACTGGCAATGCTTAAAATAAAAATAACTAAAATTAGGCAGTTAAAAACAGCCAAACGATAAATCACCTTCATATGAATACCTTATTATAATTACTGGGAATTTACAACCCTGGCTTGGGCGCCCAACTTAGTCAGCTTAACCAGCAAATCCTCATAACCACGTTCGATTTGCTCGGCGCCGCTAATGACACTGTTGCCTTTGGCAATTAGAGCCGCAAGAACCAAACAGGCACCGGCCCGAATATCAGTCATGGTCGCATAGGCATTGTGTAATGTCGTGGGTCCGTGTATTTTAATCGCCTGATAGCGATGCTTATAAGGGTTGTAGTTGTTAAATTGATAGACCTCTTCCGCGGCACTAACCTCGGGCTGATAAAAATCGATTTTACAACCAAAGCGTTTGAGGTCCTGAATGTAACCAAGACGATTTTCAAAAACCGTTTCGTGTACCGTGCTTGAACCCTGCGCCTGAGTCATTAAAATAGTCCATAAAGGCTGCCAATCGGTCAGAAAACCCGGATGCGGAGCGGTAACAATGCTGACTGGTTTGATTGATTTGGGTTGAACAATCTTAAGCAACTGCTTTTCTTGGTTGTATTGATAATCAAACCCGGCCTTGGTAAAAGGCTTTAAAAACGGCATAATACTTTTAAGGGTGACATTTTTTATCATAATTCTGCCGTCAAAGAGCGCCGAAAGCACAATAAAAGTCACCGCCTCAATTCGGTCTGGTTGAACTTTAAACTGAGTCGCTGATAGCCGTTTTTTACCAGTAACCAGAATCTGTTGTCCTTGGCGTTTGATTTTAGCGCCAGCTTGATTAAGAAAAACAATCAAATCATCGATCTCCGGTTCTTGAGCGGCATTATTAATGACGGTTTTCACTGGAATTCTTGAGGCAAACATCATGGCCAATTCGGTGCCAGTATGACTTTTTTTGGCAAAATTGATCACCGCCGTCTTTGTTTTAGTTATCTTGGCGTGATAATAACCATCTTCCGAAAGATAAGAAATTCTGGCCCCCATTTTCTTTAAAGAATCAATTAAGCGATCAACCGAGCGCTCACCTAAGCGACAACCGCCAGGGTTAGGTAATATTGCCTGATTAAATTGGTGCAATAGCGGAGCAATTAAAAGAATGGAAACCCGGGTTTTACCGCCAATTTCCAAAGGCAAGTGATAAGATTTGAGCTTATTTTCCACCTGAACCGTATTTTTGGCAATAAACTTGGCCTCTCCACCCAAGTAATTAATGATTTCCAAAAGGCTGACAACATCCCGAATCCGAGGGACATTGTCAATCCGGCTCACGCCATCGGTAAGCAAAGCCGCGATGATTAATTTAAGAGAGGCATTCTTGGCGCCGGAAATACTGACCATTCCTTGGAGAGGTTTTTGACCGTTGATTAAATATTGCATGACCTTATTGTACAAAGAGAACTTCCTCTTTTAAATCGATGTTGAATTGGCGCTTAACTTCGCTCTTGACTAAGGCAACTAGCTTCAAATAATCCTGAGCTCTGGCCTGGCTCTGATTAACAAAAAAGTTGGCATGTTTTGACGAAACCACCAAATCATTGATATTTTTGGATTTTAAGCCGGCTTTGTCAATATAGTAACCGGCCGATCCTTGCTCCAGATTTTTAAAAATGCAGCCGGCTGTTAAAACCCCAATTGGCTGACTCTGCTGACGATAGCGCATTACTTCCCGGCAGGTCAGCTGAATCTGATCAGGACTTTTGATTGTAAAAATAAATGTCGCTTTCAAAATCAAACACTTTTGCTTTTGAAACGAGGAAAAACCGTAGCTAAAATCCAGTTCGGATTTAGTTTTTGTCTGTATTTGAAAGTGATTATCCAAATAAACAACGCTTTTTAGATTGTCAGACATCTGATAATTGCCTCTGGGCCACTTGGAATTCTGATAGATTGCCCCACCAATAGTCCCTGGCAAACCATAAAGACTTTCAAAACCGGAATAACCAGCTTCCATCATCTTAACTGAGGCCAGATGAGAAGAATAACCAGCCGGAAACTCAATCTCAACAGGAGTGTGCTCACGAACTATTCTATATTGCCCGGACAGGAGTTTAAGAACTACGCCATTAAAGCCTTGATCACTGAAAACGACATTACTGCCGCCACCCAAAACAAACCACGGCAATCGATTCTGACGGCAAAACTGTAAAACAGCCATCATCTCTGCCTCATCCTCTGTTTGAATAAAAAATCTGGCCGGACCACCGATTTTAATGGTCGTGTATTGCGCCAAGAGAACGTTTTCCTTAATTGTTCCTTTTTTAATAATTTGCTTTAGCACCTTAATAATGATCAATCATTTAATAATTTAATAAGTAATGTTGACTGATTATAAACATCGCCGGCCCCCATCGTGACATAAATCCATTTTTGACTGGTTTTCTGAGTGCGATTAACCATCCTCTGCCAATCGGCCTCTGTTGCCAACAGCTGCGAGCCAAGATTTTTGGGTAATTTTGTCAAAATCATGCTCGAATCAAACGACTTATCAACTGGTTCTCTGGCTGAGGCAAAAACCGGCAGCAAACCAAGATAGTCAACCAAACTCAATGATTTTACAAATTCCGGTAATAACTTCTTGGTGCGACTGTAAGTATGAGGCTGAAAACACAAAGCCAACCGATATTGGGGATATTGAAGTTTGAGAGCACCTAAGCTAGCGGCAATCTCAGTCGGATGATGAGCATAATCATCGTAAACATAATTACTGCCAATCCTCGCGACCAATTCCAAACGACGTTTGGCACCACCAAACTGATTCAGATATTTGGCCGCTTGGGAAAGGTTAGTTTTTAGCAAATGCAACACTACCACAGCAGCGGCCAGATTAGATTGATTGTGTTTGCCGATTAATTGCGGCTCCAGCTTAATAATAGTCTGCTGATGATTAATAATTTTCAATCCTTTTTCTCTGGCAATAATTTGATAATCATTTTCTTTATTAAAACCATAAGTAACATACGATTGGCAACTATTTTTGGCCAATTTTAATAGCACAGAATCGTCGCCGTTGACAATTAAGATTCCTTGAGGATGCAAGCGCTTAAAAAAAAGAGCAAAAGTTTTAATAACGGCATCAAAATCAGGAAAAAAATCCGGATGATCGTAATCAAGATTGGTAACCACAATATATTGTGGTGAAAAGAACAGGAATTTAGAGCGTCTTTGTAATACTGGATCGGCCAGATATTCATCAGCCTCAGCCACAAAATGCAAACCGCTACCCCATTTACCCGAAGGCAAATTCTCAAAACCGGCACTGCCAACCAAGTAACTAGGATCAAGGGCCAGTTTCTCTAAAACGTAACTGATTATGGCCGTGGTCGTGGTTTTACCATGACAGCCAGACACGGCAATGGTTTTTTTCAAATCGGTGAGATAACCAATCATTTGGGACAATGACAAAACAATTTTGCGCTGTTTTAGTGCTTCCTTTACTTCCGGATTGTCGCTTCCTTGATGACTGGCGCCATAGACAACCACTTGAGCCGTATTGACGTTATTTATATCAAAAGTGCCATAAGCAATCGCTTTATCAGTCAAAAACTTCTCGGTTTGGTAAGTCAGCGGACTGTCTGAACCGGTGATACTTTTCCCTAAGTCTTTTAGAATAAGAGCCAGGGCCGTCATCGCCACCCCTTTGATGCCCACCAAATGAAACCGCTGAAACTTTAAATAATCATTCATAATTACAAATATAGCTTATCAAACTCTGATGCCGGCTGCCCAGACGATAAGAATAAAAATCTTTGTTTTGACAATGAGTACAAAACAAACGCCAACTGAAATTACCTTGTTTAAAACCAAGATTCACCAAGCGCCAACAAGCAAAACTGAGTAAACTAAAATAATATTTGTTTTGAGCCTTAAATAAACTGCGAGTCGAGTCTGAAAACTGCTTTTGAAGCAGTTTGTAACGT
>MGBO01000002.1 GCA_001788295.1 Candidatus Roizmanbacteria bacterium RIFOXYC1_FULL_41_16 | reverse complement strand
GTTTAAAACTGGTTCAATTGCAGTATGGACAAAACCAGTTTGATTTTCACCGGGGCACGTTTCGCGAACGGGGCGAGCATTTGGATGTCTATCTTTCTTATCAGGATTTGGCTTTACGGATCAAAAGCGAACAAGGTATTATTACCGAATTGAAACTGATTGATCCGCTCACTGCCAAGACTGTGAAAGTGGTTAGTGAATTCGAACTTTATCCGGCCAAACACTATCTGGTTTCCGGCATGGAGGTTAAGTCGATTTTCAAAGAGATTCGGACCGATCTTGATCATGAGGTGGAGTTTTTGGAAAGACAAAAAAAACTAGTGGAGGCGCAAAGATTGAGTCAGCGGGTTAAGCACGATTTGGAAATGATTGAGGAATTGGGTTATGTGAACGGGATTGAGAACTATTCCCGGTATTTTGACGGCCGATCTTTGGGAGAGCCACCCTTTTCACTCCTGGAGTATTTTCAGTACCGATACGGCTCCGACTGGCTGCTTTTGATCGACGAATCGCATATGACCGTACCGCAGCTCAATGGTATGTATCACGGTGATTATTCCCGCAAGAAAAATCTGGTGGATTATGGATTTCGATTAAAAGCCGCTTTTGACAATCGACCCCTCAAGTTTGACGAGTTTTTGCAAAAGAAGCCGCTGACTATTTATCTTTCGGCAACTCCTGCTCCTTGGGAAAAGGCGCGTTCCAAACAAATTGTGGAACAACTGATCAGGCCGACGGGAATTACCGATCCCAAAATCAGTATCCGGCCGGTAGACAAACAAATTCCTGATTTGATTGCCGAAATTACCAAACGAGCCGTTAAAAAACAGCGAACTTTAGTGACCACTCTGACTAAGAGAATTGCCGAGGATTTGGCTCAATTTTTGATTGAAAAAAACATTCGGGCCCATTATTTGCATTCGGACATCAAGACCCTGGAGCGAAGCGATATTTTGGAAAAGTTGAGAACAGGAGAATTTGATGTCTTAATCGGTATTAATCTTTTAAGGGAAGGTTTGGATTTGCCCGAAGTGACGTTAGTCGCCATTCTGGACGGTGACCGCGAAGGTTTTTTACGGAGCCGGACTTCGCTCATTCAAACCATGGGTCGGGCGGCCCGTAATACCGAAGGAGAGGTGATTATTTATACAGACAAAATGACCAAATCAATTCAGGAAGCGGTTGAGGAAGTCAGTCGTCGGCGTCAGGCTCAGACGCGCTACAATCAAAAACATCATCTTAATCCAACAACGATTATCAAGCCGATCAGAAGCCGTTTGGTGGTGGAGAGTGAAACCGACCTGAAGTTTTATTTTGGTAAAGGCAAATTCGGTTTAAAAACACTAGACGAAATCAAGAGTGAGGCGCTGACTGTTTTTGATAAGAAAAAGTTGATCCGGCATCTCCGGTCGCAGATGAAAAAAGAGGCTGACAATCTTAATTTTGAACTGGCGGCTAAATTACGCGACAAAGCTCGGTTACTGGAGCGTGAATAATAGTTTGAGCTCGTGTTATACTACTTTTTATGGATTTGAAAAAAGTCACTGCCGAATTAAAAAAACAGTACCCTGGTAAGAAAATTATTCCCAATCACAAAACCAACCCCACCGAAATTATTTGTGAAGTCGATCCTTCAAGTCAGCATGCCGGCAATAGCACAGCGGTTGCGGTGATTGATCAAACCAAGCTTCATTATCACGAACGTTCGGCTGAGATTTATTACGTTTTACAGGGTAAATTAGAACTGATTATCGACGAGGTCAAATTTGTTCTTAATCAGGATCAGTATCGGGTGATTCCGCCCGGAAAAACCCATCAAGCCAGAGGCAAGGCTACTTGGGTTTTGGTTTACTCCGAACCGGGTTGGCAAAAAGAAGACAGTTTGGCAGTAGAAGATCAGTCACTGACTTTCTCACCCAATCTTACACACATCCGGCTGTTGGTAAAGGATTATCAAACAATGTTCCGTTTTTATCACGAACAGTTGGGCTTGGCCGTAACTTGGGGTGATTCAAAAACCGATTATGCCGAATTTGATTTGGGCGACGCCAAAATTGCCATTTACAAAACAGAACTGATGCCCAAATTTATCCAAACCAAACTGGGCAAAGCCAATGGGGCGCTGGTGATTAATTTACGGGTTGAAAACCTTAAGACTGCGGTTGAGTTTTTAAAAGAACAGAAAATCAAGCCTTTAAGCGAAATAACCAAATATTCTGACGCCGGAATCGAGGCGTTCTATCTTGAAGATCCTGAGGGTAATCTGCTTGAGATCTATCGTGATTTAGAGTAAACTAAGCCTTTCACACAATAAACATGGATTTTCTAAAAATTCGTGGGGCCAGAGTACACAATCTCAAGAACGTCAATCTGGATATTCCCAAAAACAAGTTGGTGGTTTTTACCGGTGTCTCGGGTTCGGGCAAAAGCTCATTGGCCTTTGACACCATCTATGCTGAAGGGCAACGACGTTATGTTGAATCTTTGTCTTCTTACGCCCGTCAGTTTTTGGGAGTAATGGAAAAACCGGATGTTGATTTAATTGAAGGTTTGTCGCCCTCTATTTCCATTGATCAAAAAAGTGCTTCCAGCAATCCTCGCTCCACTGTCGGAACAGTCACGGAAATCTATGATTATCTCCGTTTATTATTTGCCAGAGTTGGGGTGGCTCATTGTCCGAGCTGTGGTCGGCAAGTGCACAAACTTAGTTCTGAGGAAATCGCCAAACAGCTGTTTGCCAAAATTCAAACCAGCCTGGAGAATGACAAACAAGCGCCAATCAGAATAATGATCATGTCGCCGGTAGTCCGTGCCCGTAAGGGCGAATTCAAAGAACTTTTTGATAATTTACTGGCCAAAGGTTATGAGCGGGCCAGAATTGACGGTTATTATCATCACCTGGACGAAGACTTGTTTATTTTAAAAAACAATAAACACAGTATTGATCTGATTGTGGATCGATTGACAATTGATTATCAATATTTTAAAAAAGAAAAAGCTCAGGCAGACATATTCTCCCGGTTGTTTAAGGCAGTGGAACAATCAACTCTGTTATCCGAGGGTTTGGTTATTGGTGCACTGGTTAAAGACGCGGGCTTTACTTTTCCGGACAGCCCCAAAGAGATAGAGGAGACTTTATATTCACAACGTCTCAGTTGCCCGCATTGCAATCTGGCTATTGTTGAAATTGAACCGCGCCTGTTTTCTTTTAATTCACCGCTTGGAGCTTGCCCCAGATGTAAGGGTTTGGGAGTGGTTTTGAAAGTTGATCAAGACAAATTAGTCAACAAAAGCCTATCTATTGCCGAAGGGGCGATTTTCCCTTTTCAAAAATTGTTTTTTCAGGACACCTGGTTTGCTCGGTTGTTCCGCACCATGCTGGAAAAATACCAGATTAATGCGCAGCAGCCTTTGAATAAACTGACCAAATCCCAAGAAACGGTTTTGTTTACCGGCGCCAAAGAAGTGTTTAGTGTACGCGGTCGCAATCGTGAAGGCGAGCTAACCACCATTTATGAGAAATGGCAAGGTTTGATTGCCGAGATTGAAACCAAATATTACGAGGCCGATTCCGATTATTCTCGGGTGGAACTGGCCAAATATATGCACGAGCAGCTTTGTCCGGAATGTCGTGGTGCGCGCTTAAAACCCGAAGCTTTGGCAGTCACTCTTAATCAGCAGAATATCGATTGGTTTACCAGGCTGAGTATCGGGGAAGCGCTGGCTTTTCTAAAACAACTACCGGAAAAATTAACCGTCAGGGAGCAGCAAATTGCTTCCTCAATTTTAAAGGAATTAATAGTCCGCTTGCAGTTTTTGCTGAATGTCGGTTTGGATTATCTGACTCTTTATCGTAAAGCCAATACTTTATCCGGTGGGGAAGCGCAGCGGATTCGGCTCGCTTCTCAAATCGGAACCGGATTAACCGGCATCACTTATGTTTTGGACGAACCGTCGATTGGTTTGCATGCTCGAGACATCGGTCGTTTATTAACCGCCTTGATTAAAATGAGAGATTTAGAGAACACTGTGATTGTGGTTGAACATGACTGGGAAACGATCAAACAGGCCGATTGGCTGGTTGATTTTGGCCCTTTGGCCGGAAAACAAGGTGGAAAAATTGTTTTTTCCGGACCTCAGGAAAAGATTGTAGACGTCAAAGAATCGCTAACCGGGCAGTATTTAACCAAGTCCAAAATTATTCCGACAGTCCGTAATCAGGCTGTGCCGGATCGGTTTCTCACTTTTAAGGGCTGTACTCAAAATAACTTAAAAAATATTGATGTCAAAATTCCGCTAGGAAGAATGGTCGGGATCACCGGCGTTTCCGGCGGAGGCAAAAGCAGTTTGTTATTAGACACGATTTACACAGTCACCGAGTCTCAACTCAATCCCTATTATCAGGGAAAGATTGGCAAATTGGCGAATTTTAGCGGCTTGGATCAGATTCAGCGCGTGGTCTTGGTGGATCAGTCGCCGATTGGTCGCACTCCCAGATCCAATCCGGCCACTTATACCGGCTGCTTCACTTATATTCGGGAAGTCTTTAGCGAAACTTTGGCGGCTAAGAGTCTGGGTTACAAGCCGGGCCGTTTTTCCTTTAACGTGCACGGCGGCCGTTGTGAAAACTGTCAGGGAGCCGGCGTCATTAAAGTCGAGATGCAGTTTTTATCTGACGTTTATGTGAAATGTGACGTTTGTCATGGCAAGCGCTACAACAGCGAAACTTTGAGTGTAACCTATAAAAACAAAACCATTGATGAAGTTTTGAAAATGACGGTTGACGAGGCCAGTGATTTTTTCAGTCATCATTGGAAAATTCAGCGTGTTTTAAAAACCATGCAGGAAGTCGGTCTGGGCTATATTGGTTTAGGTCAGTCCGCGACGACACTTTCCGGCGGTGAGGCCCAAAGAGTCAAATTGGCCAAGGAGCTTTATACTAATCTTAGATATCATTCTTTATATTTACTGGATGAGCCTACGACCGGTTTACATATGGAGGACATTAAAAAGTTACTAAAGGTTTTGCGTGATCTGGTGATCCAAGGTAATACTGTGGTTTTGATTGAACACAATTTTGAAGTCATTAAAAATTGTGATTATTTAATTGATCTTGGGCCCGAAGGTGGCGACAAAGGCGGGCAGCTAATTTTTCAGGGTCCTACCGATCAGATTGCCAAAATCAAACCATCCTATACCGGAATTTTTCTTAATCAGTATTTAAATGAAAAATAATTGGTTAAAGATTTTTTTGTTGTTCTTTATTTGGTTAGTTTTGTTTGGAGGGTCTGCGGTTTTTGCGCAAGGCTCTCAGATTATTCAAACCCGATATTTTGATACCTACACTCTTGATTATTCTCAGAATGTGGTGGTGACCAAACAGATTCAATTGATCAATAAGACAGCGGAAATGTATGTCAGTGAGTACGAACTGTCTTTTTCCAGCTATGCCCGAATTGATTCTTTGCAGGTTTTGGAAAACGATATCCCGGCCACTTTTACGCAAACAAAAACAAGTGATTTACTTAAGATAAGAATCAAATTTCAGCAGCCAGCTATTGGCAAAGGCGCGATCAAGGATTTAAAACTGATCTATGTTTTACCGAATTATCTTAATCAGGCCGGCGCTCACCGCGAGCTTTTGATTCCGTTGTCTGGCTCCAGCGATCAGGAAGAGCTGTTGGCTTATGATGTCAAAATGGTGGTGCCGGAGGATTATCCTGAAATAGGGATCAGTAAGCCCAAAATTGATCGTTTGGACACGACCAGTTATCAGTGGAGTAATTTGGTCGAATTTGAAAAAAAAGCGGTTTATGTTTCTTTTGCCGACAGAGCCTACTATCAAGTTAAACTAAATTATATATTAGCTAACAAGGCGCCTTATGCGCGGACACTGGACATTGCCCTGGTTCCGGACGGCACTTTTCAAAAAACTTATCTTTCCGGCTTAGAACCGCAACCGACTAATGTTTACAGTGATCCGGATGGTAATTTAATGGCCAGTTATCGGGTGCCGGGCCAGACCGTTCTTAAGGTTCTTTATCAGGGTTATGTGGAGCTGTTGACCAAAGCTCGGGAAGAAGTCAGACAGTATCAGCAACAAGCTGTTAGAGACCGCAACACGCGCTATCTTACTCAGGAGGACTATTGGTTTCTTAGTCCATCGATTTTGGCTGACAGCCAAATTAAGGACTTGGACAGTAGCCTGGGAATTTATAATTATGTGGTTGATAAGTTACAGTACAATACGGCCAGAATCAATCCAGATCTAAAACGTCAGGGAGCAGAGTGGGTTTATGTCAATCCAAACCAAGCCGTTTGTATGGAATATTCAGACTTGTTTATTGCTCTTTCCAGAGAAAAGGGTATTCCGGCTCGTGAGGTGGTTGGCTATGCCATTACGGCTGATGAGGGTTTGTTGCCGTTGTCTTTTTTGGGTGATGTTTTGCATGCCTGGCCGGAATATTTTGATAGTGCGCGACAATATTGGCTGGCAGTTGATCCTACTTGGGGCGACACTTCTGGTATCGATTATTTTCGCAGTCTGGATTTAAGTCATATTGCTTTTGTATATCACGGCAAAAATCCGGACTCGCCTTTACCTCCTGGTGTTTATAAGCTTGATCCTCAAAGCCGCGATATTATCGTCATGCCAGTGGCCTCTGTTCCTGAAACTAAAACTGACATAACAGGGGCTTTTGACGGTCAACTGTTGTTTAATGCCGGAGAGGATAATCAAGTTACAGCCGTTCTTCAATCTGAGGCTAATGTGATTCAATACTCAGTCGAGTTAGCCCTAAGACAAAATAAAGGCCAAAAAATTTTGTCAACCCGAACAATCAAATTGATAGAGCCTTTGTCCAAAAAAGAAATTGTGTTTAAAATCAACAAGGATCGTTTGCGTCTGACAAACGGGCAAACTCTGCAGCTTTTGGTTAATAATCGGGTCGTAACTGAAAAATCATTTACGGTTTTGCCTCCAATTTGGTATTTTTTACGTGCTTATGGGTTTTGGCTAATTTTGCCGGCTTTTTTGATAGTTGGTTTTTATCTTGTTAAATGGCGATTTTAAAAAAAGACACCCCTCAACTTTACTCTCTAATTCCCAAAGGTTCTGGTGTGTATGGTTTTCTTAATGAACGGCAAAAACCGATATATATCGGCAAAGCCAATGATTTACGCGAACGGATTAAACAGCACTTTACCGACAAAGTTCATCCAAAGGAAAAATTGATTACTGAAAATACACATTCAATTCGTCTTTATGAAACCAATTCCGAATTGGCTGCTTTGATCCTGGAGTCTAATTTGATCAAACAATACCAGCCCAAATACAACGCAGTTTTATTGGATGACAAAAGCCGGCTTTATATTGCGCTAAGCAAAGGAACGTATAACAAAGTTTTATTGGTTCGCAAACGGGATCTCAAGCCCACCGAGTTCCGGTTTGTTTTTGGTCCGTTATCCAGTATGGCCACAGCCAAATTATTATTAAGAAAACTCCGTCAGGCGATTCCCTATTGTGCAGAGAAGAGAATGGGTCTTAGGCCTTGTTTTTACAGTCATATTGGTTTGTGTCAGCCTTGCCCAAATTCGATTGCCAAACTTGAAAAAGCGGCTCAAACAGCGTTGAGGCGGCAATATCAGCGAAATATCCGTCGGCTGATTAATGTGTTCAAGGGTCGGGGTAGGCGAATCTTGTCTGAATTAAAGACTGAACTCAAACAACTGTCGCAACAGGAAAATTATGAGCAAGCTCTGGTTTTAAGAGACAGAATTAATTATCTGGACACATTATTTCAGCGTAAACTTGAATACACCGATCGTCTAACCGAGCCTAATTATATTAAGGAGCTGCGAATTAAAGAAAGCGAAGCTTTGCAAACAGCTCTTGGTCTAATCAGATTAATTAGAGTTGAATGTTATGACGTCAGCAACTTGAATTTTAAAGAGGCAACCGCCTCAATGGTTGTTTTTGAAAAAGGGGAAGCCGTTTCCGAACAATATCGCCGGTTCAAGATCAAGGGTCGGGCTATTTTTGATCCGGAAATGCTTTCCGAGGTTCTGTCGCGTCGATTTATGCATCAGGAATGGGCAATACCGGATCTTTTGGTCATTGACGGCGGATTACCTCAATTATTAAAAATCAAAACACTTTTCAAAAAACAGGATAGCCAGAACCAGCCGCTGATTGTTGGTTTTGCCAAAAGGCCGGATCGTTTGATCGTTCCCAAGGGTAATGGTTTGCAGACCTTGAATTTAGACAAATTTCCAGAGGCGCTTAATTATTTGCAAAGGATGCGGAACGAAGCCCATCGCTTTGCCAAAAAATATCATTTACATTTGCGTCAAAAACAATTTAAAAAACTGCTCAATTCGGTAAAATAACAGTAGCGATGAAAAAAATAATTCGTTCTTTGGTTTTTTATACCCTGGCGATTTATTTGGTCAGCGAATTGATTCCGGGTTTTAAGATAAATACTGATCTTCGTGGTTTGATTATCAGCGGTTTGTGTTTGGCATTGCTTTTCAATTTTGTCAATCCGGTTCTCAAATTCTTGTTTTTACCGATCAATCTGATTACTCTGGGACTGTTTTCTTTTGTCAGTCAGGTGATTACTTTTTATCTTTTCTTAAAGATTCTGCCCGATTATTTTAATATCCGGCCCTGGGATTTTCCCGGTTACGATCTGTCCGGTTTGGGAATTCATTTTAATCCATTTACAGTCAGCCCTTTTTTGACTATAATACTTTCGACCGGATTAATTAGTATAATTGTTTCAGTTTTATTAATGTTAGTATGAAAAATCTTTTTTTAATTATTTATGCTTTAGTGGCGATTTTAGTAATTGCCTTGATTCTGTTGCAAGGCCGCGGTGGTGGATTGGGCAGTGCCTGGGGTGGTGGTGGCGAAACTTTCACGACCAGACGAGGAGTTGAAAAATTCACTTTTAGCCTGACGATCGCCCTGGTTGTGCTTTTCTTGATTCTCTCAATAGTCTACTTGTTTCTATGAGAATTGTTTTTAAGAGATCGCGTTATTATTACTGGTTGATCTCCGGTTTTATTTCCAAATATATTAAGTTGATTATTCCTTTTTTTGTGATCGCTTTTTTTGCCTTATTTTTCTCACGTTCTTTTGTTGATCTCTTCCGTCCATTTCTGGCCTTTAATAAAAACAAGATCGGTATTTTAAAACAAGGAACTTCCGGACGTTTGCCTTTGGAAATTCTTTCTCAAATTTCCTCTCCAATCGTGACTTATGATCGCCGCGGCCGCTTTAAACCCGGATTGGCAACCAAGTGGGAAATAAAAGATAATGGCCGAGAATATTATTTTCATTTTCCCGAGAATTTAGAATGGCAAGATGGCGACCGTTTTACCATTCAAGATATTGACCCGAGTTTTATTCAATTTGCCCAGGTAAAAACAGAGTTGGTTGATGATTATACGCTCAAATTTGTGCTTAAGAAACCGCTTTCCAGTTTTCCAAGTGTCTTGACGACCCCAATTCTTAAAAACAATTTGGTGGGAATTAATGGTTCATATAGAATCGGTCGGGTTAAATATGAGTATGGAGAATTAAAGCAAATTCATCTGATTCCGTTGCAATCCGGGCTTGCTTATCAGACTTACAAAATCTACGGCGTTTCGGATGATTTGATTTTGGCTTACAAATTAGGTGAAATCGACGAATTTACAACCAACAATCACGACGTCATTAAAGAGATCACCAAGTGGCGCAACAGCAAAGTCAGCCGCCATATTGATTATCAACGGATTGTCACCTTATTTATTAATACTTCTATGGCCCCTTTTGACAACAAAAATCTTCGTTCGGCTTTGGCGTTGGGGATTAATTATCAGCAACTGGAAGCCTTTGGTGAAAAAGCGCTGTCACCGATTTTGCCTTTTTCCTGGGCCTACAACAGCAATCTTAAAGAAATCAATTATGAACCGGAGATTAGCAGTTCGGTGGTGAGTAATAGCGCTCTGGACGAAAAACCGCTGACGCTTTACACTTCTTACGAACTTGAGTCAGTAGCTGAGGCGATCCGAAAATCATTAAACGAGGCCGGTTTTAATCTGGAACTAAGATACCTTAACTATATTCCGCAGAATTACGAGTTATTTTTAACGATTTGGGAGCCTCCAATTGATCCGGATCAATATGTTTTCTGGCATCAGACCCAGACCGAAGGCAACTTCAGCCGCTTGAAAAATGTCAAACTGGACAAACTTCTGGAGGACGGGCGCAACGAAATTTCCACAACCAAACGCAAGCAAGTCTATTTTAAGTTTCAGGAAGTTATGATTGAAGAGCTTCCGGCAGTGTTTATTATGTATCCGGATCAATACCTGATTAAACGGCTTTTTTAGCCAGCAATATGAAATTTTATTTGCTTTCTAGTCCGATTGGACATCTGGACGATGTCAGCCTTAATTTTTTGCAGACCGTCTCCGGTCTTAACTACCTGGCAGTGGAAGACAGCCGGGTTAGCTCTAAACTATTGCAATTGCTGCAAGCCAAATTCCCTAAGTATCGCTTATGGCCAAAAGAATTAATCAGTGTGGCTAAGGAAAAAGAACGGCGCAAATCAGCACAGATTTTAGATCTGTTGAGTCAGGGAACTTCGGTTGGTTATCTGTCTGATGCCGGTACTCCGGCGATTGCCGATCCCGGCGCCTATCTGGTGGATCAGGTGCGGCGGAGCCATTATCAAATAGAAGCTATTCCCGGGCCTAGCGCCTTGACTTTGGCCTTAAGTTTGTGTGGTTTTGAAGCTGATCTGACTTTATTTTTAGGATTTTTTCCCAAAAAACCGGCCAGAACCATTGCCTTGCTCAAAAATCTCAGCGTCAATAATTTGGCCAAATCAGTTAATCTGGTTTTTTTCGACAGTCCGCTGCGAATCCGCAAAACTACTCAATTACTGTTTACTCATTTTCCTCAGGCGGGGCTATTTTTGGGCCGCGAATTAACCAAAAAATTTGAAGAACTGCTTTGGTTTCAAAAAAACAGTTTTAATCCCGAAGTCTTAAAAACCAAGGGTGAATATACCGCTGTCTTCAATTTGAGAATGGTATAATTAAAACGCAATGCTAAATCAACAAATTAAGGATGAACTAGATCAAGCGCTTAAGCAGCAAGACAAGACTAAGTTGTCGGTTTTGCGCAATTTATGGGCCGAGATTAAAAACAAAGAAATTGATCTTAGAAAAAAGTTGACTGATGATGAGATCCTTCTGATCATTAAAAAGCAAGTTAAGGCAGGAAATGAAGCCAAGGAAATGTTTGCTCATGGCGGCCGTAATGATTTAGTGTCTCAAAACGAAGCAGAGATTAAAATTCTTAGCCAATATTTGCCTGCAGAAGTAAGTGAAGACGAACTTAAAACCAAAGTTCGAGCCGTAATAGCAGAACATCCCGAGATTACCAATCGCGGGCAGCTGATCGGTTTTTGTATTGGCAAACTAAAAGGATTGGCTGATTCCTCCAGAATCGCCAAATTAGTGGGGGAATTATCCTAAAAATAGTCGGGGTGGCGGAACGGTAGACGCGCTAGCTTGAGGGGCTAGTGCCTGCATAAGGCGTGGAGGTTCAAGTCCTCTCCCCGACACTGTTTTCTTTGTATTTCAACGCTTCCTTAAGAATAATCACAGTTCCGGCGACAAACGGCACGGCCAAAACAATACCGGAGAAACCAGCCAGTTTTTGTCCGACAATCAGAGAGATTAATACGGCTAAGGGCGGAATGCCAACGGCTTTTTTCATCACCATCGGCACAATTAAATTATTTTCCAGCTGTTGAATAACCGTGTAAAGAGCAATTGTGGCAACTCCCAGCACCCATGAGGACGTGGCGCCGACGACAAAAGCGGGAATGGCGGAAATTACCGGTCCGACAATCGGAAAAACCTCGAGCATTCCGGCAATAACGGCCAAAGGCAAAGCATATTTGACTCCCAGCAGAGTTAAACCGATATAAGACATGATGCCGATAATCAACATCAGAATCAGTTCGGCTCTCATCCACATCCCTAGCTGTTTTTCGACTCCACGCAAAATGTCAATAAAAAAAACTGCTTGTTTTTCACCCAAAAAGCGGCGACTAATGGTCTCAAGCTGATTAATCCCTAACAAAAAGTAGAGCGTAAAAAAGAAAATCGAAAGCAAATTAAACAGATTGCCAAAAAATCCAAGAAAGGTTTGACTGACAATCCGAGTCAAGCTGGGAATTTGCTGAGTAAAAGTTGGAAAACTGACTAAATCACGAATCGTTATTTTTTCATCCAATTGACCCAAAATCAGAATAAACTGTTTTGACAAATAAACAATAAAATCAATCGACTGAATAATAAGGGGTGGCAAAACAAAATACAGTACAAAAAAAATCAGAGCCAGACTGGAAATAATTACCAGCACTGAGGCAACTGAGCGGGGGATTCGCTTTAGTTCCAGCCAGTCGACACTGGGTTTTAGAGATGACATCAATATAAAAGCAACAAAAAGATTAAGAAACAAATCGGCCAGGTTGCGGATAAACATTAAAAAAAGCAAAACCCCAATAGTAAAGAGAATCGTCTTGCTGGTAATTTCGATCCGGACGACGTCATTTTTTTTCATTCGTAATATGATTTTGTCAAGATTAAGAGCTAATGTCAATGCCCAATAGAAATTATATAATTAGGTCATGAGTGATTTTGTCCATCTTCATGTTCATTCCGAGTTTTCTTTGTTAGACGGAGCGGCCAAACTGGAAAAACTGGTGCAAAAAGCCAAGGATTTGGGTTATTCCGCTTTAGCTCTTACTGATCACGGAGCCATGTATGGCGCTTTTAAATTTTATTTAAAAGCCAAGGAATTAGGAATCAAGCCGATTATCGGCTGTGAAGTTTATATGGCCGAAAAGTCCCGAACCGACAAACAAACTCGAATGGGTGCTGATCAGTACCATCTGATTCTCTTGGCCAAAGATCTGATTGGATATCGCAATTTAATGAAGCTGGTGAGTGCGGCCCACCTGGAGGGTTTTCATTACCGACCGCGAATCGATTTGAATTTGCTCAAAAAACACAGCCAGGGTTTGATTGGTTTGTCTGCCTGTATGCAGGGTATTATTAGTCAGAGCTTGTTGCATCAAGAGTATAAAAAAGCGGAAAAATGGACCAAGGATTTGCAGCAAACTTTCCCCGACGGGGATTTTTACATCGAACTGCAAAGACATCCCAAAGTTCCCGAACTTGACAAATTGAATCAAGAGTTAGTCAAGCTGGCCCGTAAATTTGGGATTGGATTGGTGGCCACCAACGATGTTCACTATTTGGAAAAAGATGATGCTTATGCTCAAGAAGTGCTGTTGTGTATTCAGACCAGACGAACGGTGATTGAGAAAGACCGGCCGGTTTCCATGATCGACGTTCCGGATTATTATCTTAAAAGTTCTGAAGAAATGAAGGGTCAGTTTATTGACTATCCGGAGGCGATTGCCAACACGGTCAAAATTGCCGACAAATGTAATTTGGAAATTCCTCATGGTCAATGGGTATTGCCTTTGTACGAGGTTCCCAAAGGACAAACCGCCGAAACCTGGTTGCGTAAACTGACAGAGGATCGGCTGATTAATCGTTATCCTCAACCAGACGACAAGATTAACCAAAGAATAAATTATGAAATTGAAATTATCACTAAAAAAGGCTATGCCACTTATTTTCTGATTGTTCAGGATTTTGTGAACTGGGCCAAGACTCACGGCGTGATCGTGGGCCCTGGTCGTGGTAGTGCTGCCGGCTCAATTGTGGCCTACATTTTGGGAATTACGGATCTTGATCCGTTAATGCATAATCTGCCGTTTGAGCGGTTTCTTAATCCGGACCGTCCAACCCCGCCGGATATTGATATTGATTTTGCCGATGACAAAAGAGATTTGGTGGTGCGCTACGTCATGGATAAATACGGGGTTGATAAAGTCGCTCAGATCATTACCTTTGGCACTATGGAAGCCAGAATGGTGGTTCGGGATGTTTCCCGGGCTTTGGGTTGGTCTTATACTCAGGGCGATCGAATTGCCAAACTTATTCCTCAAGGAAAACAGGGATTTAATTTATCGCTTGAGGGAGCTTTGCAGGAGTCTCCGGAACTGTCTCATCTTTACAAAACCGACGAAAAAGTACGGAATTTATTGGATATTTCCAAAAAATTGGAGGGTCTGGTTCGGCACTCTTCTGTTCATGCTGCCGGGGTGGTGGTCGCTGATCAGAAGCTGACTTATTACACTCCGATCCAAACCGAGGCTCGGGGCGGCAAAACCATTACTCAGTATGATATGTATTGTTTGGATCTAAATGCCGTGTCAGACAACAAGGCAATCGGGTTACTTAAATTTGATTTTTTGGGACTGCGTAATTTGAGCATTTTAGGTAAAGCGCTTAGTTATGTTAAGCAGAATCATCATCGGGACATTAATTTGAGCAAGCTTTCTTTAGTTGACGAAGCTACTTACCAATTGATTGCCATGGGTTATACAATTGGTATTTTCCAACTGGAGTCGCGAGGGATGCAAAGATTGGCAAAAGATATCAAACCCAATCAGTTTACTGATATTTCAGCCATGGTGGCTCTGTTTCGGCCGGGGCCGATGGCGCTTATTCCGCAGTTTATTGACGGCAAGAAAAACCCGGCTCATATTCGTTATCTGCATTCTGATTTGAAGCCGATTTTAGCCGAAACTTATGGCATTTTGGTTTATCAGGAGCAGGTCACTGAAATTGCCCATAAGATTGCCGGTTTTACCATGACTGAGGCCGATTTATTGCGGATGGCCATGGGTAAGAAAAAGAAAGAGTTGATGAAAAAAGGCCAGGTTAAGTTTATTAAGGGTTGTCTGGCCAAAGGCTACAGCCGAAAAATGGCCGAACAGTTATTTGAATTTATTGAAAAGTTCGCCGCCTATGGTTTTAACAAAGCTCACTCTGCCTCTTATGCGACAATCAGTTATTGGACTGCCTATGTTAAGGCTCATTATCCGGTTGAGTTTATGACCGCGCTTTTGACCGCTGAGTTGGAACACGCCACCGGCACGGCCAGAGAAGAAAAGATAGTTCAGATTCTCGACGAATGTAAGCGGATGGGAATTAATGTATTGCCTCCGGATATTAATCGTTCTTTGATTGACTTTGCCATTGAAGGTAAGGACATTCGTTTTGGTTTGGGCGGTATTAAAAATATCGGCAGCGCCGCTTTGGAAACTATTCTTAAGGCTCGAAAGAAAAAACTTTTTGATGCCTTTAAGGATTTTCTGCTCCGGGTTGATTTGCGTAAAGTCAATAAGAAAACCGTTGAAAGCTTGGTTTATGCCGGTGCTTTTGATCAGTTTGGCAAGCGGGCTCAACTCTTGCTTTATTACTCACAAATCGTCAAGGAGATTGCCAAACAAAAAAGCAATGCCGAGGAGGGTCAGTATGGTTTGTTTGCCAAAACAGACTTTCAGTCCCAGGACATTAGTGATCGTTTGCCGGAGGTGGCTGAGTTTGCAGAAGACGAGCTTATTGGTTACGAGCGGGAAGCCATTGGCTTTTATCTTTCGGCCAATCCCTTTAACAAGTATTTGCCGATTTTGAAACAAAAAAAGGCCAAAGCCATAATTGATCTTGAGCAATACAAGAATAAAAAAATAATTGTTGGCGGTGTCGTCAAGTCGGTCAAAAAAATCAAGACAAAAAAGAACAACGACGAAATGGCTTTCGCCACCCTCACCGATTTGACCGCGGAGATAGAAATAGTTATTTTTCCTAAGTTGTTTAGTCGGAGTCGGCAGTTGTGGGTCACCAATCAGATGATTTTGATCAAAGGCTTGGTTCAGGAAAAAGACCGTGACCTGGTTATTATCGTCGACGAAGCCATTTCATTAAGAGCCTATGAAAAATAAATTAAATTTCAGCCAGTCAAGTTTAAAGGCATTAAAGTACTCTACTTATGGTCTTTATTCAATTGTGCCCATATTTTTAGGATTGACATTGGGCATTGTTCTTGATAGCATTTTTCACACACGACCAATATTAGTGTTGGTCTTTTTGTTTTTGGGAGTGGTAAGCAGTTTTTATAATTTGTTTGTTTTAGTTAAAGAGTCTGTCAAAAATGACCGCAAACAAAATCGCTGAAACAGCTATAACTCAGAATGCCGAGGCGGTAGTCAGTCATGGACCGCATATCAGTATTAAAGCCGAAACCTTGTTTGAATTGTTCGGTTTTCCGGTTACCAACTCCTTATTGACCAGCTGGATCGTAGTTTTTCTGCTCGTACTTCTGGCTCTTTCTTACAACCGCAATCGTTTTGTTACCAGTTTGCTCAACTTGATTCTCAAACCAATTTATAGTCTGTTTGCCGGAGTTTTTGGTGACAAAATTGAAGTTTTCTTTCCCTTGGTAATGACTTATTTTCTTTACATTCTCAGCCTTAATTGGCTTGGTTTGTTGCCTGGAGTCGGCACGATTTTGCTTAAGGTTCATGACGAAAGCATTCCTTTGTTAAGAGCCGGTACGGCCGATCTTAATACCACTTTGGCCTTTGGTTTTATGTCGATTTTTATGGTTCAGTATTATGCGGTCCGTTATTTGGGATGGGGCAAATATTTGAAGAAATTTTTTAATTTTGCCAATCCGATCAAGGCTTTTGTCGGTTTATTGGAAGTGGTGTCGGAATTTTCCAAGGCGATTTCCTTTTCTTTCCGTCTTTTTGGCAATATTTTTGCCGGCGAGGTTCTTCTCACGGTAATTGCTTTTCTGGTTCCGGTCTTAGCCTCTTTCCCCTTTTTGCTGTTTGAGTTTTTTGTTGGTTTTATTCAAGCTTTGGTGTTTGCGATGTTGTCTTCGATTTTTATTTCCGTGGCGATAGCCGACCACGGACATTAACAGTTTCCGCCCCCCTAGGGGAACGGTTCATTTTGAAGGAGATGAAAAACAAATGGAAATAGAAGGAGTGAAAATGTTAGCGACTGCTTTGGCAATTGGTCTTGGTGCAATTGGCCCGGCCATTGGTATTGGTATGATTGGTTCAAAAGCCGTTGAGGCTTTGGGTCGTAATCCGGAAGCGGAAAGTTCAATTACAACCAATATGATTTTGGCAATTGCCTTTGCCGAAGCCGTTGCGATTTACGCGTTAGTAGTTGCCCTTATTATTAAATTTACTTAAAAATGGAAAAGCTAGGAATTGATTTGAAAGTTATGACTGCACAGATAATTAACTTTATTCTGTTGTTAATCCTCTTTAAGAAGTTTGTTTATAAGCCCTTTTTACAGGCCCTAAAAAATCAGGCGAAAAAAGAGCAGGAAGCGTTGGCAAAGATAGAGGATTATGAGAATAAAGAAAAAGTTTTGTACGACCGTAAGCTTCAATTGGAAAAGGATTACGAAGAAAAATTAAAGAAAATGTATTCTAAAATGAAGAAAGAAACCAGTGAAGCCAAAAGACAAATTCTCAAAGAGGCTCAAAGTGAAGCTGAGGAACTGCGTCGCCACAATTTGGAATTAATTGAGGCCGATCGAAACAAGATGTTCAACGAGGTTAAGCAGGAATCGACTAAGATTGCGCTTGCCCTATCCGAAAAAGCCTTATCGGAAATTGTCGGTCGTAGTTTGCAGTCGGAAATTGTTAAAGAAGTTGTCAAAAAACTGCCAAAAGTCAAATATGCCAACTAAAACTTTAACTATTATCAGCACCTACCAATTGAGTGAGGCTGAGATTAAGACGATTCTAACCAGTCTTGGTTTGCAAAAGTCAGCCACTTTATTGGTAGATAATCAGATCGACAAAGGAATTATTGCTGGTATTGTTATTAAATACAACGACTATTATCTTGATCTTTCGTTGAAAAACAAGCTTAGGGAAATTGTTGGAAATTTAAGTTAAACAGAAATGAGCCAAACCAAAAAATTAGTGCAGACAGTGATAAGCAGTATTGAACATTATCAGGGTAAAGCAACTCATACAGAGAGCGGTGAGATTATTCAATTGTATGACGGAATTGCCATGGTAAGCGGATTGCCAGAGGCTCAATATGGTGAGTCTGTTGATCTGCCTCAGGGAATCAGGGGTTTGGTACTTGAATTGCAGGAAGACAAAATCGGAGTCTTGATTTTTGGCGATTATCAAAAGCTGAAGATTGGCGATCGGGTTACCTTGTCAAAGAAAATCATGAGTATTCCCGTTTCCAACAAGATTTTGGGACGGGTTGTGGATGCATTGGGCCGTCCGATTGATGGACTCGGTCCAATCAAAGCCGAAAAAGAAGCCCTTGTCGAAAAGATTGCCCCTGGCATTGTTTTTCGCAAAAGTGTGT
>MGBO01000001.1:43484-43814 GCA_001788295.1 Candidatus Roizmanbacteria bacterium RIFOXYC1_FULL_41_16 | reverse complement strand
ACACAACAGGCGGTTCGCTCGACAGCGGACTTGTTGGACTCTGGTCCTTCAACGGGCCCGATATTTCCGGCACCACGGCTTATGACCGCTCGGGCTCTGGCAACGATGGCACCATAACTGGCGCCACCAAGACGATTGGTAAAGTGGGGCAGGCGTTAAGCTTTAACGGCAGTTCAAATTATATTTATAAAGCTACTTTTACCAATGTTCCAAATTCAAATTTGACAATTTGTACTTGGTTAAAAACCCCGTCCGTTAGTAGTTCCTATTTATTTACAATAAATCGTAGTCCTAGCAATTACGATAAAGAATTAATATATTCAATTCTCG
>MGBO01000001.1:27037-43406 GCA_001788295.1 Candidatus Roizmanbacteria bacterium RIFOXYC1_FULL_41_16 | reverse complement strand
ATAACAACAGTGTCTTGACGGTTGATTCTGGAATAGTGAAATACATTAATACTACTTCATGGGACAAAGATTCAAATAACGATGTCACTACTTTCTTAGGATTGACAGATACGCCATCATCATACACAGGCAACGGCACATATCTAGTTAGGGTCAATGTCGGGGAATCTGCCCTTGAGTTTGTTGATGCTGGAACATTGGGTGGCTACTGGACCAGAGTGGCTGGCAATATCTATCCATTAACGGCCGATGATACTCTGTCAGCTACTTCCAGCGCGGCCACAGTCGCTACTTTTACTCAAGGAGATGTGAGTAAATTAGCTCTAAGAGCTGGAGGAACAACTGAAGCGGCTGGAGTGTTTGTTTATGGTAATGGTAATACCGGCATTGGCACTTCTTCACCTGGCGCATACAAGTTAAACGTGGCTGGTAATACATATATTGGTGGCACTTTAACCACAACCGGAGCCATTACTGCCCCAACCAGTACTAATACCATTAACAGCTTAATCATTAACTCAGGCGCATTGTCTGGAATCACGACTCTATCCATGAACAACCAATTAACTAATTCCTATGCTAATACTGCTGCCATTAACCTTACCGGTAACGCCAGTGGCATTACCTTTGGTGGCACTGGCGTTAATCAGATCATTACCGGAGGCACCAATGCTTTGGCCTTGATGCCTGGAGGCAATGTGGGTATCGGCACCACGGCGCCTTTATGGAAACTTCACGTATCTGGAGCTATTGGATTAAGCAGTACTATCTATGCTCCCAATATTGGCACTGGCACTGATGACAGTGTGGTAGTTTTAAATACTTCTGGCAATCTAGTTACTGACGAGATTGATTCACGTGTCTGGGGAACCACTCTTTTGAATGGTTCTTCATTAACACAGAATTATTTAACTAAAGTTGATGCAACCACCAACCAACTAATTAACTCTGTTGTTTTTGAGACTGGAGGTAATGTGGGGATTGGGACGACCGTACCAAGGACAAAATTTGATATTAATTATTCAGCAGATACATCTACTGATTGGTATACGGACACAAAAGCAGGTTTAATTATTACTAACTCTGATGCTTCGGGAGACTCGGCGGTTTTAAAGCTTGCAGACACAACTGCCAGAATAGTTTATGGTGCTGGCTTGTCTACCGACAAACTTATTTTTTCATCAAGAGAGTCTGCTGCAACTACCACTGAGTCTGTGGCAATAGACAATAATGGCAACGTCGGCATTGGCACCACAGCGCCCGGATACAAACTTCATGTGAATGGGACCCTCGGCCTAGAAAGTACTATCTATGCTCCCAATATTGGCGCGGGCACCGATGACAGTGTTTTGGTTCTCAACAGTTCGGGTAATTTAGTAACTGATGAGATTGACTCACGTGTCTGGGGAACCACTCTCTTGAATGGTTCTTCATTAACACAGAATTATTTAACTAAAGTTGACAGTACCACCAATCAACTAATTAACTCAGCGGTCTTTGAGATTGGCGGCAATGTGGGAATTGGGACCACAGAGCCGGCATACAAACTCTCTGTCGATGGCGCGATTGCTGGCTCGAGCTTTAGAGACATTAGCTTTCCAGATTATCATGTCACTCCAGGATCAGCTATCAGCGCGGCTTTGGCCGGAAACGTGGGGATTGGGACAACGGCACCAAGCTCACAGCTCGATGTTGTCGGCAACATTGAATTAAATCAATATTTGTATTTTGCCAATGCAACTACAGAATACCTAAGATGGGATACTTCTGATTTTATTCTGAGCGATGATTTGTTGCCTTCAGCCGCCAATACTCTCAATCTCGGCTCAACCGCGGCAGAATGGAATTCCCTTTATCTTAGCGACGGCACTGGCTCTACTGCTGACGGCGGGCTGTTCTTTGGCTCAGATCAGGATTTCTTATTTACTTACGACGGCACCAATAACTTTTTGAAATTATCCGATGGCACCAATACTTTTCTCTCAGTCAAAGACACCGGCACTTTGGCTAATTTTGCTTTTAATATCGATGATGTGGAAATCACCGAAGCCAGCATGAGTGCCAATATTCCGGCCAGTTTCAATGCCGCTGGCGATACGGAAATTGCTTATAACCTGAACTTTAGCCATGACACGGCCGGTTATATTCGTTCGCTTTCCCCTCTTTATATCGAGGCCGGTGACGCCAACAGTGCCGAAGACCTGATCTTGCGCTCTCGCGGCTCGGGTGACGTAGTCATCGGCAACTCCACCAGCTATTTTTACAACAACGGCAGCTTTGAGGTCAAAGATGGCGCCACTTCCCGTTTCTTTGTCAACGCGACAAGTGGCAATGTAGGTATTGGGACGAGTTCACCAGCATTTAAGCTTGAAGTTTCGGGTGATCTGTCTGCAAATAAATATGTCGTTCAAAATTCAACCGATGGTACAAGCGCAAAAGGTATATATATGTGGGACGAAAGTGATACAAACTGGGGTATATATATGGGTCAATCTGGGGCTGGCAAATCTTTGGGCGATGGTACTGCAGCAGCAGGAGCTCAATTTAGCACACACGCAATCAGGTTTAGAGTTAACAACTCATCAACTCAAGGCTTTATTTGGGAAAATAGTGCTGAAAGTATGTTAATGTCTCTTCGTGGTAGTGATGGTTTATTATCAGTAGCCGGTAATGTGGGGATTGGGACAACAACCCCGACTCATCCGCTCACTGTAAACGGTGTGGGTATGTTTGGAACTGCAAATGCCAGCGAAACACTTTTGGGTTTGACTGCAAATACAACCGGACACGAAGGTATTAGTTTATATCATAATGGCTCAGCTGGTTATTTAACGGCAGTCGATGCTGGCACTGCTTGGCATAACATTAATTTTCAAGCTCTTGATTTTGATTTCCAGGCTGCTGGATCAGGATCAGATATGTATATCACCTCAGGCGGCAACGTGGGAATTGGAACAACAGCTCCCTCAGCAGATCTGGCAGTTGTTGGACATATTTTCTCCGGCAACTCCGGATCCACATTTAGCAATGCTGGCTCTTGGAATGCTGTAATTGATAATGCCGGCGGAGCACATAGTCGTATTACTACCAGAACTACTTCTGGAGGGATTACTCTTGATATTACAACTCATGACTCTGGTTGGGCCAATGCTCCAGTTGGCGCTCATATTCTAACCAGCACTACCCATCCTTTAAGTCTTGGAACAAATAATACTGTTAGAATGACTCTGGCCTCAGGTGGCAATGTGGGTATTGGTATTACTGCTCCAGCTACTGCCCTTGATGTAAATGGCGTCATCACAGTGCGCTCTCTTGGCACAACCGGAGCGGCTACCCTTTTGATCCGAGACGCTAGCAATCGAATTGCGGCTTACAGCTCGTCTTTGCGCTTTAAGGATAATGTTACGGACTTGACGCTTGATTCCAGTAAAATATACGACTTAAGACCGGCATCATTTAGATGGAAAGAAAGCGGCTTATCCGGATTTGGTTTAATCGCCGAGGAAGTCAATAATGTTTTCCCGGAAATGGTGACTCATTCGTCAGACGGACAGATTGAAGGTGTCGATTACTTGGCATTTACTGTCTTATTACTCGACCAAATTCAAGAAATAAAACCGTTGGTGAACAATGTTGCCCTAAATAGCACCGGCGACCTGACCATTGAAGGTAGTGATGGCAATTATGCCATTCGCGATACTCAAACCGATACTTTGATTACCAAAATGGCTGGTCTGGCTGAGGCGACGCTAGGTAAAATCAGAGCCGGTATGATTACCACCAAAGAATTAGTCGTAGAAACAGTCGCTACTATTCAGGGTAATCTTACTGTTAATGGTACTCTCACAGCACAAAATATCACGTCACCAACTATTACTAACATCGAAACTAACCTACAAGCCCTAACAACTGAAGTCAATAATCTGCAAACAACCATGGACACAGTAATTACCCAAGACATTAATACCGGTAAATACTTTATGAGCGCAGAAGCCCTAACGACCGTAAATCTAACTGTCCAAGACAGCGCCAACATCGCCAGCATCACCCTTGAACAAAGTAATATCAGCACCACTCTGGCCCAACTTAATTTGAGCGCTTTGGAAAAAGTGACTTTCTTTGGCGACAAGGTCACTATTGCTCAAGACGGTTCGATTACATCCAAAGGTGAGATCATTGCCAAAAAAGGCATTAAAGTGATCAATGATGATGAACAATTGGTTGCCGAAATTAACGCCTCTGGCAGCGCTTATTTTGCCGAAGGCGTCACTTTTGACAAAAATATGGCCTCAGCCAGTGCTGTGATTGCGGCTGAGCAAACTTTTAGTGAGATTGGTGAAAACACGAGTTCAATTGTTACCAACGGGGAAGCCTCAGGTCAGGCCGTGCTACCAACAGGGCAACAGGAACTGCTAATTCGCAATAGCAAAGTGATGGAGAATTCGTTAATCTATATTTCTCCGGAAGGAACAACCAGTGGCCAGCTGCTTTACTTAGATAGCAAAAAGGAAGGCGCCTGGTTTAAGGTAAAAGTAGACAGTCCGGCAACTAACGAAATCAAATTTAACTGGTGGATATTATGATAAAAAACACGCATTTTGATTTTAATCTGAGTGCCGAACGCCGTAATTTTCTTTTGGCTTTGGCTCTATTCATAATTATCACTACCGTGTTTTTTGGTGTTTATCAGTTCACCAAAAAAGCCCAGGCTGGCTGGTGGAACGACACCTGGCAATATCGTAAAAGCACTACTATAGGTTCCGGTAGCGCAGGAACATCTAACTATCAAATATTGGTGAATGACTACAATACGGCTGCCGATATTACCGCTGCCAAAATGCAGACCGATTGTGGCGATATCCGCTTTACCTCACAAGCCGGAGTGGAACTCCCCTACTGGATTCAAGACGGAACTTGCAACAGCACAACTACGGATATTTGGGTAAAAGTGGACAATATTCCTGCGACCGGCGGCACTACTATTTATATGTATTACGGCAATCCCTCGGCCACAAACCAGAGCCGCGGCAATGACACTTTTGAATGGTTTTATGATTTTGCCGGAACCACGATTGATACCAGTCTTTTGAATTATGGCGGCGGGACTTTTTCCCAAAATGAATACTTATCAATTGTCAATGGTGCCGACGCCTGGGATATTTATCTCTTTACCAATGCCACTTTTAATCGGAATTTGATTTTCCAGGCCAGATTCAAAGCGGATAGTGGCGCTCGAGCCATGATCGGCTGGCATGATTCCGGCACCGGCAACACTTATACTGATCTGGTATATGCTCAATACTTTAATAATGGTACTTTCACAATTTACGAAGACGGCAATCTTCGTGGTTCAGTTGGCAGTTATACTGTAGGAACTTGGTATGACGCCAAGGTTGAGCTTCTGGGAAGCGGGGCTAATTACTATTACAAAGCATTAACTGATTCCAGCTGGACAACTCTTTATAATTCAACTTACTCTCAAGAAGATAGTCTCAGACCGGCAGTAATTCATTATGATGTGACTGAAAGTTCTCATACGGACAGCTGGTTTGCCCGCAAATATTTGGCCACCGAACCCACAGTCACCGTCAACTCGGAAGAACAAGGGGTGAGCCCAATCGCCTATTACTCTTTTGACGAAGGTAGCGGCACCACCGCCCATAACCAAATGGAGAAAAATAGTCAATCCGGATTAATCGGCTGGTGGAAATTTGACGACGCTGCCAGTGGCACTACCCCGGCTCCTCAGGACAGCATGGATGTTAACGATGGAACGTGGGCCGGCAATGCTGCTTACACCTCAACCGCGAAAATTGGTTCGGCCGCCACTTTTGACGGCACTGGCGATTACATTGAGGCACCTATTCCCTGGACAATTGGCTCAGAAATTCAGGCTTCAGGAATTACCTATAGCGCCTGGATTAAAACCTCAACAACGGCAACGGCCGGATCAATCGCCGGCATTGGTAAAGATGGCGGCTGTGCTCATTACTGTTTAACTGGATTACAAATTAATCTTCAGGGAGCTGGAATTGTATCTATGGTAATGTATGACGGCAGCTCATACCAATATGCTAATTCCAGCGCCTCAGTAGCGGACAATGCCTGGCATCATATTACTGGCGTTTACCGAACGAACGGCTACCTTGAACTTTATGTTGATAGCGTGCTTAATAGCCGAGTTAATGCCGGCAACTTACTAGATCGCTATACTTATGGAAAAATTGCTATTGGGGCCAATATTGATGAGAATCCAGATGCTGAATTTTTTACCGGTCAAATTGATGATGTTCGCGTATACAATCGCGCTCTAGATAGTGGTATTGTCAGCGCTTTATATTACACTACTCAAGGTCATCTGATCAATATGGACCCCACCAGCGACTGGGTCGATGGCGCCAGCCAAAATCCGCAACAACGCCCCTTGGGCAAAGCGCTTGATTTTGACGGTTCAAACGATTATATCGCTGTTGGCAGCACTTTGGACGATGTTAAAACCTTATCTTTATGGATTAAACCAACGACTAATACCCAAAATATTTTGGATTTGGACGGAGGCACTCATTACTTGACTATTAGCTCTGGAACGGTTTCGGCAGCCGGCTTTGGCTCACCCACTATTTACGTGAATAATACCGTTAATGGAATAGTAACGGCAGGAATCTGGAATCATATTCTCGTAGTTACTAATACCAGTTTTGATGCCAGTGCTATCACTATTGGTAAAATCACTAGTAATTTTTTTACTGGCCAAATTGATGAAATCAAGATTTATAAACAGACCCTATCGGTAGACCAGATTAAAGTCGAATATAATCGCGGGGCCGGCGTGGTGATGGGCGCTGGGACTCATGCCGGCGCCGGCGCGGCCCCATTTGCATATTGGAAAATGGACGAAGGTGGCGGCTACAGTGCGTTTGATTTTTCCGGCAACAATTATACCGCCACTATGAGCGCAACCATGACCAGTAGTGACTGGATCAACGGCAAAGTTGGCAAGGCTGTTGATTTTGATGGAACAGACGATACTCTTTTTGTCGATTATGAATCTGATTTTGATTTTGAACGGACTCAGGCTTTGAGTATGACTGCCTGGGTTAAAACCAGTGCTACAGGCGCTAAAGCGATTTTTTCAAAATTAAGCAATAGCGACAACTATGAAGG
The DNA here is from genome assembly GCA_001788295.1 of Candidatus Roizmanbacteria bacterium RIFOXYC1_FULL_41_16. Lineage (GTDB taxonomy): Bacteria > Patescibacteriota > Microgenomatia > UBA1406 > UBA1406 > UBA1406. The sequence goes on along the minus strand of MGBO01000001.1, from coordinate 36,242 downwards.
TTACGAATTTAATCTGACAACCGACGGCTATTTGAGATTTATGGAAATTAATCAGGCGTCAACCAATCGTTTGGAGGTACAGGGAACAACCTATGTTCAAGATGGAGCCTGGCACCATGTGGCCGTGACTTATGATGGATCAAGTAATGCCAGTGGCATTAAACTATATGTCAACGGCGTTTTGGAATCAACAACAACAAATCATGATACCTTATCGGCCTCGATTCTTAACAATTTCTTACCCTATGTTGGCTCACGTAATAAAATCGGCTCGTGGTTTAACGGTGCCATCGATCATTTAAAAATTTATAAATATGTCCGAACACCAGAACAAATTCATTTTGATATGGCGACCGGTTCACCAATCGCCTATTACTCTTTTGACGAAGGCGGTGGCACGACAGCCAATAATAGTCAGGAAAAAATCAATCAAAAAGATTTGGTGGGCTGGTGGAAACTGGACGAGGGGGCTGATGATCTTTGTACGGGCGGCGCAAATGATATTTGTGACGAGATGAAAGTGAACGATGGCACTAATAGCAGTGCCACTTGGGCAACTGGCCGACCGGGCGGCGCCTTGACCACTAACGGCAGCAGTACTTATTTTCAAATTCCTGACCATGACAGTATTGATTTTGCTTACAACCAGGACTTTGCTGTTTCATTCTGGGTCAAGGACGGCGGCAGTAATGCTAATGCTGATGCTATTGTTGAGAAATGGGCAGCTAGCGGCAGCTATCCTTATGTTTTTCGTTATGACACTTCCAACAGTATCAAATTCTATCGTTACGACGGCACCAATAATCCAGGATCAATCGGAACGACAACGATAAACGACAGCGCCTGGCATCATATCGTGGGTGTTAAGAACGGCTCAACTCTTTATCTGTACATTGACGGTGTCTTAAACGACAGTGACACCGACACCACTACCGGAACCACCACTAATAGTTCGCCAATTTATGTAGGTATGCGCGGAGGAGGCACAAATTACTATGCCGGGACCGTTGACGACATTCAAATCTACAACAATGCGCTGACCGCCAGCGAGGTATCGGCACTCTACACTTCTACTAAAGGCGCCTTAGTCAATATGGATCCGAACTCTGATTGGGTCGATGGCGCCAGCCAGAATCCGCAACAACGCCGCTTGGGCAAAGCGCTTGACTTTGACGGCACTAACGATCGGGTGCATATTCCTTACACCAGTAAGTTAAATTTAAGCGGCCGTTCTCCCTTTACTATCAGTGTCTGGATTAATCCGGACGCAGACCTGAGCAGGGCGATTCTAACACAAACTGACGGCACTGATAATACTTTTGCTTTGGCAAGATGGAGCTCTGGAGTAATCGAGTTTGGTCGTAATTTTGCTAATTTAAGCAGTGTTGTCGCCCCTAATAATCAATGGACCCATATTATTGGTGTTTATGATGGAGATTATTTGTACTTGTACATTAATGGTAAAATAGACGGTGATCCACAAGCAGATAATAGTAGTGCCCCGTTGTCACAGGACGTGCTGATTGGAGCCTATGACTATGATACGCCCAGCTTGTTTTTTGACGGCTTGATTGACGAAGTCAAAATCTATAATTATGCCTTGACGGCTGACGAAGTCAAAACAGAGTACAATCGCGGTGCGGCGCTAGTACTGGGGGCGGGCAAAAGCGAATCTGATCCGGCAACCAGCCTGGTGGGCTGGTGGAAACTAGACGAGGGGGGCAGCTACACTGCTTTTGACTCCTCTGGCAAAAATAATACCGGAATTCTTACCAGCGGCCCCTCCTGGGCTCAGGGTAAAATAGGCAAGGCTCTTAGCTTCGACGGTTCGGACGATTACGTACAAATTCAGGATAATAGCTCTCTTGATACTGACGAAGGAGCTTTTACTTTTTCTTTTTGGATAAACCCAAATACTAGCGCTTCACAACAAATGTTATTAGCAAAACGAAGTGCCAGTACAACCAAAGAGTTTCATATATTATTAGGTCCAACAGGTTATATTAGTTTTGATCGCTATCTTCCGTCTGGCGGCGGTGTGAATAGTACAACCGGCATTGTCAAGTTTAATACCTGGAATTATGTCACGGTTGTTTTTGACGATTCTGCCAATCAGGTCAGTTATTATGTAAACGGCGTATATGACACTACTGCCTCTTATACCGAAGAATACGCTGGCACTCAAACCGGGAATTTATATTTTGGCCGCGATCCAATTACTGATAACCTTCCCTATGGCGGTTTACTTGATGATGTCAAAATCTGGAACAAGGCCTTGTCCTCTGCCGAAATTGCCTGGGAATACAATCAGGGCGCGCCAATTTATCATTGGGATTTTGATGAGGACCAGGGAATTTTGGCCGGCAATGCTCAAGGCAAAGCAGTAACCACTGATGGTTTAGTGGGCTTTTGGACCATGGACTCAACCACAGTCAATGATTTGAGTGGGAATGCTAACAATCTCACTAACTCCGGTTCCCCCACTTCTGTTGCCGGAATCAAAGGCAATGCCGTGGATTACTTGGCCTCAAGTAGCCAATATTCGTACTGTACTGATGCCAACTGCGGTGCGGATCTGGATTATCAGGGCAATGGCATTGCTGTAAGCGCCTGGGTAAAGGCAGACTCGGCCATTGGTGCCAGTAATCGGTTTATTGTTGACAAATCATACTATACTAGCAGCACAGATAATGGGGGTTATTTTTTGCTCGAAAGTCCTACTTATGGCCTTGGTTTCTGCGTCCGAAATTCAGTCGGAACTGATACAACCAAGTGTGCTTATAAATCAGCCACAGCCCTTTCAACAACTTATTGGCAACACCTGGTCGGAACATACGACGGGGCAAACGTGAGATTCTATCTTGATGGAGTGTTAGAGGCGACTACTGCCTGCACTACCGGCATTATGAATGTTGGTAATTATTTTGGTATTGGTGCAGGCTACAGCGGAACGGTAAATTATTTTGACGGCAAGATTGATCATGTCAAAGTGTGGCAGCGGGCTCTATCTGCCACAGAAATTAAAGTCGAATACGGTTTGGACGAAAAATACGGCTATCTTACTAATATGGATGCGGCCACAGACTGGGTGGAAGGCGCTTGGCCAAATCCTAATCGACCTAAGCTCGGCAAAGCGCTGGACTTTGACGGCAGTAATGATTATGTGAGCGCTGCCGTCAACTCTACTTATGCTACCTCACTGTCTATCAGTGCCTGGATATATGTTCCCGCCTCCTGGACTAACTCCTATCCAGATATTGTGGGAATTGGCGATCCCTCTACCCACACTGATAATTTTATTGATTTGCTGGCGGCCCACAGCGGCATCTCCAGTTATCCGCATTTTCAAGTTAAAGCTTCGGGCACCAGCTATGCTGCCACCGGAACATCAGTATTAACTCCTGGTTGGCACCATTTGCTAGGGATATTGGATCTGGCTAATCAGAAAATTAAGCTCTATGTCGACAGTAAACTGACGGAAGAAGACACCGGACCAGCCAGTATCAGTATCAGCCAAACCACTAAAATAGGAACAACCTCTAATGATGACAGCACTTTCCGATTTAATGGCCAAATTGACGAAGTCAAGATCTATAATTATGCTTTGACTGCAGATCAAGTGAAATTGGATTACAATAATCGGGCAGCGGTACGTTTTTGATACAGTTAGGATTAATAAATAGAGCTTGATATTTATTATCAGTTCAATACAATAAATAGATGAATATTTTAAAAAACCTTCAAACCCTTGAAAAAGGCTTGCTATTTGGCACCTTTTTTCTGTTTCCGTTAATATTTTTCCCCGGCTTTGCCAATGCGTTTGCCACCGCCAAGATTTTGCTTTTGGCTCTTATTGCCGCCATTCTGCTTATCATTAAAGCCGTGCACATTGTGATTGAGAAAAAGATAGTTTTGCGCGGCTCCAAATTCGACACGGCCCTCTTTTTGCTAGTGGTGGGCTATTTGCTGTCTGTAATTATTGTGTCACCAAACAAGGTGGAGGCGCTCATTGATCCTAATCGCGGCGCTTTAATCGTGGCCTTATTGATGATATTGGCCTTAATCAGCCCCAAAGACAAAATTTTGGCTCTAAAAGCCTCACTCGCCGCTTTGGGAGTGGGTTTGGTAGCCTCGGTTTTGAGCTACTTCTCTTTACTGGGCTTTTTACCCCAATCATTGAGCTTTATCAACACCAAGGGCTTTAATTTCTGGGGGAATATCTTGAGCCAGATAATTTATGTGGGCTTCTTTCTCGCTCTGGCTTTTGATCAGTTAAGAGACGCTCATATTAAAGACTCGGCTAACGCCACGCTTTTACCTGAGGAAAAAAAGCAGCCCAAAGCCGGCCCTGGCTTGCTCAACTTGATTTTTGTGATTGGCTTGCTGTCTTTGGTAATTAATCTTTACACGCTCTTAAAAGACATTAAACCCCAGTTTTTTCCTCTGGCAGAAAGTTGGCAGATCAGCGTAGACACGCTGAAAAACAGTCGCAGCGCTTTATTTGGCGTAGGACCGGCCAATTATTTTTCTTTATACACTCGTTCCAAACCAATGGCAGTAAACGCCAGCCCGGTATACTGGAACGCCAACGTGGAATACTCTCGCTCTGCCCTGCTTCACGTGTTTACCGAAGCCGGCTTAGTGGGAATTATTGCTCTTGGCCTGATTCTTTTGCAACTATATAGAACCGCCCGAACCCAAAAGATGGGCTTGGCCATCGGTGCACTAATTTTGGCCGGTGTCATTTTCCCAATCTCACAGGCTTATTGGTTCTTAATATTTACCGCTGTTTATTTGCTCAAAGAAGACAAAGAACCGCGAAAATTTGATCTTAAGGAACTGGATATCTTTGCCTATGCCACCAGTGTGGCCATTGTGGTACTGGTTTTGACCGGCTTCTTTTTCTACTCCAAAGTGGTTGCCTCTGATTATCATTTGGGTCAGTCGTCAATTGCGGCTCAAAATAATCAGGTGCAACAGGTTTATGAGCTTCAGGTTAAGGCAATTACCAGCAATCCGTATAATAAGAGCGCCCGTAATGCTTTTATCCAGACAAATCTGGCCTTAGCCAATGCTCTGGCTCAAAAAGAAAAGCCGACTGAGGAAGATAAACAGCAGTACACACAGCTCATTCAACAGGCGATCACTAACGCCCGCGATGCTGTGACCCTAAATCCTCAGCAGGCTGATGCCTGGGCTAATTTGGCCACTGTGTATCAATTTTTACTTGGCCAGGTAGAGGATGCTGATTCTTGGACCGTGGCTTCTTGGCAACAAGCAATGGCGGCTGATCCACGCAATCCGGCTTATTATTTCAGCCTCGGAAGCGCTTACTACGGCTTGGGCAATTTTGAAGAAGCGTCCAGATTTTTTGAACAAGCAATTAGCCTTAAGTCTGACATGGCTAACTATTACTATAATCTGGCTTATGCCAATTATCAGAAAAAGGATTATGTGAGAGCCGTGAACGCACTGGAAGCTACTCTTCAGTATGTAAAAAAAGGGACGGATGATTACAAAAAGGTAAACGGTGAGCTGACTGAATTCAAAAAGATGCTGCCGGCTACCCAGGCGCAAGACAACCAGGAATTACAGCCGGAAACGCTCAGCCAGCCGGAAACCATCCCCTCTGGCCAGCCAACCATTGAGCTGCCTGAGGACAGTGCACCACCGGCGATCAGCCCGACTCCTTAAGCTGAAAATAGTATAATAGGCTTTATGCTTATTCAGCAGACGAGTTTTCGACAGGAGTGGCAACAGTTTGTGCTGTTTGGTAAAGGCTATCTCAAACACAAGCTGACCTCGGCCCTAACTAATTTTGAATACTATAAATCTTTGATTGTGGCGCTGTTGATTACTAAGCGCGGCAAGTACCAATCGTCTTTTTTAAACACTTCCTTTTTTTTGCTGGTGGCCAGTATTTATCTGGTGGGTCCGATCATTGCCGAGAACAATCCCCTTTTGGGCCGTTCTCTCGCCAATAACAGTGGCAATAACATGATCGTATCTGTTTATTCTCTCAACTCAACCAATTCTTTTAATACTAAAATTTCCCAAAAACCCCGCGACAGTCTGGTGAATTACACGGTCGCCTCGGGCGACACACTGGGATCAATTGCCAAAAAATTTGATGTTTCGGTGGAGACGATTAAATGGGCGAATGATTTGAAAAGCGATACGATCACAACCGGTGATAAGCTCGAGATTCCGCCGGTTTCGGGGATTGTGCATAAAGTGGTGAGTGGCGACACGGTGTATTCGATCGCAGAAAGATATAATACTTCTTCGCAAAACATTGTTAATTTTCCGTTTAATGAATTTGCAGACCTGGACACGTTTGCCTTGTTGCCGGGCCAGGTGCTGTTTGTTCCAGACGGCACGCCTCCGGCCGCCAAACCGACGGCGCCCTTGATCCGGCCTCAGTTTATGGCCGGCCAATCTGGCTCGGGCTCGTTTATCTGGCCCACTACCGGCTATATTTCACAATATCCGGTTTGGTACCATATGGCGCTGGACATTGCCAATCCCAGTTCCCCACCGGTGCTGGCGGCTGACAGCGGCACAGTGAGCTATGCCGGCTGCTTGGATTGGGGCTATGGCTGCCACGTGATTGTGGACCACAACAACGGCTATCAAACGCTTTACGGACATCTTTCCAGCATTGCCGTTTCTGTGGGCCAAGGCGTGGGTAAAAGCGAAGGATTAGGTAATATGGGTTCGACCGGCCGTTCCACCGGTACTCATTTGCATTTTGAGATCCGCCAAAACGGGGCGCTGCTTGATCCTCAAGGCTATTTGCAATAGCCCGTTCCCCCTGTTCCATTTCGGGAATGGAACAGAGCATAACAACAACCTAAAAAATCTTGCGGTATAGAAACCCTTGTTAATTTTGTATTTTAGTTAATACTGCTAATATGCCTAAACGTTTGGAGATCTTTCACAAGGGCGGTTTTTTTCATATTTTTAATAAATCGATTGACCACAAAACAATTTTCTCTTCAAAAGCATATATTTCACTTTTCAAAAAAACACTTCTCTATTATAGAGCAGCAGAGTTAAGGTACAAATTCTCGCGTTTTAGAAAGAAAAATAAGCAGGGACTTGACGAAGAGCTTCAAAACAATCTTTTACAGCCTCAGCAGAGCTTTACCTGTTTTGCCTTTGCTTTTATGCCCAATCATTTTCATTTACTATTACGGCAAGAAAATGAAACAAGGCTGAGCGATGTAATGCGGCGCGTTTTAATATCGTTTACCCGGACATATAATCTATTAAACAATCGGGGTGGGCCAATTTTTATGCCTCAGTTTAAGGCAGTTGAAGTCAATAATGAGGAGCAATTTGTCCATGTTTCTCGATACATCCATCTAAACCCATATTCATCTGGCCTGATTACTGATCTTGGTGAGTTGTTAGCCAGTTCATTAACTTCTTTGCCAAATTACTTAAACAGGGCTGAAGAGCTGTGTGAGACTAACTATCTCTTGGGAATGTTTGCTAATAACAAAGATAAATATCGGGATTTTGTTCTTGATCAAGCAGACTATCAGAAAAAACTTGAAATTATCAAAAAATCCAGGGCCTTGTAGTAGTCTGTTCCATTCCCGATTTGGAATTTAAGGTTGTTTAGTTGCAGGGGCTTGAGTTCCAGGAACTACGGTAAACTGTTGATTAAATAGATTGTCAGCTTCAATGGCCGTGGCTTCATAAAATTGAGTAGCTAACAACTCAGCGCCAGAAGTTGCGGTTTTATTGGCACCTTGAGTTTCTAGAGAATTAACCTCACTCTTGATTCCATCACAAACCATACTGGAAATTGCCAAAGCTAAAAAAGGGAGTGCCAATAATACCGCACGAATTACTTTTTCTCTTGTACTAAGTCGATCTATTCGATCTTTCATAACAGTATTATAACATGCGCTCAAGCGCGGAGGCAAGAGTGCCTTGCAACAGTCTGTTCCATTCCCGATTTGGAATCACACCGTTTCTAAAAACAGAAAGTATCCATGCGGCACTTTATAAAATACTGTTTTCCCCGAAGCAACGTCTTGTATTGCCTGTTCACGAGAAATACCGAGATTTTCTAAGTAGTCACTGGGAAGTTCACTAGGTTTAACTGTATATATAGTCGAATAACCTTTCACTTCAGGATTGTTACCTACCTGACCTTCTTCTACTAGTACTCTAGGGGGGATTTTGAAGTGTAAAATTATTGGCGTTCCACCAAAAGCTAAGTTAACGGCGGCAAAAGCACAAAGAGCAGCATATTTTGGATCATCTGTTAGAGTTGCTGATAATTGGGGTGCCTCAGGAAAACGAGCGCCATAAAGATCTTGGTTATCGTCAAAAAGTGACAGCATCCGCAGAGCAGAAGTCCCATGTAAAACTTCCTTGCCAAAAAGGTTAAGATTCATAATTGATTATTATATCACAAGAGCGCCTTGTAGCAGGCTGTTCCATTCCCGATTTGGAATTTATGTCAGGCGTTTGAGAGCAACGGCAAAGGCGGCTTGTTTGAGATTGGTCTTGTATTGTTTAGACGCTTGCCAAACTGCTTCAAAAGCTTGAGTAATTTGCCTTTTCAGCTTCTGGTTTACCTCTTCCTCACTCCACCAATAGCCGGCCAAGCCCTGGACCCATTCAAAATAAGAAACAATCACGCCACCGGAATTGGCCAAAATATCCGGCACGCTCACAATGCCTTTTTTATCCAGAATCGGATAAGCGTCTTGTGAAACTGGGCCATTGGCCATTTCAATAATTACTTTAGCCCTGATATTTCCCGCATTTTCTGCGGTAATCACGTTTTCCAAAGCCGACGGCACTAAAATATCCACCGGCAAGGCTAATAATTCTTCGTTCGTGAGCGCTTTGCCAAGCTTGACATCGCAAACCGAGCCTTGGCAATAACAGCCCGCCACACTGCCCTTTTGCTGTTTACACTCCAGGGTTTTGGCGACATCTAAACCGTCTTTGACAAAAACCGCGCCTCTGGAATCGGACAAGGCCACAATTTTGAAACCCTGCACCTCTGCAATTTTCGCAAAATAGTAACCGACGTTGCCAAATCCCTGAATAGCCACTGTCAGCTGGTTTTTGGGCTTGTTTAGCTGTTTGGCTAGCTTTGACAATAACGCCTCCAGCACAAACACACCGCCCCGGCCAGTGGCTTCGGTGCGACCCTTGGAACCGCCAATGTTTAACG
>MGBO01000001.1:8460-27004 GCA_001788295.1 Candidatus Roizmanbacteria bacterium RIFOXYC1_FULL_41_16 | reverse complement strand
GCATCCAAGCCATAATCATAGGATTGGTATTTACGTCCGGCGCTGGCACATCCACCCACGGCCCGATAAACGGGGCAATGGCCCGAACATAACGGCGGGAAAGCTGTTCCAATTCGTCTGAGGTTAATTTTTTGGGGTCAATCACAATCCCACCTTTGGCGCCGCCATAAGGCAAGCCGGCCACCGCACATTTTAGACTCATTAAGGTCGACAAAGCCATGACTTCTTCCCGACTGACTTGAGGATGAAAACGAATGCCGCCTTTGTAGGGCCCCAGCTTGTTGTTGTGCTGCGCCCGAAAACCCTGAAATACCTGGATCTCTCCGGTATGCATTTTGACCGGAACTTTGACCTCAATTATCCGGTCCAAGGCCATAATTTGAGCCAGTTGGGACGAATTGAGTGAAATTTTTTGGGCCGCTTGCTTAATTAACAGTTGAGCACTCTCAAGCATTTTGTTCATTTAAGTATTTTTCAATTTCTAATTCGGCGGCGATTCCCATACCCACCGCCACTCCGGCCTGACGATATTCGTGATCCACACAGTCGCCGGCGGCAAAAATACCGGGAACCAAAGTCGAGTATTGATAAGCAAAGTTATACTGACCCTCAGTAACCGATTGGCCGCGCGCTCTGGCGATCGCAATTTTGGCGCTGGTAAAGATGTAGCCTTTGTCGTCTAAAACCACGCTTGAGCCCTTTAGGAAAGCGGTAGCGGGCTGATGGCCGATGGCCACGAACAAACCCTCAATTGCCAAAGTTTCGGATTTTGTTTCGCCTTTATCTGAGCTGATTTTGAGCTTTAGACCAGTGACTTTGTCTGTTCCCAGCACTTCTTGCACCTGAGCGTTATAAACCACCTTGATTTTGGGATTGTTGAGAATCCTCTCTTGCATGATTTTGGAAGCCCGGAAACTATTTCGCCGGTGCACCAGATAAACCTGCTTGGCAAATTTGGTGAGAAAATTGGCCTCTTCCATGGCTGTATCCCCGCCGCCGACAATGGCCACGGTTTTGTCTCGGAAAAAAAAGCCGTCGCAAGTAGCGCAGGCAGACACACCTTTGCCCCGAAGCCGGGTTTCGGATTCCAAATTGAGCCAGCGGGCATTGGCGCCTGTGGCAATTAAAACCGCTCTTGCCTGATAGCTATTTTGATTTTGAGTTTTGACTGTCAGAACCTGATTATCTCTCGTGATCGCGCTTACTTCCTCAACCGCAAAGCGCGTGCCAAAACGCTCGGCCTGCGCTCTGAAATCAGTCATTAATTGCGTGCCTAACACGCCCTTGGGAAAACCCGGATAATTTTCAACCTCGGTAGTTAAAGTGAGCTGGCCGCCCGGAACCGGGCCTTGAATTAATAAAGGCGCCAGTTGAGCTCTGGCGGCATAAATTGCGGCTGATAAACCAGCCGGACCGGCACCAATAATAATTAATTTTTCCATATATAGTTAAAAAATTGTTGTTCTAACAACCTATTCCATTCCCGATATGGAACGTTTTAGATTCGGGAAACTTCCTTTAACATGGTTTCAATTTTCTGACGCTGACCTTCCGGAAACTCACAGACCGCGCTTTTGGCAATCTCTAAGCCTAGATTATTAACAGCCGCCTTAATAGCGCCAATTTGCATCAAAACAGCACTACAATCACGCTTGGAATTGAGCATTTTTTTAATGCCATTAAGCTGACCAATAATGCGGTTGACTCGTAATTCTGTCTTCTGTATACCCATACCCCCTAATGGTATACAACAAGAATTCGTTTGTCAAGTTTACTTAAATAACTTGACTTTTGGCTGATTTTTGGTTATATTAGCTATTAAGCTACTATAAGGTAGAGCCCAAAGCCTTAAAAAATTTCCCTAACAAAAAAATTTTTAAGGGTAGGCCCGGACTTTTTTAGGCCGAGCTAATAAGGCGAACTTCAAGCTGCCCGTGGGCACGCTTGAGACGCCCACCCATTTCCTAATATAGGGAAAATACAAGGCAATCAAGCCACTTTATAGTAGTTTTGTTTAGACTTTTACCCTGATTTAGCTAAATTATTATTTAATTCATTTTTTATGCCTATTAAAAAAGCCAAAGCAGCAACTGAAAGCGACCAGACCCAGGAGACGATCGATGTTTCACAACTAATTAACAATGAAATGGCCTCGGTGGAAAGACCAGCCACAACTGTGCCGGAAACTATCTCAGAACCTATATCCACTGTCTCAGAACCAGTCAATGCGACTGCCTCTGATATGGAAAACGAACATGATTTTGAAAAACGGATTCAGGATGATTTGCGACAGGCGTTTGAAGTGGGCGGCTTTTTGGATATTATCAACACTTCTTATGGGTTTTTGCGGCCTAACTTTGCTTCGTCTAAAGACGACGTGTATGTATCGATGAGCCAGGTGCGCAAATTCCGGCTCCGCCAGGGAGACGAAGTGATTGGATTGGCCCGGCCTCCCAAGCAAAATGAGCGCTTTCACGGCTTGCTCAAAATTACCAAGATTAACGGCGTAGAACTCAAAAACGGCATCCCACTGGAACGGAAAAAATACAGTGAGCTAACCCCGATTTACCCGGACAAACAGATTAAAATGGAATACGACACCACTATCTTGTCGACCCGGATTTTGGATATGATGGCGCCAATTGGTTTTGGCCAGCGTGGCTTGATTGTCTCCCCGCCTAAAGCCGGCAAAACCATTCTTCTCAAAGAGATTGCCAACGGCCTGGCGGCTAATTATCCCAAAGCGCATATTATGGCTCTTTTGATCGGCGAACGACCTGAGGAAGTGACTGATATGAAACGTTCGATCAAGGGTGAGGTGGTGGCTTCTAATTTCGACGAGTCACCCGAACACCAGACCAGCGTGGCTGAGCTTGGACTGGAACGAGCCAAGCGCCTGACAGAAATGGGCCGCGACGTGATTATTATTCTTGATTCGATCACCCGCCTTGCCCGTGCTTACAACCTGAACGTGGGCCCGTCCGGTAAGACCTTGTCCGGCGGCTTTGACCCAGCGGCTCTGTATCCGGCGAAAAAGTTTTTGGGAGCAGCAAGAAACTGTGAAGAGGGCGGCTCGCTCACCATTATCGGCACGGCTCTAATTGAAACCGGCTCCCGCATGGACGACCTGATCTATGAGGAATTCAAGGGCACCGGCAATATGGAAATCCATCTGGAGCGCAAGCTGGCTGAACGCCGTATTTATCCGGCCATTAACATTGAACGCTCAGGAACACGTCATGACGAACTGCTGATGACGCCGGAAAAATTAAAAAAAGTCAACACGCTGCGCAATATGCTGATGATGCTCAACGACGACGAACGATTGCCGGCGCTACTTGACAAGCTATCTAAAAACAAAAACAATCTCGAATTTTTGGAAAAGCTTGGCAAAAGCTAGGCCTTATTCCGGCGGATTTGATAAAGGACAATGCCGGTAGCGACAACCACATTTAAGGACTTATTGAGCCCATACATTGGTAATTCGATAGTGGTATCGGCTAACTCCAAAACCGCTTGGCTGACGCCAAAGGTTTCGTTGCCCACAACAAGGGCAATTTTACCCTCATATTTGACCTGGTCGTACACCTGTGAATTAGGGGTTTGTTCCAAAACAATAATCTGATAACCTTCTGACTTTAGCTCTTTGATTTGGCTGACAATATCCTCGGCTTTTTCATGGGCCAGATATTGATCCAGCCCGACTGCGGCCCGGCTGATTTTGGGATTGGGCCCGATTGGAGTTTGGCCACCGTGATAAATCTTGCTGACTCTGGCGGCATCCCCCACCCGATACATCCCACCAACGTTATAGGTGTCGTAGACATTATCCAACAGCAGTACCAAATCGGGAATGGAACGGGGCTTAGTGGTAGGGCGCTTGATTTTACCTTGTCGCAGTTGTTTGGCAAATTTCATTTAGGCAGTTTTAAAAAAATACTTAGCAAGCACCAAGCCCATTATACCACCGGCAACCACATCAGAAAAATAATGGACATTCAGATAGAGCCGGCTGTAGCCAACAGCCACAGCACAGAGATAGAGTCCGATGACCAAATAGCGCCGAGTCTGGCGATTTTGTTTTTTTTTGAGTAACGGCCAGGCGGCTAAATAAGCAGCCACATAAAAGGCATTGGCCGAGTGCTGTGACGGAAAAGAATAATCGGTCAGAATCTGTGTGGGACGCTCCCGCCTGACAATATTTTTGGTCACGATTACCAAACAATTAACCACCAATAAACCAATTAAAAAATTAAATATGAGTTTTTGCGATCTGTTCATGGCTGTTTGGGCGGATTGCCGGCTATTGGCAGCTCTTGTTTGAGAACATCGGCTTTGGCCTCGGTTTTTTGGCGCTCAACCTCAACATACTCGGTTTGATTTTCCAACCGCTGTTTGATGACGTTTTCGGCTTGCAAATTTTGAGAGACTTCCTTGGCCGCGGCCAGCTTGGCGCGCAAATAAACAGCAATGTCCTCAAGAGTCATATCGCCCAGAATAAAGAACGGAATAATGTCTGAAACTTCACGCAAACCTTCGGCCCGAATGTCCTCATTTTCGGAAACGATCTTATTCATGACGTTTTCCAGCCGCACGCTTTCTTCGCTCACCCAACTCTGCCGATCTTTGATTTTCTCAGTCATCGGGACCTCGCCTTTGGTGTAGTGTTCAATCCACATTCGCCGCATTTCTTCATACTCTTCAATGCTCACGGCCGGCTTGGCTGGCTTGCCGGGCGCCTCGGCCGGCGCCTCTTGACCCACGGCTTTCAGGACTTTTTTCCCGATACTCTTGACTTGCTCAATCGTGGCCTGCTCTTTTTGAGCGACTTCGGCCACTACCTGCTCATTTTCGGTTTGCTTCTCTACCTCCTCGATCACCTGCTTGGTTTTTTCTTTGTTTAGGCCGGCCTTCTTGGACACCTGTTCCAAACTCTGTTTTTGGCCTTGCTCGGCGGCCTTGGGAACAGCCTCAATCACTTGCTTGGTCTGCTGAGTTTCCACTTGAGCCACTTGGGAAACTTGGGTGATAATTTGCGATTGTCGGCTAAGGGTTTGGGCAAAGGTCGTGGCTATGTGCCTAATTTTTTCCTCAGGCAATTTTAGATCAATTGAAATCCGCTGAGTAATGGGAATCGCACTCACCTGCTGTTTGGCCAGCATTTGAATCTTGTCGCGCACCATCATACCGGTGCTTGTGGTTGCGTCCAGCAGGCGCTTGGCCTCAACATCGCCGCCGGCGGCCCGAGTGGACAACTCGGCCTTGAGCTTGACAAACTGCGACCGATCCTCCCGACTTTCGGCTGACATCGGATTTTGCATATAGGACATAGTGCGGCTCACGTTTTGGCGCCGGTCACTTTGAGTTTCAAGCTTGGCAATGTCGGCTAAGCGCGAAATATTGGCGTCCATTCGCCGCGAAATCTCTTCGGTTTTGACATTTTTGATGTTTTCTTTTTCTGAAATAATTTGCTGCTGTTTCATCGTTTCCTGCTGATAGACTTGTTTGGTTTGCGACATGGCCTGCTTGATTTGCTGGTTTAGAGACGAAGATAGGCCACCAGGCGGCGGCTCGCTCGGGCGCTGCTGCGCACCCAACATGTTCATCAAAATATTTTTCATGGCGTAAATGCCGTCGCAACAGTAGTCACGGAAAATACGGAGCAGCCACCAAGGCAAAACCATGACCACCCAAAGCATAATCAGGGCAATAACATATTCCATGAAAGTGTCGATGTAGTTGCCCGAATTAATCGGCGCCTGATGGGAAAGAGGCTGGCCCAAACCGCCAGCCACTTGCTGCGGCCCGCCGTAAAGAATATTAATCGCCAGCGGATAAACCACGCCGTTTTCACCCAAAATCCGGCTAAAATTAAAGGCAAACGGGATGCCGGCTTCCCATATTTTACTCAACGCCCAGAGGAAAATGCCAAACAAAGGGCCGTAAAACGCCCATTGGAAAAAGACCCCCACCCAAATCCAGCCGATGTTGCGAATGAACTTAAAAGGCATTAACAAGGCCAGGATGGGTGACAAAACCAGCAAAAACCAAAGGACAATTTTGCGAATGAGAATAATAATTCCCATGGCAAAGTAGGTATAAGAGGAGACCTCGATCAGGAAAAGCGAAGTTTTGGCCGACTCGGCTTTGAGCGGATCAAGATCACGCTGGCCAATCAGTTCGGTATAATTGGCGTCGGTTGAGGGATCGGCACTAAAAAAGATACTAAACAGTTTGTCGCCACCCAAAAATTTGATAAAAAAGGAGGTGATCAGCTCGGTAATCTGAATCAAGCCCAAAACCAAAACGTAGGAAAAAATCGCATAGAGCACAATCATGGCCACCTTGGTGAGAATGGGCATGACGTCTACCTTGACCGAAATATCTTGTTTGCGGGCGACAATCAATCCCAAACCGAGCATAGCGACCACAATGATAGTAAGAGTCAAGGTGACGCCCAAAGTCACTTTCCACAGATCCATAAACACACGGTGATTGTCGATCGCCTGATTTTTGAGAATCCAGCTGATAAACTGGCGGGCCCGTTCGGCGCGCTTGCCCACCTCGGTAACCTGAGAATCAAACGCCCAGGCAACCGTACCCGGAGCTGTTGTGGGTGAAGGGGTGGTAGTAGGCGCTGTTATTGGAACAACTTGAGCCCGTACCACAGGCACAACCAAACTAAAAACAATTACCAATAAAACAAGACCGGCCCACCACTTTTTCATTAACAATAACTATAGATTTTTTCCCAAAACTTTGCAAACTCTAAAAATAACACCCCGGGGGTGTTACGGATTGCTAGGAGGCCTGGCGATAATACTTGTCCAAAGACAGTTTGATGATCTTATCTTTGTTGTGATTGATGACTGAAGGCAAGGGCAATGTCCGGGCAAAAAACGGCTCGGAAGTGAGGCCGTTGATGGCCATTTTTAAAAGAATTTGATATTTTCCCAAGGCAACCAGATCATCCGCCGTAAACTTACCGCCAA
Source organism: Candidatus Roizmanbacteria bacterium RIFOXYC1_FULL_41_16 (assembly GCA_001788295.1). GTDB lineage: Bacteria > Patescibacteriota > Microgenomatia > UBA1406 > UBA1406 > UBA1406. The sequence goes on along the minus strand of MGBO01000001.1, from coordinate 20,012 downwards.
ATTCTTTTTCAAAAAGAGCGGCATCACTTGAACCAATCACAAAGGTGATTAAAGTACCCACGTTGCCGAAAATGGCTTTTTGAATATCCTCCTCGACCTGACCAACATATTGATTGGCCAAAGTCAGATTGAGCTTGTATTTGCGGGCTTCGGACAAAATTTTAATAAATGAGGTAGTAGCAAAATTTTGAAACTCGTCGACATACAGATAAAAGTCCGTCCGTTCTTCTGGCTTCATATTGACCCGGCGCATGGCCGTGAGCTGCATTTTGGTAATAAACATCGCGCCCAAAAGAGCGGTGGTATCCTCCCCTAGTTTTCCCTGTGACAGATTAATGATCAGGATTTTTTTCTGATCCATAATTTCCTCTAAGGAAAAGGTTGATTTGTGACTGTCCAGAATCCGGCGCACGCGGAGCGAGGAAACAAATTGGCCAACCTTGTTTTGAATTGAAGAAATCGACTCCACCCGCAGCCGATCGGTCATTTTATCGTACTCATAACGCCAGAAATCATACATTACTTTATCTTTGTCTTTAATTGCGTCTACAATTTTGTCGCGAAATTTTTTGTCGGCCAGAATTCTCAAAATATCGGCAAAGGTGCCGTTGCCATAATGAAGCAAAGTGATAATCGTGTTTCGCAAAATATATTCAAGTCGCGGCCCCCAGGAGTCACCATACAATTTATAAAACACCGAGACGATTCCAGAGGCAATCACGTCTTGATGTGAGGCGCTGTCTTTGTCAAACATATTGAGAGAAAAAGCGCGGTCGTCGCTCAAAGTGGGATCCAAATAGACCACGTCGGCTACTCGCCTTTTGGGAATATATTCCAAAATCATTTCTGATAAATCGCCGTGCGGATCAATTACTGCCACTCCCTCGCCGTTGCGAATGTCATTGATGGCCATATTGGCAATCATGGTCGATTTACCAGCGCCGGTTTTACCAATAATATAAACGTGCTTGGAACGGTCTTCCCGGGAAATGCCAAAAATCTCTTCCCGATTACGCCATTCTGTTGTTCCAAAAAAATTTACCTCTTTTTTACCCTTACAAACCGCGGCGGTTTGATCTGGGTTGCTGTGAAGGCTCGCAATCGGCAGATTATCGGGGGCTTCGGATAACAATTGCCGGCCCCAATAAATACTTTTGATCTTTTCGAATTTCTTGTCCGGCAAGTGCCACAATGAAGCCAATTCATCCAGATTGAGAGTCAAGGTAGGCTGCCAAGAAGAAAATTCACGTTCAACAATTTTTTTAAAAAATGCTTTTTTGAAAAGCCCACTCCGGGAACGCGGAACAAAACTATTGCCCTCAGACATGGTGTAGACGCCAAAAGCACCGGACAACTCCTGTAACCGATCCCGACTGGCTTGGGTCTCGGGCCCGGAAAACACCAAACGAATCTGCGCTTGAAGTAAGGAGCTGGCGAGCTTTTCCTGAATCAATTTGTTGTACGGATTGACTTGCTCCTGACCTTGGCTGTCGACTGATTTCATTTGGCCCCGGATTTTGTGCTGACTTTTCTCCTGAGAAAAAGGCACTTTTAGAATAATTTGAACAGCCGCCGCCTCTCCTTCTTTGAGCTTAGATAAAAAACCCAAAACCGCATTTAATGGCGGCAGCTCGACAAAATTTTTGTAAGTTTTGATCGGATAGCAATAGGGCTGAGACAGATTTAAGACCGAAATGGAAGTTTTTTTGTCCTTAACTACCCGAAAAAGCGGGTCTTCTTTTTCTTCGTTTATTAAAGTTTTGGGGTATTGCGCCAAAACCTGACTGATAAAATAGTTTTTGAGACTCGATGGGGCGTGAAAATAAAACCGGGTTTTTTGGTTGATCGAGACAATTTCCAAACTCAAATACTTGGCAGATTTTAACATTAACAAATCAAGTAAACTCCGCTTACCGATATTCAAAAACGAGGACAACAAGCCAATCTGCGCCGCAGGAGTGGTTTCTTCGGTTTTGGCTGGCCGGAGCAAACAGTAATTATCCATAAATAAAAGTATATCAAGTATAATCAACAATATGAAAGTTTCCGTAGTCGTCCCGGTTTATAACGAAGAGGCGATTATTGATAAATGCCTTAAGGCGATTTTTGCTCAAAGCGAACCAGCTGACGAAGTCATTTTGGTCGACAACAATTGCACGGATAATTCCATGAAGATTGCCAAAAAATATCCGGTGCGCATTATTAAAGAAAAACAGCAAGGGATCTCTTACGCCCGAAACAAAGGCTTTGATATCGCCAAATACGAAATTATTACCCGAACTGACAGCGACACAATCGTGCCCCGCCATTGGCTAAAGAATATTCGGCAAGTAATGAAAGCTCATCCTCAATACCTGGCCGCAGCCGGGCCGATCAGTTATTACGACTTGCCGTTTAATTCTCTGGCCTCATGGTATCATCAAAATCTGTACTATTATGTTCTGCGAGCTATTCATGGCTATCATCTTTTGCACGGCTCAAATATGGTTGTCAGAAAATCCATTTGGCAAAAAGTAAAAAACAAAGTCAATATGGATAACAGCCAGGTACACGAGGATATTGATCTGTCAATTCGGATTGCCAAATTGGGCCAGATTGGCTATAGTCGCCAACTGGCCACAAAGACATCCGGCCGGCGGTCAACTAAATTTGTCCGCAATTTGGAATATCCTTACCGCTATTTTAAAATGCTCACTCGCTTGTATATACTAAAAAATTATTAAGATATAATCATTAATAATGAAGGTTTCTGTGGTCGTACCGGTTTATAACGAAGAAGCGATTATTGGTAAATGCCTTAAAGCTATCTTTTCCCAAAGCGAACCAGCTGACGAAGTTATTTTGGTCGACAACAATTGTACTGATAACTCAATGAAGATTGCCAAAAAATATCCGGTGCGCATTATTAAAGAAAAACAGCAAGGGATCTCTTATGCTCGCAACAAAGGTTTTGACAGAGCCAAATACGAAATTATTGCCCGGACTGACAGCGACGTCACTGTCAATCCAAACTGGATTGAACGAATCAAGTTCAATTTTAAGGCGCAAAAAATTGATGCTTTGGCCGGAACAGTAAGCTTTCCCAACCTAATCGGCTCTTGGGGAGCAAACCTTCTTTTTGATTTGATTAAACTAGCTCAAGGCAATCGTCAAAGCCTATTTGGCCTTAATATGGCGATCAGCAAAACAATGTGGCAAAAAGTACGAACGCATGTAATTATGGATAATAAACAGGTGCACGAGGATTTGGATCTGGCTTTGTGGGTTTGGGCTTGCGGCGGCAAAATTATTCTGGACAAAAACTTAGTAGCTCAAAGTTCTAGCCGCCGAATTGTGGGCAATCCCTATTCTTTTTTTGTGGAATACCCGCGCCGTACTTTGGCTACCATTGCCATTCCCCGAAAATTGTCTTTTTGAAAGCCAGCCCTGCTCAACTTTGACCAGATCAATATTATTTTCAACACAAGCTAACATTTCGTACATGGAGACTTGCAAAACCCGGCTGATTTTAAATAAAATTCGCAAGGTCGTATTAACAGTCCCTTTTTCGATTTTGCGCAGATGGGCCCGATCGATAAAGGTTTCGATTGCCAAAGCCTCCTGAGTAAGACAAAGAAAACGACGACGGTGAATAATGAACAAGCCAATCCTTTGTAGCAGTTTGTGCCAAGGCATGTTGATTGTTAAAGGATAATAATCACTTTAACAGGTCAGTGATTTAACTGTCAAGCGAAATTTAATTATAGGCTGTTTTTGGGCTTGTTCGTTCCATTCCCGAAATGGAACGAGATTAGAACAAAGGTGATTATTAGCAAACCAAATCCTAGAAATTGCAGGTATTGCGGCCAGAAAATAATTTTGACTTCCCCACTTTCGTCCTCAGGAATGACCCAGCCATTGGCCCAATTATTGACCAGCACGTGCTCTTTAAGTTCACGGCCGTTAAGATACGCGCGCCAACCCGGATCAAAGGCTTGGGACAAAATTAAATTATTGGAAAATTCATCAGGCAAAAAACCTTGATATTGCCAATAACTTAATTTATTTATGACTATATTTTTTGATTTTGCCGATTTTACAGTCTCAATTTGTTGTAAACGAATGCCAGTTAAATATGAAAAGGGAACTGGAGTTAAACCCATAAAACTGACTTCGGAAACTGAAGGAGTATTATTAAAAGAATGGTTGTTAATCCTAATTTCCAGGCCCTGATCAAAAGTCTCAAAAGGTGGTAAAACAAAATATTCAGTTACTGATTTCGAACTATCATTTAGAAAAGTCAACAAATACTTATGTTGATTATTAAGTGACGTGACAGTTAAAGTCAGAGGGAAACCAGAGAGTTTGCGACTCTTGATTGATAAAAGGTAGGCTCCGGGGGATGCCTCTGGTAAAGTCCACCAAGTATCCAAAGTCAAATTCTTGGCATATGTCAGTAATTTATCACTCTTAACTGTCTGAAAAGAATTTCCAATCTTGCCCTGATTAGAATTTGGATAATATTGATTCTCCTGATAATCTAGATCAGTAATCATATTCCCCAAACTTCCGGCTGATTTTTTGGGCAAATTGTAAATTAACTTATCGGCCGTAAACTGCTTAGGCTGACGCTGATTAATACTTTCCGGCAAAATCAATCGGTATCGACTGATTGGAATTTGCGTAGTAAAAAGATAGTTATTGGTCGTTTCTTTGACTGAAAAAGAGGCTTCGTCGCTAAAGCGGCTGGCAAACAAAGAAGCGTAAGGATAAAATAGGTCAATTTTCCCACCGGTGTAATAATCACCGACCTGATGATAAACCGAATCAAAATTTAAAAATCTCGGACTGGTTACTGAGCCTGGTAATCGATCAGAAGCCCTTAACCACGACAAAGAATCAATAACTTCATAAACAAAAACTGAACCCTGATGCCATACCAATCGATACTTATCGGAGTTTTTAAGCAAATCTTGCTGCTTGCGTAAATTTAACAAATTAATAATATCCGAAGGGAGATAGTCCTGATCATAAATTACATAACCAACGTTATATTTATTCACCACTTGATCAAAAAGTTGCCGATCTCTAACTCTGAGAGCATAAACTAATTCCCAATAATAACCTTCAAGTTCGGTACTCCAAACGTCAAAAGCCCGATCCATAATCGGTTGTTCAATTCCATACCATAAAAAGCCCGATCCCAAGGTTCCCCAACGATAACTCCCCCAACCCCAATAACTGTCCTGCGGCAAATTCATGATCCGGCGATTTGGTTCCTGCGTTTTGAAAAAATCAAATAAAGCAAAATACTCTTGAGGGATTTTCTGCCTGACTTTATCTGAAAACAAATTACCAGCAAAACTCGGTAAAGAAATAAAAATAACTAGTCCAAAAAGTAAAAACAAAATCTCTCTTACTGGCAAAGCATGTTCTTTAAGCCAATAAAATATCTTTTCCAAAAACAACCCAATCCCAATGCTTATTAAAAAAACCAGCGGCACAACTAGCTTGGTAAAAGGATTACGCAAGATCTGGCTCACCAAAGGCAATTGTCGAATCGCTTGATTAGCCAAATCCACAACTGGGGTCTGCGACAGCAAACCAACTGCAATTAATATAAACGAAGGTAAAAAATAAGTTCGGAACCGGCTTCTAACAAACAGGCCAATTGCTCCCAAGACAAAAAAAACAGCGCTGATTAGTTCAACCAGCGGAAAAGTAAAATATTCGCGCCAGGATTTCATATAGTCATAACCTTGATCGCTGGTAGCACTAGAATCAAAAGGAATATTACGTAGTAATACAAAATCCTTGAGATTACCATGACTCTTACTCCATTGAAAAAAACGTTCGGTATTCATGCGATTATTCATGGCATTTTGAGTCACTTCAACCTTAGTTAAAACAAAATAAACATTAGGCAACAGCCAATAACTGTTGATCAATAAAATAGTTAATCCGGCAAAAATCACTTTCTTTAAACTGATTACAGACCAGCCTGTTCTTAAATAACCCAATGACATCAAGCCCACAACACTGGCATAAACCACAAATAGTGGTTGAACATAGGCTTGTGCCGAAGTCAATAAATTCACGACAGCCAAAATCAATAAATGGCGGCGGCTTGGATGAAACAAGTATTGAAACAATACATACACTTCCCAAGGGAAAAATCCCCAAAATGTAGAAAAGGGCTCAAACGGAGTAAAAAAATACTGGACTGTTCCAAAATTCAGTAAATAAAACGAAGCCGAAAGCAATGCCAACAACGACCGATGTTTGTTGTTTTTGTGCAACAACCAATTTTTTGTAAAAAAGAAAACTCCTAAACTGCCTAGCAACAACATTAAAAAGTGATAAAAATAGCGACTAAACTGATCTGGAATAATCGGAGACATCAACCACAAAAATAAAACACGGAAAAAATCAGCTGCATGAGCCATTCCAGAGAGCAAGCCCAAGCCCTGATATTCCTGCCAAACACTATTGAAAGCCCGCTTTGCATTCAGAGCAAAATCAAATTCGGGGTGAAGATTGTCCCAACCAGTTAACCAAGTTCCGGGAACATAGTTGGCAATGGCAATCATCACCACCAAGAAAAGTAGCAATAATAACGGTAGTTGTTTTTTAAGCTTAGTAATTAACATAAACTCCTTGGCAAATACTTAAATTTTCAAGCTGTTTGAGTTTGATTCTCTCATTTTTGGGAATAAAGCCGCATTTTTGTTTTAATAAAAACTGGCCATTTGGCAAAATGTAGGCTTTTTTGCATATCCCCTGTTCTTCATAAATAGCGCTTTGTGGCAACATCGTATCCTGATTTAACGTTCTGTCGATAAAGATCTCAGGCGTAGGATTATATAGCTCCGGATAATTATTTAAAAAATATTGAGCATATTGGGTATGAAAAAGCGAACGAGTCGTGTCTGGATAGAAATAATTATTAAAAAATAAACTATATCCCTGAAATAAAATACAAATCAAAAATACTGCCCCAAAAAACCACCCTTTTAATTGGCGCCAATTTTTCAGGCTTAAACATATTAAAAGAGGCAGTATAAAAATTATATGACGGGATGGCCCATAACCAGTAGTGCCATAGTGCCAGGCCGGATTGGTTTGGTAAAAAAATGCAGTCAATACAAACCCCAAAACAATCACTAATCTTTCCCATTGTCGCTCTTGCCAAAAATATTTTATGCCTATAGCTGACAGTAAAATTAACACCGAGCCGTACCAAAATAGACCAATATTAAGATCAAAGAATTGCTCAAATAACTTCCAGATACTAATATTTTGCAAACCAAAGCCATTGATACTGGCATAAGCATTTTGTAAACCCAGCCAGGGTGTAAGCGTACCAAAAGCATAAAGATTATAAATATAAGGAACAGTCACAACTATTCCCGCCCCCAAAACAAGTGTCATTTTTCGCCAGTCTTTATATACAGCTAAGGCTGAAAAAAGCACGGCTAGCATTACTAACGGCTGACTGTGCCAAGAGGCCAAGGCGGTTAGAAAGGCCGCTTGAAAATAATGTTTTCTAAACGCATAAAACACGGCAATTAACAATAAGCACAAATACCACATGTCTGGACCTGGCCAAGTAAAGTAGAAGATAAGCGGCGAAAAAAACAGCAACCCTAATAAAAGCAAACGTTGCTGAGTCTTTTGAACAAAATTTTTATAAATATAATATAAAGTTAAACCAAAAATAAGCAGATTAGTAATCGGCAAAGACAACAGTGGATTAAAACCAAAAAGCTCTAGGCCCAGTCGCGCCGGAACTAGCAGTAAAGAATAAGCCCAAAAATGAACTGGATAACGATTATTTTCTCGTCCGTTAAGATAATAGCCAGGATTATCAAATTTTGGTGCGTCGATATAATTTAATAAGTTATTAATATCGCTTTGCCGCAAATTCAGACTGGCGTGACTGAGAACAGTTTCAGTAACACCATAATATTCCACAATATCCCCATCCGGCTTGATTTCAACCTTAAAGAGAATAAAAAATAATAAACTTACAAAAAGAAAAAAATTAACAATCAGGAATAATTTAGCTTTCATCTGCCACTATTATAGTGGAAAATTAGACTTTTACCAAAAAGATATCTTGGTTTAATTTCGACTAAGTTGTCATAAGCTTTTGCAGTCAAAGAATAATCACGCTTCTCTCTTTCAATCAGAGCCAGCCTGGCCATTTTACGCTTAATGCCATTTCTCAAAACATTCTCGGCCGTATGCAAACAAGAGTATTTGCTTAAATTAAAAACAATGTCTGATTTCTTCAGGCCCACCTCAGTCAGAGTTTTCTTAAAGTCCGGCGAATCAAACATTTGGGACAACTCATGAGAAACGATAAACGGCTTGCCATAAGACAAAGCTAAGCTCATCACACCTGAAGCCGTCATAAAATGACGATACGGAAACACAATCAAGTCAGCGGCTGAAAAATATTTACGAATGTCTTCCTGTGGAATATAACCAGTCATATTTACCACTGGGGAGTCAGAAACAGTTTTTAAAACCTGATTAAAGTATTTTTGATAAAAACGTTTGCCTTTCATGGTGGGACTTTCACCACCGGCAATTAAAGCTGACACATTTTTGTTTAACAACTGCTTGCGGTTTTTAAAAGTTTGGGCAAAAATATCGGCGCCTTTAAACCAATTGACAAAACCAAAATACATAATCAAAAAGCTATTCTTTTTCAGATTAAGTTGCTGCCGGGCTTTGATTTTATTCATCGGCTTTAGTTTGGTATCGACACCGTGAGCAATGACACTGATTTTGTGTTGCGGCACAAATTCGGCTAGCATGGCTTTGAGCGGTTCTTCTAAAACCACGATCTTTTCGGATAATAAACCAAGTAATCTGTAAAAAGCTTTAAAAAGAAAATTATAGACATTACCCTTAATCGTATCGAACCAGCTATTACCCAGACCAACGTGACCGCGCAATTTAAAAACATCGGTAATGACATGATGAGAGACAATATAGACTTTTTTGCCAAGTAATTTGAGCGCTAATAAGAAAGGGACAATTAAGGCTGTAGCCAGCAAGCTGCCATACATACCAAAATCAAACTGAATTACCACTCGATTAACCTTATTAAATCTGACAACTTGTTTTAACACTTGCAGCCATAGACTTAACTTGCTTTTAGTAAAACAACGGTTGACCAAAACTCCCTGCTCTTCATAAAAATGCGGCCGTTTGTTTTTATCCGCCAACACGATCACCGGAGACTGCATGCGGGTGGTGATATTTTTGGCATAAGAAGCCACCCCACTGGTGCCGCTGGAGTACAGCTCTGCCTTTTTGGGGTAAAGTGAAACCATCAAAATGGCCTCAGATTGATTATATTTTTTGACTAAGTTTTTCATAGTAATTCTCAGTTAATTAGCCTTTTGGCTACCTAACTAAGACCTACTGGCCCGCCCCTCTTTTTGGAGGAGCGGGCCAAAGGGATCAGGGATATTCAGTTATTCGCCGGTGAAGTCATCAAAGTACATGACCGCCGGCATCCAGGTGACACCATCACTCTTGATCGTGGCGCTGCCGCCTTCGCGACAAACCACCTGCCACTGGTTAAGACCGCTATCGGCATCCACGAGCTTTTTGGCCTCACAGACGCCTTTCGGATCAACGGGGGCAGGAAATCCGCCCCAATAGTCCGTGCGGCCCTTTTGCAGGGTCCAGGTGACAACCTTTCCGCTGGATGGAACCAACAGCCCGGGAATAGCGCTCTCGCTTGCTCCCGGCTTCAGAAGTTCGATGGTCCACCAGCCACCCGAAGATTGACCTTCGGGGGTCGCCCGGACAACCCATGACCGATCGTTCACATTCTTCAGCAACATTTCGATCACCTGCTTGCCAGTTAGACCAAAAGGCCCTTCCGACAAGAGAATGCCGAATTTTTGCCCGTTCGCATCAACGCGACGAGTACCAACCGAAGTTGTGCCATCAGGCCACAACCACTCGAGATCTGTCAGATCTTCCCAGTTGGTTTCGCCAGTGTCTCGAACCAAATTCTCTTCTGGGTTGATCCGATCAGCAGGCCAGTCGGCCCAGGTGCGGGCTGGACCCGCACTGTACTCACCAGTCAGCTCGCGCTGCCCGGTCTGCCCACCATCATTGGCGGGGAGTCCGGCATTACTGCCGGTCTGATCAGTTTGACCGCTGACCAAGACGGTTTGGGCAACGGGGGCCGAAGCCACCCGAACCTGGTTGTAAACAAACAGGCCGCCTGCTACGAGCAAAACGACCAAAACCAGGATTCCCAATACTTTCGTTACACCACTCAAGAACTTGTCCATCTTATCACCTCCGCCCGGGGGTTACCCGGGCAATCTAAAGTTTTTTGGTTGGCGGCCTGCGCAAAACCTCCAACCACCAGTTCTCATAACTACTAATTATGTAGCTAAGAAAATTGGTGATTGGAAAACTTAAGCAGCAAGCTGCCTAACCTTTCCCTGATTCCCTTGTTAAAGAACATGTTCCTTGGGCTTTTTGCCTACAGCATTTGTAGTTTAAACCCAAGAAACATAATCAGCATAACATGCTATAGGATAGTTGTCAAGTAGTATTTTTGCCTTAAATATTTGGTTCGAAAAAAAATAAAAATATCTATAGCTAAAGCAAGTAGTCCTCTATATTCAATAGAATATTAGTACCAAACAGACTCTATATTATTTTAATTATAGGCTTAATTTATGCCCCACTTGTCTTTTTTATCTCGTCTATGTATGATTAATGTATGAAAACCATTAATATCTCGTTGCCAGACAAGCTTAAGAGCCAAGCCGACAATTTGATCAAAAGCGGCTATTACGCCTCATTTTCGGATCTAGTGAGAACGGCTATCAGAGAAGTTATAGGCAAACAAACTGAAGAAAAAAACTATACTGAAATTAAATTCAATACACCGCCTGGTAATGGTTAAGAGAAATTAATCGGCGATCATAAGAAAGAACAATGGCGACAACATCAATTCGCTTGAATTGGTTAATTCCCGCAGGATATAGACTGGCAATACGCTTTATTTGAAAAAGTTTGCGGGGATTGACCATTTGAGCCGGAGAACCATATAGCCGGCCGGTTTTGGTTTTGACCTCGACAAAGACCAGTGATCCAACCGCCGCGGTTGAAATACTCAAACCGCGGCGGTTTGATTCGCGGTTTGATTTGCAAACAATGTCAATTTCGCCCCATTTACTGCCCCAGTTGCGCTCTAAAATCTCATAACCTTGTTTTTGTAAATATTGGGCGGCTAAATCTTCGCCAAGATTGCCGATAATTTTGTTGAATTTTTTCATTAAAATACCCGGGCGCGATATTGCAGGGCTTCGGCCACGTGAGAAACTGATATTAACTGGTTCTGTTCCAAATCGGATATGGTCCGGCTGACTTTGAGGATCCGGAAATACGAGCGAGGCGAAAGCGATTGCTTGTCGACAGCCAGTTTTAACAACTGCCTGGCGTCCGGGGTGGTTTGGCAAAACAGTTTTACCTGCTTGTTTTTCATCTGGGAATTGGTATACAGGCCAAAAGGCTTGAGCCGCTTT
>MGBO01000001.1:8159-8437 GCA_001788295.1 Candidatus Roizmanbacteria bacterium RIFOXYC1_FULL_41_16 | reverse complement strand
GCCGCTTGAGCGCCCCGATTCTGGACCGGATTGATATGCATTTGTTCGTGCCGTATGAATCCGGTCCAGAATCGGGCCGCTCAAGCGGCGCTGATAACGTTCAATTTCTCGCAGTGAGCAACGGCAGCTACGTTTGGGGTGATTAAGATAACCGCATGGGCAAGGATTAACCGCGCCCAAGAGCATGAAACGGCAGGGAAACTCAACTCGGCCAATGGCGCGGGAAATAACCACAACCCCATCCTCAAGCGGTTGCCGTAATGCTTCCAAAATAGAAC
>MGBO01000001.1:0-8075 GCA_001788295.1 Candidatus Roizmanbacteria bacterium RIFOXYC1_FULL_41_16 | reverse complement strand
CAATCAAGCCAGCCTGAGAAGTAGAATGATGAGGGCAACGGAACGGCCGCTGCCACACCAAACCCTGCCCAGCCTTAAGCAAGCCGCTGGCTGAGTAAACTTGAGTGACTTCCAACGACTCCTCCAAAGACAAGTTTGGCAAAATTCCGGGTAAGGCACGCGCGAGCATAGTTTTGCCACTGCCGGGCGGGCCGGAGAAAAGCAGATTATGACCACCGCTCGCGGCAATGGTGAGAGCGCGTTTGGCTTGCTCTTGACCCAATATTTCACTAAAATCAAACTCCGGCAGACTTGGCGGAGGGATAGTTTGCAAATGATTTGGCGCGGAAATTTCCCCTTGATGATTGAAGTATTTGGTTATTTGAGCCAGATTTTTGACTGGTAAAACCTTGATGCCGGTAACTGCCAAAGCTTCGTTGGCCGAATCGTAAGGCACAAAAATTCGGTCGTAACCGTTTTTTTTGGCAAAAATGGCCACCAAAAGTACCCCTCTGCTGTGACAGAGCTGGCCGTCGAGTGAAAGCTCGCCATAGAAAAGGCTGTTTTTTAGGTCTGGCAGCGGCTCAATCACACCGGATGCCAACAAAATTCCCATGGCAATGGGTAAATCGTAACAGGAGCCGTCTTTGACAAAGTCAGCCGGCGCCAAATTCACCGTGATTCGCTTGTCCGGAAACCCAAAACCGGAGTTGTTGATGGCTGTTTTCACCCGCTCGCGCGCTTCCTCAACCGCTTTGCTGGGTAAACCGACAATATTGAAACCCGGAAAGCCCTGAACGGCCACATCCACCTCCACCATCACCTTGACACTGGCCAAACCCAAATGCGCCACCGAGTTTATTTTTATTAACATAATTGTTTGAGAAAATATTTGCCGTTGTCTTCATTAACCAAACCTTTTATCTGTAAAAGTGATAAGTCAGCTGAAATTTGAGCCACTGGTTGCTGACATTTTTTGGCCAATTCATCAATCGTTAAAGGTTCGTTGGCTAAAAAATTAAGGGCTTTGGACTTTTCTATCAGCCCGTAACACCCCCGGGGTGTGGTTTGGGGGGAAAGGGGCCAGCCCATTATGGCCAAAATCTCGACTGAGGAATCAACAGCCAGAGCCTGGCCAGACTTAATTAGAGAGTTTGTGCCAGCCGAGACAGCGCTGGTAATCGGGCCGGGGACGGCAAACACTTTGCGCCGGTAACGACTGGCCAGGCGCGCCGTAATCAGACTACCGCTCTTTTTGGCCGCCTCAATCACCAAAGTCGCCGGACTCAGACCGGCCATGATTCGATCCCGGGCCGGAAACATCCACAGCTGCGGCTTGGTTTGGTTAGGATATTCGCTGATCAATAAACCTTTTTGGGAAATAGCGTCATATAGACGACGCTCCACCGGCAAAACAGGCCAATCAATCCCCCAACCCAAAACAGCCATGGTCAAACCAGCCTCATCCAAAGTGATTTGATGCACATATTGGTCGACTCCATACATAAAACCGGAAACAATGGTGACGCCGGCTCGTACCAAAGGCGGAATTAGCTTCTCAACCACCTGCTGGCCATAACGGGTCATTTTGCGTGATCCAACCACAGTCAATAATCGTTTCCCAAACAATCGGCCGGCTCTACCAGCCTGTTCCATTCCCGATATGGAAAGGTGGTGGACTAAGGGACGGATTGAGAGTAAGGCTTGAGGGAAATGTTTGTCTTCCCGATTAAGTACTGGCATAGACTAAATATAGGTGTTAGATCAGAGATTGTCAGGGGGTTTTAGACCACAAAAAAAAAGAGTTAGGCTGAGCTCGTCACTCCACCTAACTCTTCTTTACACGAAGACCCTTGCTTCTTCGTTTTTTTGTCGTTCCCCGCGAACGATAGTGCCTATAGTATAGTACCGAAAAGTAAGAATGTCAACTGCTATTCAATGATAGTCTGGTATTTGGCAATCCAATCGATACTTATCCGCAATCTATTCACAATTTGGAATTCGTATCCTATTATCCAAGTACTATAAGTTTACGCGTATTTCTGCTTGAGTTTGAAGCCGCCAAACAAAGTGGTAAGACTACCCAATCCCATTACTAAAGCCATAGGGTCACCGGCTTTGGGAGCCTCTGGGGCCACCATCGGTTTCTTTTTGATACAAAGTTGGGCGGTGTCTTCGTCTGAACCGTCTTGAGGCGAAGAGGCCACCACCTTATTAATAGGACAAATCACAGTCAGCTCAGAGGGCAACTGGCTAAGAGAATAAACCTTGGCTTGCAAAATAGTGCTGCGACGTTCGCCTGGAGCTACATTAGCAAAAGTAAAACGAATTTCGCGAGAGGTAGCGTTATAATTGCCGCCTGAAATATATTGCAAATACATTGGTAGATAATCAACGACATTGATCTCATCAAGAGTTCGAGTGCCGGTGTTTTCGACAATGATTTTGAAAAAAACCGTGGCCTGAGCCGAATACATCGGATCGTTTAGACCAAGATTGTCGACATAAACGCCGGTTTGTGGATGACGCACCAGCTTGTCGACCATGACTTTGCCAGACTCGTCTTCTCCACCATACTGGCCATAAGTGCCGGCAGAGGCGATTTGAGCCAATTTAAAAGTAACCATAAATAAACTGGCAAAAACTATAAGACTGTACACAATTTTTTTCATGTGGGTAATTATAGCAGAAGCACCCGCCCGTGTCAACTATAGGATAGTAGTAAAAACTATTAACCTAGGAATTTATGATTCATTATAATACCCATATGAAGATTGCAATTTTGGGCGCGGGCTTTAGCGGCCTGACTGCCGGCTACGAACTGGCCAAGGCCGGCTATCAAGTGGAAATCTTTGAAAAAGCGGCTCAGGTGGCTGGCGCGGCCGGCGGGTTTAAAAGGCCTGGCTGGGACTGGTATCTTGATTACACCTATCATCATTGCTTTACCAATGAGCACGAAATTCTTGACTTGGCCAAAGAAATTGGTTTTGCGAACTTTTTAAAAATGCGGCCGGAAACCGCTTCTCTTTATCTAAACAAACAACAGCCGGACAACAATGATAATCCCCTGTTTCAGTATTTATTTGGCCAGCATACCAAAAGCTATAAACTGGATTCTGCCCATGATCTATTGCGTTTTGAAAGGCTGCCGCTATTAGACCGACTGCGCACCGGCCTGGTGTTGGCCTTACTTAAGTTTGGACCCAAACTGAATTACTACGATAAAACGCTTGCCAAGGATTTTTTGACAACCACTATGGGCAGGAAAGCCAATCAAGAACTCTGGGAACCGCTTTTTTTGAAAAAGTTCCAGCATTACTACCACCAAATCAACCTGGGCTTTTTCTGGGCCAGATTGCGGCGGACTCCGGACCTGTCTTACCCGCCCGGCGGCTATCAGGCTCTGGCCAACCAACTGGCGCTTAAAACCAAAAAACTCGGGGCAAAAATCTATTTGAAAACCGAAATTAAAAACATCAAGCTTGATAAAAAACAGTTTATTTTGACTGGCCCTAGCCAACAGTTTCGGGCTAATAAACTAATTAACACTTTGCAAACGCCCCTATTTTTGAAAATCGGAGGAATGATTTTGCCAACAAGCTATCGTAGGCGCTTGCAAAAGATAGAATACCTGGGCGCGCACAATATTATTTTTGCCAGCCGGCAAAAAGTACTACCCAAAACTTATTGGCTTAGCCTGGCCACTCCGGCTAGCCGGCAAAATCCGGGCTCAAACTATATGGTGGCAGTGCAGCAAACCAATTTTGTCCCGGCCAAGCACTATCATCACCAGCATCTACTCTATCTGGCCACTTACACTAATAAACCCAAACTATTTACGCTCAAAGATAAGAAACTGGCCGAAGAATACCGGATTATTCAGCAAGCTTACCTCAAATACGGCCAGCCCCTTTACACGCCGGAATTTGTCAAAAACAAGCCGGATTATCTTACTCCGGTACCTAATTTGTATTTTGCCAATATGGAACTGACTTATCCTTACGACCGCGGCACCAACCAAGCAGTCCGTTGCGGACAACAAGTGGCTCAGAAAATGATAAAATAGGTTGATTTGCCAGGGTGGTGAAATGGTATACACGCACGCTTCAGGGGCGTGTGCTCGCAAGGGCATGGAGGTTCAAGTCCTCTCCCTGGCACAATTCTAACAAGAGGTTTCCCGACTAAGACAATACTGTCTTGTCGGGACTAACTCGCTCTAAGCCTCAACTAAAGAAGTTTCGGCAAGAGCGAGTTGAGCAAGTCCTCTCCCTGGCACTTTCTTCTCTCTTCGTATATACTTTATTCTATGTTGTCGTTCTCTTTTTTCAAACAACAGCCGACTCTGAAAAACCGGCTTTATTATGTTTTTAAGGCGGCCCGGCCCAGCCAATGGTTGAAAAACAGCGTTGTCTATATCGCCATTTTATTTAACGGTATGCTGTTTGACCCGAAATTATTCTGGTACAGCACTTATACCTTTTTAATTTTCTCAGCCATCAGCAGTGCCTCTTATATTTTTAACGATATTGTGGACGCACCACTGGACCGCAAGCATCCGGCTAAGCGGCATCGGCCAATTGCCTCAGGCAAACTAAGCCTGCCTGACGCCACTTTTGCCTTATTTCTGATTGTGATTACGACCATTACCGCCAGCTTGTTTTTGCGGGTCAGCCTGGCAATTTTGGTGATTGTCTTCTTTTTGCTGCACGTAATCTATTCTCTTTATTTAAAAAAACAGGTTTTGTTTGATATTTTTGCCATCTCAGCCTCGTTTATGGTCCGCTTGTTTGCCGGCGAGCTGATTACCGGCTATCATGTGCCGGTGTGGATGTGGCTGACGGTGTTTTTTTTCTCGCTTTTTATCGCCTCTGTCAAACGCCACAGTGAAATTGTAAATCAAGGCACCGCCACCAGAACTGTTCTTAAAGATTATACAATGCAAATGTTGCAGTTTTTGGTAACCACCTTTGCGGCTATGACGATTATTGCCTACTCCTTGTATTCTTTTGTGGAGGAGCCTCCCCATATCCGCACCAAGCTATCACTCTTGATTGAGCCCTTTTTCCGAGCAGCCGAAACCCGAAAATGGTTTATGCTCACTATTCCCTTTGCCGTGTTTGCAATCATGCGCTATGCTCAACTCCTTTATGAATACCGTGAGGGTGAAGCACCGGAAAAGATTATCACTAAGGATAAGATTCTTGTGACTACTTTGGGGCTCTGGGGATTGATTCTAATTAGCCTTATTTATATTCTCTAAAAAATGGCTGAGCCAGCAGTCGACAACCAGGAAAGCTATCGCACCCGGCAAGACGAAGAATCAGACAGTCAGGAGAAAAAGAAAATCCGTTTTGCCGATATTTCCCTCACTGCTGCTTGGATTGCGGCCAGTTATCAGGCATACTCACCGGAACAAATCCGTAAGGATATTCAGCAGGAATGGGTCAGCAAAGTGACTAAGGAAATCAGCAAAGATCAGAAATTTAAGGCCGTATATGCCACCCGGCAGCGCGGCGAAGATCGACAGGCCTATGACAGCCGCCGAATACAGCAGATAGAGATCAGAAGAGCGGTGAGCGACCTGGTAAGCGCCCACGGCGATCAGCTGTTTGAAAAAGGTGCGGGCACAACCGCTAATCTTCGGGAAACGCTTGGCGAACTGATTAATTCCGACTACCAAAATCTACAAGCGAATCGCTTGGATCTGATTAATCAAATCAGCAAAACCCAGGCTGAACTGGCTGAGGGATTCTCGCAACAAAATGAGAAGAATAACCGCCGGTTTAAAGAGGCTGAGACACTAGAGACAATCAAGAATCAGGAAAAAGCTGAGCATCATGCTAAAGTGCTGACCCGCCGAGAATTGAAAGAAGAATTGAGCACACTGACAGATAAAAAGCAAAGAGACCAGGCCGTGGCTCAAAGCCAGCTCAGCCAAAAGGCCTTAGCCAGAGTGCTCGCCAGCCAGGATATCTCAAATCTGGACGAAGAGAAATTTTTGCAGGCTTTTAAAATCGAGCTGAACCGGGAACTGTACAACAAACGTGGTCGCAAGCGCTATGAGATTGATGATATTAGTCAGGAACGAATTTTGAAAATGGGCCGCTATTACAGCCGCTATTTTTCTCAAGTGCCTGCCTCTACCCTGCCGCAGCTGCCTAAAAAACAGGCCAACCAAACAATTAGCCAACCCCAAACTACCACATCATTAAATATCAAAGCGAATTGGCCAAAATGGCAGTTTAGCTTGCCGAAAATTGATTTCTCGGGCCTTAGCTCGTTGTTTCGTTCCGGCGCCCCGACTGTGTATGAATCAATCAGCGGCTTTATGGGCAATTTTAGCGGCTTTTTGAGCAAGCTGCCAGGGATCGGCGGTTTTTTCGGCGGCAGTGTCGGCGCTGGTGTGGCTGGAGCCGGAGCGGCAACTGGTGGCGCGGCCGCGGCCAGTGGATTTGTGGCCGCCGCACCAATTATTTTAATCATTGGAATTGGCGTTTTATTACTGCTGGTAATTCTACTGGTAGTTTTTAACAATCCAGTTGCCCAACCACAGGCGCTGATTCAAACTACTTTAACTCCAACTCCTTGACTTTAGATTACTTTCAAAATTTTGAGCAAAGCAAAACTCAAGCTATAAAACAAAAGCACTTGAAACAACGGTAAATATAATAAGAGCAAAAGACTGGTAAGACTCAAGACAAAAAAGTTTTCGTTGTGAATTGCCGGCAATAAACCTTTGACAACTAACATGATAATTACCAAGACCAACAAGCTTTGCGAATTAAACAACCAGAGCGGCCAGCCAAAATAAATCGCCAAGGCAATCAGTAGCGCCGCCACGATTAAAAAAAGTTCTTTGGTATCCAAATAAAAAGGCCCTAGGTGCATGATTTTAGTATACTAAAATCAGGATAAATTGATATGAATTCTTTTTTAAATGCAAACCGTAAAAAGCTAATTTTGGCCGTAGTTTTGGCCTTGTTTTTAACCAAAATCTCGGCACCGGTATTGGGTGAAACAGAGCCCCAAATCCCTGATCTTTCCAGACTGGTTTTGTCGATTAAAATCCCACGGCTTAGTTCGTGGCCATTGTTGTCTAGCGTCTTACCAAAACAGGGCAACACACACGCCATTCCCACTCTGAGGCCAACGGCCGGATTTGTACCTCAGCCATCCTCAACGCCGGTGGTACAACAACCCACGATTACACCTGTGCGCTTGCCCATTACTTTGCCAACTTCACGCCCCGGCCAACCAACCGCGGCTGTAAATCCGACTAATCCGGCGGGCTCCCCGACCATAAAACCGACTAAAACCCCGAAACCAACCAAAACTCCGACTCCGACCCCTTTTAAACTTACTAATCCCCGACCAGGAAAAGATTTTAGAGACATTGCCAGAATTGTAGGCCCAATTATGTGTGTACCGCCGGCGATGATTTATGCCACTTACGACAACGAGGCCGGCTATTTGGGAACACAGGCCTTGGCAAACTGGACTTATTACAACACTTACCAAGGCTCGGATCCCACTGATATTGTGGGTTCAACCAAGGTTTTTGGCGTCACTCAGATGATGGGCGACACTTGGCACAGGATTAAGCCTTATGTGGGCGCCAAACTCGGCACAACTGAGTTGTCACTCAACGTCACCTTTGACTCAATGGCAGCGGCCGCTTACCATTTGGGCAATATCAGCCTGGCCTGGAAAGACAAAATCAGTTGCGATGACTGGCCAGTGGCCTATATTCTTTACGCTGCTTGCCGCTACAACGGCGCCTGCCCGGCTGACACCTTTGGCCAAAAAGAGTATTACAACAGCTACACTTACAGCGTCTGTGCTTCTTACAATGAGTACGGAGGAGCGCAAAAAAAGTGCCAATAGGCATGCTATAATAAAAAAACGTAGCGACTGGGCCTGTAGCGTAACGGCTATCGCGCTTCCATGGCATGGAAGAGACTACGGGTTCGAATCCCGTCAGGTCCACCCTAGGCTCTGTTCCATTCCCGAAATGGAACGGGAGGGCTAGAGGCGGGCGCGTTGATTAATTTCCTGCTCGACTAATTCTTTGGGTTTGCCGTATTTTAATCTGGAAA